>CAIYLW010000020.1 GCA_903927185.1 uncultured Bacteroidota bacterium
GTTTGATGGTATCCACATTGGACGCATAAAGAAAGTATTTAATTTATTTTTTTTAAATCTAGTTATTTCCCAAAATCTTATATAAATAAATAATTATAATAAAGATAGCTTGCTTTTGAAGATGATTTGCTATCCTTTTAGTGATATATTATTTATATTAATATTTAATCAATCAAATCATTCATATATTGATGGTAGCGTATTATTTATTGAAGAATGCTTGTCGCATTACTAGATATAAAACATCTACTTTACTTTTTAATTTTAAATAATATTATGAGATCAATTTTTAATCGTGTACTCCTTATATCTATTGTAATTTCTTCATTCATAATTAGTTGTACAAAACAAAATTCAAAACTAGCCGAATCTGCCCCGGGTTCTGTTGTTAATAATCAACAATCCACAGCTCCATTAATGGGATCAGCAAATGCGCCCCAATTTATTACTGGATCTTATATTGTGGTTCTTAAAGAAACTACTTCTAAAAGTGATGTAGATAATGCTGCTAATGAGTTTGAAACGAAACATGGCTTTAGAACGGAACGCCGTTTCAAAACTGCCATTAAAGGGTTCTCAGGAAAATTATCAGATGCAGCAGTTACTACTCTAAGAAATGATTCAAGAGTGGCTTATATTGAACAAGATCAAATTGTAAATTTAGTTAACACACAATCTAACCCACTTTCTTGGGGATTAGATCGAGTAGATCAACCAGCTTTGCCCTTAAATAATACATATAATTATTCCCAAAATGGAACTGGCGTAGATGCTTATATCATTGACTGTGGTATTCTTCTTTCTCATACTGATTTTGGAGGCAGAGCAGTTACTGGTTTTGATGCTGTAACTTCAGGTGGATTGGCTATTGATGGAAACGGACATGGTACCCATGTTGCGGGTACCGTTGGTGGCACTGCTTATGGGATTGCTAAAAATGTAAATCTAATTGCTGTTCGCGTATTAGATGCCACTGGCTCTGGTACTATTTCTGGTGTAATTGCTGGTATTGATTGGGTAACGAATGATCATAGTACAAATACAAATAGAGTTGGTCATCCTGCAGTTGCAAATATGTCTTTAGGTGGCGGTGTTTCAACTGCTTTAGATGATGCTGTTCGTAGATCAATAACTGTTGGAGTTACTTATTGTATCGCTGCTGGAAATTCTACTGCAGATGCATCCACTTCTTCTCCTGCTGATGTGGTGGAGGCAATTACAGTTGGTGCTACAGATAATAAAGATGCATTTGCTAATTTTTCAAATTATGGTTCTTTAGTAGATATAAATGCACCTGGAGTGAATATTACTTCTGATTGGAATACTTCTACTACTGCCACCAATACTATTTCTGGTACTTCAATGGCAACACCACATGTTACAGGAGTGGCTGCTTTATACCTACAGGTAAATCCAACTGCCAGCCCTGCGCAGATTCAGGCAGCCATCACAACAAACGCTACTATGGGTAAGATCACTAGTTTGAAAACCGGTACTGTAAATAAATTATTGTATTCAATAGTTGGTTCAATACCCATACTTCCAGCTATTCCTTCTGTGCCAACATTACTAACTCCTGCAAATGCTGCTACTGGTATAGCTTCGTCTGCAACACTTAGCTGGAATTCTACTTCAGGAGCTACTTCTTACAATATTCAAATTTCTACAAGCGCTACTTTTTCTACAATAGCATTATCCTCTGCTGGAATAACTGGAACAAGTCTATCTGTTTCAGGATTCGCTTCTAATACAGTTTATTATTGGAGAGTTAGTGCCAGTAATTTAGGAGGTACTAGTGCGTATTCTATTGCAAACAGTTTCACTACTGCTGTGCCAGTTACAATTCCTAGTGCCCCCACATTAAGTATACCTGCCAATAATGCAACCGCAGTTACGGTGCCTTCTAAACTTTCATGGAATGCTTCAACTGGTGCAACTTCTTATAGTGTGCAGGTTTCTAAAACTTCCAGTTTTACTACCTCTAGCAATTTGGTATATAATGTTTCTGGTATTACTGCCACATCAACGAGTGTATCTGGATTGTTATCTAAAACCACCTATTACTGGAGAGTTAATGCAAAAAATACTGCAGGAACAAGTTCTTACTCTTCTTCTAGATATTTTAAGACAAACTAACTGGTAGATAAAATTTTCGCGAAAAACACCTTGAACCTAAATAGTTCAGGGTGTTTTTATTTGTACAAATCATGAAAAAGATAAATATTTTTAAGACAAATTATAATTATCGACATTCGTACACTTAACGTTGTATTTTGGAGCATGGATCTTCAATTTAATGCTGTATTATGAGTAATAATAATTTACATCTTGATCACAATTGGTTGTTTTTCGATCAAATTAAAGATCTAATTGATTTTAATCAACAAATTTCTATCACGGCCGATGCTAAAGAAAAGATAATAGCTTGCAGAACTTATCTTGATAAAAAGATGAAAGACGCAGGAACTCTGTATTATGGGATCAATACTGGCTTTGGTTTTCTGCAAAATGTACAAATTGATGAAGGATCCATTGAACAGCTACAATATAATTTATTGGTCTCTCATGCTTGCGGATTAGGGGAGGAAGTTCCTATAGAAATAGTTAAACTAATGTTGATGCTTAAAGTAAAATCTTTAAGCTACGGCAATAGTGGCGTTCAAATTGATACTGTAAATCGACTGGTTGATATGTTCAATCATGACATAACTCCAGTAATCTATACGCAAGGGTCTCTTGGTGCATCTGGAGATCTGGCACCTTTGAGTCATTTGAGTCTGCCCTTACTTGGGTTGGGTAATGTCTATTATGAAGGACAGAAGCAGCCTAGTAAAACAGTGATGGAAAACCTTAATTGGAGCCCTATTCAATTGCAAAGCAAGGAAGGCCTGGCACTGATTAATGGAACACAATTTATGAGTGCTTACGGAATCTATTGTTTAAAGAAGTCTGAGCATTTAATAGCTATGGCCGATTTAATAAGTGCTATGTCGTTTGACGCTTTTGATTGTATTCAAGAACCTTTAGATCCACATATCCATTCTATTCGAGCTCATAAAGGACAGGTAGCAACTGCAAGTGCTTTGAGAAACTATTTGAGAGACAGTGAGATTTCGAGTATCTCAAAAAAACAAGTACAGGATCCCTATTCTTTTAGGTGCATCCCACAAGTGCATGGTGCCACTAAAGATGCATTTGAACATGTACAATCAGTTTTCATGCGTGAAGCGAATTCAGTGACAGATAATCCTAATATTTTTCCAGATGATGATTTAATTGTTAGTGGGGGCAACTTTCATGGACAGCCTTTAGCTTTAGTACTAGATTATTTAGCCATTGCCATGAGTGAATTGGGAAATATATCTGAAAGAAGAACCTATCAATTAATTAGCGGCCAGCGTGGATTGCCATTATTTCTAGTTAAGAATCCGGGATTAAATTCTGGATTTATGATTCCTCAATATACAGCCGCAGGTATTGTTAGCGAAAATAAACAATTATGTACTCCTTCCTCTGTGGATAGTATCTCTTCCTCTAATAATCAGGAAGATCATGTAAGTATGGGTGCGAATGGAGCCACCAAGTGCCTACGTGTAATAAATAACGTTGAAAAAATATTATCTATTGAATTATTAAGTGCAGCGCAAGCACTTGATTTTCGAAGACCTTTAAAGAGCTCAACGCAAGTTGAGAACTTAATGAAAGGGTTTAGAGAAGTTGTTAGTTTTAATGAAGTTGATCGATTACTACATGATGATATGATACATTCAATTAAATATATGACCGACTATCAAGTATTTAATAAATAATGTTACTATATTTTCTCATTTTCAAAAGAATAAGTATTATTTTTTCGGTGTAAATAAACTATATGAAACAAATCTTATCATTTTTTATCGCTAGCTGTATTGCAGTAGCCTCTTTTGCACAAGCAACTGAACAAAATCTTTCAGAAAAAGTAAAAGTAGTATTCCCTGGCAAACCTGAAGCTACTGATTTGCCTAATGGACCTAAAGTGTTTTCATTCAAAAAAGATAGCACTATCGCATATATGGGCATGGCTTTTGATTTAAGTCCAATGGGATTAACAGAAGACGTAATTGCTTCATCCGGAGATGGATTATGGGATCAAATTAAAGGGGGAATGATGGGACAAATGGCAGGAGCTTCTCTAGTTAAGGACGAAGTGGTTCAATTTAAAGGCAAGAGCGCTTTATATCTTGAAATTGATGGTTCAGGTTCAACAGCACCTCAACTTAAAGGTAAAAAAGCATTCGGATATTTATTTTTCAGTGGTGCAATACTACATCAGGTATTATACTATTCATCAGATCCAGCAGCTAAAAAAGAAGATGCTACTGCATTTTTTGAATCTGTTGTGATTTCTAAGTAAGTAGTTTAATAAATAATTAGAATGCCGTCTCGCCTACAATAAAGGCGAAACGGCATTTTTGTTTGAAGGGATGCATATTGGCTTTTATAAAGAAGCCCTCAATTTCGTACATTCGCAATCTAGAAAAAGAAAAAGAATGAGTGAAGACAAGAGCCTTAATTTTATAGAAGAAATAGTAGAAGCTGATTTGAATAGTGGAAAATACCAGTCTATTCTCACCAGATTTCCCCCTGAACCTAATGGATATCTCCATATTGGACATGCTAAAAGCATCTGTTTAAATTTTGGGCTAGCTAAAAAATATGGAGGTAAAACGAACCTTCGTTTTGATGATACTAATCCAAGCACCGAAGAAACTGAATATGTAGAGAGTATCAAAGATGATGTAAAATGGTTAGGTTTTGATTGGGCAGAAGAATTATATGCTTCTAACTATTTTGAACAAATTTATTCGTTTGCAGTTAAGCTAATGGAGAAAGGACTCGCTTATGTTGATGATAGTAGTAGTGAAACTATTGCTCAGGAAAAAGGAACTCCTACTCAACCTGGAATTGAAAATATCTATAGAAGTAGAACAGTAGCTGAAAATATTCAGTTGTTTGCTGATATGCGCGCTGGTAAATATCAAGATGGCGAAAAAGTTGTCCGAGCTAAAATTGATATGGCTAGTTCCAATATGCATTTGCGTGATCCAATCATTTATCGAATTAAACACGCACACCATCATAGAACAGGTGATGCTTGGTGCATATATCCGATGTATGATTTTGCACACGGACAAAGCGATTCAATAGAAAATATTACGCATTCTATTTGCACACTTGAATTTATTCCCCATCGTCCTTTATATGATTGGTGTATTGAGAATCTTCAAATTTTTCCATCCAAACAATATGAGTTTGCTCGTTTGAACATGACGTATACCGTAATGAGTAAACGCAAACTTTTGCAATTAGTAAATGAAAATCATGTTAATGGATGGGATGATCCTAGGATGAGCACCATTTCAGCAATGCGAAGGAGAGGGTATCCACCTGAAAGTATTCGAGAATTTTGCGATAAAATTGGTGTGGCAAAGAGAGAAAATTTGATCGACTTCAGTCTGTTAGAATTTTGTGTTCGTGAGCGTCTTAATAAAACAGCACTAAGAAGAATGGTTGTTTTTGATCCTTTGAAAATTGTGATTACAAATTATCCTAATACTACAGAGTTATTAGAAAGCGAAAATAACCCAGAAGACATTTCTACTGGAACCAGAACTATTCCATTTAGCAATACCATATTTGTTGAGCAGGAAGATTTTATGGAAATAGCTCCTAAGAAGTATTTTAGACTTTCACCTGGACAAATGGTTCGTTTAAAGAGTGCCTATATTATTAAATGCGATGAAGTAATTAAAGATATCGAGGGGCATGTTACTGAATTACATTGTAGTTATATCCCAGAAAGCAAAAGTGGATCAGACACATCAGGAATTAATGTGAAAGGAACTTTACAATGGGTTAATGCAGCAACCGCTACAAAAATTGAAATCAGATTATATGATCGTTTATTTAAAGTAGAAGATGTAGCAAATGCTGAGGGTGATTTTAAAGATTATATTAATCAAGATTCCCTTCAAATTATTGCAAATGGATATGCTGAACCTGCTTTAAAAACGGATAATCCTTATATGGCTTTTCAATTTATCCGAAAGGGATATTTTGTAGTTGATCGCGATAGTACTAAAGATCAATTAGTTTTTAATAGAACAGTAAGCTTAAAAGATGGATGGGCTAAAGAAGCAAAGAAAGCTTAATTATTACCCATGAATTTAAATACTCAATTTAATAGCCATTGGCAAAAACAATTTCCTGATTGGAATCCGGGTAATTGCCATTTGTTATTAGCGGTAAGTGGAGGAGTAGATAGTATAGTTTTAGTGGATTTAATAAAGCAAGCTGGTTTTTCTTTTAGTATAGCTCATGCTAATTTTCAATTACGTGGAAATGATAGTATAAGGGATGAAAAATTTGTCTCTTCTTTAGATGGGGCATCGAAAATTTTTATCAAAAAATTTAATACCACTGAATTTTCTATTCAAGAAAAAGTGGCCATTCAAGAAGCAGCAAGAATATTGCGTTACCAATGGTTTGCTGATTTAATAACTGAACATGTATTTGAAGAAGATAAAAAAGTGTTGATAGTTACGGCACACCATGGGGATGATAATATAGAAACGGTGTTGATGAATTTTTTTAGAGGTACTGGTATAGCTGGCCTGCGTGGAATCTTGCCTTTTCAAAATGATAGACTATTGATTCGTCCACTTCTGCCATTTAGAAAAGAGCAGATTATCAATCATGCAAAAGAAAATTATTTACAATTTGTAGAAGATGTTTCGAATGAATCAGATAAATACACAAGAAACTATTTTAGAAATAATTTAATACCACAAATTCAAAACATTTTTCCCGGAGTAGAAAAAAATATTTTAGAAAATATTGAAAGGTTGAAGGAAGTTGCGGATATCTATCAAAATGCAATAGCTAATAAGTTATATCGGTTACTGGAAAAGAAAGGAGCTGAAATCCATATTCCAATATTAAAGTTAAAACTGGAAAAGTCTTTGACTACTATTGTATGGGAGATAACAAAATCCTATGGGTTTAGTGCTGCACAAACAAGTGAAATTTTAAAATTAATGGATGCTGATAATGGAGCTTATGTTTCATCATTGACACATCGAATAATAAAAAACAGAAAGTGGCTGATCATTGCTGAGAATGAAACACAGAAAGCTAATTTTTATGTAATCGAAGACGTAGAAATGAAAGTTCATTATAATCAAGGGATTATTCATTTAAACAAATTGGCTGCTGCTAATTTTCAGATAAATCCTAATCCGTTATTTGCATTAATTGATTACGACAAAATTCAATTTCCACTATTATTACGAAAGCCTAGATCAGGGGATTATTTTTATCCTTTAGGAATGGAGAAAAAGAAAAAGATTAATCGTTTCTTAATTGATTTGAAATTATCTAAAACTCAAAAAGAAAATTGTTGGGTATTGGAAAGTAATAAAAAAATTATTTGGGTGGTAGGATATCGAATAGATAATCGTTTCAAGCTACATGTAGCGTCTAAACATATTTTACAATTACAACTTTTGCCTACAAACTTCTAATGTATTCTGTAACCTGACTTACAAACATTTCTACTGGTCTGTAGTCACTTAAAAATTGACTACAAATAATAAGAAAAATGATTCCAAATACCCCCCCCCAAATATGTGCTGAATGATTAATATTACCTTGGCCTCGTTTAGCTAAATATGCAGATAAAAGAAGAAAAATTGGCCCAAAAACAAATCCAGGCACCATCACAGGGATTAGAAATAATCCCATTTTCATTGTTGGAAAAATAAATATGCCTGCAAATATCACTGCAGATACAGCACCAGAAGCGCCTAAACTTCTATAATGATAATTGTCTTTATTATTTAAATAGGTTGGCAATAAACAAACTACCAGCGCGATCATGTATAAAAAAATGTAAAGAAGCTTGCCCTTATTTCCAAATATTTGAATAAAGGCTTCTTCTACCATTCTCCCAAATAAATAAAAGGAATACATATTAAATGCTAGATGCATGATGTCTGCATGAATAAAACCACTTGTAATAAAACGATACCACTGATTTCGATTGGTTACAGCAGGTGGATAGAAGATAAGGTCTTCCATTATTTTTTCATTTGAAAAAGCTGTAAAGGAAACTATACAGGTAATGGCAAGTATTACAATGGTAACAGTAATCATGCAGGCAATTTAATATATTCTGAATCGGAAAATCAAAAAGAAAGATGAATATTATGTTAGAAATAATTCATTTGATTAAATGTGGTGGTATTTTTCATTCCTTAAAATACTACATGCCCTATAAATTTGTTCTGATAAGATCAATCGAACTAGCATATGTGGAAATACAAGCTTTGACAAACTCCAGGTAGTATTTGCACGCTTAAATATTGCTTCATCAACACCATAAGCCCCACCAATCAAAAAAACAAGCCTCTTGCAGCTTTCATTGCCCCTTTGTTGTATTAGTTGTGCAATTCCTGGGGAGTCGAATGATTGTCCTCTTTCGTCTAATAATACCAAATAATCGTCTTGATTTATTTGTTGTAGTATTAGAAGTCCTTCAGCTTTTTTAAGCCCAGTTTCAGATAGACTTGCAGCAATTTTTGGAGGAGCAATGATTTGCCAATTTACTGGATAATATTTACATATCCTTCCCGTGAAATCTTTAATACCCTCTTCTACATAGGGTTCATTTGATTTGCCAACAGAGATAAATAAAATTTTCATATTGCAAATTTGTGATTCTGCTGTATTTAATGATTCTATTCTAAGAATCTAGCAACTAAATTGCGTAAGTTCTGTTTTTTAAATCATTTAATATAAATATAGCAAACATCGGATAGAATTTAAATAGGCATATTTGAACTAAATGCTAAATATATTAGTAATTTAGATTAATGGAATGGCAAATATTAATAAGGTATGATCAACAATATATTCGTTTAAAAGCAAATGTGATTTATCAGTCTGATCAGATAGAAAGGATTAAAATAATTGGAAAGAATAGAAGTATTGTTTTACAGAATAATCGACCACTTTTAAATGCAAGAGGATTGAAGTCGAAAAGACTAGATTGGAAATTGGTGGAAGGTGAATTGCACAATAGTTATGTTTTGCAGGCAATCATTAATAAGTTAGAAAAACATTTTAAAACGAAATCAAATTCAAGTTTATAATATTTCACTATCTTTTATGGAATTTTCTATTTCTTTACAATGGTGATTAAATGCACGATTCTTCCATAACTAATTCTTGCTATGCCTAATAAATCTGCTTCAACACGGTTTGCTTTTATTATGATAACCTCATTGTTTTTTATGTGGGGCTTTGTTCATAATCTTGATCCAATTCTGATACCTCATTTAAAGAAGTCGTTTAGTTTAACAACGCTGCAATCTTCGCTTATTGACTCTTCTGTTTTCATAGCTTATTTTGTTATGGCATTGCCTGCAGGGTATATTATGAAAACCTACGGATATAAAACTGGTATTATAACAGGTCTTGGGTTATTCGCTCTTGGATCATTCTTGTTTATTCCTGCTGCTAACACCCAGCAATATTTATTTTTTTTAGCTGCGCTATTTATTATTGCATGTGGACTTACTATTTTAGAAACAGCTGCAAACCCTTATGCTTCGTTATTAGGAGATCCTGCAACATCCACACAGCGATTGAATTTCGCTCAATCTTTTAACGGACTTGCCGCTACTTTAGCACCAATTATTGGCGCAAGAATGATATTGACAAAAGGGAGCAGCGATGAAACTTTGGCAGGAATGACTGAAGCTGCAAGAAAAATAGCACTTGCTTCAGAAGCGGCCTCGGTGAAGACCCCTTATATTGTTTTGGGTACTATGATAGTTTTGATTGCAATTATTTTCGCATTAATAAAATTGCCTGAAATAAAACAGGAAGATGCCTCAGTATCTGGTAAAAGTATAAAACACACTTTGCGTCATATACATTTAAGATGGGCCATTGCAGCTCAGTTTTTTTATGTAGGAGCTCAAGTTTGTGTGCTGAGTTTTTTTATTCTTTATGCTATGAAAGCTTCTGGTATTGATAAAATTAAAGCAGCAGATTATTTAGGGATGGGATGCGGTATGGCATTTATGGTTGGTAGATTTGCGGGGACTTTTTTTATGAAGTTTATAAAACCTGCTAATCTTTTGGCATTATATGCGGGCATCAATGTTCTATTATCACTTGCAGCGATGTTTGTTCATGGAATGCCTGCAATTTATATTGTAATTGCAATTGCTTTCTTTATGTCTATCATGTTTCCAACTATTTTTTCTTTAGGTATTAAAGAACTTGATGCTGATACTGAAATGGGAAGTAGTTTAATAGTAATGTCAATAGTAGGAGGGGCGATTCTTCCACCGCTACTTGCTTTAATAAGCGACTTAACTGGAAATATTCAACTTGGCTATATAGTGCCATTAATATGTTTTAGTCTAGTATTTTATTTTGGATGGAAAGGTTATAAAGTAGTTCCTATAAAAAATAGCATTTAAAATTGCAGAAATTGAAACGATATTGTTTAGCATTAGATTTACAAGATGACCCGGAATTAATTAATGGTTATGATGATTGGCATCAAAAAGTATGGCCAGAAATAATTGAAAGTATTCGTTCTTCCGGTATTGTTGATATGAAAATTTATAGAATCAGTAACCGATTATTTATGGTGATGGAAGTAAACGATAGTTTTAGTTTTGAAGCGAAAGAAAAATCAGATAATACAAATGCTAAAGTACAGGAATGGGAAAAATTAATGTGGAATTTTCAGAAGCCATTACCCTTTGCAAAGCCTGGCGAAAAATGGGTACTTTTAACTGAAATATTCTCATTGAAATAAAAATTATGTTTAGTCTTAAAAGCAAATCGGCAGTAATAACTGGAGCGGGCAGTGGTATAGGAAAAGCAATGGCAGAGCTCTTTGCAAAGCAGGGTGCATTAGTGCATATTATTGAATTTAATTTAGAGGCAGCTGAAAAAGTAGTTGCAGAAATTAATTCAACTGGTGGATCAGCAAAAGCTCATTGTTGTGATGTTAGTGATCAAACAGCTATGACGAAAGTATTTGATTCCATAGGAGCTCTGGATATTCTGGTAAATAATGCAGGTATTGCTCATGTTGGAAATGCTGAAAATACATATACAGAAGATTTCGAGAAAATTTTTCGTGTGAATGTGCAAGGAGCTTACAATGCAATTCATTGCGCAATTCCTTTGATGAAGAAAAATAAGAAAGGAGTAATTCTTAATATGGCCTCAATTGCAGCAATTGTAGGCCTTCCAGATCGTTTTGCTTATAGTATGAGTAAAGGTGCGATATATGCCATGACATTAAGTGTTGCTCGAGATTATCTTTCTGAAAATATTCGATGTAATTCTATTTCACCTGCAAGAGTTCATACCCCATTTGTAGATGGTTTCATTGCTAAAAATTATGCAGGTAGGGAAGACGAAATGTTTGAGAATTTATCTAAAAGTCAGCCAATTGGAAGAATGGGTAATGTAGAAGAAATAGCCGCATTAGCACTTTATTTATGTAGTGATGAAGCTGGATTTATTACTGGTAATGATTATCCCATTGATGGTGGATTTATAAAATTGAATAATTAAAACTGTCTAAATGAAAAAATACCTGTTGTTATTATTGCCATTGATTTTAGGACTATTTCTTAATGCTCAACAAAGCTATGTTCCGAGCAAAGAAAATTTAGCTGCCCGACAACAGTTTCAAGACATGAAATTTGGTATGTTTATTCATTGGGGTTTATCAAGTGTATTAGCAAATGGCGAATGGGTGATGAATAATCGAGGGATTCGTCAGGAAGATTATAAACTTTTACAAAAAGTATTTGATCCAACCGATTTTAACGCAAAAGAATGGGTGTCCATCGCAAAAAATGCCGGGATGCAATACATAACCCTGATAACTCGTCATCATGATGGCTTTAGTAATTTTGATACGAAAGAATCAGATTGGAAAATTACCAACACTAAATATGGTAAAGACATAGTAAAAGAAATTGCCGATGAATGTCATCGTCAAGGAATAAAAATTTGTTTTTATTATTCATTATTGGATTGGTATCGTTCAGATTATCAATGGGAGACAGGAAAGACTGGTAAAAAATCTGGGAGAACCGAAAAAAGTAATTGGGAATCCTACATCAAATTCATGAAAGCCCAGTTAACTGAATTACTCACTAATTATGGTGAAGTATCAACAATATGGTTTGATGGGCATTGGGATCAATTAGATAATGACGTTGATAAAACTTTGCAATCAAAAGTAAACTGGCACTATGATGAAATTTATAGTTTGATACACAAACTTCAACCTCAGTGCTTAATTGGCAATAATCATCATTTATTGCCGATTGCGGGAGAAGATTTTCAAATGTTTGAAAAGGATTTGCCAGGCTCTAATACAACAGGATTTGGGGGAGCTGATATTTCTCAATTACCACTAGAAACCTGTGAAACAATGAATGATGCATGGGGATATAATATGACAGATAGAAATTTCAAATCTTCCAAAACAATTATTCATTATTTAGTAAATGCGGCTGGAAGAAATGCAAATTTCCTATTAAATGTGGGGCCAAAACCTAACGGGGGAATTCAAAAAGAATTTGTAGATACCCTGGCAATTGTGGGAAAATGGATGGATAAGAATGCGGTAAGTATTCGAGGTACGAGAGGTAATGTGGCTGCAGTTCAAGATTGGGGAGTGCTTACGCAAAGAAACAAAACTATTTATGTGCATATTCTAGATAAAAAGGATCAGAACAATTATATTTTTGTACCTCAACTTGTTGAAAAAATAAATTCGGCAACTTTATTAAACACAAATTCTACAGTGAAATTTAAACAAGTTCCTGAAGGGATGTTTATTTATTTAGAGGGTATTCAACTAAATGATATTGATACAATTATTCAACTTAACTAGAGATTTGAAATATGAAATTAATTCGATTTGGAACATTCGGTAATGAGAAGCCTGGGGTGCATATCAAAGGTAAAAACTATGATGTTAGTTCTTTAGTGAATGATTATGATGAAACTTTCTTTGCTAATGATGGGCTAGGGAATTTATCAAATGAGTTGAAAAAAAACGAAGACTTCTTAAAAGAAATTTCTGAAAATGCAAGGTTAGGATGCCCTGTAGCAAAGCCTTCTAAGATTGTTTGTGTAGGCTTGAATTATGCCAAACATGCAAAAGAAACAAATGCTGCAATTCCTTCCGAGCCAATACTATTCTTTAAATCAACTACTTCAATTGTTGGCCCAAATGATGCCATCGTCATTCCAAAAAAATCTGTGAAAACAGATTGGGAAGTAGAGCTAGCTGTTGTTATTTCCAAAAAAGCAAGTTACGTGGAAGAAATAGATGCCATGAACTATGTGGCAGGATATTGCTTACATAATGATGTAAGTGAACGTGAATTTCAACTAGAAAGAGGAGGCACTTGGGATAAAGGAAAAGGTTGTGATAGCTTCGCTCCCTTGGGGCCTTGGTTAGTTACAAAAGATGAAATTGCTGATCCCCATCATCTTAGATTATGGCTAAGTTTAAATGGAAAAATTGTTCAAGATAGCAATACGGATGATTTAATTTTTAATGTTCCTTATTTAATATCCTATATCAGTCAGTTTATGACTTTGTTACCAGGTGATATTATTTCTACAGGAACACCGGCTGGAGTTGGCTTAGGAATGAACCCTCCTTGTTATTTAAAACCTGGAGATATTGTAGCATTAGGAATCGATGGGTTGGGAACTTCTAAACAAATTGCAGAGGCATATCAGCCAATTACAAATTTATGATTATCGACGCTCACCAACATTTTTGGAAATATCAATCCGAAACCCATGCATGGATAAATGATTCTATGCAGGTTATTCAAAAAGATTTTTTGCCTGAGGATTTAGGTCCATTGTTATTAGATAATGGAATAGATGGTTGTATTGCCGTGCAAGCAGATCAATCTATAATGGAAACAAAATTCCTTGTTGAGTTAGCGGCTCAAAATAATTGGATCAAGGCAGTAATTGGGTGGATTGATTTAAAAGCAATAGATATTGAAGACCAGCTAATCTATTGGAAACAAACGCCTATTCTTAAAGGATTCAGACATATACTTCAATCTGAAGAACCGGATTTTATGCTGTCCTCCGATTTTTTAAGAGGAATAGCCGTTTTACAAAAAATGAATTATTGTTATGAGATTCTAATTTATCCGCATCATTTGCCTGCTGCTTTATTACTAGTCAAGCAATTCCCAGAGATGCGATTTGTAATAGATCATTTAGCTAAACCTAATATAAAAAATAAACAAATTGCGTCATGGCAGGAGGAGATTGAAAAGCTGGGACAACAAAAAAATGTGTTTTGTAAGATAAGTGGGATGGTTACCGAAGCAAACTGGAAGAATTGGGAAGCCTCTGATTTTGAGCCGTATCTTACGGTTATTAAGAATGCATTTGGATTGGATCGATTAATTTATGGATCGGATTGGCCAGTTTGTTTAGTGGCTGCCGATTATAAAGAGCAATATGCTATTTATAAACAGTATTTTAGTAATTGTTCTCCAAAAGAAAAAGAAAATCTTTTTGGGGGTAACGCAAAACGGTTTTATCAAATTTAAAAATATGATTCATGAATTTACAAATTGCCAATAAAGTAATAATTGTTTCAGGTGGTGCTAAAGGCATTGGTTCAGGTATTGTAAAACTTCTTGCAAAGGAATCAGCAATCCCAGTAATTGTTGGAAGAAATGAGGCGGATAACCTGAAATTGTTGCATGAAGTGGAAGATGCTGGCGGAACTGCATGGTGTTACACTGCTGAATTATCCAACCCCTCAGCTTCACAAGAAACCATTAATGCAGTCTTGAATAAATTTAATCGAATTGATGGGTTGGTAAATAATGCAGGAGTTAATGATGGAGTGGGATTAGAAAATGGAGATTACGATGGTTTTATGAAAAGCATACATAGAAATCTTGTCCATTATTATTTATTAGCACATCATGCGCTCCCTGCATTAATAAAAAGCAAAGGGTCGATTGTTAATATCACTTCTAAAACTGCCGAAACCGGCCAAGGTAATACCTCGGCTTATGCAGCCGCAAATGGAGGAAGAAATGCATTAACTCGCGAATGGGCAGTAGAGCTTCTCAAATATAATATTCGAGTAAATGCAGTGGTCGTTGCAGAATGTATGACCCCACAATATGAGAAATGGATCCAAACACTTACAGATCCTGAAAATAAACTTAAAGAAATCACTTCACATATTCCACTTCAAAAAAGAATGACGACCGCCGATGAAATTGCCAATATGGTAGCTTTCCTGCTGTCGTCCGTTTCAAGCCATACAACCGGGCAAATTATTCATGTCGATGGGGGCTATGTGCATCTAGACCGAGCGTTAGCTAATGCTTAGTGTTATTAGTCGTATTGGTACAATAAAGTCTGCTGTAAAACGTTCTTGTAGAGAATTATCTAGAATCGACTCTTCTAGGGTATATTTTAGTAAAATTCGTAACTTTGTGGAATAAGTTAATGGGTTTTGTTAACCTGTTCTTTTTCTGCTACCCCAATGTTACTTCTACTTGCTGTTATATTGGCACTTTTGTACGTGTTGATTCAGCTAGTTAATTGCAGTTTATATTCCAATAAAAAAGGGATGTTTCTAGCATTTAGTTATTCGATAAAAAATAATTGTGAATCTAATAGTACGATATTTTTTTTATTCTATCTTCAGCTTTACGCTTATTGCTTTTCAACAAGTGAATGGGCAAAGCTCGGCTTGTAATAAACTGCTATACCAAAAAGATACATTAATATGCCCAGGTGTATCAGTAACACTTAATTTAACTCCAGCGCCGCTTCCTGATTCTGTTTTGCCAGGTGTTTGGAAATTACTGATTGCGAAAAATGCCATCGACTCTGCCTTATTTAATATTAGACCTTTTGGTTACGATAGAACAAATCAATATTTATACAGTATCATACATCAACGGATCATTAGGTATGATTTAAAAAACAATGCTGTTACTGCTATCAACGCCTCAAATTGGCCAGGAGATTTTACTGAGTTTACTTTTGACTATACCAATAACCGTTTATTATATTGGAGAGGTGGACGAGATAGTGTTTATGCAGTTTCCGCTGCTGGTGGTAGTTGGCAATTAATAACCAATGGAATTATTGATCGTGAATCTTATGGTTCTTCTTCTTATTGGAATCCAACAACTCAACAACCTGGGTTCTACGGAGGATTTGGATCTAACCAAATGAAGAGCTGGATTTATGAAGACAGTAATAGTGGATGGGTTTCAAAAAAATCAAACCCAACCATTGATTCCATTCCCCCTAAAGGTGGTAATCTAGTTGCTTCTGATTCATCTGGTACTAAACTTTATTTATTTGCAGGACAGGGTAGTTATAGTGGCAATGAATTAGATGGAACTTGCACATTAGGAAGTCCATGGGCAAGTCAGGCAGGCATGTTTTGTTGGTTAAAAGATTTATGGGTACTCGATTTATCTAATTATAGTTTCAAAAATATTTTACCAGTAAATAATACAACAATAAAATATCAAGGAGCAGTAGGATATGATTATGATAAATCTCGTTTCTTTTTATTTGGAGGATTTCAACCTACTGGAAATTATGCGCAGAATCAATTATTATCTAACACGAATAAAACTTTTCGTTTCCGTACTGCTATTGATACTGGTTTTGTAGAATTTATGGGACAAGGCGATCAACCACCTGCTGCTGTTGGTACTTATTTGAATGGACTTGCTTACTATGATCCAATTGGTAAAAGAATGTTATGGGCAAGGACTGATGGAATTTGGGCTTATTATCCAGATTCAACTAGTATTCCTCTTTCACAATTATCATATACGTGGTCTACTGGGGATACAACTTCTTCTGTCGTAGTAAATCCAATCATAACTACACCATATAAAATCACACGTACAAGCGGAGGGTTTGTTTGTATAGATAGTATTTTAATTACTGTACAACCTATGCAAACAGCCTTATTACAAACTGTAAATGTTTGTGGGGATACGGCAAAATTAGATGCTGGGATAGGATTTGATTCTTATTTATGGAGCACCGGAGATACAGTTCAGAATATTGCTGTAACAAAAAATGCTGTTTATACAGTTTCTGTAACAAAAGGACTTTGTTCTTCAAAAGATAGTAGTACCATTCAAATTGCTACTCCAGTATTGGATTTTACAGTGATGGCCCAAAAGGATTCTGTTTGTTATGGTGAATCAGATACTTTAAATGTGGTATCTCCACAACCTGGTGTTATTTACTCATGGTACTTGCCTGGTAGTTCTATTAAAATCAATTCAGGAATTTATTATGGACTTAGTAGTGTTACAAAAAATGTTAGTTATGTAATTAACGGAAACAGTGTACCCGCAGTTTGTACTTTAAAAAGTTCTACTGTTCAAATTGTAGTACGTCCTAAAATTTCAAAACCATTGCTTAAAATAGATTCAATAGGGGCAAATTCTATTATAGTTAGCTGGGATGCAATTCAAAATGCTACAGCTTATTTAATCAGTTTAGATAATGGTGTGTCTTTTCAATATCCAACTCAAGGCATATTAGCGCTAAAAGAGATTGTAAATGGAATTGCTTCAGGACAATCCCAAAAAATCATTCTAAAAGCACTTGGTAACGTAAATTGTCAAACAAGCGATACGAGTCAGATTATCGCAACAACTATCAATCCATTTGGTAATGGAATTTATATTCCAAATGCATTTACTCCAAATGCAGATGGAAGTAATGATTTCTTTCGTGTTTATGGCACTGCCATTAAAAGTATTCGTTTGAAAATATTCAATCAATGGGGCGAAATGGTATTTAGCACTATTGATATGATGATTGGTTGGGATGGAAATTATAAAGGAAATAAATCCCCTGCTAGTGTCTATACTTACACATTGGAAGCAAAGATGATTGATGGAACAGATATTATTAAAACAGGAACATTTACTTTAATCAGATAAATAAAAGAGATCAACAATAATAAATGCGCAAATACTTTTTATTTATATTAGTTCAACTTTTCATGATGCATGGACGCGTCAATGCTCAGGTTGATGCGCATTTTACTCAATTCTTTGCATATCCTCAATGGTTAAATCCAGCTTTAACTGGAGCGATGAATGGTAGTTATAGAGTATCTGGAAATTATCGAAAACAGTGGCCTAGTTTATCATCCCCACTTATATCTCAAGGAATTTCAGCAGATATGTCTCTTCCAAGAAACTTTGGATTAGGTGTTACTTTATTTAATCAAAAAACAGAAGAGGGAGGATATCATTATACAAGTGGATATCTGTCACTTTCTTATCAAGTACATTTAACACAATATCAAATTTTATCAAGTGGATTTCAGATTGGTTTTTTAAATAGGAGGATAGACCCAGGAAATTTTCAATTTGGAAATCAGTTCAATCCAGTAATTGGATTTGATCCAACAATTCCATCCAATGAAACTTTTGCGTATCCTTCTGCCACATCTTTAGATGGAAGTTTAGGATTATTATATTTTGATGGAGACCCTAATCATATACTTAATCCATTTATAGGGTTTAGCGTATATCATCCAACAGAACCACAAAATCATTTTATCTCTAGTGCTAATGTTAATAAAATTCCAATTCGATATTCAATTCATGGGGGATTTAGAATTAAAGTATATGATCTTATTGATTTAATGCCCAATGTTATTTACTTAAATCAGGGAGGTAGTAACGAATTGATTACAGGACTTTCTTTTGATTTGAAAATTGACCCATATAAAGATTTGATTTTTGGAGGAAACTATCGAATCAATGATGCTATTTCGCCTAATGTAGGAATTCATATGAATGGATTAACAGTTGGGTTTAGTTATGATTTTAATACTTCGCAAATAAAAACTGCGTCAACAAATAATAGAGGATATGAACTGTCGATTAGTTTTGTAAATCCGAAAAAGACACCAGTCACAAAATTTGTATGCCCAAGACTCTGATTTTTAAATATATCATGATAACACATACTGCATTGATAATGTCAATGGTAGGTTCGGGATATATATGGGCGCAATCTGCTCAGAAAATTGAGAAAAGGGCCGATGAAAGTTTTAAGAACAAAAATTATTATAATGCGGCTATTCTTTATTCAACCATTCTATATGAAACACCCATTTCAGAAAATTCTGAATCGCTAGTTTATCCTGTTCAGTCATATTCCAAAAGCCATATACATAAAATTAAAGAATCGAATATTAATAGAGTAACCTATAAATTGGCTGAATCATATAGGTTGTACGAGCATTATCAAGATGCTGCAGTACAATATCAACAATACATTGCTTCTAAAGATGGTCAATTTCCTTTGGCAGAATTATGGTATGGATATTGTTTGCTTGCAAATAATGAACCCTTAAAAGCAGAGTTGGCATTTAATACTTTTTTAAAAAAATACCGTAACAAGGATAGTTATGTTGAAAAGGCTCTTCAGGGAATAGCATCTTGTAGTATGGTTTTATCAAATACATCTCAAAAGCCATTAGCTACAATCTCAAAATTAAAAAGCACAGGGTCGGAAGATGGTTCCAATTTTGCTTTAGAAAAATTAAATGAAAAGGAGTATTGGTTTAGTAGTTCAAGAAATGAAATAAATAAAAGACAGCAAAAAATATATCCATTACGTCTTTATAAAGGCGATTTTATAAAGGGATCCATCAATAAAGCATTTGATCAGATTGCAGATGATGTAAACATGGCTGCGAATTCATTTTCAAGTGATGGAAATATAGTTTTTCTAACTGCCTGGAAGGAAGATATAAAATCAGGTGTTCAACCTTTTGCTATTTATTATATGAGAAGACCAGATGTAAATTCAAAGTGGTCTAACCCTGAAATGCTACCTGCTCCCATTAATGTGAAAGGGTATCAATCAAAGCAACCTTTTATAACAAATGATGGTAAACACCTATTGTTTTCTTCTAATCAACCAGGAGGCTTGGGCAAATATGATTTATGGATAGTTTCTATGGATGGTGTGAAACCTGTTGGGAATGCACTGAATTTAGGCTCAAATATTAATACACAAGGGAATGAGGTGACTCCATTTTTTTATACTACAGAATCTAAACTAACATTTAGTACTGATGGAAGATTGGGTATGGGTGGCTTAGATATTTATGAAACTACTGGTTCTGTTTCTGATAATCAATGGACCAATCCAATTATTCATCTAGGAGCTCCATATAATTCAGTGAAAGATGATGAATATTTTAAGATGTATGGCACAGATACTGGATACTTAAGTTCAGATAGGTTCTCTACTTGTTGTTTAGAAATTTTCAGAACCGTGAAAATTAAAACTATTGATACTTTAAAAATCGTATCAAGTAAAATCAACACACTTAACAAAGATACTTCTAAATTAGTATTTGCTCAAACTCAACCCGTAACAACTCTGCCAGTAATTACAAAGATTAAAGATGATGAAAATGTTGAAAAACATTTTATGGACTCTATTAATGCAATCACATTTATAAGAAGAAATGTCTACTATAATTTTGCAAGTGCTAAAGTTCGACAGGAAGACTTTTCTCAATTAGATGAGATTATATCGGTTCTTGAAAAAAATCCAGATTTAAATATACTCATTGCTTCATTTACTGATTGTAAAGGTTCAATGGAAGCAAATATTAGATTATCAAGAAAGAGATCTGAATCTGTTAGATTTTATTTGCTCAAAAAAGGAATTTCTACTTCAAGGATTAATATCGACTTCTTTGGGAAAGAGCATTTTATAATGCAATGTAAAGAAGATACTACGTATAATAGTTCTAAACAATTATCAAATAGAAGGTCAGATCTGATCATTACAAAAGGCTCAAAACCTAAGTGGATTCCATCTGGCAGGGAGTTGGATATAACTAAAATTAAAGCTGATTCCAATTATCATTCACCGGAATTTTATGTGATTGCTAAAAAATTGAAATTGGATATTGATACAAGCTTTATTCAGCCAGATACATTAAAGGCAGAAAAGCTGATTGCTCTTAAATTATCAAATATTCAACAAGAGGGTATTAAAAAACCTCTTGCAAATGAACCGGAAAAGAAAGCATTTGGATATATAAAAAATATAGAAACTATTGGATCCAGAGTTAAGAAAAGTGATATTCAAGTGGAAAGGATTGCTTCTTTATTAAAGACCGATAATGAGAAAAAAATCATTGAGCCGTCAACTAATAAAATACAAATGATTGAAATGCTTGATATGACTCCTAGGCTTAAAGAGTCGGATGTTATTAACGAAATGACCAAACGGATTCCCAAAAAACCGCTGCAGATTTATTCAACCTCTGACTTTGTAAGAATTGATTTATATGATAATGGGGTATTTGATTATGATACAGTATCTGTAATATTTAATAAACATATTCAAGTGTATAAAGAATTACTACAGGTAAATAAACCGATTAGCTTTTTTATTAAACTTGATAATGATCAAAGTAAAAATGAAATGATATTTTTTGCGGAAAATCTTGGATTAACACCCCCTAATTCTGCATTAATGGTAATCACAGATGCTGATAATAAAAGGACTGAAGTTAGTGTATCAAGTGATTTAAATAGTAATGTTGTTATTTATTTCATTAAACTTAATAAGGGGCAAAAGAAATAAGAAGAATTAAAATCTAGTACATCTTACCTTATCTATAGAAGTATTTCTGATCTTTAAGAAATCAGTATAAGACAATGTTAATTCCAAACCGCCTCTCCAATTAGAAGCAACATTAAGTTTAGAGATATTTATATCATAGCTAACTCCAATGTTAAAGTGACTTAGACCAATGTTAACTGCAGGAATAATTGCATCACCCCATCTTAAAAAACTACCGAGATAAAAAATATCAGGTTCTGCATTATTATATTCAACAATACTAACTCCATAGAGCAAACCTGCTAAAAACTGTCTATTTCCCCCTTGGGCAAAATAATCGGCAAATGCTTTTATATGATTTTTGTAACCAAAATGCGAATGTATTCCGGTATTAATTGAATATTTTGGAGGGATTGCATCTGGTACTGATCCAGTTGTTGATTTGATTACTGGATTGGTTACATGCGACATTCCCCCTGCAATGTAAAAATTAGTTTTCGAATTTATATTCGTACTAAAGCATAATCCACTTGATAAATCCCAATAGGTATAACCAGTGTTTGCAATTGGTTGTGAACTTGGATTAGAAGGATTGTAGGCACTATTTCTATACTGGTCGCCAAAAATTAATTTTGAGGCATCGAAATGACTGGAAACAATTCCAAACATAAATGCTCCAGATAAATATGTATCTCTATTTCCACTTAATGATTTATGAAAATTTATTGCTGGTTTGAACTGAGTTCTTTTAAGACTGATATCTCCTGCTGCATCAAGACTCATTTGAGAAGCTAGAGTTAAGTAATCGTTTTTTTCGTTTATTGGTATTTTATATTCTACACTTAATGAAGTAGTCCTAAATGGAATTGTAATACTTGACCATTGATCACGGTAGGCTGTTGATACACGTAAATCACCTGTAAAAACACCTGCTAATGCTGGATTTCGAAGAATAGGTTGTTCATAGAATTGAGAGAAAGTAAAATCTTGTGCAAGGCCTTTTTGGTAAAAAAAGCCTAAGAACATGATTATATAAAATAAATACTTTTTCATCATCAATTATTTTAATACTGCTACATTTCCCTTAAAAGTGGCAGGTATTCCTTTTTCACAGAGTACTTCACATATATATACAAATATGTCTTGTGCAGCAGGTTTGCCTCTTACTTTGCCATCCCAACCATTTGAAGGATCCCCAGGTAAGAAATTGGTTTTCTCAAAAACTAGTTCGCCCCAACGACTATAAATTCTAAAACTTTTTATTAGCTTAATCCCGGTACCCTGAACAAATAATATATCGTTAATGCCATCACCATCTGGTGAAAATGCATTTGGTATAAATATTTCTGAGTTAGGACAAAATGTTTTAATCGAAATAGTATCAGTTATATTACAGCCATATATATTGGTAGCTGAGCATATGATATCGGCATCATTTGATACTTTAGCAATGGTAGTTTGACAATTATCACACGTGAAGATAGCGTTCCCAGTCCATTTCCAATTTCTTATACTTTCTAGTTTATTACTGTTGGGAACTAGCATGAATTGAACTCCTGCTTGAACTGCAGTATCTGCACCAATTGAGATTAATGTTGGTTCTCCAACCACCAAATTGATTTTAGCAGTATCAGAAAAACAATAATGATTATCTCTTCCGATTACTGTATATGATGTAGAATAATTTGGAGTAGCAACTGGGTTACTACTATTATAATTACTTAATCCGGTTTCGGGAAGCCAAGTATAATTTTCAGCGCCAGTAATAGTTAAGTTTAATGAAGAACCTAAACAAATCGTATCAATAAGTGATCCCTGAATTTTAAAAGGTTGAACTACTTTAATACTTGTATTTGCAATCTGACTACAACCATATTGATTATACCCAATCACACTATAATTGCTGTTGGTACTTGGTATTAAATTAATTGATGCACATGAATTACAAACTATATTATTTTGTTGATCCATCCATATATAGTTCAATGCACCTGTTGCTATTAAGTTCAACGTATCTCCTTTGCAAACATAATTGTCAGATGGAATTGACACTGTTGGTAAAGGATGAATTGTTAATGATTTGTATGTTGAATCCAAACAGTTGTTAATAGTAGACACTAATAATTTTATCGTATACTTTCCTTCACTATAATATTGTACAGTTACAATGCTATCTTTTGAACTAATTCCATTTCCCAGATTCCATAATATCAGGAATAAACTATCCTTTGAATTTACGTTAGTTGTTAGTTGCATTAATTGACTTTTGCATGCTTCGTTTACAGCATTGATATTTACTTTTGGAACCGAAAATATTTTAACTTGAAAATTTGCATTTGTTGTTGTAACACAACCAGTATTACTTTGAATTGTAAGGCTAATTTTATTTTGACCAGCTTGTGTGTATGTTTTACTGTATTTTTTTGAAATGGTGGTGTCGGATGGTGCACTTGACCATTTCCAATTTGCAATTCCAAACAATGATTTAGAAGCGTCTATGAAATCATAAGTAGTATTTCCGCAGTTATTAATTGCATTTAAGGCAAAATCAGCTTTTAAAGGGTCGACTTTAATAGTAACACTGCTCGTTGAAGTGGCGCAAATTCCATTATCTATCGTCCATTTGAATACATATGTTCCAGGTACTAGTCCATTTACAACTGTATTAGCATTTGTTGCGTCATTGAAATAGATAACAGAAGGCCCATTAGTCAAATTCCAAATACCCTGACCAATAATAGGCGAATTGCCTTGCAATTGAATTGATGTATTTAAGTTACAAATAATTTGATCGTTACCAGCATTAGCGATAGTTACTGGTTGAACTACATTAATATTTACCGAGTTACTATATTGTAACGTGCATAATCCATTTTGAACAAGTGCTCTGTAAAGTGAGCTGGTATTTAATTGTTGATAAGATAATACAGTAGCTGTATCTAAAATAATTGTCCAGCTATTGCCATTATCATTTGATGATTCCCAATGTACAATCGATCCGGCATTTCCGAAAAGTTGGATGCTGCCACTATTTGAATTTAAACAAACTGTTGCATTTCCTTTAATAATTCCAGCTACAGTAGGTGAGGTAACATTTATTATTGCAATATTAGAATAATCTGCTGAGCAAACTCCACTTTGAATAAGTACTCTGTAAATCGTTGTATTTGTAAGATTTGAAAAATTATAACTACTGCTTGAATTTTTGATAACGTTCCAGCTTTTGCCATTGTCTGTTGATTGCTCCCAATGAATTATATAACCAGTAAAGCCGGATAAATTAATGGAACCGCTGTTCATATTCGCACAAACTGAGGTATCAGAACTTGATAATATTCCTGGGATTGTGATTGGATTTACTGTAATATTTACTTCATTAGTATAATTTATATTACAAGGTCCATTTTGAACAAGGGCTCTAAATTTTGTATTATTTTTCAAATTAGTATAGAGATAACTATCATTGTTTGAAGTTATCATAGTCCAATTCATTCCATTATCAATTGATGATTCCCAAGCAACTATATTTCCAAGATATCCAGAGACTAATAATTTTCCACTATTTATATCCGCACAAACAAAATTATCAGCTATCAGATTTCCTGCAATGGTATTTGGATAGATAATTATTTGTACTGTATCTCTTGATTCAGTACATAAAGTATTGGTAATGGTCCAAATAAATTGATAGGTACCAGTACTAAAACCTGAAACAATTGTATTTGGATCAGATAGATTATTAAAACTAACCGAAGATGGATTGCTTGCTGAGGAAGACCATCTGCCAATTCCAGAGGTTGGTGCATTCGCAGCAATGGTTGTATAACTCTGACTGCATATCTTTTGATCTATTCCGGCATTTGAAATTGTAACTGGTTGGAGTACCTGAATATTTATGATATTGGAATAAACAGAAGGACAAATATTATTTTGAACAAGTGCCCTGTATGAGGTAGACAAATTTAGATTTGTGGTTTGATAAGTATTGTTTATATTATGAATTGTATCCCAACTAATTCCATTGTTTATAGATGATTCCCATTGCAGAATTGTATTGTTGTATCCAGTAAGCTTTAATAAATTGTTATTTGAATTTGCACAAACAACTGCATCTTCCGCAAGTTGGCCTGCAATACTTGAGGCATAAACAGAAACTTGAACGGTATCTTTTGATTCAGTACATAATACATTCGAAATGGTCCATACAAATTGATAAGTTCCTGTTGTTAAACCATAAACAGAACTACTGGGGTCTGTTGGATTTGTAAAACTCACTGCTGTTGGATTACCTGGTAAAACTGTCCAGAATCCAGTTCCATTTATTGGGGTATTGCCCGATAAAGTAGTGGAAGATTGACTACATATTTTTTGATCAATACCGGCATTTGATACTGTTACATTTCGTAAAACTGTTATGGTAACTACATTGCTATATAAGGAAGGACATGAACCGTTTTTAACTTCTGCTTTGAATTGTGTAGTGGTATTTAGACTATTATATGTAATACTATCTTTATTCGCACTATTTGTAACTGGGAACCAGTTTAGGCCATTATCAGTTGAATAGTTTCCCGCCAATACCGAACCAGTGTATCCATTTAATCTTAATGTACCGGCATTATTATTAACACAAACTGTATTAGACGAAACCATAGTTCCAGGTACTGTAGGAGCATCAATTGTAATATTTACAGTATCAACAGAATTGTTACAACTTCCATTTGATATCGTCCAGATAAATTGATAGGATCCAATGGTTAGTCCGTTTACTATGGCATTGGGATCTTTGATATTACTAAATGTAGGGATACTTGGATTGCCAGATGGATAGCTCCAGGTTCCAGTGCCTGATATTGGTCTATTTGCAAATAATTGAATAGAGCTTGTATTGCATATACTACTATCTTTTCCTGCATCAGCATTCGTTACTGCATCCAAAATGGTTATAGTAGCTGCAATTCCTGAATAAAGAGATAAGCCAACTCCATTTTTAACCAGGGCACGATAATAAGTAGTACTAGTAAGATTTTGATATTGTAAGGTATCTTGATTTGTACCCACAGTTCTTGAAATAATATGCCAATTAGAATTACTCGCAGTGGAATCTTCCCATTGGAGAATACTTCCGAAATATCCTTTTACTGAAATAAAGCCACTATTAATTCCAGCACATGCAATAGTATCTAGACCAACAAAGCCGGGGTTGGTAGGGGGTTGAACAGTAACAACCATAATACTTTCGGAAGGCGGACATATTCCGTTACTAATTGTCCATTTTAAATGGTAAATACCGTCTGATGGCGGAATAATTGGATTAGAAGTAGTGTCACCTAATTGATAAGTTAGTTTTCTTACTGTTGCTGTAGGATCTGAAGTATCAGTGAAGACTAAATTAGAAGGCCCATAAGTAGGAATTATCGTCCATACTCCCACACCTGAAATTGGAATATTCCCTTCTAATTTGTAACTTGAAAATCCATTGATTAATGTGGTGTCAGGTCCCGCATTAGCAATTGTTGTGGAAGGCGAAACAGTTATTCTTACTAGATTAGAATATAATGAAGAACATGCACCATTTTTAACGAAAACCCTGTAATAAGTTGAACTAGTTAGATTAGAATAATTTTGTGAATTGCTTGTATTTGAAATGATATTCCAGTTGGTGCCATTGACGGAAGATTCCCATTGTAATATATTACTAACATATCCATTTAAAGAAAGGGTACCGTTATTGGAGTTCGCGCAAACGGTAGCATCAGCACTTAATGTGCCGGGTTCAGTTTTTGGTGATACAATAATTTGTACAGTATCTTTTGAATTGAAACATACGCCATTATCAACTGTCCAAATAAACTGATACGTTCCATTAATTAAACCATTCACAGTTGTATTTGGATCAGATAGGTTAGTAAATGTAACAACAGAAGGATTTCCAATGATAGAACTCCAGGTTCCAGTTCCTGAGGTTGGCATTGCTGCCTTTAGTGTAGCATCAGTTGCATTACAAATTGTTTGATCCAATCCTGCATTGGAAATTGTTACTGGTAGCAATACAGTAACTACCGCGTTGTTAGAATAAAGTGGTGCACAAGAACCACTTTGAACTGCAGCTCTAAAAATTGTAGTAGTTGATAAATTATTGTAGGTTATACTATTTGATTGATTGGAAATAATGGTCCAGCTATTTCCGTTGTCAATAGAAGATTTCCAATTCAAAATTGTTCCAATATAACCTGTTAAAATAATCTGACCAGTATTTGAGTTTTTACAAACGGTTGTTGATCCGCTCAAAGATCCCGCTATGGTTTGTGCATTAATTTTTATTTCTACCGTATCAGTTGATATAAAACAAGAAGCATTAGACACATTCCAAACGAACTGATAGTTGCCGGTGATAAGTCCATTTACAATGGTATTCGGATCTCCAGGATTTATAATCGTTGCGATAGAAGGATTTGTTGGTAATGCAGTCCAGATTCCAGTTCCTATTGTTGGGCTATTTGCCGAAAGTGTACTTACATTATTGTTACATAAGATCTGGTCTGTTCCTGCATAGGCAGCTGTTACAGGTTGTAATACGGTAATAAAAGTTGTGTTGCTATATAAGGCTGGACAATTACCACTTTGAACAATTGCTCTATAGGAAGTGGTACTGCTTAAATTATTAAAGGATAATTGATTGGTAGTATTCGAAATGCTAGTCCAATTTCCTCCATTGTTATTCGAAGATTCCCAATTAAGTATAGTTCCCGAAAATCCTGAAAGCAATAAAGTACCTACATTATTATTTGCACAAACGGTTGCATCTTCAGCAATTGAACCGGTTATGGTAACCGGGCTTACTGTAATAGTAACAAAATTACTATTCACTGCATTGCATAGACCATTTTGTAAAACTGCTCTATATAAAGTTGTGTGGGTTAAATTGCTATATGAATAAGTATTACTAGTATTATTAATCATTAACCAGTTAGCACCTGCATCCGATGATGATTCCCAGTGTAGTATGCTTCCAATAAATCCATTTAAATTAAGTGTGCCGCTGTTGCTATTGATACATACAGTTGAATCTGCAGAAACTTTTCCAGCTTGAGATAAAGCATTAACAATAATGGTAACAGAAGCAGAATAAGCAAAACTACAATTACCGCTTTGCACTAAAGCTCTATAAAGGGTTGTTTGAGTTAGATTATTGTAAGTATAAAAATTTGATTTATTATTTATGGAAGACCATGTGCTGCCTCCATCTGTTGAATATTCCCATTCAATAATATTTCCTGTATATCCAGATAGCGTTAAAGTATTTGAATTTGAACCTTCGCAAACTATAGCATCACTAGAAATTATTCCCCCCACAGATTCAGGCGTTATTATTAATTGCACAGTATCCCTAGAAATATTACAAGTTCCATTTGTTATAGACCATATTAATTGATAGGTACCAAAAGTTAATCCACTTATGGTGCTAAATGGAGATGTAGCAGTTCCGAAATTAACGGAAGATGGACCTGATAAAATATCCCATTTCCCAATACCAATTCCTGGAATATTTGCTGATAAAATACTGCTCGTTACATTGCAAAGAACTTGATCAGGTCCTGCATTTGCTTGACTAGAATTAGCATAGATTAAAACATCTGTGGAATCTATTCCATTACAACCTACACCTGTTAATGCGGTTATATAATATCGAGCTTTTGAATTGGCATTGTAAATATTATTCAGCGTATCTATAATTAAATTATTAGGGCTAGTAATTGTACTAGTTGAATTCCCATTTATAGCCCCATTGATGATAGAGGAAGTCCATGTAAAAGTGGATCCATTTATGCTGCTATTAAATTGGATATTACTCGCACTTCCACTACAAATTGATGCATTGTTATTTATAATTGAAAGACTAGGTTTTGCTTTTATAATTACAGTATAATTAAATGGATTCCCAATGCAAGTGGCATTCGAGGGCGTAAATGCAAAAGGAGTAATGTTATAAATTACTGTTGCATCCAACACATTTGATCCATTAACCAGGGAATCATTAATATTTCCAGTGCCAGAGGCTGAATTTCCATATACTACTCCTGTTGCAATGGAAGAAGACCATGAATAGAAACTACCAGAGATAGAACTAATAGGATTGAAGTTGATAATGTTGTTGGAACAAATGGTCT
The DNA here is from genome assembly GCA_903927185.1 of uncultured Bacteroidota bacterium. Lineage (GTDB taxonomy): Bacteria > Bacteroidota > Bacteroidia > Chitinophagales > Chitinophagaceae > Sediminibacterium. Next base: position 29,922 of record CAIYLW010000020.1, read on the forward strand.
GATTGGAATTTGCAGCCATATTTGGAGGATAAATCCTTAAAATCATAGAATCTTTACCATATGCTGTCCCACAACTACCTGTTGAATTAATACTAGAGCTACCTGTAAAATATATTTTTATAGATCCCGCTAGTTTATCAGCTGCGCTTGGAGTATAATTTGTAAAAAGTGAATTGTTATTTGAAAAATTTCCTGTACCAGAACTTGTCCATTGGTATGAATTTGTTACTGCTGATACTGCAGCCAATAATGAAATAGGGGATGTGTTACTACAAACTGTTGTATCGTGTGATCCAAGTATCGTATCAGCTGATAAAGTGTTTTTGTAGATCTTTTGTTGAGCAGAACAGGTAACAGCATTGGAGGTAAATTGAACGTTTACTGTATATGCATTTCCATTTTGCAATTGCACAGAAGGGTATTGGCTATTTGATGTGGAAGACCCTTGGTAGCTTAATGGGCCTCCCGTAATATTCCATAAATATGTATTGCCTGGATTATTATTACTGTAGGTTACTCCATAATAATTATCAGTTGTGTTAAAATTTGTAATACCATTATTACACTCAATAATGTCGGAATGCAGACTTACTTTATTGGCAAAAAGATTGGTGGACACTGAAGTTGTACATCCATTTAAAGTCACATTGTATTGTATTGTACTGCTTCCTGAACTAATAAAATTAACTAGCCCATTATTTAAATCTACTGTGGCAATAGAAGAATTACTCGAACTCCATACACCTCCTGTGGTGCTGTTTGTTAGATTGATAGTGCTGCCTACACATCCTCCAGTTGGCCCCGCAATAGATGCTACTAGTGGGGGTAATTTTACATTTACATTTGTGGTATAAGATCCTGTACAACCATTACTATCTGTTACTGAAACTAAATAATTCCCGCTAGCATTGCTGCTGATATTAGGTATGGTTGGATTGATAGCATTAGAGCTAAAGCCATTTGGGCCAACCCATGCATATTGATAAGGTTGAACACCACCAATTGCAACAGAATTAAAGTTTAATGTATTACCAAGGCATATAGAACTTGCGTTTGTTGCACTAATAGAGGGTGAAGGTAAAACGGTGATGGTATCTGTAATTAAATCGATACAACCATTATTGGAAGTAACCTGAAGTGATACAGGATATTTTCCTGCAGTTGAAAAAGTATGAGACACATTACTTCCTGTTAGGCTATTTCCATCACCAAAATTCCAAACTTGTGAATTAATACTACCTCCAAATCCTATCGTTGCATTACTATTAAAAGAAAAATTATTCCCACTTAAACATTGATTCGATGGTATGGGATATGTGGCATTGGGTTGAGGAAAAACTGTAATTGTTTTGCTGAGGCTATCCATACAGCCCAGATCAGATGTAACAATTAGTTTAACTTGGTAGTTTCCTGGAGAAAAATAACTATGATTGACAGATGCTCCAGTAGCAGTTTTACCATCCCCGAAATCCCAAAATTGGTTGGTAATTGCTCCAGAACTGATGGTTGATAAGCTATTGAAATCAAAGCTATTTCCAGATAAACATTGGCTGCTTCCAGTAATCATACCTAAGGAAAAGGAAACTGTTTTATTTTTTTCTGACTTGGTGGGAGTTTTTTTACTTTCTGGATTCCCGTCAGAGCTTAAATTATTATTTGGACTATTTAAAACACTTTTTGGATTTTCTGCAGCGAACTCGATTTTTGGAAAAAGTATTGCCAGACAAAACAATACAGCAGTTGTTTTTGACAATAATTTAATTTGGAGTAATCTAGTATGAAAAGTAAAAATGATCACATGCTGAATGATTTTAAAATAAAGAGATCGCTTTTAATCTGATGTGATTCAAAAAAACATTCTGAAAATCGAATTTCTGGAGCTAATGATATGATTTAAAAATAACTTCATGGTTTATTATTATTTCCATTTGCAGTCAGAGAAATCAATTATACAAATTTAAAATTTATTAAAACATTTTAGCTTCGTGTAAACACCGTATTTAGTAGAGGAAAACACCGAAAAATTAAATGTTTAACAGAAAGTATCGCAATTCGGGTTAATTCAATGACGAAAAAATGCAATCCCGAATTTTAAATTGTTTGAAATTGGTCTTTAAAAAATTTAGTTTTAACGCTATTTAAAACTTCTTCATTAATTGGAGTGGCAACAAAGTCTACTACAATAGGATATTTTACTAGGAGTAAAATTTCTTCCATTTCAACAGAAGCGGATAAAATAGCTACTTTTAAATTGGGGAAATGTGTACTATATTTTTCAGTAAATACTTTCAAGAATTCCCAACCGTTCATATTGGGCATATGTAAATCTAAAAACATAAACTCCGGAGCTTTACTAGATGGATCTGTTTCGTTTTGTAATAGGTCATCAAAATAATCCAATGCTTCCAGACCATCTGTAGCAGTTATTGTTTCATTAGCAAAATTTGAAATACTAATCATCTTTTTAGCTATCATCAATAAGAGCTCATTGTCGTTAACTACTAATACTTTATTCAACATAACCTAGGGGTTTTGTTTGTTTTTAATGAACTATTTATTGCTCTGTTTCTGCTGTAAAGTAAATTCAGATACCAGTTAGAATCTGTAGGGTACGACTTTTTGTTTTTGTAGTACTGTTCCTACAAAAAGCATTTTTTCGAACTTTAATAGTATATTTTATTCAATTTATATAGCATAAAAAATATTTCAATTAAATAATTACTATCCTTTTTTGGGCAAAATATTTACAAACTCTTTACTATATACAGGTAGACTTTCTAACAAATGATTTGATTAATTGTTGTAATTTGATTTTTTTTAATTACTCAAATCTATATACTGATAATATCAAAATGGATATTAAAAAATTTATAAGAGTGCTATTAAATACTAGTTTATTATAATCCACCCTTACCATTGTAAAGCTTTATTGGCTTATCTAATTTTAATTTCAAGACAGTGATATATGGATCCAGCACATTCTCTGGAACATCTATATATACGAGGCCGGGTACTTTACTCCAAGAAATTTTTCCAACAATTTTATAGGGAAGTTTTACTTCAGTACCTAATACTTCTATTTCTTCAATTTTATTTTCAAGTCCTTTTAACATGATTTGACCGCTTGCTTTACCTTGTAAAAAAAGGAAGAGGGTGGTACTATCTTTTGAAATTGTTGTTGGGCCATAAAAGTGCCCTTGTGCAATTCCACCAAGTTGGTTAAAAATAGCTTCCCCGTTTTTTTTATTCCATTTTCCTAATTCTTTTAAGATGTTTATTTGCTCTGCAGGTATTGTTCCATCAGGCTTTGGGCCAATATCCAATAATAAATTACCTCCATTTGAAACAGCATCCACAAAAATGCTGATTATTTCATAAGGTGTTTTCCAGTTCGTATCCTTTTGTTGATAGCCCCAATTGTTATTGGTTGTCATACAAAGTTCCCACCACTTAAATTGGGGTCTCGATACCGGAAAATTTTGTTCCGGTGTTTCATAATCGCCATAACCCGTTAAGCGGCCATTAATAATTAGATTTGGATTATAGCTTAATAATTTTTTTCTGATACCTGATGCATCCCATTGATCAGCGCTTTGTTCCCAATCTCCATCGAACCACATTAAATCTGGTTTGTATTGCTCCATAATTTCAGACAACTGATGATTTAAAAAAGTAAGGAAGCGACTCCACCTTTGAGGGTCATCTGATATTTTATAGCGACTGCTATCATTAAGAAATCCTGGATAATCTGGATAGCTCCAATCCAAAAGGGAAAAATAAGTTCCAGCTTTTATACCCTTTGATTTTAATGCTTTATAAAAGGGGGCTAACAAATCTTTCTTTGCTGGACTTGATTCAAACATATTTAATTTACTTGCTGAAGTAGGCCAAAGTGCAACTCCATCATGATGTTTCGTAGTTAGTACAGCATATTTAGCGCCAGATTGTTTAATAAGTTCTGCCCAGGCATTCGCATCATAGTTCGAAGCAGTAAATCCATTTATTTGCTGCATATAATTGGGATACGAAATCTCTTTATTATGAAAACTCCAAGATTCACTAATGCCATTAACCGCATATATTCCCCAATGTATAAAAATGCCAAGTTTGGCGTCAGCAAACCATTGCATTTTATTTTGAATACTATCGGTTGAAATTTTAGTTTGTGAATTACCATTCAATATCCCTAAGAAAACAAACAGAGAAAGGGCTATCACAAAACGTAGCATATTACTTTTCATTTACATATTCTTTTTAATGAGCAACTACAAAATAACTATTATATACTAAAATCAAATAAAGACAATAAGAATTTTTTAATAAATAATCCTGCTTGAGAATGCATAATTTGAAAAAAATAGTTCAAATTCATACTCGATTGTATAAGTATTTACATTTGTTTTAATTCCAATCAATTAACGTTTGTATATTAATTTCGTGTCATGAAACTTTTATTACTACACGCATCTCTATTTACTTTATTAAGTCTTTCTGCACAGAAGAAAAATGATGCGCAATGGGAATATTTATTTAATGGGAAAGACCTAACTGGGTTTAAACAATTAAATGGGAATGCATCTTATCGCGTTGAGCATGGAGAGTTGATTGGGACCACGGTATTAAATCAGCCAAATAGTTTTTTGGCTACTGAAAAGGAATATGCTGATTTTATTTTTGAAGTTGATTTTAAAGTTGATGATCAAATGAATTCCGGTATTCAATTCCGGAGTGAACAAAATGATGCAAATGATAAATGCAAGGTTACGGATAAGAAAACACCCAATAGAGTACATGGTTATCAAATGGAAATTGATCCATCAATGAGAGCCTGGAGTGGCGGTATTTATGATGAAGCGAGACGCGATTGGCTTTATTCTCTTGACAATAATCCAGAAGCTAAAAAAGCATTTAAAAATAATGCATGGAATCATTATAGAATAGAGTGTTTAGGAAATGATATTAGGACATGGGTAAATGGTATTGCCTGTGCTCACTTGATAGATGATATGACACCAAAAGGATTTATAGCCTTGCAAGTTCATGCTGTTTCTGATAAAAAAAATGTAGGTGAAGAAATTAGATGGAAAAATATTCGAATTCAAACTAATCATTTACAACCTACTCCACCTGATAACATTTTTATATTGAATTTATTAGTGAATAATATTTCTCAAGACGAAAAAAGAAATGGGGTTCACCTACTTTTTGATGGTAAGACTACTAATGGTTGGAGGGGAGCTAATAAGGATTTTTTCCCTGCTAAAACATGGGCTGTTAATAATGGAAATTTAATTGTTACTAAAGGTCAAAGTGCTGAATCGCAGAATGGGGGAGATATTGTAACAATCAATGAATACGGGGCATTTGATTTGCAATTTGAATTTAAAATGACAGATACTGCAAACTCCGGTGTGAAATATTTCGTAACCGAAAAAGAGAAAACTGTCGGCTCTGCAATTGGTTTAGAATACCAGATTTTAGACGACGATAAACATCCGGATGCAAGACTTGGGTCTATTGGAAATAGAACATTGGCTTCTTTATATGATTTAATTCCGGCAAAGAAAAATGGGAGAGAGAAATTACCCATTGGAGAATGGAATAGAGGAAGAATAACTGTATATCCTGATGGAAGAGTAGAACATTGGTTAAATGGTTGGAAAGTTTTAGAATATCAGAGAGGCACACAATATTTCTATGCTCTAGTAGCCAGAAGTAAATATGTAGTTTATCCCAATTTTGGGATGGCAGCTCAAGGCCATATCTTATTACAAGAACATGGAACAGAAGTTGCATTTCGTTCTATAAAAATTAAAGAACTACAATAAAATTTAACAATCAAACTTTACTTTATGCAAAATACAAGACGAAACTTCTTAAAACAATCTGCAAAAGCTGCTGCTGGAACTTATATTGCCAGTATTGGATTCAGTGCTAAAAGCTATGCCCGCATTATCGGTGCCAATGATAGAGTAAGAGTTGGTGTTGTTGGTTTTTCAGATCGACATAGAAGTTCGCATATTCCTCCTTTTATGCAGTTTTATAAGGATATGAACTTTGACATTGTATCAGTTTCTGATTTATGGAAAAAAAGAAGAGAGGAGGGGGCTGCCTATTTGAAATCAAAAATGGGTCATGATATCAATGCATATCGAAATAACGAAGAACTGTATGCCTCTAAAACATGTGATGCTGTATTTATAAGTACTGCTGACTTTCAGCATGCATTACATACCATTGAAGCAGTTAAAGCAGGCATGGATGTCTATTGCGAAAAGCCATTTGCCGAAACAATGGAAGATAATCGAGCTGCTCTTAAAGCAGTTAAATCATCTAAAAGTATTGTTCAGATTGGATCTCAGAGAAGAAGTGGCGCAAATTATGCAGCTGCTGCCAATTTTATACAATCAGGAAAATTTGGCCCTATTACAATGGTTGAATTAACCTGGAATGTTAATCAGCCGGGAAGATGGAGAAGGCCTGATTTAGTAGCACAATGCAAAGAAGAAGACCTTGATTGGAAAAGATTTTTAATGAACCGTCCTTATGAAAATTTTGATCCTAGAAAGTATTTAGAATTTCGTTTGTTTTGGCCTTATTCCTCTGGAATGCCAGGTCAATGGATGAGTCATCAGATTGATACTGTAAACTGGTTCAGTGGATTATCTCATCCTAGGAGTGTAACAGCAAATGGCGGAATTTATCAATGGAAAGATGGTAGAAAGAATTGGGATACAACTACTGCTGTATTTGAATATGGGCCTATCAATGATCCGAGTACTGGATTCCAAGTTGTGTTTATGAGTAGAATGCACAATGGCGATGAAAACCCCAGTGAAATTTATTATAGTAACGGGGGGGAATTAAATTTAATTACAAATAAAGTTTCTCCGAATGGCGGATTAAGAGCTGGTGCGGCATCGGTTATGAAAATGCAACCCAATTTATTACCCGAAATTAGTTTATCGGAATTTATAAAAGTAGAAGCGGGTGCAAATACCGGTGGCGATGTTTTAACTACTGCGCACGTCAAAAATTGGATGGAATGTATTCGGAGCCGCAAACAACCGAATGCTCCTGTGGAAGCTGGTTATAATCATTCGATTGCTACAATTATGTCTAATGCAGCATGCAGAACAGGAGAGAAAGTTACATTTGATGAAAAAACACAAGAAGTAATGGCAGGGGGTAAAATATTTAAATTTTAAAAATAATACTTAGATTACATTTTATATTTTGTAGCAAAGTAGTCATTTAATTATACTAATTTTAATAGAATCTGAAGCCCAAGTTTGTAATCCCATTATTTTTTGAATTAACCTTTCCAATTATTACTAACTATTTTTGAAAAGGTGTAAACAAAAAAGGTTTTAATTTTTTATTGTTTGTATTTCAATAATGGGATAATTATGGAACGGAAACTATTTTCAAAAATCGTTAACCGATTACTTATTTGTTTATTTATATTTTGCATGTCTTGGATGCATGTTTCCGCTCAAATGGGAATTGAAAATTTGCCATTCGCAGCAGGAGCTCAATGTGATCCATTGACTTTTAATCGATTTACTGGTTCTTATCACTCTAATCTTTATATAGGTAATCAAGTTGGTTCCAACGTTTTGTTAGCCTGGGGACAAAATATGAATACCTACATAACCGGAGTTACTGGAGATATACTGGCCCCTGTATTTGTATCTACTTCAAGCTATGCCGGTGTTCCTTATGAAGTTAAATCTTCAAGCACTGGAGGAGGTAATGGCCCAAGTGTGATGGGTTTAAGAACTTCTTCAAATCTTTACATATTCGGAGACATGGCTAATATAGCTGCTATCACATCCATGTCTAATTTCGGGGGTCCTTCCTTAATTGATAGCAGAAGTAAAGTAACGCTCAAATTACCTACTGGGATAGCTATTACGGATATTGCACAATTTGCCATATCTCCTACAGCAATTGCAATTGTAACTAATTTAGGCCATGTTTATATATTGACAAAAGTTCAGAATTTACAAGGCGATAAAGGAATCGCTAATTCTGCTATTTGGCATCATGTAACATTAACAAATGGAACTACTTTTCTTTCTGGTGTAATTAAATTTTCACTTTCTAATTCAGGTGCTTTCGCATTAACTTCTTCAGGACATATTTATTATTGGGGTGCTCCTGCAAATGTGAATGGTATTGTTAATACAGCAACCAGCTATAATTATGCGTATGATATGTCTACTCAAATTCCCTCTGGAATTACCGTAGTTGATATTGTTACATTGGGTCAATCTGTTACAGGTGCCACAAATGTGTTGTTTCTTTTAGGTAATAATTTAAAGGTCTATAGTTGTGGCATAAATACACAAGGCGTTTTAGGAGTAGGTAATGCAAGTGTTACTTTTAATCAACCCACTTTTCAGCCAATCAATGCACTTACAAATATTGTTCGGATTGATGGCAATACAGAAGCGGGTCTTTTTACAATGGGGGCTATGACTACTACAGGACATGTTTTTGGTTGGGGTAATGGTGTTGCATCCATGCTTGGTATAGTTGCACAATCAAGTTTTACAGGAACTTATACGAACACATTGCCGGTTGACATTTACGGAGTAGGAGGGTTTAGTGATTTTAGTATTTCAGGGCATTTTACCATTGCATTTTTTACCAACTTGTCACTTGGTATCGATCAGTATTGGTATGTGGGACATAATATTGGTGGTTCTATTGGGATACCATCCAATATCACACCTGTTATAAGTAATGCAGTCACTGCAAAATTGGATGCACCTGCTACGATTAGTTTTGATTGCTCAAACACGCAACCTACAATAACAGTTTCAGGTACTTTGAATCCTTTTGTTACATGTTCAGGCATTGTATCTGGAAATCAGTCTATATCAATTGTAGGAACAAGTCTTACGAATGATGTCATTATTACTGCCCCTGCAGGTTTTGAAATATCTCTCACATCAGGATCTGGTTTCTCAAATTCAATAACCATTTCAGGAACGGGAGGAACTATTACTTCTACCAATATTTATGTCAGGATTAGTGCGGGCAGTAGCGGCTCAGTTTCAGGAAATATTGTTTTAAGTTCTACAGGAGCAAATAGTCAAACTATTCCTATAAGTGGAACCATTAATCCATTGCCTATTATTGCCACAACAACAGGAGCTGCAAGAACAGGCCCGGGTGCATTAACAATTTCAGGAACTGTATCACCGGCAATTGGAACTACCATCGACTGGTTTTTAAATCCAACTGGTGGTACGGCATTAGCCATTGGAAGTTTGTCGTATACAACTGGAATTATTTCTACCACCACAACTTATTTTGCTGAAGCAAGAAATGCCACTACTGGATGTGTGTCAACTTTGCGAACACCTGTTATCGCTACAATCAATGGTACTCTATTTGCAGGAAGTATTGGATCGAATCAATCATATTGTGTTGGACAAAGTTTAGCACCTCTCAATTCGATTGTTGGAGCTTCTGGTGGTACAGGAACCATTACTTACCAGTGGCAGATATCAACAGACAATATTACATTTAGTATTATTCCTGGGGTTCTTAATGTTTCATATAACCCTGTTCCTCCAACTCAAACTTCTTATTACAGGCGTCTTGCTTTTACAGTAAGCGATGGAAGTGTAGTATCTAATGTAATTACTATTGTGGTTAATCCGAAACCAGTAGCAAACTTTTAGAAATACATTAAAAACCTATTTCTTGTTTAACTTCTTTGATGGCAGTTAAAAGATTAGTGATATCCTCTGTAAAGATCCTTCCAATATTTCCAATGCGAAAACAATTGGCTTTAGAAAGTTTTCCAGGATAAATAACAAAACCACGTTGATTCAGTTTTTGATAAAATATTTTAAAATCAAAAACTGTACTTTCAGGATAATGATAGGTATTAATAATATATCCTTGTTTCTCTTCTTCTAAATATTCTTTAAAACCCAATTCAGACATGCCAAGTTTCAATACACTGAAATTTGCATGGTATCTGATGGATCTTCCTTCTACGCCTCCTTCTTCTTCTAATTCAATCAGTGCTTGTTTAAATGCAAGTAGTGAGTGAATTGGTGGCGTGAACCTAAATTGCCCATCAGTTTCTAATCCTTGCCATTGAGCATATAAATCTAATACCAAAGTATCTGCCTGGTCTTTGCAGGAATTCAATGCTTCTTTTTTAGCCAGTACAAATGAAAATCCCGGCACACCTTCAATACATTTATTAGAAGAAGAAATTAGAAAATCAATACAACAAGTTGCTAAATCCACTGGCACAGCTCCAAATGCGCTCATAGAATCAACAATATATTGAACGCCATATTTTTTTGATAATGCTCCGAAAGATTCAATTGGATTCAAAATTCCTGTAGTGGTTTCACAATGAACAATTACTAAGTGCGTAAATTTACCATTCATTAATAATTGTTCTGTCTTATCTAAATCGGCTATTTCATTTTCAGCAAATACAAGTGAAGTAAATGGAATTTTATGAATGGAAGCAATTTTGGAAATCCTCTCACCATATGCACCATTAATTATAATTAGTAATTGGCCATTGCGTGGAATTGCTGATGAAATGACAGACTCCACTCCAAAGGTTCCGGAACCCTGCATGATTACTGTTTCGTAGCCAGTATCTTTCGAAACATTCCCCAAACTTAAAAGGGTGTTTCTAATGTCTTTAATTAATTGAATAAATAAATCATCTCTGGATCCATAATCATGAAGCATAGCTTCTTTTACAGTAATGCTTGTAGTAAGTGGTCCAGGTGTAAAAAGTAATTTATCCATAACATCAGAAAATGAATAATAAAAAAACGTTATTGAGCTTTGTCTAATATTGGTAATAGTTCCAACAAATTGTCTAAAATAAAATCGGGGTTTACAATTTCTAATTGTTCTTTTGTATGGGCTCCTGTTGTGATTCCAATATTGAATCTACAACCTGCATTTCTACCTTCTTCAATATCGATAGTAGAATCACCTACTTTAAGTACTTCTTGAGGGTCTGTAATATCAAACTGTTTCATCGCTAATATTATCATATCAGGTTTTGGGCGATTATTGCTTACATCAGAAGCAGTAACAACAGCATCAATCTGATCCCCAATCATCCAACCTAGTTTTGAAATTAATGAATGAGCAGTTTGTAAATTATAGCCAGTATTTAAAACAACAATGATTCCCCTTTTCTTTAACTCAGCAAATAATTCTGTTGCATTATTTTGAGGAAGAATTTCCATGGTATCGTAAGCGGTTGCAAGCTGATTAATAAAACTTTGAAAGATGCTGCTTGCCAATGAATCGTCTTCAATTCCTCCATAAACACTTAATACACTTTTAATAGCTTGCAATTTCTCTTTTCCTGCTCCTTCGGCTAATACCTGATCTAAAGTAAATTCAAAGCCAGCTTCGTTAATCGCTTTTCGAAGGGTTTTATATACCACATTATCTTCATTTACAGTGGTTCCAGCCATATCAAAAACGGTCATCTTTATCATATATGAGTATTTATACCCTGAAATTAAAATTCTTTCAGTTATTCTGTATGATAGTAATGTTATCAATTTAACAATTGGGGATTTGAATTGCTATTTCCAATACTGCAGCATTCAACTACCTTTACCGCATGATGACTTTTGATGATCTAAATTTAAATACGGCTCTTTGGACTGCACTTGATGATTTGGGCTATGTTAATCCAACCACCATTCAACATAAAGTATTCCCCATTGCGATGTCAGGGAAAGACGTTTGTGGAATTGCGCAAACTGGAACAGGGAAAACAATTGCATATCTATTACCTTGTTTAAGACAATGGAAATTTGATAAGAATAAAGATCCTCAGATTCTGATAGTTGTACCAACAAGAGAATTAGTGGCACAGGTGGTTGAGACAGTGAAAAAACTTACGTCACATATGAGTCTGATTGTTACAGGTGTTTACGGTGGAGTAAACATTAATACGCAGGCAATAGAATTAGAAAAAGGAGTGGACGTTATTGTTGCCACACCCGGTAGATTTTTTGATTTAGCTATGAATGGGGCATTTAAAACAAAGATGATTAAGAAGCTAGTTATTGATGAAATGGATGAAATGCTAAACTTAGGATTTCGTACACAGCTAAAGAATATTATCGATATGATTCCTGCAAAAAGGCAGAATTTATTATTTTCAGCAACTATTACAGAAGATGTAGAAGCATTAATAGGTACTTTTTTCAATAATCCTGTGATGGTAGAAGCTGCCCCAACTGGTACACCTTTGGAGAATATTCTTCAATCCAGGTATAATGTGCCAAATTTTTATACCAAAGCAAATCTGCTGGAATATCTTTTAAAAGCAGATGGAACAATGACTAAAGTGTTGGTATTTGCTGCTACAAAAAAATTAGCGGACCTTTTATTTGAAGAGCTTAGCGTTCGATTTCCTGATCAAGTAGGGGTGATTCATTCTAATAAAGAACAAAATCACCGTTTTAATACTGTTAAACAATTTAAAGATGGTGCTTATCGATTTATCATAGCAACAGATATCGTAGCGCGTGGTATTGATATTGCAGAGGTAACGCATGTGATAAATTTTGATACCCCTGATGTACCTGAAAACTATATTCATCGAATTGGGCGTACGGGTCGGTTTGATAAAAAAGGAATTGCTATTACTTTTACTACTGAAAAAGAAATGCCATTCATTGATACTATTGAAGGCTTGATGAAATATAAGATTCCAGTATTAATCCTGCCTGAAAATTTGATTATTTCTACTGACTTAACGGAAGATGAAATGCCAAAAGTGTATATAAAAATTCCGGATTTCAAAATCAAGAAAAAAGATGAAGCTGGTCCTGCTTTTCATGAAAAATCAGCTAAGAATCTTAAAGTGAACGTAAAGATTAGCAGAAAAGATATTATGATGAAAAAATATGGTAAGCCGATTAAGAAGGGCGGGAAAAAATAGAATACAATAATCTTGAACAAGCATAGTGGATAGTATAATAATCACAATGCTTGCGCTTTCTAAACTAGCACTCCCGATTAATTTTATTCCTTTTTAAAATCTGCTCCTTCCGATGTGGCAGCCCAAGTGTCAAAGTCGTTCTTTAATTCTTCCAGCTTTGCTCTTGCACCTTTTAAAGCGGCAACACCCAATAATAATCTTAATGGAGGTTTTTCTGTTTCTGTAACTTCAATCATTGCTTTTGCAGCTTTTACAGGATCACCAGGTTGATTACCACTATATCCTCGAATATCTCCCATGTTTTTACCAGAAGTGTCAGTGTAATCTTCAATTTTTATACTGCTATCTTTAGCTGAACGACCAGCCCAATCAGTTCTAAATCCACTTGGTGCAACGATGGTAACTTTTATACCAAGTGGAGATACTTCTTTATAAAGGGCTTCACTTAAGCCATCTACCGCATATTTCGTAGCATTATAAAAACCAACTCCAGGAAAAGATCTTAAACCACCAATTGATGCAATATTTAAAATATGACCAGATTTACGTTTACGCATATGTGGAAGTACTTCCTGAATCATTTTTGCTAAACCAAAAAAGTTTATTTCAAACATTCTTCTTACTTCCTCATCTTCACTTTCTTCTATTGCTCCAAAATATCCAATACCTGCATTATTCACTAATACATCTATTTGTACAAATCGAGTGATGGTTTCAGCAATTGCTTCTTTAATTTCTTTAATTTTTGTTACATCCAGTTTAACTGCAATAGAACTATCAGGGTAATCCTTTACAATATCTAAGACATCATTTATATTTCGGGAAGCTACTGCCACCTGATAACCTTTAGCTAAAACTTCCAATGCTAATGCCCTTCCAAAACCTGAAGAACAACCAGATATTAACCAAACTTTTTTCATGTTATATTGATATTTATCTAATTGAATAAGTATAAAAATGGATGGAAAATTAATCGAATTGAAGTAGATGTTCCATTAAACTTCTACCCATTAAGCAACCCTTAGTGTAACAACATAAAAAAAGGATCCTACATAATTGTAAGATCCTTCCTGGTGACCGCGTTAGGATTCAAACCTAAAACCCCCTCATCCGTAGTGAGGTACTCTATTCAGTTGAGCTACGCAGCCATTCCCCCTAAAGGGCTGCAAATATAAGAGCTATTTCAGAAATTCCAAAACCAAAATTGATTTTGATCCTTTAATCCTGACTATAAATTCCTGCAGCAGTCTTTTCAACGATTTTTTTCGGTAATAACCAAACAAAAGCAGCACCAATTTGATTCAAAAGACCAGTAATTTTTTCTGTTTTGCCAGCTAGCATAGCATCAATAGCAATTTTGGCTACTGCATCTGCTGACATATTTAATTTTTCGCCCGCTTTTCTAGCTTTTTCAACCAGATTAGCCCTATTGGCAAAATCTGTATCGGTACCACCAGGACATACTGTGGTAACTCTCAAATTCGTATGTCTTAATTCGTATTGTAAACCCCTGCTAAAACTCAAAACAAATGATTTGCTCGCAGCATATACACTCAATCCTGGAACAGCCTGATAAGCAGCAGAACTTGCAATATTTAGTATATGTGCTTTTGGCGCTTTTTTTAGTTCAGGTAAGAATAAGGAACTCAGTTCCACTAACACATTCATATTTACCTGCATCATATCCGTATGCTCTTTTGCAGTATAGTTTTCAAATGGCCCACTTAATCCATAACCTGCATTGTTAATAAGGATATCTATAGAGTAGTTTTTATCAACACACCATTGCTGAATTTTGTAAGATGCACCAGATTCAGTAAAGTCTACACTCAACCAATCCGCTTCAATTTGATACTGAGTTTTCAAAGTATTCGCTATACTCTCCAAAAGGTCACTTGATCTAGCAACTAAAAGAAGGTTCCTCTTTTTTGAAGCTAAAATTTCGGCCATTGCTCTGCCAATACCTTTACTTGCACCGGTTATTAATGCGTATTTCATTGTATGAAGTTTTGTGCAACTACTTATGAACCTTGGAAGTAAATAAATGATAAAAGGGAGTTTTGCTGGTATCGTCTTTTGGTTTGTATTTGCCGGTAACGATTGGCACATACATCACCCTTCTTCTACTTGCTTCTCCAAAAAGTGGTGATTGCTTTACACGATGCCATAGCCGCCCATCATGCACTGAAAGATCGCCTGGATGAATATCAAACCCAACCTCATCTTTGTCATCTTTATTGTCAATAAAATATTTTTTACCAAACAATAATTTCAAAAAACCTTGCTTATGTGTTCCAGGTAAAACACGAAGACCACCATTTTCAAACAAACATTCATCCAAATGTATTCCAACATTTAACATAGGCATTATCTTTTGACCAAGGAATAAATCTCTTGGACTATCCGTATGCCAACCCATTTGCGAAAATTTACTATTCGGTGTATTGAGGTAATTATTAACAACTAAACCATCTTTTTCATTTTCAGCAATCCTACCATCAAAAGGAATTAAGAAACTAAAGAGTTGTTTCAACCTCTCATCATTCAATAATTCATGTAATGCATCGCTAAAAAGTGAAGTAAAACTTAATCTTTGAATAGTTTTATTTCCCAATTCATCTTTCCCGAATTTTAGTGGAATACCATTTATTTTTTCGCGCTTTTCTTCTAGCCAGGTCTTTTCTAAGCGCTTAATTTCTTCCAGATATAATTTTACTTTTTCAGCCGTAAGAAAATTTCTAAAAACAATCACTCCATGTTTTTCGAAATTTTCTAATTGATCTTGGGTAAGTGTTTCTCCCATTTGAAAATTACTTTCCCATTTATTCATGTGTGATATTAATTAAAAGTCAACTATTTGTTACTGTGGGGTTTTCAAATTGTTACCTGAAATTGTTGTTTCAGGGTAACAAAAATAAGCAATTTTTTTAAGAGTTTTCTCGATTAATGAGATAAGCACAGTATTTTGCATCATAATATGATTTTAAGGAACCCCAATTTTATAGCCATATTAATTTTATTGATTGCAACATCAATTATTTCTGATTCTTTAATGGCTCAGAAAGATAGTATGAAATCGCATCAGGTTTTATTTTTTCCAGTATTGACTAGATCTATTGAAACAGATTGGTCATTTGGTGTTGCAAGTTCTTCAACTTTTCGCTTTTCTAAAAAAGATACCGCTTCACGTACTTCGAACTTTCAAGCGCTGGTGTTATATTCTTTGAAAAAACAATTTGTTGCTGCAATTAATGGAGCTCAATATTTTAATAACGAAAAATTTATATTAAATGAACAAATGTCTTATAGTTCTTTTCCGGATAAGTTTTGGGGATTAGGAAAATATTCAAAAGATATAGATGAAGAGAGTTATAATTTTAAACAGTACTATATCTATTTGCATTTAATGAGACATTTAGGTAATAACATTTATTTTGGATTGTTATTTGAAGCGCAAAAATTATTAGAAATTGATTATAAAAAAGGAGGGTTATTTGATCAACAACAAGTTGCTGGTAGAACTCCTTATAAGATTGCGGGATTAGGCTTAAGTCTTACATACGATAACCGAAATAATGCATTTGCTCCTGATAAGGGATATTTCGCACAACTATATTTTAATAACTTTAATTCGTTCATAGGATCTGATTACGCTTATACCAATATAGTAATTGATTTACGTAAATTTTTATCCTTTAATCAGAAAAATGTATTGGCATTACAAACTTACAGCTATACAAATTTAGGAAAAGAAGTGCCCCTAAGAAGTTTAGCCACATTAGGTGGAATGGGCAGTATGAGAGGATATTATGATGGAAGATTTCGAGATCGTCAACAACTCGTATTTCAAGCAGAATGGCGCCATAGTTTTAATAAAAGATTTGGTGCTGTTGGGTTTGGAAATTTTGGGGATGTGGGTAAAAATATCACCGATTTTTCTTTTAGTGATTTAAAATACACTTATGGTGCAGGTATAAGATATGCCATTAATAAATCAGAGAAACTTAATCTCCGAGTAGATTATGGTATTGGCCCTGGAAAAAATAGAGGATTTTATTTTCAATTAGGGGAAGCTTTTTAGCGAGTGACTGTTGTTTTTCCTAAAAGATATACGCAATAAGTTAGAATTGGTGCAGATAATACATCTATCGAATAATGGATATGTTGTACCATTACAAATATCCCTATTAAGATGGTGGAAATTAATGATAGTATCTTGTCTGTTTTTTTTGTGAAGCATAGGAACATCAAGAACTGAGTTGAAGTATGACCCGAGTAAAATAAATCTTTAGTTATAAATCCATGTTTTTTACCATAAAAAATATTAGTAATTGGATCGCTTAATTCTATTAACTGTTCAGGAGGATTTAGTGGAAATAAAAAGATGGTAATGAATCTTGAAATACTTAAAAAAATAAAACCCCAAAGAAATAATAATAAAAGTTCTGGTTTTTGAATTGCTCGATACAAAAAAAACAAAAACATTGACCAAATAATTAGAAATGTTGGAATAGATAAATCAAATGCAGGTATTTTATTTATAATCCAATCATTTAATACTGGTCCATTTCTATTTTCAATATAATTGAAGAAAAAAGGGAATGCAATCAATATAGCAACCCAAATAATGATACCTAATTGAAATCTCTTTTTATAAAAAGAATCTGCTAAGGCTTCATTCCAAACTTTTTTTATTTCGAGTTGATTAATTAAAAACATCATACAAATGTAATAGAAAACGCTGTTAGTGTTTAACAGCGTTTTGATAAATGGAAATTATTTTTAAAAGTGCCATCTCACAAATGCTTCCATTGCAGCATATTTTGTTAGCCCCAATGATGCATAAATATTGGCTGTATTTCCGTTTCTATCTTCAGCTCTTTGCCAGAATTCTCTACTATCAGTACCCTGAAATGGTACTGAATCTTTTTGTGATTGGTGAATGAATATGCCAAACCTTTTTTTCATTACTTGATCTGGACTCATCGGGATAGCCATTTCTATTTCTGAAATATCCCATTCTTGCCAGGCACCTTTATATAACCATACCCAACAATCTTTCACCCAAGTTTCTCCTGCATCTTTTAGTCGGCGCATACTCTCAAACACCACGTCTAAGCAAACTTTATGTGTTCCATGTGGATCTGCTAGGTCTCCAGCACAAAAAATTTGATGAGGCTGAATTTTATTCAATAAATCCATCGTATTAATAATGTCAGCTTCACCCATTGGATTTTTATCAATGGTTCCAGTTTCATAGAATGGCAGATTTTGGAAATGGCATCGACTATCATCCGGTAAACCAACATAACGACAAGTTGCTTTTGCTTCACAACGACGAATCAATCCTTTGATTTCTCTTATTGCACCTGTATCTACCTGATTTTTTTTCTTACTGGCAATAAAGTTTCTGGCTTCAGTTAAAATGCTTTGACTCTTTTGATTATCGATTCCAAACATTTCTTCAAACCCAACGGCAAAATCAATAAATCTTGTTACAAACTCATCCGTTACAGCAATGTTGCCACTTGTTTGATAAGCAACATGTACTTCATGACCTTGATCGTGTAAGCGCATAAATGTTCCGCCCATACTAATGATATCATCATCTGGATGGGGGGAGAAGATGATACATTTTTTAGGATAAGGATGACTCCTTTCAGGATGCGTTGGATTTTGAATGTCTGGCTTGCCACCTGGCCATCCTGTAATGCTATCCCTTAAAAAATAGAATACCTGCATATTAATTTCATAGGCATCCCCCTTTTCAACTAATAAATCAGATAATCCATTTTCATTATAATCATTCGTATTTAAACTCAAAACTGGTTTGCCAACTTTTAATGCCAGATTAATCACCGCTCTTTTGATCATATTGGTTGTCCAATCGCATTCTCCGGTTAACCAAGGTGATTTGATACGTGTTAATTCTGCAGATGCAATTTCATCAACTATAAAAGTACATTCATGGTGTTGTTGCAAGATACTTGCAGGGATTTGTTCGGTAACATTTTCTTCTACTGCTTTTGCTACAATACTTGCTTTAGAACCCCATGCCAACAGTATAATTTTTTTTGATTTCAAAATGGTACTTATTCCCATTGTAACAGCTCTTCTGGGAACCTTTGAAATGTTTTGAAATTCGTAAGTATTTGAAAGACGTGTATTATTTTCAAGATTCACCATTCTGGTTTTAGAAAAAATACTCGACCCTGGTTCATTGAATCCAATATGTCCATTATTCCCAATCCCTAAAATTTGTAAATCAATTCCACCAGCTGCCTCTATTTTGTTTTCATATTCCTGACAGAATTTTTTTACATCTTCCTTGCTTCCTGTTCCTGAAGGAAGATTAATATTATTAGGTTCAATGTCTACATGATTGAACAAATGTCTGTGCATGAAACTCCAATAACTTTGATATGCTTCTTTTTCAATAGGATAATATTCATCCAGATTAAAGCTGATTACATTTTTAAAACTCAACCCTTCTTCCTGATGCATTCTTACTAATTCGGCATACAAAAAAATAGGGGTAGAGCCGGTAGCAAGACCTAAAACACAATTTTCATTGGATACTTGTTTACTTCGGATTAATTCAGCTATTTCTTTTGCAGCTTGAACAGATCCTTCCTTTGCATTTGGGAATATTTGTACGGCAATTTTTTCGAAGGAGTCAACCATAGTTTATATGTTTTTTGGATAATAATTATTTTTTTACTGTTGATAATTCGTTTTGGTCTTCTATAATTTTAGTTGTAGGATCCAGAATTACTTTACTATAATTCCAATTCCAGAAATCATACCTTTTAAACTGTGTAGCTAGCTTTTTTTCGAAATTATTCCAGTTTTTATTTTCTTTGGAACTCCATAAAACTTCACTTAAAGCAGTCAATCTTGGGAAAAGCATATATTCCAGTTTACTAGAATTTGCAATATATTCAGTCCATAAATTGGCTTGAGCACCAAGTACATATTTTTCATCCTCTTTTGATAACTGTTTTGGAATTGGCTCGTAATCGTATACCATTTTCAAAGTCAAATATCCGCCAATTGTTACAGAATCTTCATGTTTTGTTTGAGAATAGTCAAAATATACATATGTAGTGGGGGTCATGATTACTTTATGCTTTTGTTTTGCAGCTTCAATTCCACCTTTTTCTCCTCTCCAGCTCATCACTGCAGCATTTGGAGCCAAACCACCTTCTAAAATTTCATCCCACCCAATAATTTGCCTTCCTTTTCCATTCAAGTATTTTTCTACTCGCTGAATAAAATAACTCTGTAAACCATGTTCGTCTTTAAGGTTTTTATCTTTTATGAGTTGTTGACAGAATTCAGATTTTTTCCAAGCAGTTTTTGGACACTCATCGCCACCAATATGAATATACTTTGAAGGAAATAATTGCATTACCTCATCCAGCACATCTTGTATAAAGTTAAAAGTATAATCTGTTGGGGCAAAGACATCTTCAAATACTCCCCATGTTTGTTGAACATATTTTCCATTGGTGGGGCCTGACCAAGGTGTTTTTGAGGAGTGTTTAGTTGATGAATCCGGGAAACAACTCAGTTGTGGATAGGCAGCTATAGCGGCTGAGGCATGCCCTGGCATTTCAATTTCGGGAATAATGGTTACAAAACGATCAGCAGCATATTTTACCAGTTCCTTTATTTCTGCTTGTGTATAGAATCCGCCTTCTCTAATGCCATCATTCGACTTGCCAGGGAAACGACCTACAATTGTTCCATTTCTATAAGCTCCCACAGAAGTTAATTTCGGATATTTTTTGATTTCAATTCTCCAGCCTTGATCTTCAGTTAAATGCCATTGAAAAGTATTCAATTTATGCATGGCAATAAAGTCGATATATTTTTTAATATAAGAAGCCGGGAAGAAATGGCGGCCAACATCCAGCATCATACCTCTATAGGCGAATCTTGGTTTGTCTTCAATATCCACAAAGGGCACTGCCAGCGAGCTTGTTTTTTCTGCTGGTAATAATTGAATCAGAGATTGAATACCATAAAAAGTTCCTGTAGCATTATCTCCTTCTATCATTACCCCGTCCTTATTTACGTGCATATTATATGCCCCTGCAATAGGGTATTCCATTTTATAATAATTCAGAACAATATTATTTTTGAAATCTCCCTTTGAAACGACTTTTAATTTAAATCCATAAAATTTCTCTAGAAAATCATTTAAAAAAGCAGAGGATTTTTCTAGTCCACTTCCTGCTAAAACAATTTGTGTTTTATTAGTGATATTAAAATTTCCTTTTGAAGAAACTAATTTGCTAGGTTGAGGGATAATGCATACCTCTTGTGCCTGAATGGTAATGAAACTCAGTGCCAACAATAGGATGGATGCGATTTTTTTCATTAGTAATTATTTTAAAATAGGGAGAATGATCTTTGATTGGTTATTGAATATTTTAATGCTCTCTTTTTGATAATCATTTGGTTTAGCATGATAGATGTCTGTGAATTTTTGGGGATTTCTATCCACTAATGGAAACCAGGAACTTTGAATTTGTACCATTAATCGATGTCCTTTTTTGAAAGTATGAGCAAGGTCGGGAAGTGCAAATTTAACCTGGGTTGGCTTTCCAGGGATAAACGCCTCTGGTGTTTCAAAACTATTTCTGAATTTCCCACGCATCACTTCACCCCGCACCAGCATTTGATAACCATTCATGGTATAAGTATCATGATCAGAGTATTTAAAATCGTCTGGAAATACATCTATTATTTTCACTACAAAATCAGCGTCTGTTTCACTAATGCTAACCATCAAATCTGCAGAAGCAGTTCCTGCAATTGTTAAGTCTTCGGTTAAAATGGGGGTTTGATACACTAATACATCAGGCCTTCTTGCTGCAAATCTTTGATCATCCGTCATGTATTCTCTGGTTCTTCCCATATGCACATTTTCTGCATAAGGCACGGGCTTTGCAGGGTCGCTAACGTATTCTGTATAGCTTGATAATGGGGCCATTTTATTAGTAAAATAACTAAGTCCGCCATTTGCAGTTAAGAATAAATCACGTGGTTCTATTTTTGATGATGGCCATTCTGTAAACTTCCTCCATTGATTTTCGCCAGAGAAAAAAATGGTTGCTTCTGAGATATTATCAATAGTTCCTTTTCCTTTTAGATAAAAATTGAAGAAGGGTAATTCAATATTTTGCTGATACCAATCACTGGTGTTGGAACCAAAATTTATATTACCTAAATGGGTACCATCTTTTGTGCCCCATTGTCCATGATACCATGGACCAATCACCAATTGATTCTTATTTTTTGCTTTTGATTCAATTGCCTTATAAAGATTCCATGCACCCCAACAATCTTCTGCATCAAATAATCCACCTACAATTAGTGTAGGTATTTTTGAAGAAATATTTTGAACATAATTGCGGTCGTTTCTATTTTTCCACCAATCACTATAAGTTGGATGATTCATTAAATCATTCCAGAATGCAATACTATCGCCCATTAATTTGCTTAACTGTGGCAGCGTTCCATTCCGTAAGAAAAATTCATAATTATCCTGAATGGGAAAATTAAATCCTTCCGGACCAACTGTTGTGGGCTTGGGTCTAGGTTTCCCAAATGATGAATAAAAGTCAAATGCATCCATCACCATCAAAGCCCCATTATGGTGGAAATCATCTCCTATAAACCAATCGGTAACGGGTGCTTGCGGACTAACCGCTTTTAAAGCCGGGTGGTTACTCAGTGCTGCCATTGCAGCATAAAATCCAGGATAAGAAGTTCCATAAACACCTACATTACCGCTATTGTTTTCGATATTGTTTATTAACCAGTCAATTGTATCGTAGGTATCAGAAGATTCATCTACATCATTTTTTGTTATTTTATTTGGATTATAAGGTCGCACATCTACAAAAGCGCCTTCACTCATCCATCTGCCCCTAACATCTTGCTGAACTATAATATAATTTTCTTTTGTAAAATATTTTCTAGGTCCTCGCCAAATCCCTGAAAATTTATCTTCTCCATAGGGTGCACAGCTATATGGGGTGCGGGTAATTAAGAACGGATGTTTCTCGATTCGGTCTTTTGGAATATAAATGGAAGTAAAAAGTTTAACTCCATCTCTCATTGGAATGAGTATTTCCTTTTTTGAGTAATTAGTCACAAACCAAATCGAATCAACATTTTGCGAAAATCCAATAAGCGGTATTAGGCAAATTACAATCAGTAACTTTTTCATTTCGGCATTTTTTGTAATGCCTGAAAATAAAAAAGTTTCCGCAACATCGGAAACTTTTTTATTTTTTTTATAAAGTTATATTTTAGGAAACTTTTGTCAGCTTAATCATATTGGTAGGTAAGTGAAGATGTACTGGGGTACTTCCTGTATTTACTACTACATCACCATCTTGAACAAACCCACGTTCTTTAAGAATGTTAATTTGGTCAGTTACCATATCGTCAAAACTTTCTTCTTCTGCATAATAGAAGGCCCTAACTCCCCAGCTTAAGCTCAATTGATTTACCAAAGAACGTTCTTTAGTGAAAATAAAGAGGGGTGAAGAAGGGCGATAACTACTTAACATAAATGCAGTATACCCACTTTGTGTCATACCAATCAAGGCATGAGCTTCTACATCTTCTGCAATTTTACAGGCATTATAGCAGATAGCATCACTATGGTATGATGGCGAATGTGGTTGGGGTTTTAAATCTGCGGAACGATCATAACGGTATTCTTTTTTCTCGATTTCACGTATAATCTTACGCATTGTTTGAACAACCAGTGAAGGGTGATTACCCGCTGCAGTTTCTCCGCTTAACATTACAGCATCAGCGCCTTCTAATACGGCATTTGCCACGTCGGTGATTTCAGAACGATTAGGTTTAACCCGATCAATCATACTCTCCATCATCTGAGTTGCAACTATTACTGGTTTTGCACGGTGTAAACATTTACGAATAAGCTCCTTCTGAACCAAAGGAACTTGTTCAATAGGAATTTCAACGCCTAAGTCGCCACGAGCAATCATAATGGCATCGCTTTCCAAAATAATATCACGAATATTTACTAATGCTTCTGGCTTTTCAATTTTGGCAATAATCTTGGTCTTGCTTTTCTTTTCAGCCAATTTACTTCTTAAAATAACTATATCCCTAACACTTCTTACAAAGCTCAAAGCAACCCAGTCGCATTGCTGCTCAATAATAAATTCAAGGTCAATTAAATCTTTCTCAGTTAGAGCAGGTAAGGAAATTTTGGTATCAGGTAAGTTTAATCCTTTTTTTGAAGAGAGAATTCCACCCAGAGTAACTTCTACTTTTACATCTCCATTTTTTTCAATGCCTACAACTTTCACTTCAATTTTACCATCATCAATCATGATAATATTTCCTAAAACCACATCTCCGGCCAAATTAGGATAAGAGACATAAATCTTTTCCATTGTCCCTATACATTTTTCATTTGTTAGGGTTAGTATATCACCTGCTTTAATTTCAAGTGCATTATTGGCAATTTCCCCAACACGAAGTTTTGGCCCCTGTAAATCTGCAAGAATTGAAATATTATAAGGTTCAGTTTTATTAATGTTTCTAATATGGTCAATGATTTGCGCTTTATCTTCATGACTTCCGTGAGAGAAGTTTAAACGAAAAACGTTAACCCCTGAACGAACAAGATCCAATAATTTATCGTAGGTATCACAGGCTGGGCCAACTGTAGCAACAATCTTAGTACGATGATCGACGTGCTCTAAACCTGCTTGTGTATTCATTTCTTTGTGCAAGTATTGGTCAATGTTTTTTGACATAATTGGGTTGGGTTGTTAATGATATTTTTAGGAAATTTTGGGATTAGCTGGCGAGGATTTTTACAATCTTCATCCATTCTTCTCCAATTTTTTGTTTTTCTTTAATGGCTTTATCTAATGGGGTATAGTGAACCGCATTATTTACAATGCCAATCATTTCGTTTCTTCTACCTGCTACCAAACTTTCAACTGCGTAATATCCCATATGGCTTGCTATTAATCTATCTAGACAACTTGGAGAGCCTCCTCTTTGGATATGTCCTAGAATACAAACTCTGATGTCGGCTTGTGGCAAACGTTCTTTTAAAACTTTGCCTAACTCATTAGCACCTCCAAATTCATCTCCTTCAGCAACTACCACCAAATTTACTAACTTCTTTCTTTTCTCTTTTTCTGTCAATGAATTAATCAAAGCTTCTATATCGGTCTTAGATTCAGGAATCAAAATATTTTCTGCGCCAGTGGCAATCCCACTATGCAGTGCAATATAACCTGCATCTCTTCCCATCACTTCCACTAAGAATAGACGATCATGAGCATCCATAGTGTCTCTAATTTTATCAATAGCTTCAACAGCAGTATTTACTGCAGTATCAAAACCTATCGTAAAATCACTACCGGCAATGTCTTTATCAATGGTGCCAGGCAAACCCATGCAAGGAATGTCGAATTCATTACTGAATTTTTGTGCTCCTCTAAAGCTACCATCACCCCCAATAATAACTAAGCCATCGATACCCCTCTTTTTAAGATTTTCATAGGCTTTTTTTCTGCCTTCCGGCTCAAAAAATTCTTTGCTTCGAGCAGTTTTAAGAATGGTTCCACCTCTTTGTATAATATTGGCTACCGATCTTGAATCCATTTGAAAGATATCATCGTCAACCATGCCGTTATAACCACGCATAATTCCGAATACTTCTAAACCATGGTAAATTCCTGTTCTTACTACAGCCCTAATAGCTGCATTCATTCCAGGCGCATCACCTCCAGAGGTAAGGACACCGATTTTATTGACTTTTTTAGCAGACATTGTAGATATGCGATTCTTTCTTAATACGATAAAAAAATAAACTGACTTAACAATCGTAATGGAAATGTGTATCAACTACACAAGTTCCAAAAATAAGCAATTATAGGTAAATGCCAAGTGCTTATCTATACACATCCTGTAGTAAATTAGCTAAATGAAGGTATTTATAACAGGAGCTAACGGTTTTTTAGGTCAACACCTAAGCATATATATGCATAATGATAAATATGAAGTTTATGCAGTTTCTAGGGGAGAAAACAAAATTCCTGATGCGAAAATCTCTTATTTTAATCTTGAACTGACAAATAAACAGTTGGTAATTGCTATGATTACCACAATTAGGCCAGATGTG
Organism: uncultured Bacteroidota bacterium; assembly: GCA_903927185.1. GTDB lineage: Bacteria > Bacteroidota > Bacteroidia > Chitinophagales > Chitinophagaceae > Sediminibacterium. The sequence continues at coordinate 56,090 of CAIYLW010000020.1, forward strand.
ATTATCCATACTGCAGCAATGAGCAAACCAGATGAATGTCATCTTCACCCAGAAACTTGTTTATTAAATAATGTAACCGCTACTGAATATCTACTCGAAGCAGCCAAACAAGTATCTGCAAGATTTATTTATATTTCTACTGATTTTATTTTTGGGGAAGGTGGTCCACACACTGAATTATCTGTTCCAGCTCCTTTGAATTTTTATGGTGAGAGTAAATTGATGGCTGAAAATTTAGTAAAAAATAGCGGGTTACACCACAATATTGTACGTCCAGTTTTTATTTATGGCCCACATTGGGAGGGCTTAAGACCAAGTTTTATTCAATGGGTAAAGCAAAAATTAGAATCAAAACAATCAATAAAAGTAGTCACTGACCAACAACGCACACCAACTTTTGTTCTTGACATTTGTATGGGAATTGATCTGTTAATTCAAAATAATACCCATGAATCCTTTCATTTTGCTGGTTCAGAAATGATAACTCCTTATGAAATGGCAATCACGGTAGCCCGCGTAGCCAATTTAGACAGTAGTTTAATAGAACCAGTTACTGCAGAAGTGTTTCCTGAAATGGTTAGAAGAGCCAAAAAATCAGGTCTTTTAATTGAAAAAGCAATTAACCTTTTAGGCTATCTGCCTCATAATTTTGAAGATGGCGTAAAACTAAGCTTTGCCATAAAACCTTAATGAAAGTTTCACATTGGGCTTTATATAATTGTTAATTTTAAATTAGAACTTTATTGGTAATTAGAAATTTGCGGGATGCTTGAATCTTCTTTATCATTATATTATAATCAAAGGGTTAAACAGGTTTTTAATCACCTTTTGGAGTTTGATATTAGCTCCTCTGAGAATTCGTTACATGATTTTAGGGTAGAAATTAAGAAGATGAGGGCTATCATGAAATTTCTAAAATCGGTATACCCTAAACAGAAGCTAAAAAAAGCGACAAGGCAATTAAATAGCATATTTCAAGAGGCTGGTGAAATTCGAGAATATCAATTGCTATTAATTTGGTTTCAAAAACATGATTTAGATATTTTCATTAAACATACTTTTCCAAATGCTACACTTGATGAAATGATTAAGAAATTTCATAAAAAAGTGCATGAGTTTAAAAATGATTTAAAAGATCTAAACGAGCATGTAAACGAATATATTTTTAAAACGAATGAAATTCTTGCTGAGCAATATGTAACTGATCTTTCGCTTCAAATAGAAACTATTATTCGAAAAAATTGCCCGATGAGTGAGTGGCATGAATTAAGGAAAATAATAAAACAATGGATGTATGCGATTAATTGGATTGAGAATGGGGTGGGTACTGATATTTCTTTTTTTCAAAAATTACAGGAAGCAATTGGCTATTGGCACGATGCTCAAGTAATCAAAGAAACACTTTTTCAGAAAAAAATATTCTTATCTCAGGATGTAGAACTACAAAAGTCTTTCTCAATAGCAACTGAAAAATTAAATCAATCTCTAAAATATAGAGAAAGGCAAATTCAAGAACTACTAAGTAGAAAAGAGATAGCTGCTTAATTTTCTATTTCGGGGTCAAAAAAATCTCGGCAATCATACACCTCGCACTACCTCCTCCATTTTTTTCAATTGTTCTAATATCAGAATGAATAATTTCATTAAAAACTTTGATTTGTTTTATTTGATCATCTGTTAAACTTTGAAATGCTTGAGTAGACATCACCAAATATTTAGTTCCTAAATTATTTTCGAGTTGTAACATATTACCCGCAAAATGATTCATTTGATCTATTGAAATTGGAATAATTACTTTTCCAGTTCCCAATAGTGTTTTTATTAGAATATCTTTTTCATCCTGATTGTGAATACTGTCTAAACATATTACTACAAATTGATCGGCTACACACATCATCACATTGGTATGATAAATGGGATATTCTTCTGCATCAACGGATTCAAAAACTAATGGGGTATAGCCCATCTCATCACAAAATTGTTGTAAGATATTTTCGTCTGTCCTAACAGATAAGCAAGCATACGCTATTTTATGTTCTCTGTCCAAAACCATACTGCCAGTGCCTTCTAGAAATCTTGCTCTTTCTTCCTGCTCTGTAAAATCAATTGTATTTGTTAAATCAAATTTGGAAGATATTTGATCTAACACAGATTGCTTTCGCTCTTTTCTTCTATTTTCTGCAAACATTGGATACAAACAGATGGTATCTTCTGAATGAAAAGAAATCCAGTTGTTAGGGAAAATTGAATCTGGTGTATATGGGTCGGCAGTGTCTTGCACAACTGTAACATCAATATCGTAAGAACTTAATTTAATCACAAACTGATCAAATTCCTTTAAGGCCTTCTCAGGCACCAACATATCACCTGTATTTATTTGAAAACTATTATTTACAGCAGTCTCTTTATTAAAATCAAAATGACTGGGCCGAATCATTAAAATATGTGAAGTTGTTTGCATGATATTTATTTTAATGCTGTTCTTAAAATGGGCATACTCATGCAGTGGAATCCTCCTCTTGCCCTGGAAAGCTCAGCTGAAGGCATGAGTATCAAACAGTCTTTCATCTCATCCACATTCATAGTTCCTGCTTCTAGTTCTTTTATTAATTCTTTTACATGAATAACGCTAAAGCCAGCTTGTTTAAATGCCTCTGTTGTTTTATCATTTCGATCATATCCTAAAACTACTCCCTCCTTTAATGCCAATAAATTACAAGAATCTGTCCATTGTTCTCTGGCATTATAAGGGAACTCATTATTGCCTGAAAAAATAAATTGTACATCACCTTCACAATGCAAATCGTTTTTGCTGATATCGACTAATAAGTCTTCAAGACTATCAAAGTATACAGGATTCTCTGGCGACTTTTTATGAAATTGAAGAATCTTTATTTTTTCTTCTTTTTTAATTTCAAGAATTCTTTCAATGGCATTTTCGTCTTCATGTTTTACGGCCTTTCTGGAGAAATTTCCAAGCATTACCCATACATCCCTTTTTACTTGCGTAAAAACTGTATCGATATGCATATAATCTCTTTTCTTTGGAATCTTTACTACAGTAACTTTTTCTAAAATATTTTTTTCAAATAAAATATTAGTAATTTGAACAGCAGCTTCCGAAGAAGTTCTTTCGCTCACACCAACTAGTAAGTGATTGTTGCTTACCACCATAATATCGCCTCCTTCTAAAGTTATTTTTCGATCATCTTCTTCTTTAGGCATTAAAAAACTGTGGTGGGAATCAGATAATTCAATAATATGCTCCTTGTAATTTGCGAAAAGGGGATGATTAAAGAAAATATATTTTGCTAATAAAGCCTCTCTTGTTCTTGCTTTTTTGGCAGGCTTATTTAGCAAAACATAATCATTGATAGTTATCCCAATATCCCTGGTGAATATAAAATTTGGAATTGGAGCAAACAGCAATTGTTTATCAAAGGAAGTACCGGATACAAATGTTTTTGCCAATTCAGTGGCACTATAATTTAATAGGGTTTTCTGAGTTTCATAAGTGCAAGCTTCAATAGCGCAAACAGAAGCTACCAATTTTATTTTGATATCGTTGTTTTCAAGAACTTGTGCCAATAACCATTGCAATTCAATCACTTTGTCAGAAGCAAAAAAATCTTTATGATCTGGTTTATAAAAATTACGCTTCGCTTCTTCAGCATCAACTTGAGCGAGTTTACCCTTAATTTTTTCAGGGTCTAAAAAGTATAGTAGAATTTTTGTATAGTAGTCGTATTCTTTTTTCCTAATAGTATCTAAATGAACAATATCTTCAAATAACCAGTCCTGTGCTTTTGAAGGAACAACTTTCCCTAAACCACTATCAGGGCTATGAACTAATAAACGTTTTAACGTGCCAACTTCTGAGGTAACAGACAATTGCTGATCCATACAATATGTATTGATTAATATTTAATAATTAAGTTCAAAAAAAACGTTACGCTTCGTACCTAGCTAGTGATCGGGCATTGAATTTAAACCCCTGTACATCCATGCAAAATGGGCAGTAAGAAATGATATTATAGTACAGTGGTTCATGAATTATTTGCAATATAAGGTTTTCTTTTTAATGGGTCAATTCCGTTAAGTGTGCCATAACTTGCAATAGGGATAAAGCGAATAAACATTTCCTCGCTATACCAGTCTTCCTTTTTTGTTTTTTGAATTACAGTAGCGTGCTCTTGCATTTTGTAAGCAAAATTACGCATGGCGATTTTTGACTCCCACAAACTAAAAGTGGCTTGTTTTATCCAAGGCACTTCACCTATGCCAAAAGAACCAATAAATCCAACCGAATCATTCATTTTATTAGCCACAGGTGCCACATTCAACCAAAAGCTTTTCAACTTTTTAAATCTAATGGTTGCCCTTGTTAATACAGCCAGAATGCCTTCATATGCCGAATTTTTAGGAAGATTCCCAAAGACCTCTTTACCATCCCATAATCCATGTCCCTCAATAGGTTGAAGAACAATAGTCCAAATTTCACATCTGCAAAACCGCCACCAACTATTAATAAATCCTCCATAAAGATGATGTAGCATTTTTTTGTTTGCAATATCTTCAGGCTTTGAATTAATGAAATCTTGATCAAATGATTTAAATGCGCAAATTAAGGCCCACTGCCTTAAATCCGGTGTTTTATCAAAGCTCCCATTTTTACCTGATCCCATTAATTTACTGAAAAAAATAGTATTATTCAAGAACAGAGGTAAACGGAAAATGGCCATCGACAATATTCCAGCCCATGCTAGCCACTTCGGGTATCTGACGATTGTTAGGGTAGTAATCATACTTGAAAATACAGGCTTTACAGGTGATTATGAATGGCTATTCAAAAAAATGGCTATTCCATTCTTTCTGTTTAATTTGCTCTTATGAAATTGCTTATTACTAACATTCATCAGCTGGTTAATGTTCGCACAGAAAATGTTTTGTTGCGTGGTGCATTGTTGGCGGAACTACCTAGCATAGTAAATGCTTATTTAGTAATTGAAAATGGATTAATAAATGATTTCGGTGAAATGCATTTGCTATCATTGAAATATACAAATTCAGAAATAACGGTTTATGATGCCAAAGGTGCTACTGTATTACCTAGTTGGTGTGATAGCCATACGCATCTTGTTTTTGCCGAAAGTAGGGAGTCGGAATTCGTAGATAAAATAAATGGCTTATCCTACGCTGAAATTGCAGAGAAAGGAGGTGGAATTTTAAATTCAGCTGATAAACTTAATAAAGCCTCAGAAAAAACACTTTTAGATTTAGCTTGGAATAGATTGAAAGACTTAATTAGTTTAGGAACAGGTGCTATTGAAATTAAGTCAGGATATGGACTTACTGTAGAAGGAGAACTAAAAATGTTACGAGTTATTAAACAATTGCAAAAAATATCCCCAATACCAATAAAAGCAACCTTCTTAGCTGCTCATACCTATCCGCTTGCGTTTAAGCAAAATCACTTAGGTTACATTGATTTGATTAAACATGAAATGTTGCCGATTATTGAAAATGAAAATCTGGCCGATTATATTGATGTGTTTTGCGAGGAGGGATTTTTTAGCATTCCTGAAACCAAAGAAATCTGCCTTGCTGGAAAATCAATTGGATTAATTCCGAAGATTCATGCTAATCAACTCAGTGTTTCTGGTGGGGTAGAATTGGGGGTTGAATTAGGAGCTCTTTCGGTGGATCATTTAGAGAGTATGGATGAAAATGCAATTCAATCATTGTCTTATTCTGATACAATCGGAACTCTATTGCCAACTGCAGCCTTTTTTTTGAGAATGCCCTATCAGCCAGCACGTGATTTGATTGAAGCGGGTTGTGCCATTGCCATTGCTTCTGACTATAATCCAGGATCAAGCCCTAGTGGTAATATGAATACCGTTGTATCTATGAGTTGCATACAACTTAAAATGTTGCCAGAGGAAGCCATCAATGCTGCAACCATTAATGGTGCCTTTGCGATGGGTTTAGAAGAATGTGTTGGTTCCATTATGAAGGGAAAATTGGCAAATCTGATATTCACCAAACCTATACCTTCATTAGCCTATATTCCATATGCATTTGGCTCTAATCTGATTGATAAAGTGATGGTAAAAGGTGTTTTTCAATAACTGATATTTTTCTCTATCAAGCTAATAGGTTAAATTACCAAGATCAGAAAATTTCAAAACTGATTTATGAAACATTTCAAGTACTATAACAAAGAAAATATTCTATCAATCACTAAGATTCGTAGATACGAAACTAAGCTTGGAGAGCGCATTCAGGTGTTAACAGATGTAAACAATATAGAGCAATCTTTAAAGGAATCAAATGCAGGGTTTGTCCTAATAGGCATACCTGAAGATATTGGTATCAAAGCAAACCATGGAATAGGAGGGGCTGACTCTGCCTGGGTTCCATTTTTGCAGGCGTTTTTAAATATACAGAGTAATGATTTTTTAGAAGGCGGGGAACTTTTGCTGTTGGGACATTTTGATTTTTCTGATATGGAACACTTAATTGAAAATAATGCTTTAAGTCTGGATGAAAGGTCAGAAGCATTTCGTCATGCGGTAAATACTATAGATGCAGAAGTGGAGCAATTGATTCATTTAATTACACAGAATAAAAAGATCCCAATTGTAATTGGAGGTGGACACAACAATTCTTATCCTTGTATCAAAGGAGCTGCAAAAGGATATTATAAGGCAGGGTTATTACCCATTGCTCAAATTAACGCGATTAATCTTGATGCGCATGCAGATTTACGTCCCATGGAAGGAAGGCATAGTGGTAATGGATTTACTTATGCAGAAGAAGATGGTTACTTAGAAAAATATTGTGTGATTGGAATTCAAGAAAATTATTTACCTCAAAACGTATGGATTGATATCGTTAATAATCCATTTGTTGATTGTATCACTTATGAAGACATCTTTATTCATGAAAAAAGAACTTTTCTTCAAGCCATAGGCCACGCTACTTCATTTACCGATGATACAAGATCTGGCATAGAATTAGACCTGGATATTATTAAAGATGTATTAAGTAGTGCTACATCACCTGTTGGGATTAGTACAAATCAAGCGCGTCAATATATTCATTATGCCACTTCACAATCAAAAGTAGCTTATCTACATATTTGTGAAGGAGCTACTCATTTATCTGATGGCAGAACAAATCCAAGCACAGGTAAACTCATTAGCTTTTTAGTAAGTGACTTTGTAAAAGCTGTTTTAATCGATTAAATTTTATTTGCCATTACCAGGTTTTTTATTGGTAGGCGGCATAATTGCTTTCCCTTTTTCAACAGGTTTATTAGTTGGAAGAGGTGATTTGCCATCAGTTGCTTTTGGAACAATTTGTGGTTTAAGATCTGATTCTTTAAGCTTTGATTTTTTGGTGGCCTCTAAATTAATATCTGATTCAGGACTGATTTCTTCTGCTTTAATTTCTTTTGGTACTTCATAATCTGTGCTAGTTCCGTTGCCCTGATCTTCACCTTCACCAGTCATAGGTGCAGCAGTTCCATTGATAAAATCAAAATTCATATCACTCATGTTTTCAGGCTTCATAAATGTTTGACTTGGATCTAATCCACAATTAGGATCTGCTGCTGCTTTAGCATAGAAGTAAGCCCAGATAGGCATGGCTGCTCTTGCACCTTGTCCGTTTAAATTCTCTCCATTAAATCGAATTATTCGATCATCAGCACCCACCCAAGTACCTGCCAAGATTTGAGGAGTATATCCCATAAACCATGCATCACTATTATCGTTTGTAGTTCCTGTTTTACCAGCCATTTCTAAATTGCCAGGTAAATCGTATGCCCATATTCCCCTTGCCGTACCAAATTGAACAACACCTTGCATCATCTTAACTACTGAATAGGCAGTTACTTCACTGATTACTTCTTTACGCTTCGGACTAAAACTTTCCAATACATTTCCATTTCTATCTTCAATCCTGGTTATGTACATGGGTTTAGCATTCATGCCTCTTCCTGGAAACATACTGTAGGCTTGCATCATTTCGAATAATGAAATTTCACAAGAGCCTAAAGCAATGGAAGGATAGGGTTCGATTTTTGTTTGTAAATCGCAGCGTTTCAGATAATCTACAAATCTTTTAGCGCCATTATTCCCAACAGCATCGAGTTGTTTCATAATATAAGCAGATGCACAGTTTCTGGATTTAGCCAATGCTTCAGCCATTGTGATGGTGGCACCTGTACATGATTTGCTGGTAGCAGGAACTAAGCCATAAGCACCGAAACTTTGTTGTTGATCTTCTACCGTTGTATTAGGAGTAAATCCTGCTTCTTCAATGGCCAAACTATACAACAGGGGCTTCATAGTAGAACCCACCTGACGTTTGGTATTGATATTTGCGTGGTCGTATTTAAATGTCTTGAAATCAATTCCACCAACCCAGGCTTTTACCTCGCCAGTATTGGGATCCATCGCCATGAAACCAGCCTGCATCATTTGTCTGGTATATTTAATAGAATCATAAGGTGTCATGAATGTGTCTTTGCCTCTGGTATTATTCCAAGCAAATACATGCATAGGTATTTTTTGTTTGAAGCTTGCTTTTATTTCATCTTCATTCAATCCTTCTTTTTTCAAAAAGTGCCAACGATCACTTTGTTTCATGGCATTTTCTAAAATGTTTTCATGATCTTTCCAAACGGATCCTGTCTTGATATTGTCTTGTGTGTTAAGAATCTTCTGCATATAATTCATATGCTTTGCCACGGCCTCCTCTGCATACATTTGCATTCTAGGATTGATAGTAGTGTAAATACGCAAACCATCTCTGTACAAATCGTAATTATCACCATTACTTTTTTTATGAGTTTTGCACCACTTCTTCATATCCTCACCCAACACCATTCTGAAGTAAGGTCCAAGGCCAGCACTTTCATCCAATTTTTTATAATTTAATTCAATGGGCTTACGTTTTAAAACTTCGGCTTCAGAATTACTTAAATAATTTTTTTGAACCATTCTATTTAAAACAAGGTTTCTTCTTTCCAAGGCCTGACGAGGATTACGTCTTGGATTATATAAACCAGGGCCATTAATCATTCCTATTAAAACTGCTGATTCTTCTATATTTAAACGGTCTGGTTCTTTCTGAAAAAAAGTTTTTGCACCATTTCGGATTCCAAATACATTGTCACCAAATGCAACCGTATTTAGATATAATGTGAGAATTTCCTCTTTAGTAAAATTTCTTTCTAACTTAATGGCAATGATCCCTTCCTTCAATTTTTGAATACTTCTTAATAGGAAATTTTTAGTACTCCAATTTTCAGTAAATAAATTTTTTGCGGTTTGCATGGTAATGGTACTTGCACCTCCTTGGCTTCCCAGATAAATGAACGCTCTAGCAAGGCCTTGTGCATCAATTCCACTATGGTCATAGAATCTTTTATCTTCAGTGGCTACAAGCGCATTGATGGCATGTTTGCTAATGTCTCTATAATAAACATTTATTCGGTCTTCAATATAATATTTGCCCATCAAGTATCCATCTTGTGCATACACCTGACTAGCTTGTAAGGCAGTAGGGTTTTCGATATCTTCAATATCTGGCATATCGCCAATCCATCCCCAATTAATCATCAAAAGGAAAAGAATGATGAAAGCCATGCCTCCAAAAAATATTCGCCAAAAAAGCTGAACTGGTCTAGACATAATGAATTGTATATATCAAAGTAAACTTATTGTAAATCTAAATAACTGTTATTGAATCTTTCGTTATAAGTTTTAAAAAATATCAGGAAAAATGCCGTGCATAAATGTTTTATAAGTGGCAATATCTTTGTTGGTCAATAATATATTCAAGTTCTGTCCACTAATAATGGTGAAACTATATTTATCGGCAGCTAACCATGGAACAATTCTAGATGCAGTCAAGGGTTTGGTTTTATTTAAATAGCTTACAGCATCACCAGCATTTGCAAAGGGACCAATTAAAATTAGAAGTTCTTGATTTGTAATAGCTGAAGCATTGATGTCTAATTTTTGGATATTATAGTTCTCTCGGTTATATCTATTAAAAGCATTCTTACCCTCACTAGCATAAATAGCATCAACTTTTGTAAGTATCACAGCAACATATTGTGAGTCGGTTGGATTAAATGAATATCCATTTTGAGCAATGTTAATTGGTTTCACATTGGGCGCTGAAATCCCAGGTAGCTTTAGCTCTTTAGGAGTTTGTTTTACAGTAGAACCTGATTGGAATGGTATTGCCGTTTTTACAGTAGCAATAGTATCTATATCGATTTGACGAGTTACTTGTTCCTCTGGCTTTTCGATTTTAAGATTTGTAAGATAGTTTTCAATTTCTTTTCTTCTATGCAAAACCTCAACCATGGTTGCAGCTTTCTCTGACATAGGTGATTTTGGAAAACGAGCTAGTATTACTTCTAATCTTTTATTGCCAATACTATCTTCTCTATTTTTAATGTAATAAATGGCTTCTATATATAATTGCTGAGGTGTCCAGTATGAAGTGCCGTAAATTTTATCTGCTTTTTGCTTTGTAGCAATTGCATTCTTAAAGTCGCCAGCAAGAAATAAATCGTAAATCTCTTTATATGTTTCAGTGGCAGGATCTATTTTAACTTCTTTTGTTTTTTGTTGAGTAAGGTTGGTGAAATTCCCATTAGGGAAATATACTTTCAATAAGTTTCTGATAGAATCTGCCTGTATTGGTTGATGATTTCTATCGTAACAAATGGCAAGGTTGAAATATGATTTTTCTGTTTCCTTAATATTGGTAAATCTTGTTACAACAGTTCTATAATCTTTGATAGCGCTTGGATAGTCGTATAATTCATTTTGAAATTCATATCCATTTCCTAATAAAGCGGTTAATATTTTAAAATAGGAAGCAGTCATTTTTTCATTAGTTAATGGAAGATCATCAGTGAGAGCTTCAATACTTAATTCTTTTGTTTTTGGAGTAGCCGCATCTCCGGCATTTTGCGTCATTGTTTTTGAAGTAGGGTTACTTCTAGCAAATGTTTTTTCAACTGATGATTGTTTTCTCCAATTATCTACATTAGGACGATTACCCCATTTAGCTTTAAATTCTGTAAATCCCCTTATTTTTAATGATTGATTTTGGAAATAAAAATCAGATCCACCCCCGCCATTCATTGTGTTATTTTGCCCAATTATCCCAGTAGCACCTGCGCCTCCAAAAGTGATATCTGCATTTTCGGCTTCTCTTAAACCAGCTTCTTTTCGTAATCCTTTCAATTTATTATTTAAAAAAGCAGTTCTTTCTGGAAGGGACATCAAAGCAATCTTTTGCAAACTATCTTCCCTATTAATAATAGTTAGATTTTCGTTAATGATTTTCAGAGCAGGCTTCCTAGTATTTACTCTAATTTGATCCATTTCTTTAAGCTGACTAACTGATAAGCTATCATAATAGCGATAAGAATCTTGATAGTGTTTTCTACTATAATTTAAATCTGCTAATAGTAAAAAAATTTCTTGTCTTTGCGACGGATTGTTTTGATTGACTTTTAAACTTTTTAATAAATACTCTTGTGCTTGGTCGGGATGATTTTGCTTTAATTCTAATTTAGCAGCAGCATAAAAAATGATGTCTTTATATTCTTCATATAAAGGTCGTTTCCCCATTTTTTTTAAATCTTCTAAATTTTGTTTTAATGCATCTTGTTTGTGCCCAGATTCTAAGGCACTAATTGCTAAGTGAGCATATACTTCGAGAATAGGGTCAACTGTTGTTTTAATGGATTGTTTATAATTTACTACTGCTAAACTATCCCGGCCTACACTGGAATATAATTGACCAATTAAATATTGCCAACGTGCTTTCTCCCCTTTATTAATAGCTCTGTCTAGTGCTTTTGCAAGATAATTTGCCGCACTATCAGGTGTGTTTTCTTTATAATATTTATAGGCAATGAGTTCTTCCAAATGGGTATGTAAACGGCTAGGAAAATTGGGATCTATTCTTAAAATTTCAATTAATGCTCCAGCTTCAGCAAGCTTATTTTGTTCTAGATATGTTCTGATTCTCCAGAGAAAACTTTCATTTCTGCCAGGAGGATTTGTAGTAAGTTTTTTCCAAAGACTTTTCGACTCAACTGTTGATATAGAGAAAGCACCTTTTTGTTTACTTGCATTACTTCCAATTGGTATATCATAGCCATCATCTTTAGGCGCAAAGGAATAATTTATGTATTGGAAAACAGTGGCTGCGGAATCGTAATATTGTTTATAGAGGTAAGCTTGTCCCATTAATAAGTAGAGATCATCTACCCAATCTGTTCTTAGATCATGCAATAAAATGCCTGCGGTACATTTATAAATGACAGAATCGAGTTGTATATTATTTTTTGAAACACCTTCCATTGTATAATTATAGAAAGGGAGTAATTCTGTATAGTCTTCATGAAAATTGCTTTTTGCTTTTTCAAGAATCTCATTTAATTTATTATTTGCATTAAAATAATAGTTGAAATGGGTTACCGTATTTTGGTAAAACTTTTTTGAAGCTTTTAGTTTTCCAGAGCCTGTCATTTCTGCTTGAAGCGGGCGATCTTGGTAAGCTTTGGGCTTTACTAATTCAATAGAACTATATGGCTGTGCATTACCTTTTAAAAAGGATAGAAGGGATGCAAAAAAAATGAATAATAATAATAAATACCTATATTTTGCCATGCTGTCTGAACGATGATTTTAAAAACTTACTTAAAAATACAGTTATTTCTTATTTCTAGTGGCTAAAAGCAGATACAATCCTACCTTTAACCTGATTTAACACTATGGCCAAACTGGATTATAACGATACAATAAAAAGATTAAGGAATAGTTACCGCTTGGTAATTATGAATGATGATACCTATGAAGAGGTAGTTACCTTTAAACTGACCAGGTTAAGTGTCTACATTGGATTAAGTGTAAGCTTTGTATTATTAGTAGGTTTAACCATCGCCTTGATAGCTTTTACACCACTCAAGTTTTATATACCTGGTTATGGAACTAGAGAGAGTAGAACAGCACTTCAGGTTCTAAAAATCAGGACTGATTCATTGGAACAGAGTATACGATATAAGGATCAGTACCTTGAAAGTATTAAAAAGGTATTGAATGGTACTTCAACCAATCAAAGGGATACCGTACTTTTGGTTTCGCCAAAAACAGCCATTTCAAACGAATAATCGTGGATAAAAATGATAGTAACCGACTGCTTTGGCAATATGCCGGACTTGCAACTCAGTTGTTAGTTACTCTCGCTTTTGCCATGTATATAGGTTATTGGTTGGATAATAAAATTGGTTGGCAAAGGTCTTTATTGGTATGGCTATTACCTTTATTGGTATTATTGGCAACCCTATATAAATTAATAAGGGACACTTCAAATAAAAAATAATGTTCGAAAAGAGGAAGATATTTTTGCCATTGGTTTTGGTCTTTGTGGTAGTTAATCTAATTGCCCTGCTGATAGGTTCTGTATTAAAAGTCTGGAAAGTTGACCCATATGTGGTGGTAGGTGCCAATATCTTACTTTTTTTGATTAGTTATTATAATGCCTTACAACATATTAAAGTGATGTCTCAATCAAATCCTCATGCAATGGTTAGAGGGGTAATGGGGTCTACCGTTTTGAAACTATTTGTTTTAGGAACTGCTGCATTTATTTATCTATATAATTCAGGTGATCAAATAAATGTGAACGGTTTATTTATTAGTATGGGACTTTATATTTTATATACCTGGTTAGATGTTCGTATTGCTTTAAAAAGAAACCCAGTGAAAAAAAGATGGCAGTAACTGAGCATCCCATGCAGGCATTGGCCGCCTATTTACCCGATAGTAGCTTTGAACCTGTGGTAACATACCTCCACCAATACAAAGTTCATTTAACTGTAACGAAACAACGTAAATCGGTCTTGGGCGATTATCGACATGCCGGGTGGGGTGGAAACCATAGAATTAGTATCAATGGAAATTTAAACAAATTCGAATTCCTGATTACGTTATTGCATGAGCTTGCACATTTACTTACTTATGAGCAATATCGAAATAAAGTGGAGGCCCATGGTAAAGAATGGAAATATTGCTACAGCCAGCTATTAATTGTATTTGTTGAATTAAAAATTTTTCCAATTGATGTTGAAAAAGCTTTACAGAAATCTATAAAAAATCCTTCTGCCACGGCCAATGGAGAAACTGCCTTATTATTAATTTTGCGTTCTTATGATGCTATAAAAAAAGAAGGTTTTTCTACTGTTTTAGAATTACATGAAGGGGATATTTTTCAAACGGATAAAGGAAAAATATTTCGAAGAGGATTAGTTAGGAGGAAAAGAATTGAATGTATTGAGTTGAAAACTAATTTACATTATATTTTTAGTCCTATTACTTTAGTAAAAAAAATAGTGCTTCCATAATTTAATTGACGGAGTGTTTTAGCGGTTTAAAATGGGTGTTTAAAATTCTATTAATTTGAAACAGCTGAGTATTATTGTACTTCAAAACTAAAATTTATGCTGTACCATCAAAGAAAATCAGAAAGAATGCAATTAGGAAAAAATATTAAATCCATTCGGGGCATGAAGGGGCTTCCACTAAAATATGTGGCCAATGAATTAGGAATGAGTATTTCAAATCTAAGTAATATTGAAAATGGCATTACTGGTATTGAACAAAAAAATCTTTTAAAACTTGCTTTAGTTTTTGGAGTTGATCATCAACAAATTCAGATTTTCAATCCAGATAAAATAATGGAATTATCAGTTCAATAATTAAAAGTTTAATATAGAAACTATGGTTTCTAAATCTACAGGTTTGCTTAAATAATCTAAAATTTCAGGAAAAGTTTTTGATTTTTCAAAATCTTCATTTGCAATTGAAGAGCTAACAATATAGATTGGTATTTTTTTGTAGGTATCAATATTTACTTTTCTAAATTCTGTTAAGAACTCCCATCCATCCATAATGGGCATATTGATATCTAATAAGATTATTCCGGGCAATTCTTCATGGTTAGATTTGAGCTGTATTAATGCTTCTAATGCATCAGAACCATTGATAAAAGAAATCACTTCATTATTGATTCCCATGGCCGATAAAGACTTTTTCATTAGAAAAATGTAAATCTCATCGTCATCAATAATGCATATTTTTTCAGTTTCTTTCATTATATTATTTTTTGGTTAAAATAAACCCTAACCATTAACTATTTACAAAAGTAGATTAATGGTTAGATTTATATAAATGTTATTTTAAAACTTGTTCCAACATTAACCTCGCTATTTACTTCAATTTTGCCGCCCATAGCAACAATTTGATTCTTTGTTATGAATAATCCAATGCCTCTAGCATCTTTATTTCCATGAAATGTTTTGTACATGCCAAAAATTCTATCATGGTATTTGTTCATGTCAATTCCTATTCCATTATCTGAAATTACTAGAACTATTGTATTTTTTTTGTTAACATATTAAAATTGATAATCGGCACTCTTTTAGGTGAGGAATATTTTATTGAATTAGAAAGAAAATTTAATAATATACTCTCCAAATAAGCTGGGTTATAATTGATGAGTATGTCATTTGGAATATTATTATGTACTGTAACATTTTTAGCGATAATTTCTTTATTAAGAATCTCGATGGCTTGATCTATATAATTAGATAAATTAAGTTTCTCTAAAGTTGTTTGTAAATTTCTTTGAATGGAAACAACTTCATTTAGATTATAAAGGGTTTCATTCAAAAGATTTGAAACCTTTTTGAGGTGAATCAATAATCCGGCTTTTTCAGTTTCAGACTTTTCTTTTTCTAAAAAACTCAGAATTGAACTCATATTACTAGCGTGGGAGCGAAGATTATGAGAAACTATATAAGAGAAGTTTAAAAGTCTTTTATTTTGTTCAGTTACCAAGCTCAAAGAATTATTTAATTCAATTTCATTTTTCTTTCGGTCAGTAATATTCTCCATCGACATAATGAATCCAGCAACAAGTTGATCTTTATTAAATACAGGAGAAAATTTCACATAGTACCAATGATGTTCTCCATTGTGTAATATATATCTTTCAAATGAAGTGGTCTCGCCATTTAATACAGGAGCAATAATATTGCTTAGGTATTCCCGCATGATTTCAGGAAAATAGGTAGAGAAATTAGTACCTATGTGGATCTCTTTATTGAATTCCTTAATAGCAAAAATAGATGCAGGTTTATTATATGAAACAATGTTTTGAAATTGATTAAATAATATATAACCTACTTCCGTATTTTCAAAAACAGTTCTTAGATTATCTTCTGAATTTTGAATTGCATCTTCCAGATGTTTTATTTCTGAAATATTGTTGAAAGAATGTATATGCAAACATTCTTCGTTAGCCATAATAATTTCTATAGAAAGTAAACATAAAATACTTTTTCCATGAAAGTTTCGAATTGCTATTTCACTATTTTGAACTTTTCCGTGTAAATTAAGTTGCAATAATAATTGATTGTATTCTTGATTATCTACAATTATTTCATTTATTTTCTTCCCGATTATTTCTGATTTATTAATATGCAAAATAGTTTCTACGCCAGCACTGATTAAAATGATTTCGGCATTTTTATTCCTTGTAATAATTAACGGTACAGGTAAGAAGTTGAAAATGTTTTCTAACAGGCCTTCTTTTTCTTTTATGATAAATGCAGCTTCTATCATTTCTAAATTATCTATACAATTGGTTTTGTTATTAGTACCTGTTAATGACTGCCCGCGATTAAGTTCCAACATATTGTTGCTAGAGTTATTTTCATTTTTTAGTTGTAAAGATTTCATCAAGCCATTACTATTTTAATATTAAGAATTAAACAGAATGGCCTAAGAGGGGGGGATCCAATTTGAAAAAACAGTTTCTAATCTGGGTTTACCATATAATAGTATAACAAAAAATGCAAATGGTATAATTATTTATATAAAAAGGAGACATTTTTGTTTTAAGCCCCCCAAAAAAGCCCCCATTAAGTGTCTAACTTTTTGGGGGCTGTCTATATCGGGACCTTTTTTAGATTTTGTATATTTTAAGCTACTGCTTTTCTCACTAATTCTGCTGCTTCGCTTAACTGAATGGCTGATTCAACTTTTAGTCCACTTTCATCAATCAATTTTTTTGCTTCTACTGCATTGGTTCCTTGCAATCTTACAATAATTGGAATTTCAATATTGCCCAATTTTTTGAAAGCTTCAATAACACCTGCAGCTACGCGGTCACAACGAACGATTCCGCCGAAAATATTAATAAGAATAGCTTTCACATTTGGATCTTTCATAATGATTCTAAATCCTGCTTCAACTGTTTGTGCATTTGCGGTACCACCGACATCCAAAAAGTTAGCAGGTTCGCCTCCACTTAATTTGATCATGTCCATAGTTGCCATCGCTAAACCAGCCCCATTTACCATACAACCAACATTACCATCGAGTTTTACGAAATTCAGGTTAAACTGACCAGCTTCTACTTCTGTAGGATCTTCTTCAGTAACATCTCTAAGTGCTGCAATATCTGGATGACGCATCAAAGCATTATCATCTAGATTTAACTTACAATCTACAGCGATAATTTTTTCATCGCTGGTTTTGAATAAAGGATTGATTTCTAACATGCTAGCATCAATACCTACATAAGCATTGTAAAGATTGGTAACAAATTTCACGCAATTTTTAAAGGATTCTCCACTTAATCCAAGGTTAAAAGCAATTTTACGAGCCTGAAATCCCTGTAACCCTCCGCCAGGGAATACCCATTCTTTGTGAATCTTTTCTGGGGTATTATGTGCTACTTCCTCAATATCCATACCACCTTCAGTACTATACATTATCACATTCTGTCCTTTTGCACGGTCTAGAAGTATAGAAAGATAGAATTCTTTGGTTTCATTAGGGCCTGGATAATAAACGTCCTGAGCGATCAAAATTTTATTTACTTTTTTCCCTGCAGGACCAGTTTGGATGGTCACTAAAGTTCCACCAAGAATATTTTTAGCAATATTGCTAATGTCTTCTAAGCTTTTACCAACTGCAACTCCTCGTTGTTCGCTACCAACAATTTTACCTTTCCCACGACCACCAGCATGAATTTGGGCTTTAATAACCGCAAAATTGTTATTGGTTTGTGTCTTGATTTGGCGGTAAGCTTCTTCAGCAGCCATAACGGTATCTACAGCGATACCTTCTTGTACAGGAACATTGTATTTTTTTAGCAATTCCTTCGACTGATACTCATGCAGATTCATACTGTAAAAATTTTTGCGAAGATAGGCGAAACTAGTCTATAAATTTTGTAGATAATTTATCAATGTTGTAACATTAATTTATTTAATTTTGTATTCTATTAATAAAAAATATATATGAAAAAAGCAATCGTAGCTATCACTAGTTTTGCCCTTATTTTAGGGTTATCATCATTTGTAACTATTAATTCAAAAAAGAATGTAGTTAATTATTCAGTTAATGCTGAAAAAAGTAAAGTTGATTGGATCGCATCTAAAAAAGGAGATTTCCATACAGGACTTTTCCCAATTAAAAGTGGTTCAGTTTCTGTAGAGGCTGGCAAATTAAGCGGAGGTAAATTTACAATTGATTTAGCAGGTGTGAAAGTAGATGCTTCTGGTGGAGATCGTTTAGCAGGCCATTTAAAAAGCCCTGACTTTTTTGATGTAGCAAAATTTGCTGAAGCAACTTTTGAAATAACTTCAGTTAAATATACTAATGATCAAACTGCAGATGTTGCTGGAAACTTGAATATTAAAGGTATTTCTGTTCCAGTAAAATTTGTAGCTAATATCCGAAGTGCTGATGATAAAGGTTTCTTCGCACAAGCTTTTTTAAGTATCGACAAAACTCTATTAGGTCTGAATTATGGGGCTGGTATGGTTTCTAATGACGTACAATTAGCGATCCATATTTTTGGTACTAAATAATAATTACCAAATTATAAAAAAAGCCCCGTCTGAGTAATTTTAGACGGGGCTTTTTTTATAAATACTTTTCTTTTAGAATCTTTAAATGGTGTAAATTATGACCATAGATAATAAAACAAAGCGCTCTTAAGGTTATTGAAGTATTACTTGCATTTCCACTATAGTTTAATTGATATTCTTCAAAACTACTGATCATTAAATCGGTGGCTTCACGCAATAATAAAAACTCTTTCTTTAAATCTTCCAATTTCCGATGCGCTACTGGTGCATTCGCTGCAAAATAATTTTCATCAAATCCTGCTAAAGGTGTTTTATCATTTCTTGATATCCTCAAAGCACGATAACTAAATACCCTTTCAGTATCGATCATATGCTGCAACAATTCTTTGATTGTCCATTTATCAGGGGCATAACGATAGTCTCTTTTTTCTATTGGCAATTCTAAAATCTTTGCTTTTATGAAGGCAGAATGAATATCTAAAACTTCTTTTAAAGTATTTCCAGTTGCGGCATCAGCATAGCCTTTATAAAAACTACCATATTCGTTATCTAATGGTCGGGACATTATTTTTTTAATTTTGAGGTTTTTGTATTTTGCTTACCAGCATCTTTTAAAGTAAGTGGTTTTAATAAATCGGCAGCAGATACTGCATAATAGGCATTCACAATTCCTCCTGTTTTACTTAATGATGCAAAACTAACTGGACTAGGATCTGGACCTGGTTTTAAATTTACTAGGGTTGTATCTGGTACCCAAACTGATTCCACCAAAATTTTTCTTAGTTGCACAGCAGATAATTCTGGATAATAAGATCGAATCAACGCGGCAAGGCCAGTTACAATTGGGGTTGACATACTAGTTCCTTGTAAATTGCCATATTTGTTTATCCCTGGTAACGTAGAGTAAATTTTAACTCCAGGTGCAAATAGATCTACAGACTCTTTGCCATAATTACTGAAATCTGCTGATATGCTTTTTGAAATTTTTGGATCGCTACTTGCTCCAATGTTGAGAAAATTTTCAGCCGTATTATTAAATTGTTGTGAAAAAGGGGCAGGGAAATTGTCTTTCACATCGTTATCTGCACCATCATTACCTGCTGCATGAATGATTAATACATCTTTGGCTGCAGCATAACGAATGGCACTATCTACCCATGGTTTTTCTGGAGAAAAAGATTTACCAAAACTCATATTAATCACTTTTGCACCATTATCTACAGCGTATCTAATCCCGAGGGCTACATCCTTATCATATTCATCCCCATCTGGAACTACTCTTACCATCATTACTCGAACATTGTCGGCCACACCGTCCATACCAATACCATTATTTCTTTTTGCTGCAATGATACCTGTTACATGAGTGCCATGCATGGAATTGGGACCCATTACATCATTATTGCCATAATGACTATCTGAAAAGTCTGCATAATTGTCTTTTACTATTTGAGAACGATAGTCTACAGGTGACTGTTCTTTAGATTCGAATGCTGTTTTTTTTCCATCGATGTATTCGTCTAATTGTTCAATAGTACTTTTGTTTGTTTCTTCTGGTTCTATACCCAATATCTTCATACAAGTGAGATATCCTAATTTGGCTTCCTTTCCAATTTTTGAATTAGGTTCAAATTTTTCAAGTGTTTCTATCGTATATTCTTCTTGATCTAATTCTTTTCTTAAAATTTTATCATGTCTCTTAATGGCTTTCGCAGTAATATCTACATAAATGAGTTCAGTTTGTTCTTCCGAACTGAAATTCAATTCTGCAGCAGCTTTTTTCCATATTTTGTAATGGCTTTTTTGATCATAACTAAGTAAAGTTGTATCAATATTTTTATTTAAGTAATCGGATTTATACCTATGATAAATTCTGGATCTTTCATCTGAGCATTTCTTTACATTGCTCCCATCTTTACCACCTAAAAAATTCCAGCCATAAATATCATCTACATATCCATTACCATCATCATCAATACCATTTCCAGGTATTTCTTTAGGATTTCTCCATAGAATATCTTTTAAATCTTCATGAGCAGTATCAACCCCTGAATCTAATACAGCTACAATTACTTGTTTCGATTGTCTATTATGTTCTTTCAAAAACAGATAGGCCTTATTTAAGCTGATACCGTAAAAATGATCATCAACAGGATCAAGCAATTGCCAACCCTTCGGAACCTCCTGTGAAAAGGCGTTAAATGAGAGGAAATAAATAAAGAGAAAAGTAAAAACAATCGATAGTCGCTTCATTATTAAGTATTCAGTCCTTACAAATTTGCGAAAACCAAATGATAAAGAGCTAAAAGGACTCCAGTTTTATGAAAATGTTAAGTTTGCAGTAAGCAATTCACGGGTAAAGCAAACTTAATCCTTAAAAAAGGGTTTGTACGCCATGCGCAACTTTGAATTCTTGTTGGAGTAGCCATTTTTTTCGCCACATTCCACCTGAATAGCCTGTAAGAGATCGATCACTACCAATTACCCTATGACAGGGAACAATTATTACGATTTTATTTTTTCCATTGGTACTTGCTGCTGCTCTGATTACTTTGGGATCCCCCATTTTTTTCGCAAGATCCATATAGCTAATGGTTTTGCCATATGCTATACCCAGTAATTCGTTCCAAACTCTTTTCTGAAAATCAGTTCCCTCTTGGTGTACAGGAATTGTAAAGTTTCTTCTATTACCATGAAAATATTCAATGAGTTCTTCTGTACATTGATGCATTACTTCGGTGATACCAGGCTCGCCATGTTCCATCTGATCTGATTCGTCTATAAAACTTAGCTCACCTATATATTGGTCAGTTCCGCCAATTTTTAAAAGACCAATTGGGCTTTCATAATAGGTAAAATGTAATTCACTCATCAGTTTTCAAAATGTTTACTCAAGTTAATTTAAATTAATCCAACAAAGCAGATAGTGCTAACAATTCCGTTTTTTTATACCTGTTCAAAGAAGTGTCAAAACATTTTGATGTTTCCTTTATCAATAACTGGATAATCTGTTTATGAGATAAAGGTTTAAAGAAGTTTGCTTTTGGTAATTGTCCAATTTTTTCAAAATAGGCTTCAATGTCTTTATGTGAAAAGGCTTGTCCAGTAGTACTATCAATATAAAATTGAATAAATTCTTGTGGATTTCCAACTTGTGTTGCAGGGTCGTAATCTGATTGAAAAAATGCTATAATACATTGTTTAGGAATATTAATAACCCTGGCATTTATGTCTAATTGCTCACACATTACTTGGTAAATAATTCCATTGGTAATCGCATTCCCTTTTTTGGAGGAAAGAACTTTATTAATACAAAAGTCTTCAGGACATTCATGGTTGATCTCAACACCTTTTAATTGGAAATATTTGTAAAGGATACTTGATAAAACATTTGCTTGTTCAAGGGGTGTAAGAAAATTATTTAATTCCAACCAAACATTTCTCCGCAGCTTTTCGATGTCTTGTAAAACAGGGGTGCTTTGTAAATCGGGATATTGAAATTTTGCAACTAACAGTGTACCTAATAAAAGATCGTTATAGGCACTGTCTCTCCAATCAATGATATCATTTGTAAGGTCACAGTAATGCAACCTATGAATAATCATTTCTATTCTTTCCTGAAGTGCATCATTCAGGGTTGTTTCCCAAAGATGTTCCAAATTGGGAATAATCGCTTTCCCATAAGCAACAATTTTTTCCGAAACCGTATAATAGACTTCCTCATCTGGATCATCTATCAGTGTAAACAATGCGGTAATCTCTTTGGTAGTTTGCATATGGATCATTTTGAAAATGACAGCAATAGATTTTAACCATTATCTGCGATTAATCTATATCAAACTAAATATTTTTTAACTGAATAACAGCAATTTAGTTATTCTATGGGTGTGGAAATTTCGCGAATATGACACATAATAATCTCTTCTTTCCTTCGTTCGGACTAATTCTAATAGCTGTTTAATTTTAACAAGCATATCAAAATAGAAGGTTTACTTTTGAATATTAATTAGTTTTTTATGATCGATTTTGCTATACCTAAGTTTCCTGTAGTAAACCAATCCCTTCATGCGGAACTTAAAAAAAGGGTGCAAGCCTATTTTGATGAAAGAGGCATAGAATCAACAGGAACGCCACGGCTTTTTACGAAAGCCATTATAATGGTTATTGCATTTATCACTTTATATATACAATTATTAGTATGGACACCAGTTTGGTATTTAGGTGTTATAGAAAGCTTTATTTTAGGAGGATTAGTTGCAGCTATTGGGTTTAATGTTATGCATGATGGGAGTCATGGAAGTTTTAGCACCAATAAATGGATCAATAGGGTTGCCGCTTCATCTATCAGTATGTTAGGTGCGAATCATTTTATGTGGAATATGAAACATAATATGATACACCATAGTTTTACCAATGTTGATGGGGTAGATGATGATATTGAAATTGGTATTTTAATGCGAATGGCCCCAACTCAGAAACGTCTTAAAATGCACAAATTTCAACAATATTACTTTTGGTTTTTGTATATGTTACTTTACCTTTTTTGGATATTCTTTACAGATTACAAAAAGTATTTTTCTAAAAAGATAGGGAATGTGCCTCTAAAGAAAATGACTTTGGGAGATCATTTTGAATTTTGGGGAGTTAAGGTGTATCATATAGCTTTCTTTATTGTAATTCCTATTTATGCTGTTGGATGGTTAGCCTGGTTAATAGGGTTTTGTGTAATGAGTGTAGTTGCTGGCTTTGTTTTAAGTATTGTCTTTCAATTAGCACATACCGTTGAGCAAACGGCATTTCCAATAGCTGATATAGAATCACATAAACTGCCCGATGAATTTGCTGCCCATCAAATTAAAACTACTGCTAATTTTGCTACAAGAAATAAATTGGTTAGTTGGTTAGTAGGTGGATTGAATTTCCAAATTGAGCATCATTTATTTCCAAAAGTTTCACACGTTCACTATCCGGCAATTAGCAAAATTGTTCGTAAAATTTGTGCAGAATATCATTTAAAATATATCGAGTACCCTACAATGAGAAGGGCAGTTGTAGCACACGTTCGCTTCTTGCGTAGTATGGGAAGAGCTTAATCTATTTCTTTATAATAGCTTTCTTTACAGCTTTTTTTGCGGGTGATTTTTTAGTATTACTAACAGCTTTTTTTGCTGGTACTTTTTTAGTAAATGCCCCTGGAACTTGTTCCTCAATCATTTTCTTGATATCTTCTAATTCAACGATAGCAAGATCTTCAGGTAAGAACTTTGTGCCATCTGATTTTTTACCCAGCTTCAACATTTTTTTCTGAAAACGAATAAATGCACCCCAACGACCATTCTCAATAGAAATCTTTTCAGCAGGCCATTGTCTGATAAAACGATTAGCCTCTTTATCAATCTTCTTTTCAATAAGTTCATTGATATCTTTCTGACTTAACTCGTCAAAGTTGTAAGCTCTAGGAATATTAATATAGAGGTCGTTCCATTTTATAAAAGGGCCAAATCTTCCTTTGCCTTTTGTAACGGGCAATTCTTCAAAAAAACCAATTGGTGCATCTGCCAGTTGCTTTTCATTGATTAAAAGAATGGCTCTTTCAAGATCCATAGTATGAAGATCTTCTCCTTTAGGAATGGAAATAAACTGTTCCCCCAATTTAATATACGGACCAAATCTACCAATATTCACTGCTAATTCTTGCCCTTCGTATTCACCTATAGTTCTAGGTAAATCAAACAATTGCATGGCTTCTTCCATAGAAATTGTTTCGATGCTTTGGGTTTGTTTTAATTTAGCAAAGCGTGGCTTTTCTTCTTCATTACTGCTATCTCCAATTTGAACCATTGGGCCATATCTGCCCATACGTGCAATTACTTTTTTCCCGCTTAAAGTATCTATTCCTAATTCTCTTTCACCTTTTGCTCTCTCAGCTGTTTCAAGGGTATGTTCAATTGTAGAATGAAATGGTTTATAAAATCCATCAATCATATTACTCCAGACAATCTTACCAGCAGCAATTTCATCAAACTCTTGTTCAATTTTAGCTGTAAAGCCAAAATCCATCACTTTGGTAAAGTGTTGTTTTAAAAAGTCGGTAACAACCATCCCTAAATCAGTTGGAAATAATTTTGATTTTTCCGCTCCTGTATTTTCAGAGAGAATTTGCTTTTCTATTTCGTTTGAAGGATTTAAAGTATAAACAGTGCTTTGTCTTTTAATAGCATCTTTATCTCTTTTTTCTACGTAATTACGCTTCATAATGGTGGTAATGGTTGGAGCGTAAGTAGATGGTCGGCCAATTCCTAATTCTTCTAATTTCTTTACTAAAGAAGCTTCAGTATATCTTGCTGAAGCACGCGAAAATTTTTCGCTGGCTGTTAACTGATTTAAATTTAGTGATTGTTTAATTGCTAACTGAGGCAACATGCCTTCTGTATCTTCTTCCTCATCTTCATCTTTTCCTTCCAAATAAACTTTCAAGAAACCATCGAATTTCATCACTTCACCTATAGCCTGAAGTTGTTCTTTATTTGTACTGATTTCAATATGGGCAGTTGTTTTTTCAAAAGCGGCATCAGACATCTGACTGGCGATGGTTCTCTTCCATATTAATTCATATAGCCTTCTAGTTTCATCATCAGCAATGGTATGATTGTTCATATAGGTTGGACGAATTGCTTCGTGCGCCTCTTGAGCTGATTCATTTTTATTTTTAAATTTCCTAGGCTGATGATAGTTCTTACCAAATGCATTAGTGATTTCATTTTGAATATCTCCCAGTGCAGTATCACTTAAATTGATACTATCTGTACGCATATAAGTGATCTTACCACTTTCATACAGTTTCTGAGCCAGTAACATAGTTTTACTAACACTATAACCCATTTTACGTGATGCTTCTTGTTGTAGAGTGGATGTTGTAAAAGGAGCAGCGGGTGTTCTTTTTGTTGGTTTTACCTGTATATCTGTTACTGTATAACTAGCATTTTTACAAGTTTCCAGGAATTTTTTGGCTGCTTCTTCCTGAGCAAACTTTGTAGGTCCTTCAGCCTTAAAACCTACTTTTTTCCCATTAATATCTAGAGCAGAAAATTCAGCTTCAATTTTAAAACTACTTTCTGAAATAAATTGATTGATTTCTCTTTCTCTTTCAACCACCAATCTTACGGCTACGCTTTGCACTCTACCGGCACTCAGACTCCTCTGCATCCCAATTTTGCGCCATAGTACAGGGCTAAGCTCAAATCCCACCAATCTATCTAATACGCGTCTGGCTTGTTGTGCATTTACCAAATTCATATTGATAAGTCTAGGATTAGCTACTGCTTTCTTAATTGCAGGGGCCGTAATTTCATGGAAAACAATTCTTTTGGTAGTTTTCGGATCAAGTCCTAACACTTCCGCCAGATGCCAACTAATACTTTCCCCTTCTCTGTCCTCATCCGACGCTAACCATACTTCCGTTGACTTTTTTGCCAATTGTCGAAGTTCCTTTACCACTTTTTCCTTGTCATCCGGAACTTTATATCTGGGTAAATAATGATTATTAACATCGATCCCCATATCGTCTTTTTCCAGATCACGAATATGACCAAAACAGCTTTTTACTTCAAAATCAGATCCTAAGATCTTTTCGATTGTTTTAGCTTTTGCAGGTGACTCAACGATTAGTAGATTTTTTGCCATATTACTCAAAACCGCTATGGGCGGTTCTTTGATGATTTTTTTACTATATGTTTTTTTCTTTCAACTGCTATCAAAAACTCTTTGGAAGTTTTGCTAGTTCGGATGCAATATTAGTTCAAACCTTCAAATTCCAAAAAATATCAATTTAAACCTTCCCTGAAAAAATGGTCAATCGTATTACCGATTGATGCTTCTTTATAGATTCTGCTATGTCCAAGTCCCTCAGTTATTACAAATTGAATATTCGAAGGTTTTTCATTTAAAATTGGAATTAAGTCTACAAATGGACAGATTTTGTCATCCTTATCATGTATCCATAAAATAGGGGCACTAATATGTTTGATAGCATGAACCACTGATATGTTTTCAATTGATTCATGTGTCATTTCTTTGATAAGCTGTTCAAATGCGTTCATCAGTTTCTGATCTGGGGAGAACAGGCTATAAAAATGTTCAATTGCTCTATCTGTTCTTATAGCTGGGGCCACTAATACTAATCGCCTACTTGATTGATTGGGAAGCTCTTTAAATGCCAATGATCCTGCTAATCCACCTAATGAATGTCCCATTATACCATAAAATGGGCCAAAACTAGCTTCGATTTTTAAAATTGCTTCTTTATAAATGAGCGCATTTATCAATTTCCCATCACTTAATCCATGAGCCGGGGCATCAAAAGTGTTTACTTCAAAACCTTGTTTTTTAAATAGACTCACATATTTTTCAAATTTGTAACTATAACTGCTAAAGCCGTGAAGAATTAATATTTTATTACCATTGGGCTTTGGTGAAGTAAAACGAAAACCTCTTATGGTTATATCTGATAGTAATAATGCTAATTTTTCTGCTTTATGAAAAAGGGGAGGTTCTTTAAGTTTTTTTCTTTGATTTCTTGGGGTACAGAAAAGTTTATATGCCATTTCTGCTGCTTTTCTTGGCGACACGAGCCCAATGGTATGAATCTTAGTTTTATAATAAGTGATTGCTAACCGCTGAGATAATTTCATTTTCATATAATTCGCAAATATAGTGATGATAGAAGGACCGGTCAATCAATTATAAACAGTTATAAGAAATTTCGCATTTCGAAGTGTATCTATTCATTTGAACCGATACTTTTGCAGCAAATAGGGATATCATGTATAATATCACAATAGAGTTTGAGCAAAAGGGACTAATGCCAGTTACCTTAAGTTCAGTTAAAGAAGGGGATAGTTTATTAGAAGTTTGTCTTGACAACGGAATTGAATTACACCATAATTGCGGAGCAGTTTGTGCTTGTAGTACTTGTCATTTATATGTTGACAGAGGTGCAGATCATATTCAAGAATTAACTGACCGAGAAGAAGATTTCATCGATCGTGCTGTTAACCCTCGAATCAGTTCCCGTTTAGGTTGTCAGTGTGTTTTAGAAAAAGGAACTGGGAATATTAAGATTACCATACCAGACCAATCTCAATTTTTAGGAGAATAATTTCATTTAATTTTACTGAATAGTTAATAGTATGACGCATTTTGAACCTCCCATTCACTGGAATGATCATGAAGATATTGCCATGAAACTGTATGAAAGATTCGGAGACGATTTCACAGAATCAAAAATTTATCGGATCCGTTTTACGGATTTATTAGAATGGATATTGGAAATACCCAGATTTGAAGGCACAAAAGAACAGAGTACAGAAGGTCATTTAGAAATGATTCAAAGCGCTTGGGTTTATGAATGGCGCGATAATCAGAAATAACTTTGCGCTCTTTTTGGCAAAACCTCCTTTACTTGTCTTAATTTCATAGTGACTTATGAATATATTAAAACAATTTAATGCTATTTCTTGTTTAGTTTTTGACATGGACGGGGTGTTAACTGATGGCACTCTTTTAGTATTGCCAGATGGAGTAATGGCAAGAAAAATGAATATCAAAGACGGATATGCCTTACAGCTAGCTGTAAAAAAAGGATATCGTGTTTTGGTAATTTCAGGAGGTAATTCCCCGGAAGTTAAAGACCGTTTATTGAAATTGGGCATTTCTGAAGTATGGATGCAAGTCTCAGATAAAGCTTCTGTTTTAAAAGAATGGTTATCAATTAATCAGATTCCTACATCGGAAGTGTTGTTTATGGGGGATGATATTCCTGATTTGCCGGTAATGCGAATGGTGGGTTTGAAAGCTTGTCCTGCAGATGCTGCTATCGATATTAAAAATTCAGTTGACTATATTTCTATTTATAAAGGTGGGGAAGGTTGTGTTAGAGAGGTTATTGAGAAAGTTATGAAGTTGAGGGGTGATTGGGATACGGATACTGGTATTATGGCTCAATAAGATGTTTTAATAATTAATCATTTTTTTTTGAAATTAATCATTGCTTTTTTTCGTTTAATACGATGGCCCAACCTCGTATTCATAGCACTTACACAAATATTATTTGAGTATTGTATTTATGAAAGAGTTTTCAGTAATGATATACATACCTATCAATCATTTTATTTACTGATAATTGCATCTGTTTTAATAGCTGCTGCTGGTTATATTATTAATGATTACTTTGATTTAGATATTGATCAGATTAATAAACCAGAAAAAGTGGTTGTGAATTCTGTTATCAATAGGAGATGGGTCATCTTCTGGCATATGTTCCTTAGCTTAATAGGAATTTATTGTACCATGGTTGCATTGCATTTTACAGAATATTGGCATTTGATTTTAGCAAATATGTGTAGTGTTATTTTTCTTTGGATTTATAGTACATCACTAAAAAAACAATTATTAATAGGTAATGTACTTATTTCTTTAATGACTGCTTGGGTTATTGGGATCTTATATTTTTCAAAATATCCGTTGAATAACTTCCCAAATTCAAATTATACATCCAATCAAAATGTTCGTTTCTTTCGTTTGTCAATTCTTTATGCTGGATTTGCCTTTGTAATTTCTTTAATTCGGGAAGTGGTAAAAGATCTTGAAGACATGGAGGGTGATAGGAAATATGGGGGAAGAACCATGCCAATTGTTTGGGGTGTGAATGCCAGCAAAGTATTTATTTCGGTATGGTTAATTGTTTTGATTACTACCCTTATTATTCTTCAGCTTTATGTTATACAGCTTGGATGGTGGTTTAGTATTATCTATTGTCTTATTTTGATCATAGCCCCTTTACTATATGTTTTCAAAAAACTATTTTCTGCAAATACTGCATCCGATTTTCATCAACTGAGTATCCTAATAAAAATGGTAATGTTTACAGGAATACTTTCTATGATTTTTTTTAGGTATTATCAATAACTATTTACATATCATTTCTCATGAAAGACTTTATACTTGCTTCTCAATCGCCTAGAAGAAAACTTTTATTGGAATGGGCAGAGATGTCATTTGAAATAATTGTAAAGTCAACCGATGAAGTTTTTCCTGATGGACTTTCTATTGATGAGATACCTGTGTATATTGCTCGTCAGAAAGCTGTAGCAGTGAAAGAGCATATTCAATCTGCCTATCATAAATTATATGCCCGAAAGCCCATTTTGGCCGCAGATACGGTAGTTGTTTTGGAAAATGAAATCATCGGTAAACCCAAGGATCGCAATCATGCCATTGAAATTCTAAGCCGACTTTCTGGTAAAAAACACCAAGTAATTACAGGTGTAGTAATACTTCATGAAGAAGGCGAAATTTCTTTTTTGGATACTACAGATGTTGAATTCTATCCGCTTACATCAGAACAAATAGAATTTTATGTAGATAAATATCAACCTTATGATAAGGCGGGCTCTTACGCTATTCAGGAATGGATAGGAGTAGTAGGGATTAAATCTGTAAAAGGAGATTTTTACAATGTAATGGGTTTGCCAATTAGTAGGGTTGTACAAGCTTTTCAAAATATTTTAGTGTAATTATTTTTTAAAGTTTGTCATTATAAAAAAAGGCTACTAATTTTCTTTAGAACCTTTTTTATGAATGAGAATCTTTTACAATTTATTTGGCAAAACCGCTTCATTAGAACCGGACCCTATCATACTACAGAAGGTATTTTATTAGAGATCATTAACCCTGGAATACATAATTTTAATCAAGGACCAGATTTTTTAAATGCTCGAATTAAACTTGCAGAAACAGAATGGGCAGGTAATATTGAGTTACATGTTCAGTCATCTGACTGGTACAAACATCATCACGAAAAAGATCCAAATTTTAAAAATATTATTTTACATGTTGTTTGGATAGATGATATCAATATTGTTGGTCAGCCTGGAATTGGAATACCTACTTTTTGTATTCAACCCTATGTTTCCAATTTTTTATTAAACAAGTATGCTAGTTTGATGTTAGATTATCCTTTTGCAAAACCCTGTTATTCTTATTTACCAGCTATGAGCCAATTGAAATGGTTAGCATGGAAAGAGCGATTGGTATTAGAAAGATTAGAAAAGAAAACAAAGAAAATTTGTCAATATTTAAAAGAAGCTAATCAAGATTGGGAAACGATTACATGGTGGTTATTAGCCTCAAATTTCGGACTTAAAGTAAATGAACATTTATTTGAGTCAATGGCCCGTTCTATTCCTTTAAGAATATTGGCAAATCATAGAAATCAAATTCAACAACTTGAATCAATATTAATGGGGCAGTGTAATTTGCTAAATCAACCATTCGAAGAGCACTATCCCAAGATGCTGCAAAAAGAGTATCGTTATTTAAAAAACAAATATCGTTTGCAAAATATAATTGCCCAACCAGCTTTTTTAAGAATGCGACCAGCTTCATTTCCAACATTACGTCTGGCACAATTGGCAAAAATGATTCATAGGAATGATCATTTTTTCGATTATTTTAAAAATGAAGAAAATATTTCTCTACTCCAAAAAAAGCTGATGGTCTTTCCTAATGATTATTGGCTATACCATTATAGGTTTGATGACATTGGAATATTTAAAGAGAAAAGGATGGGAATCTCCATGGTGAATTCCATATTAATCAATACCGTGATTCCATTGTTATTTGCTTATGGATATTTTAAAAAGGAAAGTAGCTTTCAAGTAAAGGCTTTAAATTGGTTGATGGAGCTAGGGTCAGAAAGGAATCGTATTACCAATGAATGGTCTTCTTATAAAGTATTTAATAAAACCGCTTTTGATTCACAGGCTTTAATAGAATTGAGTCAAAGTTATTGCAAAGAGAAACTTTGTCTTAATTGTGCAGTAGGCATATCTATACTTGGAAATTAATAGATAAATAAAAAAGCACTTCGAATATTTCATCGAAGTGCCCAATAATCTTTACCAATTAAAAACCATATCTAATTCAATATCAGGGTGCAGACTCCTTTCTACAGGGCAGGTTCTAGCTGTTCTTTCTAATATTTCTTTTTGCTTATCATCTAGATTCAAGTTCGTAGGGAAAAAAATATGGGCAATTAATTTACCTATTCTACGAGGATCTGAAACCATTATTTTTGTTACATCTACTCTAGTACCATCTAACACTATGTTCATCGTATTTGCTTTAATGGCCATAGTTGTTATCATACAAGTTCCAAGAGCCGTGGCCATTAAATCTGTTGGAGAAAAACGTTCTCCCTTGCCCTGATTATCACTAGGTGCATCTGTTTCAATTTCTGTAGAACTTTGTAAATGGATGGCACTTGTTCTTAGACCACCTTTATAAATAATTTGTGAAGTCATTGCGTCATTTTTGCCCTAAATTTACTGTATCAAATCATAAGAAGTGAAGCAAACCTTTTTAATTTTATCAATTTTTTGTTCGATACTATTATCTGCGCAACAAAATCAACCAAGTTCTGCAGCCCAAAATAAAGCCCAGAAAAAGGCCGAAAAGCGGGAACGCATTAACTTATTGATTAAACAGGAAGAAGAGGGTGCTTTGATTTTTCAAAAGCAATCGGCATTCGGTATTAAATTTAATACGGATGGTTGGGGCTTATTTTTCGAAAAGGGTAAATACAAAACAATTACAAAAACCAATTTATATTGGTTAGAAATTGGTGAACGTAAAGATAAAAAAGAAGAAAAGGTTCCAACACTTAGTACTTCTCAGGGTTTTGTTGTTTTTTCTAGCTATATTTTTGGGAAACAAAATAACTTTTATTATGCCAAGCTTGGATTTGGACAACAAAAACTAATTGGTGGCAAGGGGAATAAAAATGGGGTAGCAGTATCTGCTATTTATGGAGGAGGCTTTTCTGCAGGATTATTGAAGCCATATTATATACAGGTTGAAAAACCCTATGGAAGTGGCAATATTCAAGATATTAAGTATAATAATAATGACAGCATATTTTTAGATCCTACCATTATTCAAGGACATTCCAGTTTGGGTAAGGGGTTTAATGAAATTCAATTTGTTCCTGGGGTATACGCTAGGACTTCTCTTCGCTTTGATTATGGAAGGTATAATGAATTGATAAGTGCCCTTGAAGTAGGCCTAAATGCAGAATACTATACGAAGACAATGCCCATCATGGTAATGGGCGAACCTAAGAAATTCTTCTTAAATGCTTACGTTTCTATCGTATTTGGTAAACGAAAATGATTTTTTTTTGTTCTCTTTGCACAGAGTCGAAGAAAACTGCTGATTTGCTGATTGCATAGATTAGCAGTAAAATTTAATTTAAACAGAACAAGGATTAGAGGCATGCAAGAACTACCGGTTATACCTGCGAATAATACTACTACCACTAGATTACAAAAACCAAATTGGTTACGCGTTAAGTTACCGATTGGTGAGAGTTATAAACATGTTCGTGGATTAGTAGATGACCATAAACTGCATACCATTTGTGAAAGTGGTAATTGCCCCAATATGGGTGAATGCTGGGGAGAGGGAACTGCAACTTTTATGATACTGGGTAATATCTGTACTAGATCCTGTGGATTTTGTGCAGTAGCTACTGGAAGGCCAGATGCTGTTGATTGGGATGAACCACAAAGAGTTGCAGAGGCAATTCATTTAATGAAAGTTAAACATGCCGTATTAACGAGTGTTGATCGTGATGAATTAAAAGATGGCGGTTCTATTATTTGGTATAATACTATTAAAGCAGTAAAATCTTTAAATCCAGCAACCACTCTTGAAACCTTAATTCCTGATTTTAGAGGGATTACTGACCAAATACAAAGAATCATTGATGCTGCACCGGATGTGGTAAGCCATAATTTGGAAACTGTTGAGCGAATTACCCGCCAGGTTCGTATCCAAGCTAAATATCGTCGCAGTTTAGAAGTACTCAAAACTTTAAAGGAAGGAGGCATGCGAACTAAAACAGGTATTATGTTAGGTTTGGGCGAATCTAAAGAAGAAGTCATTCAAAGTATGAAAGATTTAGTGGCTGTTGGAACTGATGTTTTAACGCTTGGTCAATATTTACAACCTACTAAAAAGCATTTGCCAGTTCAACGATTTGTTCACCCTGATGAGTTTGCTGAATTACGGGAAATTGGCTATAGCATTGGTTTTGACTATGTAGAAAGTGGCCCGCTTGTAAGGTCATCTTATCATAGTGAAAAGCATGTTTTTAAAGGAATTGGCAAAGCAAAATGGGAGGCAGAAAAACAATCCTAGTTTAATGGATTTTTTTTGTTGAAATTATTTATTACCCCATCTAAATGAGCTAATATCAATTCCGGCTAAATCTAAAGCCCTATCTACCACTGTGGCAGCAGCAGCTTCAATGGTCTGCGGTTGACTATAAAAAGAAGGACTGCAAGGGCAAATGATACCACCAGCAAGGGTTACGGTCTCCATATTCTTAATATGTATTAAATTATAAGGAGTTTCTCTTACCATTAAGATTAATTTTCTTCTTTCTTTTAAAACCACATCAGCAGCCCTAGTAATTAAGTCATCACTTATACCGGTTGCAATTCTACCTAATGTTCCCATGCTACAAGGAACTACGAACATACAATTATATTTTGCAGAACCTGAAGCAAAGGGTGCATTGAAATTATGTTTTTCAAAAAAACGAAAAGGCAGATTAAGATATTCTTTATTGCCCATTTCAGTTTCCCAAACAGTCATTGCATTTTGACTCATCACGATGGAAACATCTTCTATTTGAAGGGAAGCTTGCTGTAATTTATCAAGTAAAATTTTTGCATAAACCGATCCACTTGCACCTGTGATAGCCACTACAATCTTATGTTTCATAATTCGGTTTTAAATAGAACAAAAATAGGATGTAATAGTTTAGGATGTATATCAAAAAAAAGTCCCCGCTAAGCAGGGACTAATATTTTCAAAACAATTTTATATTGCTTTATACATTAACTCATAATATTCTTGAGCCATTCTATTGCTATCAAACTGCCAACGTACATCCATCATTCCGTTTTTCATAATCTGTCTCCAGGTATCAGGTTGTTCGTAATAAAGGGGTAGTATTTGTTGATTTAGTATTTCATACATCTTATTTAAATCATAATCATCCTGTTCCTGAACAGACATATTTTCGTAATCTGCTTTTGGAACAACAAATCCGTTATTGCCATGGTTAATGAATTCTGGTATCCATCCATCATCTGTAGAAAAATTCACAGACCCATTCATAGAAGCAGTCATACCACTAGTTCCTGAAGCTTCACGAGGTACACGTGGATTATTTAACCATAGGTCGGAAGCTTGTTTTAGCCTTTTGCTCAAACCAAGTTCATATCCAATAAGTACAGATACATTTTTATACTTTTTACTTATTTGAACCAAGTTATTAAACTGAGTGATAGCTGGATAATCTAAAGGGTAAGGTTTCCCAGCCCAAATAATTTGAACAGGATACTTAGTGTTTGCCAGTAGAGTTTCGAATTTTTCTTCATCCCAGCTCAACATATCCGCACGTTTATAACCGGCAAAACGACGAGCCCAAACAATTGTAAACACATTAGGATCAAATAATTTTCCTGTTTGATCTGCTACTATTTCAAAAGCTCTTTTCTTTAAGTATTTTTTTCTGTCATCAAAACTAAAATCATTCTTTTCTTCCAATGAACGATACAATTGTTTATCAGCCCAATAATGCCAGTTCTGTGCATTGGTGATACTGATAATTGGACAAATGCCCTCGTAATGAGACCACATTTCCCTACTTACAACACCATGTAATGCAGACACTCCATTTGCTTTTCTTGCAAATCTAAGTGCAACTAATGAGTGATTAAATTGATCGTCTTTAAGGCCTGTTATTTTTCGAACCTCATCTAAACTGAGTCCACAGAAATAACTCATTTTTTGACACAGATATATATCGTGTTTTTCATTTCCGGCTTCTTCAGGAGTATGGGTTGTAAAAACTAAATGATCTTTTACTTTTTCTAAGCTTTTGAATTTATTTAAAAGATAGAAAGCCGCTGAAATGCCATGTGCTTCGTTCAAATGATACACTTCAGGATTGAATCCTAACTCATCAATTAATTTTGCTCCACCAATTCCTAGTAGAATAAACTGTGCAACTTTAGTAGCCACATTCGCATCATATAAACGATGTGTGATGGTTTGAGAAACATAATCATTTTCAGGTAAGTCTGTGCTCAAAAGAAAAAGAGGAGCACTTTTAAAAGTTTCTGGATTTAAATAATATGCTTTAACCCAAACTGGATGATCATGAATTAGTATCTGAAACTTTATATCTGTTTCTTCCAGGTAGCTGTGGATTTTTTCCATGAAAGTAACCTGTAATGTTTGATCCTGATTTCTGGCCTGATCATAATATCCATATTTCCATAAAATACCGATTCCAACCATATTCTGGCGTAATTCGTAAGCACTACGTAAATGTGAACCCGCTAAAAATCCTAATCCACCACTATATATTTTTAGTGGTTGGTGAATAGCAAACTCCATAGAAAAGTAAGCTGCTTTTTTTGCATATTGTTCATCTACAGAATAAGGTACCTGAAAGCTTCTAAAATTCATAAATTCTTATTTCGTTATCATTTAATCGTCCGCAAGTTAAGCGTTTTATGCAAAATGTAATATTTACACATTAAATCAATTTTATTTCTCAAAAAATATACCCGATCTGTTTTCATTGATACAATTACTTCGCGGATCTTCTTTTACGAGTGAATTGGTCATCAAAAAAACATTTTATTCCGCGATGATTACCACAGGAACCAGTTTCTTTAACACTGATTTGGTTTTCATCAAAAATAAAATCAATGACACAAGGGTCTCCATTGAAAGTATAAATTCCGTGGGAAGCATCTTTCATTTTAAATTCACCCTTCAGTTCACCAATGCAGGTTGCTTCATTTTTTTCGAAATGCATAAAAAATGTGTAGGTGGATATATTTTTCCCGTCTCTTACTGAGATGAAATTTCTTTTGTCTTGCGTGTAGTCTCCGCTTAATTTGTTTTTGTGTGGTAAAGTATCGATTGGGTTTATAATGGCAGATTTGGATGGACTTTCATTAGAATCATTAATAACAATCATAAAACCAACACCTGAAGTATATACCCAACCTGACCTTGAGAATTGAATCAAATTTTCTTTACCTGCTTTTTCCTGACTTAATAGGAATGTAGGTTCTTTATTTATACTTAGTGAATGCACATAATCATCTTCTGTAGTATTGTCAATTAAAAACTTTGAAGCTAAATAATGGGTTGATTTTGTGTCAAGAACAAATACAACCATTTCAACTTTGTGTTTCAAAACAATGTTAACCAAAAGGTAAGTCTCTTTCTCTTTAATTATTCTACCAACAGGATAGAAGTGGGGGCTTTTTTCTTTACCAATATATTTAACTGTAACTGTATCAGGAATAAATTGATTAATCGCTTTTAATCCTATTTTATTAGAGTCGCTAACATTTGTAAAGTTGCTATCTGCAATTAGGTAGTTACCAGAAATAACAGGAAAAATGGAAAGAAAATCTTTGGCTTTTAATGGAGATGCCCCAGTTAAGTCTAATTTTTTTTCGCCGCAGGCAAAAATGGCTATTAAAAAAACATAGAACAATTTCTTTGGCATGATTCGATTTTTTATATAAAAATAAGTTTTTCAGCCAATCTACTCGAACTATATAATTGATTAGTTCGTTAAATTATTTAGATTTGTCTAAAAATAATTTTAGATAGCATGAATTTAACTGTTACCGAAGAGAATTATATTAAATCTATTTTTCATTTACAGCAAGCAGAAGGTAATGTGAGTACGAATGAATTAGCTGCTTCTTTACATACTAAACCAGCTTCTGTAACTGATATGCTTAAAAAGCTTACTAATAAAAATTTATTAAATTATATACCCTATCAGGGAGTAAGGTTAACTAAGGATGGAAAAAAGCAGGCTTTAATGATTGTTCGTAAGCATCGTTTATGGGAATTTTTTTTAGTAGACAAATTGCAATTTGGTTGGGATGAAGTGCACGAAGTAGCTGAAGAATTAGAACATGTTAGTAGTAAAAAATTAGTTGAAAAGTTAGATTCTTTTTTAGGTCATCCTAAATTTGACCCTCATGGTGATCCTATCCCAGATATTCATGGAAATATGGTGGCAGTCCGCCAATTCAATTTAATAGATATAAAACCAGGCACATTGGTGGAGGTCTGCAGTGTAGGGAGCCAATCTGCAGAATTGCTTGAATTACTTCGTCATAAAAATATAGGCATAAGTACCGAAATGTTAATTATGAAGAAATTTGAATTTGATCATTCAGTGGAAATAAAAATTAAAAACAGTCAGCATATTAATATTAGTCAGCAATTGGCGCAGGCTTTATTTGTAAAATTAGTTTGAAATGAATTCATCTTTACAGAATCAAAACTCACTCAGTGATGTGCACGAATCCGTGGATATGAGTCATAGTACTAAGGGCTGGAGAAGACTATTGGCATATATGGGGCCAGCTTATCTTGTTAGTGTAGGTTATATGGACCCAGGTAATTGGGCTACAGATTTACAAGGTGGCGCACAGTTTGGATATAGTTTAATTTGGGTTTTATTAATGAGCAATTTAATGGCTTTATTATTACAAAGTCTGAGTGCCAGATTAGGAATTGTAAGAAGACGAGATTTAGCCCAGGCTAATAGAGAAGTGTATCCTCCTCTAGTAAATTTTTGTTTGTATGTTTTTGCAGAAATTGCTATTGCTGCATGTGATTTAGCTGAGGTATTGGGAATGGCATTAGGTATCTATTTATTAACCGGCCTTCCGCTTATTTGGGGAGTTTGCATTACTGTATTAGACACGCTATTATTGTTGTGGTTACAAAATTTCGGAATCCGAAAATTAGAAGCCTTTATCTTATCACTTGTTGCGGTGATTGGAATTTCTTTTTTTGCGGAATTATTTTTTGCTAAACCTGACCTACATCAAATAGCATCTGGATTTATTCCAGGAATTTTGAATAAAAATGCGCTTTATATTGCCGTAGGAATTATTGGTGCTACTGTGATGCCTCATAATTTGTATCTCCATTCTGCTTTAGTTCAAACTCGGAAAATAAAGTCTGATAAAGAGGGAATAAAAAATGCATTGCGTTTCAATATGATTGATAGCACCATTGCATTAAATGCAGCGTTTTTTGTAAACACCGCAATATTAATATTAGCTGCTTCAGTATTTTTCAGCTCTGGTAATACACAAGTTGCTAAAATAGAAGATGCACATAAATTATTAGCTCCATTATTAGGAAGCAAATTGGCACCGATACTTTTTGCAATTGCATTAATTGCTGCTGGCCAAAGTAGTACCATTACAGGAACCCTTGCAGGTCAGATTGTTATGGAAGGTTATCTGCAATTAAGGATTAATCCGCTATTAAGGAGATTAATTACTCGGATAATTGCAATTACACCTGCAATTATCACGATACTTATTTATGGCAATGAAAAAATAGATGCTTTGCTTGTATTAAGTCAAGTAATACTAAGTGTACAATTAGGTTTTGCTGTAATACCATTAATCCATTTTGTAAGCGATAAAGCTACTATGGGCGAGTTCGCAATTAAAAACAGAACCAAGATTGCTGCTTGGCTTGTGGCTGGAATTTTGGTGTTTCTAAATGTAAAAATGGTATTAGATCAATCAATTGATTTTTTTAAGCAGCCTGGAAATATGGTTTGGAAAATAATAATTCTTTTGGGAGCAGCCATTTTTATTTGGCTATTTATCATGATGACTTTTCTTCCCATTTTTAAGAAAAGGAAATTGCGTGATATTGCCCGAATGCATAATGATATACCCATTTTACAAAATTTAGCGGTAAATGTAAATCGTGTAATTGCCATTTCCCTCGACTTCTCAAAGGCAGACGAAAAATTGATTGCTTATGCCATTGCTCAAGGGCAATCTGATGTTCGTTATATTTTGATTCATATTGTAGAAAGTCCTTCTGCTAAATATTTTGGAGAGGCTAGTGATGATTATGAGACCAGAAAGGACATGGAAAGGTTGGAAGCTTTAAGTAGTCAATTAATAAATGCTGGATACAAAGTAGAATTTGTTCTAGGCTATAGAAACCGGGTTTCAGAAATAGTTAGGATTGTGAAAATGAAAGAGGCAGATATGTTAGTAATGGGAGCACATCGGCATAAGGGAATAAAAGACTATATATTTGGAGAAACCATCGAAAGTGTTAGGCACCAATTAGAGATTCCAGTACTAATTGTGAATGTGTAATTACTCGAAATATGTTACCTTGTGGCCTCTAAAATAAACAGATCAGCTATGTCTCAGAAAATTAAAGTACTTAATCCAGTGGTTGAGCTGGATGGTGATGAAATGACAAGAATTATTTGGAAGTTCATTAAAGACAAATTAATTCTTCCTTACCTAGATGTTGAAATTAAATATTATGATCTTGGGATGGAGTATCGTGACGAAACTAACGATCAAGTAACTGTAGATGCCGCAAATGCCATCAAACAGTATGGTGTTGGTATCAAATGTGCCACAATAACACCTGACGAAGCAAGGGTTAAAGAGTTTAATCTAAAACAAATGTGGAAGAGCCCTAATGGCACTATCCGTAATATATTAGATGGAACTGTATTTCGTGAACCAATTGTGTGTGCTAATGTTCCGCGTTTAGTTCCTAACTGGACTGCTCCTATATGTATTGGTCGTCATGCATTTGGTGATCAATATCGTGCAACAGATTTTGTAACAAAAGGCAAAGGCAAATTAACTATTAAGTTCGAAGGTGAAGATGGTAACACACAAGAGTTTGAAGTTTTTAACTTTAAAGGAGATGGTGTTGCACTAGCTATGTATAATACCGATGAAAGTATCTATGGTTTTGCAAGAGCTTGTTTTAATCAAGCATTGACCAAAAAATGGCCATTATATTTATCTACTAAAAACACCATTTTGAAAAAATATGATGGTCGTTTTAAAGATATTTTTGAAGAAGTTTATCAAAACGAATTCAAAACAATATTTGATACTGCAGGTATCGTTTATGAACACCGTTTAATCGATGATATGGTGGCGAGCGCTTTAAAATGGAATGGTAATTTTGTTTGGGCATGTAAAAATTATGATGGTGACGTTCAAAGTGATACAGTTGCTCAAGGTTTTGGTTCTTTAGGTTTAATGACATCTGTTTTAATTACTCCTGATGGAAAAACTATGGAAGCTGAAGCTGCTCACGGTACTGTTACTCGGCATTATCGCGAGCATCAAAAAGGCAGACCAACATCTACTAATCCTATTGCATCAATATTCGCATGGACCAGAGGTTTGGAGTTCCGGGGCAAATTAGATAATAACCAAGAACTCATTGATTTCTGTCAAGCACTTGAACAAGTTTGTGTGGAAACTGTGGAGAGTGGTAAAATGACGAAAGATCTTGCTCTTTGTATCTATGGAAGCAAAATGAATCATGGAGAACACTATTTGTATACTGAAGAGTTCTTAGATGCATTAGATCAAAATCTGAAAGTGAAACTAGGGAAGTAAAAGTTAATAGTCAAAATTCAAAAGTCAAAAAAAGCCTCTGATTATTCAGGGGCTTTTATATTTTGAATTAAAGGTTAAAATACTACAAACCTTTTGAATTTTGAATTTTGATTTTTTAATTTGTTTTTATTGCTTCCTCGATTACTTTCCCAATTGATCCACTTGGCATTTGGATGTTTAATAATGCAGCAATAGTAGGAGCGATGTCGGTCATATAATTTTCTTTATTAGTACTACCTTTTTTAATTCCCCAACCATAAAAAAGTAATGGGATATGCGCATCATAAGGTGCCCATAGTCCATGAGTAGTTCCTGTACTTCCTCCCTCTATATATCCGGGTTTTAGAATAATTTGTATATCACCGCATCTATTTGGATAATAACCGTTGGCAAACATTTCTCTTTGTGTCTTATTCAAAGTACTGGTTAATATTTTGCTTGTTTCAACAGCATTTGCAACAGCTTCTTTTTTTAATAAACCTGTAATGATTAATTTTTTAATCGCATCAATATCAGCTTTTGCAGAATCAATTTTAGAATGATTCAATGTTACTTGATAATTGAAAAAATTCTCAATGGCGGATGTTACTCCAAATTTTTCTTTAATTTGATCATTCAATTCTTTACGCGTGGTGTTATCATCAAATAAACCACCTGGTAATTTATGTTCTTTCATAAATCC
This sequence comes from uncultured Bacteroidota bacterium, assembly GCA_903927185.1. Lineage (GTDB taxonomy): Bacteria > Bacteroidota > Bacteroidia > Chitinophagales > Chitinophagaceae > Sediminibacterium. The sequence continues at coordinate 98,358 of CAIYLW010000020.1, forward strand.
TGGAATATGAGCTACCGCATGATCTGCAGTTAAGAAAACAGTATACTGGTTTTTACCAACTGAGGCATCCAGAAATGATAACAATTTACCTAATTCTGCATCCAATCTTATATAGTCATCTACCATTTCCCAAGAATTCGGTCCGAAGGAATGTCCAATATAATCTGGGGATGAAAAACTTATAGCCAGGAAATCAGTGACATCACCTTTACCCATTTTTTCATTGATAACTGCTGCTTTTGCCATTTCAACTGTTAGGCTATTGCCATAAGGTGTAGTTGAAATTTTGCCATAATCTTTGCCTTTAAACTTTGAAAGATCATAGGGAAAGGCGTTCATATCCTTTCCAAAAGGAGTTGCTTCATAAGCTTTCATGTCTTCAGTAGCAAAGATGGTATAGATAGATTTATTTAAGATAGTATTCCATCCAATTTGAAAAAATGAATCTACTAATTTGCGTTTATTAAATTGATTTACCCATGTTGGTAATTCATTCATATAGTAAGAACTGGTAATAAAATCCCCGGTCTTACTATCATACCAATACGCAGCATTTGCAGAATGTCCGGCAGGTAGTATGGAACCTCTGTCTTTAATGGCAACTCCGATCACTTTACTTTTAAAATTTGTTGCTAATCTTAATTCATCGCAAATAGTTGTTGTGAGCATGTTCTTAGGGCTCATCTGGCCGGCATCTGATGTAGTGCCCACGCTATTCACTGTTTTATCTTCGCTACAATATACATTACGCATTAATTGATTATCCCACCAGTTGTTTCCAGTAATTCCATGTATAGCAGGAACTGATCCGGTATAGACACATGTGTGGCCGCATGCTGTAACAGTTGGGGCATAGGGTATTAAGGTGTTATTACTGGTAAATCCTTCACCCATCATTCTTTTAAATCCTCCAGTTGGAGAAAATAATGAATTGAAACGATATAGATAATCCCATCTCATTTGATCGATAATAATTCCAACTACTAGTTTGGGCCGTTGTATCGCAGGAGATTTTGACTGGGACTTAACACTTACTAAAAACAGTAAAAATGCAAATAAACTAAATGCTTTTTTCATTCAAGGGATTTAAGTTTGTAAAAATAGAGGATAGGTTGCTTATTTAGTTTAAATAGTAGGTTAATAAGTTGTGTTTAATAAATGGCTTTGCCCTTAAGTGTTAAAAGTTTATTTTTGCGCCCTATTCAATTTAGAAATAGTGTAATTATGGCAGATATATTTGAAAAACTGGTTAAGAATTACGGCCCATTGGGTCAGCACCGCGAAAGAGCGCATGGGTATTTTGCCTTTCCTAAATTAGAGGGTGAAATTGGAAGTCGTATGAAATTTCGCGGAAAAGAAATGATTGTTTGGAGCTTAAACAATTATTTAGGATTAGCCAATCATCCTGAGGTTCGCAAAACTGATGGGGAAGCTTCTGTGCAATATGGACTGGCTTCTCCAATGGGAGCTCGCATGATGAGTGGTAATAGTAATTATCATGAAGAATTAGAAGCAAAACTGGCTTCTTTTGAAAATAAGGAAGATGCCATTTTGATGAATTTTGGCTATCAGGGAATCATGAGTGCTATCGATTCAATTTGCGGAAGACACGATATAATTGTTTATGATGCAGAATCTCATGCATGTATTATTGATGGTTTGCGTTTACATACTGGTCATCGTTATGTATATAAGCACAATGATATTGCTGATTTCGAAAAGCAAATGGAAAGAGCTACTACACTTATCGAAAAGCAACCTGCTGGTGGAATTTTAGTAATTACAGAAGGGGTTTTTGGTATGGCAGGTGACCAAGGAAAATTGAAAGAAATTGCAGCATTAAAAACTAAATATAATTTTCGTTTATTGGTAGATGATGCACATGGATTTGGAACACTTGGCAAAACTGGAGCTGGTGCAGGTGAAGAACAAGGTTGTCAGGATGGTATTGATTTATACTTCTCTACTTTTGCAAAATCTATGGCTTCCATTGGCGCTTTTATGGCGGGCGATAAAGCAATTATAGATTTTATACGTTACAATATTCGTTCTCAAATATTTGCAAAGAGTGTTCCAATGCCTTTAGTATTGGGTAACTTGAAGCGCTTAGAATTATTACAAACCCAACCTGAACTAAAAGAAAGGCTTTGGAGTAACGCATTGAAATTACAAAATGGCTTAAAAGAAAGGGGCTTTGATATTGGAAATACGGATACGCCGGTTACTCCTGTTTACATGAAAGGAGGTGTAGAAGAAGCAACTGCGATGGTGATGGATTTAAGAGAAAACTACAAAATATTTTGTTCAATTGTAGTTTATCCAGTGATTCCTAAGGGACATATCATTTATCGATTAATTCCAACAGCTGTGCATACTGATGCTGATATTAATGAAACTCTTGTTGCTTTTACTGAAACAAAATCCAAATTAGATGCTGGAGCTTATAAAGCTGAAGTAATTCCGGATATGGCGGGGTAGGTTAAATTAAAAATTCAAAAGTAAAAATATCAAGGTATAAGTATATCTCAGTATTACATATTTTGAAAATATAAAAGCCTCTGAATTTACAGAGGCTTTTATATTTGAATTTTGAATTTTTACTTATTCTACAATTTCTTTATAAGGTCAGTAGCTTGTTTTACATAGTCTTCGTTCTTAGCAGCAGTTGCCAGAGCAATACATTTTTCTGCGCTTGTTTTTGCGGCAATTTTATCACCATTCTCTTTTTCGATTTTGGCTCTTAATAAAAATAACCAAAAACCATTTGGAGTTGCTTCAGTTGCTTTCTTGGCATTTGCTAATGCCTTTGATAAGTCCTTATCCCACTCAAAATAAAAGTTTGCAGCAGTTTGATAGATTGCCGGATTTACTTTGTCGGCACTTAATTCTTTTTCAATTTGTGCCCTTAATCTTGGTTTAACATTTGTACTAATTGGAACTCTTACTGTTGTATTGCCCCATGTAATCAGTAGCTCGCAAGTTTCAGGTTGGATAGCTTCAAATTGCAAAGAAAAAGTTTCCACTGCAGTAGCTATTTTCTCTGATTTCAACTTAAATCTAACAACATCTTCCGCTTCTTTATAGCCATCTGTACCCCAATTATTCAATCCTTTATTGACTATTATTTCCCAATAATCCTTTCCTGGTATAGCGTATAAAACATAAGAACCGGTATCTAAAACTTTACCACCCATTGTTACAATGTCTGTAAATTTAATTCTCGTAGCAGCATTGGCTCCTAATCTCCATAACTTATTCAAGGGTGCTAGATCACTATTCTCTTTCAACAAAGAACGACCCTTAATATTTGGTCTAGAATAGGTTAGTTCAATTTTGCCCATACCAAAATCCTGTGATATAGACTGAGTAGTACTTGGAGCAGGCATTTTGATTTGTGAATTTGCAATTAGTGCAAATGACATTAGAGTAAGCAAAAGAATTCTTTTCATATGTGATTTATTTTATGCTACAAACCTAATACATGGAAAGCTGATTGCCAATCATTTTATATAATTGGTATATTATTTAAAAGAAGGATGGAAACGTTGAAGGGTATCACGTAAATAATCCCTATCAAGATGGGTATAGATTTCTGTGGTTGTAATGCTTTCGTGCCCTAACATTTCCTGCACTGCTCTCAAATCTGCCCCTCCTTCAACAAGATGTGTGGCAAAAGAATGGCGAAAAGTATGAGGTGAAACAACTTTTTTAATCCCGGCTTTCATTGCCATCTCTTTAATAATATAAAATATCATTACCCTGCTTAATCCGTTCCCTCTTTTATTAAGAAATAAAATGTCTTCATTGTTTTTTTGCACTTTTTGGTGAACTCGAATATTATTCTTGTATAAAAGGATATATTTTATCGCATCTTTACCTATTGGTACTAATCTTTCTTTATCACCTTTCCCGGTAACTCGGATAAACCCAAGGTCTGGATATAATCCAGATATTTTCAAATTGATTACTTCTGTTACCCGAAGTCCACAACTATACATGGTTTCTAATATAGCTTTATTCCTTCCACCCTCTGGTGTACTTTGATCAATCTGTGCAATCACTAATTCTATCTCTTCAAAACTTAAAGTGTCGGGTAGTTTTCTTTTTGTTTTTGGTGCATCTAACAAATGGGTAGGATCTTTTAAACATATTTGTTCAATCAAACAATATTTATAAAAACTGCGTATCCCTGATATGATACGAGCTTGGGAAGTCTGACTCATACCTAGTTCACTAATCCATTTTACAAAATGTTGTAAATCTTTCAACTCAATATTTCCAGGTGTTTTGCTTGAATCGCTTATTGTTAGAAACTGAGTCAATTTTTCTATGTCGTGTAAATATGCATCCACAGAATGATCACTTAATGATCTTTCTAGTTGCAGATAACCCTTGAATCCATTTTTATATGAGTCCCACATAGAATAATCAAAAATATAATTGATATTAAATATTCAATTTGAAATGAAAGTTACAAATTAGATTTTCTCTTTGATTGAATTAAATTTTGATTCCCTAAATTGTGTCTAATATAATTTAATCCGAAACTAGAATTATGCAGGTAAACCTTCGCTCCTTTAAACAAAAAGTTCGTCATAATACAAAAGCATTTACAAAATATTTAGGATCTATTGCGAAGAACCCACCTAAAGGCCTTGATAATATGGCATCAAAAATTGATGAGCAAGTTTGGAAAGAGATTGACTGTTTAAGTTGTGCGAATTGTTGTAAAAGTATGACGCCCACATTTACAAAGACAGATGTGAAGCGGATATCGAATCATTTAGAAATGTCTGTGAAAGAGTTTACTGAGAAATGGTTAGTGTATGAAGAAGAAGATAAAGATTGGATAAATAAAAAACAGCCTTGTCAATTCCTGAGTAAGGAAACGAATATGTGTAGTATATATGAAGTGAGACCTCTCGATTGTGCAGGATTCCCACATCTGAAAAAACGAAAAATGCCAGAATATATGCATTGGCATCAGCAAAATATTAACTATTGCCCTGCAACGTATAAAATGGTAGAAAAAATGATGGAGCAAGGTATTAAGCCTGAGAAAAAATCAAAATAATTTATTAGAAGTATACATCTTCTATCATAAAAATTTCTTTCGGGTGATTACCAATAATTGTAATAGCAATTACATCAAATTGTACATATTTCCAGAATGGATGCTGATATTGATAGGCTTCTGCTGCATTTTTGAGAAAAGTCATTTTATCCCGTTTAATACTTTCTTCAGGTCGGCCATATCTAAGTGAATGTCTTGTTTTCACTTCTATAATATGTAACAACTCCTCTTTAAACGCTATTATATCTACTTCAAGGTGATGATGACGCCAATTTCTATCTAAAATGGTGAAACCCAATTCTTGTAAATAATCAGTTGCTATTTGTTCCCCATTTGCACCTTTGTCTTTGTTAGATTCCATAAATAAGTGTTCTGGATTTCTTTTTTATTTTGCGCAAGATTTGTTTTGAATTAACGTTATAAAATAAAATTCAAATAATGGAAGCTTCCCACAAAATTTTCAAAATAAAAGGGTGTATTCAACATTATGCATGGGGTGGAAACACCTTTATTCCTGAATTGTTAGGGATTGCAAATCCTAATTTAGATCCTTGTGCAGAATATTGGTTAGGAGCACACTCATCTGCTTCTGCCCAAATTTTGGATAATGGGGAGGCTGAAACCTTATTTGAACTCATCAAAAAAGACCCATCTAAAACATTAGGTGAGGCTATTTTTAATAAATTCGGAGAATTGCCCTATTTGTTAAAGGTGTTAGATGTAAAGCAAATGCTTTCTATTCAAGTGCATCCGACAAAACAGGAAGCAGCATTAGGTTTTGATCGGGAGGAAGCAGCAGCAATTCCAATTAAAGCAGCAAATAGAAATTATAAAGATCGCAATCACAAACCTGAAGTAATGGTGGCGTTAAGTGATTTTTGGTTATTACATGGTTTTAAGGAAAAGGGATTACTTGAAAAGACATTGGAGGAGGTTCCTGAATTCAATATTTTATTACCACTTTTTAAAAGAGATGGTTATAAAGTGTTGTATCAGTTTGTGATGGAAATGAGTGTAGAAGAGGTAAATTCATTTTTAATGCAAACCGTAAAACGGGAAATTAGAAATAAAAAAGAGGGGTTGCTTTTAAAATCAAATCCAGGCTGGTGGGTAGCTAAATTATTCGAAGGGGAAGATCAGATTACTAATATAGATAAAGGCGTTTTCTCTATTTATTTTTTCAATATCGTTAATGTAAAGCCTGGCGAAGCTGTATTTCAAGGTGCAGGCTTGCCTCATGCTTACCTTGAAGGCCAAAATATAGAATTAATGGCAAATAGCGATAATGTTTTAAGAGGAGGTTTAACGCCCAAACATATTGATGTAAATGAATTAATTAAGCATACGTTGTTTGAAGGCATTATCCCAAATGTTATGAAGGGAAATGAGATTGGAATAGAAGAAAAGAATTATCCTTGCCCAGTACCCGATTTTTCAATTAGCAAAATAGATTTGAAGAATAATCTACCATATAGTAATGTATCGGTATCTCTGGAAATTTTGCTAGTAACTGAAGGTGGGGCGGTATTAAATAATAGTATGACATTAAAGCAAGGAGAAGCTGTATGTCTATTGCCAGGTGCTACGTATACGCTAATCTCATCTGGACATTGTACTTTGTTCAAAGCTTTTACATAGATTATACCCGCTTTCTTCACACTTAACGAAAATTGCACTTTAAAATATTTTTTCGCCTATTTTTGTCTCGAAATAAAAAATAATGAAACTAAATAAGAACTTTTTTTTATCAATTGGTCTGATGATAGCAATTACATCAGTATATAGAATTTTGCCAAATAGACCTTATGGGTTTGCACCGCAGATTGCTCTAGCCTTATTTGGTGGAGCTTTCTTTGTACAAAATAAAAAATGGGCATTTAGTCTTCCTTTGATTTCAATGTTTATTTCTGATCTTTTATATCAAGTTCTTTATAATTACGGTTATTCTGAGATTCAAGGATTCTATAGTGGTCAGTGGGTAAACTATTTATTGATAGGATCTTTAACAGTTTTTGGATTTTTAATAAGTGACGGTAAAATTTTAAAAGTAATCATAGCTTCTATAGCAGCACCTACAACCTATTTTCTTTTGTCTAATGGCCTTGTTTGGTTTGGAAATGGCGGCTACCATCGCTCTCGTACATTAGGTGGATTGATTCAGACCTTAATAGATGGAATTCCTTTTTATCAGAGTAGTTTGATTGGGACATTAGTTTTTGGTGCTATCCTATTTGGTGGCTATTCGTTGTTAAAATCTGCGGATACTAAACAAACAGCTTAATTTAGGTTACATCAGATAAAGTGTATTTCTGCAAAATGTTGCTTTTGTTAGTTAATACCCATTTTCCGATTCATATCCTTCATCTATTTTCAAATCTTTACCATCAGCAGCAGCTGTTGCTAACTCATCACATCTATTATTCCATTTATTATCAGCATGCCCTTTAACCCAAACGAAACGTAGTTTAAACTGTTTAGACAATGAATGATAGTGTAGCCAAAGGTCTTTATTTTTTTTGCCACCTTTGAAATCGGTTTTAATCCATTTATCTAACCATTTTTTCTCAACACTGTTCACAATGTATTGACTATCAGTATAAATAGTTGCTGAAATCTGGTTCTTTTTTAATGACTCCAGGGCTTTAATAACTGCTAATAATTCCATTCGATTATTGGTAGTTAATCGGTAACCACCCGACAATTCTTTTTGCATCTCTCCCCATAAAAGGATTGCTCCAAATCCACCAGGGCCAGGGTTGCCCCTAGACGAACCGTCGGTATAGATTTTTAGTGGGTGTCCAACTAAATTTGATGAATGAATTGTTTTTAAGTCTTCTTTCACAGATAACTTTCATTTAATAAGTGGCAAAGAAACTTAAAACGGGTAAGATTCTTAGTGGGATCTAAATAATAATTTAAGGTTTTAATTAAAACTAATAGATAAAAGTGCTTTTTTGTTTAATTATTGTGTTTAAATTACATATTGTTTTATTTATTTTTAATTATTAAATAGAGGACTTGAATAAGGATAAAAAAACGAAAGCTACACAGCTCAATTCGCTGTCAAAAAAAACTAATATAAAATCTTTGGAGATCAAAATGGATGAAATTAAACCCGAAACAAAGAAAATAGCGAAAACTGCTCAGGGAGGAAAAGCTGTTCTAGATAAAGAAAAGTCAATTAAACCATCAATTCGTGTTAGCAACAAGCCAAAAGTTACAGTTCTTTCAGAAAAAAAACAATCTAGTAAAGTGATTAGTCAAGTTCGTTTTCAATTAAGGTATCGTACTAAATATGGTCAAGAAATCTTCATTAGTGGTAATCATCCTTTATTAGGGAATGGCGACCCTCTAAAAGCGGTTCCGTTGTATTATAATAATGAAGATCGTTGGTCGTTGGAACTTGATTTTTCTAAGTCAGAACCAATATCAAAAACTATCACCTATCAGTATATTTTAAAAAATGACGATGGAAGTTTTAGTTATGATGCTGGAAATGATAAGCAAATTAATCCTAACCTTTTTAGTTCAGAAAATATCATAACTATTGATTCCTGGAATTTCGCTGGTTATATTGAGAATGTTTTTTACACTGAACCTTTTATAAATGTTTTATTAAAAGGAAATTATACGGATGTTAAAATTGTTACTCCCAAAAGAGTAACTCATCAATTTAAAATTAAGACTCCATTATTATCCAAAGGTCAGACTTTGTGTATTCTGGGAAATTGTAAAGGCTTGTCTAAATGGGATACTAATAATCCTATTCTAATGAGTAGAAAGTCTGAAGAAAACTATTATACAGTAGGATTAGATCTAACGCAAGAACATTTTCCCGTTGCTTACAAATATGGTATTTATGATACCATTTCTAAAAAGTTCTTGCAATTCGAACAAGGTAACAACCGAGTTCTTTATGAAACTAATTTACCTGAAGAGCAAACCATTATTCATGATAGTTTTGCCGTACTACCTGAAATTGATTGGAAGGCTGCAGGTGTTGCCATTCCGGTTTTTAGTTTAAAATCTGAAAATAGTTTTGGAGTAGGAGAGTTCACAGATATTAAATTACTGGTTGATTGGACAGTAAAAGTAGGTATGAAATTGATTCAGATTTTACCAATTAATGATACTACTGCAACGCATACTTGGACTGATTCTTATCCCTATGCATCAATATCTGCATTTGCATTACATCCCATGTATTTGAATCTTGATTTGTTAGCGAATAGTGATACGATAAAAGATTTGAATTTATTGAAGGATGAATATTCGAATTTAAATAACCTTGAAGAGGTTGATTATGAAATTGTGAATCAAGTTAAACTAGCCTTTATTAAAAAGACTTACCAACTTGATAAGCTTAAATTTTTAAAAGACAGCCAATTCCAACAATACTTTAATCAGAATTCACATTGGCTAGAACCCTATGCGGTATTCTGTTATTTAAGAGATCAGTATAAAACTGCTGATTTTAGTAAATGGCCAGCACATCAACAATACAATAAAGCTGAAGTGAACGAATTAATTAAAGAGGGTTCTGTCGCATTTGAAGGTATAGCCTTATATTTTTTCATTCAATACCAGTTGCATTTGCAATTAAAATCTGCAACTGATTATGCGCATTCAAAAGGAATTATTGTAAAAGGGGATATCCCAATTGGTATTTATCGAAATGGTGCAGATGCATGGCAGCAACCGGAATTATATCATATGGACATGCAAGCAGGAGCACCTCCAGATGGTTTTGCAATAAAAGGCCAGAATTGGGGCTTTCCCACTTATAACTGGCAAAAGATGAAGGAAGATGGATTTGCTTGGTGGAAACAGCGTTTTGAGCAAATGAATTATTACTTCGATGCATTTAGGATAGATCATATACTTGGTTTTTTTAGAATTTGGAGTATTCCAATAGATGCAGTTGAAGGTATCATGGGCTATTTTGTACCAGCCATACCAATGCATATCAATGAATTTTATTCTAAAAATATATGGTTCGACTATCATCGTTATACAAAACCATTTATTACTGAGAATACCTTATGGGAAGTTTTCGGTTATGAAAACGAATATGCAAAGGAACAATTTCTTGACGAAGATGGCTATTCGGGATATAAGCTAAAACCTGCTTTTGCTACTCAACGGTTAGTTGAAAAATATTTTGTAAAGTTAGAGGATAATGATTATCACCAGAAACAAAAGCAACAACTTTTCGATTTGATTAGTAATGTTATTTTATTTGAAGTAGAGGGATCTCAGGCGCAACAGTTTCATTTCCGTTTTGGGATGGAATCTACTAGTTCATTTATAAATCTGGATTTAAATACTCAAAATCAACTAAAGGATTTATTTGTACAATACTTTTATAAAAGGCAAGACGATTTTTGGATGCAAGAAGCACTTCAAAAATTACCAGCATTGAAAAGGGTCACAAATATGTTAGTATGTGGAGAAGACCTTGGTATGGTACCAACTTGTGTTCCTGAAGTAATGCGACAGTTAGGATTACTTAGTTTAGAAATACAAAGGATGCCTAAAGATTCATCAAAAGTATTTTTTCATCCCAATGACGCACCATATTTGAGTGTTGTAACTCCGTCTACACATGATATGAGTACCATTCGTGGATGGTGGGAAGAGGATAGAGAAAATATTCAGAAATTTTATAATCATGAGCTTGGTCAATATGGCGAAGCTCCTTTTTTCTGTGAAGCTTGGATTAATAATGCCATAGTATTGCAGCATCTGTATTCTCCAGCCATGTGGAGTATTTTTCAATTACAAGATATCATGGGTATAGACCCTGTTGTACGTCGCGAAAATCCAAATGATGAACGAATTAATGTTCCAGCAAATTCAAAACATTATTGGAGATATAGAATGCACCATAGCTTAGAAGCTTTAATGAGTTTTGACATGTTTAATCAAAGTCTTGGCAAAGCAATTAAAGAATCTGGGCGTTCTTAATCATCTGTTTCTTCACTTACCTGGATAGCATATTTTTCAAATTATGATTTTAAATTATTGGCATAAAGAATTGCCATTTAAATATCCATTTACAATATCAAATGGTAGAACAAAAACGCATCAGCCATCGCTGATTGTATCTTTATCTATCGGGAACTTTGTTGGTTTTGGGGAAGCTCCAGCAATTGTTTATTATGATATAACAGTAGAAAAAATGATCGCTGATATGGAGTCGAAGCGAACATTGGTTGAAAAATTTGCGCTAACTGATCCCGAAAGATATTGGCATTATCTTCATCACTTATTTCCACAAAACCCTTTTTTAGTTTGTGCATTAGACATGGCTGCATGGGACCTTTTTGCTAAAATGAAGGGCAAACCTTTATTTGAGTTATGGGGTAAGCCTTGGAAGGAAACTCCAATCTGTGATTATACCATTGGGATTGATACTATTGATAAAATGGTGTCGAAAATGTTGGAAAAACCTTGGCCAATTTATAAGATTAAATTAGGAACTAATCAAGATATTGAAATCGTTAAATCCTTAAGGGATCATACAAAATCTGTATTTAGAATTGATGCGAATGCAGGTTGGCAACTAGATGAAGCTTTAGCTAAAATTCCAAAATTAGCCGAGCTGGGTGTTGAAATGATTGAACAGCCATTAGAAAAAAATAATTGGGAAGGAATGAAGATTCTGTATGAGCAATCAACATTGCCTCTGTTTGCAGATGAATCATGTGTATTTGAGCAAGATGTTTCTAGATGCCATCAACACTTTCATGGCATCAATATTAAACTAACAAAATGTAGTGGTTTAACACCAGCCAGAAGGATGATTCAAGAAGCCCGTGAACTAGGAATGAAAGTAATGATGGGTAGTATGAATGAATCCAGTATTGGTTCAGCTGCTATTGCTAATTTTCTTCCTCAAATTGATCTAGTTGATATGGATGGACCTTTATTGCTTTCTGAAGATTTTGCTTCAGGACTACATTACAATGATGGTAAGATTCAATTGAATGGTTCAGCAGGTTTAGGTATCCAGGTATATTTATAAGCAGGATTTATCATCACCTGATTGTCATCAAATGAGTATGATTCAAACTCAGAACTATCAAAATCAGACTGTTCTAATTTGTTAATATTTAAAACTACTAAACCATAAAACAAGAAAGCTATTTGAATAAGAATTAATACTTCAAAAAGAGCAATAGCAACATCATTATAAAGTTCCCAACGTGAGAAATTTGGGTTAGTTAGAGGCGAATCCTTCCAAGACCTGTCGATAGAGGGTGCATAGGAATAAATGGTAATGATGCTCAAAATCAGTAATAGAGTAGGAACAATATGTATCCACGAAATAATGGTACTTCTTAATTCTTTTTCCCTTAAATGGCGATGCATATAAAAAGGCAAAGAGATAATAATTAAAAGTATGATTAAGTATGAAAAATAGTTAAATAGGTAAAAGCTACCCTCAATTAAAACGATAAAATTTGAAATGGGAACATTGATGCCGGTTAACCATATATATAAAATAGGGGTTAGCCACAACAAATGCTCTCCTCGAACATGATTTGTAGAATACATTGGGCACGTTTGGGTGAACGTAGGATTACGGATCAAAATTAAGCTCTTTAAAACAGAAAACAACAGTTGATATAGATTAGTGGATAAATCATGTCGCGGGGGTGAATAATTGAGTTGAGCTATATTTCGAGAATTTATGCCTTTAAATTATTAGATATTTGTGTTTTAAAAGAATTGAAAGAGTGGATAATAAAGCCAAAATTTAAAATGACTCCCGAAAGAAGCGATAAATTCCAAAAAGTGCTTTCAAATAGGCAGTCCGATCTAGCCATTGTGATGGAAAACGTACATGATCCTCATAATATCTCGGCTGTTATGCGCACCTGTGATGCTGTTGGAATTCAAGACATTTATGTGATTAATAGTATATCACCAAAGCATGGATATTTTGGCCCTAAAAGCAGTAGTAGTGCTGCTAAGTGGTTAACTGTTCATCAATTTAGTTCCATAGAAGAATGCATATTGGTTTTAAGGGAACGTTATAAAAGGATTTATACCACTCATTTATCTACAGATGCAATTTCCTTGTACGAATTTGATTTCACAAAAGAGTCTATAGCATTGGTATTTGGTAATGAACATGACGGTGTTAGCGCTGAAATGCGCCAATTGGCCGACGGAAATATCATTATACCACAGGTAGGGATGATTCAAAGCTTAAATATATCTGTAGCCTGTGCAATCACTATCTATGAAGCTTATAGGCAGAAAATAAATGCAGGCCACTATAATCAGCGAAGTTTAACAGAGGAAAGGATTCAGGAAATAAAATCAAATTGGAGTAAGCCAAAAGTGAAATTTCGCTTTAAAGATTTAAAGGCACTTAGGAGATTGAATCAATAATTGACTTTTCTTTCTTTTTTTTTCTTAGAGCTACCTGTTTTTGTAAATTGGTAATACTCACATTCAATTCAAATCCAATCAATAGGATTAGCGCATTGTAATCGATGATTATCATGATTATTAATACGGTTCCAATAGATCCATATACTTTATTATAGCTTCCGAAATGAGTAAACCAATAAGAACAAATAATAGTAGATGCAAGAGTTAAAAAAGTGGCTAATAATGAACCCGGAGAAACGAAATTCCATTTTTCTTCTACAGAAGGTGCGTATCTATAAATAATAGAAATTCCAAAGAAAATCAATGCAACAATAACTAACCATCTGGTGCTTTCCCACCACCATAACCAATCCGCTTTTTTGACATTAAAATAGTGTCGCAATATTTTCTCTAAAGCATCATGACCAATTAAAAATAATACACAGCTGATTACTAACATGATGAGAAGTAAAGTGAGTCTTATTGCTTTCCATCGCTTATGGATGAAATGTGTTTTTGCATGAAGAATGGATTTATCAAATGTTCTGATAATTCCCATCATGGCATTCGACGCATAGAAGATAACCATAAGTATACCAAAAGATAAGAGACCTCCTTTAGATTTTTTAAAGAAATCGTTTAAGAAAGATTCAACTAAATCGTAAGTTTTTATATTGGGTGTAAGGTCTTTTGTTAATGCCAATAATTCTACCCTAAATTGAGCTGAAACTGGCAGATAGGGCACTACAGAAAACAAAAAGATACATGCTGCAGGAATAGCCATAATAATATTAAAAGAAATGGCGGCGGCTCTTTCGTTTAACCCAATTTTGTTTATCTGAATAAAGAAGAAACGAACTACATCAAATAAAGGTAATCCCTGAAATCCTGGAATGACAATTTGTTTGCTTTTTCTAATGAGAAATGCAATTGGTCTAGATGTTACTATAAGTCGTTCTACTTTTGTCAATTCTTTCCTGCTTGTTTTTCTGCCATATAGATATCCAATGCTTTCTGATATTCCTTTGCATAAGTATTATGTTCCGCAAAATTACTACTGAAATGATGATATCCACTGAAATCACTTTTTGCTACAAAAAATAAATAATCTGTTTTTGGAGCATTTAAAACAATATCAATGGTTTTTGGTGATGGTGTACAAATTGGCCCGGGCGGGAGTCCTTTATGCCTGTAGGTATTATATAGGGATGGGTTACTTAAATATTTTTCATAGATCCTTGTAAGTGTAAAATCTTTCATGGCATATTTAATAGTGGGACAGGCTTGTAAGGGCATTTGTTTTTGCAGCCTATTAAGATATACACTCGCAATTTTATATTTATCAGAGTCGTAATTTGTTTCTTCATCAACGATGGAGGCTAAAATATATACTTCTAGTTTGCTTAAGTGACTTGCGGATAATTTATTTTTACGATCGTTCTTTGACCAGAAACTAATATTCGCATCATGTAATTTTTGAAATATATTATCTAATGAAGCGTCCCAATAAAATTGATAAGTGTCTGGAATAATCATCGTGAAAACGGTATTACTATCAACATTCCATTTTGCCAATGAGTCATTTGATGCCAGATATTTCAATACTTCAAATGAATCAGGAGAAAAACTTTTACTAATCAATTTTGCTAAATCTTCTTTAACTCTAAGTCTATTGATGACAAGTTTCATTTCTGCTGTTCGACCTTTCTTTAATTGTCGGGCAATTGACCAAATATTTTGACCATTTTTAACTTCATACTTGCCTGGTTTAATTTTTCCCCAGGTACCCTGAATACTCATAAAAAGGTCAAAGGCAAAAGGGTATTTTAAGATGCTGTTATCATCCATATTTTTGAGAATAGCCTCTTTTTCTATGCCGTTTTTGGATATAAGCAGGTACTTTGATTTTTCAGTAAAGTTGGTAGAAGATCCAAATATTAACCATCCTGAAAGGATACTAAATACAAATAAAATCAGTAAAATAAATTTTAAAAGTGATTTCATGGGTTCAATTTAAATAAAAAACCCTGTCTGCAAGGGCAGACAGGGTACCTTTTATTTGCTATTTTTTTATTTCTTTCCAGAATCTTTTGAAAGAGGCACTGTATTAGAAGGAGTAGCAGCAGGAGCAGCAGCAGGAGCTGAACTACTAGTATTTACTTTCTGCAAAAGTGAATTGTCTACATTAGAAGAACCACTTCCTTTTAAAAAAAGGCTAGAGAAAGTAGCAAGTATTGCTATAATTCCAGCAAACAACCCAGTGCCTTTCTCTAAAACGTCTGTAGTTTGTTTAACACCCATCAACTGGTTGCTCAAACCACCCACGTTAGCAGATAATCCACCACCTTTAGGGTTTTGAACCAAAACAATAAATCCTAGCGCCGCACAGGCAATCACAATCAAGATCAAAAACAAAATTATCATTGTATTCCTTTTAAATGTTGAATTTTGGAGGCAAAATAAGCGGATTTTTCAGGATTTAAGAAACTTAATTTAATATAGAGCTGAATTGCCTTGTCTAATTGACCTTGTTTTTGCAAAACATCGGCCATTGTTTCTGTTACGATTTCCCTTTGTTCATTAGAACTTTTAGCTATCATTTCAACAGCTTCCTCTAAATCTTGGTTGGTACCAAGGTCAATCGGGTTGGGATTGTCATGTTTCATGTATTTTAGCCAATCTGTAAATCTTCGAAGATGTGTGGTTAATTTATCTTGAGGAATCTTGGATAAGTCGATTTTAATGCCCTGGGAGGCAAAATAATCGATGGTATACATGGGTTCTCTAGAAATTTCCAATTCTTCCTCTATTTGTACAGGCTTCTTAAAATCGGCTAATTGATTAGATAGTAAACTGGATATTTTAGAATTGCTTAAATCAGTTGCAGCTTCCTCATTATAAGGCTCCACATGAGAGAGGATCGATTCTGATTCATCAAAATCTGGTTGTTTAGTGATTACTTCCTCAAAATTTTCGTCGTGAGAAGTTTCAGGAAACGTTTGTTTATCAATTCCACGCATCATTTCTTTTACCGATTCGATTGTGGGTATTGAAATATTACTTGAAAAATCGTTATTGCTAATAGAAAGCTCTTTTTCTACAATATCCTCTTTTGTTTCAGTAATCGCTTGAACTTCACCATAAATGTTTCTAGATATAGCAGAATCTGGATTCTCTAATAAATAATCAATAGATGCAGGTGAGGAGTCCTCTAAAAGAGGTTGGATTGGCTTTTCCTGTATTAAATAATGTAACCAATAAGGATTGGTAAAATAAAGACTTGTTTTTTGCACTTGTTTTATGAAATCAGAAGAATTGTCAGTTTTATATTTAGCAGAAAGAAGCATTTGCACGGGAGCAAAATAAGGATAATTATCGGCCAACTTAACCAATGTCTCTTCATTAACCATTGAAAGGTCTTTGAAACCGGTTAAATGATATAAAGCTTTCTCCTGAATTGAATTCATATTATTAAAAGTACAACTTGATTACCAGTTGGAAAAAATATGGTTAAAAATTTCATCCGTTAAATTTCTTACTAACTCATCCAATAATTGGCCTTCGGCTTGTTGCAAAGATAAGTTTGCCGAGAAATCGGCATTTCTTGACACATCGAATTCGTCAGTTTTATTTTCAAGTGTTTTTTTCAAAACCACGTGAACACTTACGGTAAGTCGGTTAGTGGTAGCTTGTTGAGCACTAATTCCTACTGTCTGGGAAGGATTGTAGCCAGTAATAGTAGCAATGATTTGATAATGGGCTTCATCACTATTAGTTCTAGTAAGTTTGGTTGAATTGATAAATTTTTGAGATAATTTATCGTACAATTTTGGACTAAGCTGAGGGTTCACATAGTTGGCCTTATTCTCAATTGCAAATAACTTTATCGTTTTGACTTTAGTATAATCAATTGAGACATCGTTCAATGTATAGATTCCGCAACTTGTAAACTGCAACGTTAAAAATAGCAATAAACCGGAACGAAATATTTTTGATTGATAGATTTGAGTCATTGATAAGATAAGTTTTCTCATTAAAATTTAATTGAAATTAAATGAATCATTCGTCAATATCATATTCTTTAAGCTTACGATATAAAGTTCGTTCACTAATACCTAAATCTAAAGACGCATCTCGTCGTTTTCCTTTATGTTTTTTTAATGCTTTTACAATCAATTCTTTTTCCTTATCCATAATATTTAACGATTCTTCAATTTCCTCATGATGATGAATACTATCTTCTGTAATAATCATTGGCTGTGAATTTGGAGAAGAAGTTTGATTGATATATGCAGGCTGAATTGCGGAAGAAGCATTACTATTATTAGAGTTAATAGAATTGGTCAATTCTCCATTACTATGAAAATCATTTAGAATCGAATCTCTTGTGAAATTAGCAGCAGAGCCAGCCAAAGTTGGGTTTTGCAATATTTCTAAAAACATTTTTTTCAATTCTGTTACATCTTTTTTCATATCAAAAAAAAGTTTGTACAAAATTTCTCGTTCATTAGAAAAATCATTTGATCCGGTTGGGTGATTTGCTAAGACAGGTAAAGAATTTCTGTTTTTTTCTGGTAAGAAATTTTTTAATACAGTGGCACTAATTTGAGGATTTGTACTTAAAACTGAAATTTGTTCTGCAATATTTTTTAACTCGCGTACATTGCCCTGCCAACGGTAATTGATTAAAATTTGCTTTGCTTCTTCATCTAATTGAACAGGGGCAGTTTTGTAGCGTTCCGAAAAGTCAACTACAAATTTTCTAAAAAGCAGTAAAACATCTTCTTTTCTATCTCTTAAAGAGGGAACTCTTATTGGCACTGTACTTAAGCGATAATATAAATCTTCTCTAAATCTTCCTTTCTGAGTAAATTCTAAAAGCTCTCTATTGGTTGCTGCAATAACCCGGACATCCGTTTTTTGAACTTTAGACGACCCCACTCTAATAAATTCGCCAGTCTCCAATACACGTAATAATCGGGCTTGAGTGCCTAATGGCATTTCCCCAATTTCATCTAAAAAGATTGTGCCCCCGCTTACCGTTTCAAAATATCCTTTTCTACTATCAACTGCGCCAGTAAACGCGCCTTTTTCATGGCCAAATAATTCAGAATCGATAGTCCCTTCAGGAATTGCCCCACAGTTAACAGCGATAAATGGATTATGTTTTCTACTAGAAAGTGCATGAATGATTTGAGAAAAGACCTCTTTACCCACACCACTTTCCCCCACAATTAAAACTGTCAGGTCGGTAGCAGCTACCTGAACGGCTGTATTCAAAGCATGGTTTAGGGCTGGAGCATTTCCAATGATACCGAATCTATTTTTGATTGACTGTAAGTCCATTTTTTTCTTTTTTTCCGATTAAACAAATCGGTATTACCTCAATTTAAAAGCTCACAAACTCTCCAAGCAACGTACCTTTAGTACAACTATTTATTTTTACTTGCACATAATCTCCGATTAAAATACCGTGATTTTTCTTTTCAAAAACCGCTACTTTATTTTGGTCGTTTCGTCCTTTCCAAAAATTTGCATCTTTTTTGCTTTCACCATCCACCAGAATTCGAAAAGTTTTTCCAATGTCGTTTTGATTACTTTTTAAAGACAAGTGGTATTGTACATCAACAATTTCAGTTAATCTTCTTTTTTTCTCTTCCTCGGGAATATCATCTTTAAACCTTTTACTAGCAAGTGTTCCAGGTCTTTCACTATAAAAGTACATATAGGCATAATCATACCTACTATACTTCATGATATCGATAGTGTCTTGATGGTCCTCTTCAGTTTCTGTACAAAATCCGCAGATAATATCAGTACTGATTCCACAATCCGGGATAATTTCTCGTATTCTTTCAACCTTTGCCTTATACCACTCTCTGGTATAAGTTCTATTCATTAATTGTAGTACTCGGTTGTTGCCACTTTGAATGGGTAAATGAATATAATTACAAATATTATCGTACTTGGCAATTGTAAATAACACATCATCAGTGATATCCTTTGGATGAGAAGTGCTAAATCGAACACGTAATTGTGGACTAATTAAGGCAATTTTCTCAAGTAATTCTGCAAAAGTTACTGCATGAGTATTCACTTCATCAATCCAATAATAGCTATCTACATTTTGCCCTAAAAGCGTGATTTCTTTGTATCCTTTTTCAAATAGATCTATTGATTCAGCAAGAATAGAATGGGCATCTCTGCTTCGTTCTCGCCCTCTGGTAAAAGGCACAACACAAAAGCTACACATATTATTACAGCCTCTCATAATTGATACAAATGCTGAAACGGAATTACTATCTAGTCTAATGGGAGAGATATCTGCATAGGTTTCATCCCTGCTTAATAAAACGTTCACAGCTTTTTGTCCAGTCTCCGCTTCTTCAATGAGAATTGGGAGGCTTCGGTAAGCATCAGGGCCAACCACTAAATCAACTAATTTTTCTTCTTCAAGAAGTTTTGATTTTAATCTTTCTGCCATACAACCTAAAACACCTACTAAGAGACCGCTTTTATTGGTTTTGAATTTTCTGAATTCTGTAAGTCTTTTGCGGATGGTTTGTTCAGCTTTTTCACGAATGGAACAGGTATTTAATAAAATCAAATCGGCTTCACCAATATTATTGGTTGCTCCAAAGCCCTGATCCTGTAAAATGGATGCCACAACCTCGCTATCTGCAAAATTCATCGCACATCCATAACTTTCTATATAAAAGTGCTTTTTATATAGATTAGGATCTTTGATAAAGGGTTTATATGCCTCACCTTGCCTCAATTCATCATGTTCTTTTGCTCCCAAATCCAGCAATTCCATATTTTATATTCGTTTAGGGCACAAAAGTACAAAAAATAGCGATTTTAATGCCAGATTGTCAGCGTCTCATTCGTTAAACTTATTAATATCTTCTATTTTTGCTGCTTTAAAATGAAAAAAATGAAAAACCTGGGTTTTATTATAATGATTTTATTTGCTGTACAAGCTTTTTCTCAAGATGTAGTAGTTAACAAATTAAGGAGTGAAACTTCAAGAACAGTTAAAAAAGAAACTGATACGACTATTTGGAAATCGAAAAGAGGCGGCATGTTTCTATTTTCACTTTCTCAGGGATCTTTAAGTAACTGGGCTGCTGGTGGGGACAATTTTTCTATGGCCGCAAGTAGTTATTTAAACTATTACTATCTATATAAGCACGGACGTCAGGTTTGGGATAATAATATGGATTTAAATCTGGGCTATGTGAATACTTCCAGCTCTGGAGGTAGAAAGAATGATGATCGCATGGATTTTCTAAGTAAGTATGGTTATAAAATGGATACGGTTGGAAAGTGGTATTTATCAGGTTTGTTTAATTTTCGTTCACAATTCTTTGATGGATTTAATTATGGAAGTACACCTGCGGAACTTTCTTCCTCCTTTTTATCTCCAGCTTATTTTATTCTATCTGTAGGGTTTGACTATAAGCCAACCGATAAATTTTCATTATTCCTTTCTCCATTAACTTCTAGATGGACTGTTGTTACCAACAAAATTTTATCTAATAAAGGTATATACGGGTTAACACCGGGTTCTCATTCATTGAACGAAATAGGCACTTTCGCAACAGTTAATTATACCTCCACTTTGGCAAAAAATATTATATACAAAGGAAGATTAGATTTATTTTCCAACTATATCAAAAAACCTCAGAATATTGATTTTTTTATGACTAATCAAATTGCATTTAAAATCAATAAATATTTCTCGGCTACCTATAGTTTAGATATGATTTATGATGATAATGTAAGATTGTTTGGTCCAAATCATAGTTCGCCAGCTTTGCAAACAAAAAGTCTGATAGGTATTGGATTTTTAAAACCCTTGAATATAATAAAGAAGTAATCCGATTAAAATTTCATAATTAAAAAGCAATAAAACTTTTGGTTAACTTAAAGCTTCTTATATTTTAGGCAATTATTTGAAGTTGTTGCTTTATTTTATTTGCTTGGAAAATGAGTTCCTGATAATCATTACTAAGAATGGTAACATGCCCCATTTTTCTACCTGGTTTTGTTTCTTTTTTTCCATACAGATGTACAAAAACATTGTCGATTTTTAAAACATCCTCTAATCCTTCATAAACAGCATCACCACTATATCCTGGTGCTCCTAATAAATTTACAATTGCTGCTGGAAGAATAGGTTTTGTATTGCCTAATGGATAATTTAATATAATCCGCCAAAGCATATCATATTGACTGCTAAAATTTCCTTCAATAGTATGATGTCCGCTATTATGAACCCTAGGGGCAGTTTCATTAACCCAAACATTTTGCGCTTGATCTACAAAAAGTTCGACAGCAAAAAGACCTGGACTTTGCAATGATCTTGCCACTTTTAAGGCAATGGCTTCAGCTTTCCATAATACTTTTTCACTCAATCTAGCAGGTGAAACTTGATAATTTAATAAATTTAAAATTGGATCGAATAACATTTCTGCGGGAGGGTAAATGGCTGTTTCACCTTTCTGATTAACGCATACTATTATTGCAATTTCTTTTTGAACATCAACCATTTTTTCGAGCACTGATGGTGCATTAAATCCTTTGGAAAGATCATTTAAATCTTTAATTATTTGAACTCCTTTTCCGTCGTATCCACCCTCACCAATTTTATGAACAGCAGGTAAAAAATGAGCATATTTTTTTAATTCCTCTAATGAATGGGTAATCAAAAAATTGGATGATGGAATTTCATTTTTTTGATAAAATTCTTTTTGAACAATTTTATTTTTAATAATACGAATAGCTTCTGGACTTGGAAATATTTTTACACCTTCAGATGATAGTTTATCCAAAGCATCAATATTAACTGCTTCAATTTCTATAGTTAAAGCATCTAAATCTTTTCCAAATTGATAAACAGTTTCAAAATCTTGAATATCACCTTTTATAAAATGATGACATAAATGAGCTGAAGGGCAGGTTATATCATTTTCTAAAACAAAAGTTTCAACTGTGTAGTTTGCCGCAGCCTGTAAAAGCATTCTTCCTAATTGACCTCCGCCTAAAATACCTACTTTCATGTATTAATATTTATTTTTTTAAGTGAGCCAATAACAATTTAGAGGAAACACTTATAATATGATTCTATTCAAATATTCAATCAGAGTGGCGAAGATAGTTATCCCTTTAATTTTTTGAGAATTGAATAGATATTTCTTTGATTTTTATTATGGATTTTCAGCTATTGCTTAATTTTGAATTTATGAAGTACCTTATTTGGTTAACTTTTTTACATTTATGTATCCAAGAAACTTCCGCTCAAACTGTATTCTTGGAGCAGCAAAAGTCATTTCCAAAAGTTAAATACGCTTTTGATCACAAAAATGATAGTATCAAACTGGCATATCTTAAAGCACAATTGAGCTGGCCTCCTAAAGAAATATATATTAGAAGCTTTAAATATGATAGTCAATTAGAAGTTTGGGGTAGAAACAATCGGACAGAATCTTTTAAGCTGGTAAAAACCTACAAAATATGTGCTTTATCTGGCACTATGGGACCAAAACGAATGGATGGAGATTTTCAAGTACCAGAAGGTTTCTATTATATTAATGAATTTAGACCCAATAGTAATTACCATTTGGCACTGGGAATTAATTATCCAAATGAATCTGACAAGCTATTAAGTGATTCAATAAAACCAGGGAGCGATATTTTTATTCATGGTAATTGTGTAACTCAAGGTTGTATACCAATTCAAAATAATCAAATTGAAGAATTGTATTTAATGGCTGCTTATGCACATGCTGCAGGGCAGGATTATATTCCAGTTCATATATTCCCAATTCGTTTTAATAATAATAAAGACATTCAATTTCTCAATAAGAGTAGTAAAGATGAAATTGAGTATAAAATATTTATAAATAAGATGCAATCTGTTTTTCATTATTTTGAACAATATAAGAAACTACCGGTGATTGCTATAGACTCAGAAGGGGAATACGATATATACACAAATTAAATTATAAGAAAAGCAAAAATTCGACTTTAATACATTTTTTTAGCGAAATAATAGTATTTTCATTTTTCTATATCCCTGAATCCTATTTCTTTAATGAAAAGTTTAAAACTTTCAAATTCCAATATTGTTTTTATTATAGCAGCTTTAGTGTCTATAATTAGCATCCTGTTTTTGAATAGTTATTATATTAATCAAATATCAAATTTTCAGATAGCTACAATTAAAGAAAATGCAAGGATTTCAATGATTGCATGGATTTTATTTGGGATTAGTATACTGTCTATATTGATTTTATTTTTTAATCTAAAGAAGTTCATCAAAATCGAAAAGCAAACTGTTGGAAGAAAGGGAGATTTCGAAAAACAGATTCAAACAAAAAGTCGATTCTTGAGTAACATGAGCCATGAAATAAGATCCCCTTTGAATTGTATTATGGGATTCACTGATATAATTGATCGAATTGAAACTGACCCTGAGAAAAAGAAGTACTTACAAGCTATAAAAACATCTTCTGATCATTTGTTGAATACTGTTAATGATATTTTAGATTTTTCTAAACTTGATGCAGGAAAATTAGAATTAGAATCGCATCCATTTAATATTAGTGAAGCAATACATGAAATTGCTTTTGCTTTTAGTGCTTTAGCAGCTAATAAAGGAATCATTATTATTGAAGAAATTAGTTTATCGAAAGAATTGATGATAATCGGCGATAAATTCCGACTAAAACAAATCTTATACAATCTAACTAGTAATGCTATCAAATTCACCAGTAAAGGTTATGTGGTAATTACTGCTGACGTTATATTTAGAGCGGAGGGAGATGCTGATATTAAAATTCAGGTGGCAGATTCGGGTATTGGTATTCCTCCGGATCATTTAAAAACTATTTTCGAAGAGTTTTCGCAGGTAAGATCCTCTAATAAATCAATTGAAACAAGTAGATCTATTACTGGAACTGGTCTGGGGTTACCTATTTGTAAAATGTTAGTTGAATTACAAGGAGGACGCATTCATGTATCTAGCAAACTCAATGAGGGTTCTGTTTTTTCAATTTTACTTTGTTACCCCGTTCATAATCATTTGATTGAAACTCTTGAAAATCAAATCGGATATGTTTCAAAAAAAGTGAAACAATTATATATTGGAAAGAAGGCACTAATTATTGAGGACAATGAAATGAATGCCATGTTGTTAAGTTTATTATTAAAAAAACAACAGATAAAATTCGATATTGCTATTAATGGTAGATTAGGTTGGGAGCTTTTCAATAAAAATAGATACGATATCATTCTAACTGATATCAATTTGCCTGAAATGAAAGGAGATGAGTTAGCTACAGCAATTAGAAAATCGTCCAATGGTAAGTCGCATATGCCAGTCATAGCCTTAACAGCATCAAATATCAAAGAAGAGCTTGAGGGATATAGAAAATCAGGGATCTCTGATATTCTATTAAAACCATTTAAGGAAGATGACTTAAACTCGATTTTACAAAAACATTTTTATCCAGAAATATAATCACAGTTATCTAAAAAGAACTTGTACTGTTTCTTTAGATTGTTGCTGTAATACTTTGTCTTTGCTTTCGCTCAAGGTTGTTAATACGTCCTCATTATAATGTCGAATAGTAAGTAGCGATAACCCTTTTTGAATTTGTACATCAAATTGTGAACCAGCAGCTAACGCCATTTGCTCTATTTTTTCAGGTTTATCGTCTAAACAGATAAAAATACTAATAGCTGCAGTTTGAATTAGGGTTGGTTTTATATGCAGTTTCTTGAATAATTGGTATAATTCAATGATCGGATCCTCTCCAACAAATGAAAAATCCTGCGTTTTTAATTCAATTAACACCTGATTTTCTTTGATTACAATAATAGGTGGTAAGTTTTTATTTTTTTTCTGATGAATGATAGTGCCTGGTAAATTTTTATCCAAAAAACATTTCACAAATAACGGGATGTTCTTATTTTGTAAAGGTTTGATTGTTTTAGGATGTATAACCTGAGCACCATAATATGCCATTTCAATTACTTCCGTATAACTCAATTCATTGATCAAAACTGCATCTGGGTATTTTTTGGGGTCTGCATTCATTACCCCATCTACATCTTTCCAAATACTTAGGCTTTCTGCATCTAATACATTTGCGAAAATAGCAGCGGAATAATCACTTCCTTCCCGTCCCAAAGTGGTACTCTCATTATCTTCAGTAGATCCAATATATCCTTGTGTTATCACTATTTTATTTTCTGCTGTGATCAAATTGATCACATTGCTTCTTATTTTTTCTTTCGAAACATTCCAATCAATATCGGCATCTCTGAAATTATTATTAGTACGAATGGAATCTCTAACATCAATCCATTGATTTAAAATGCCTGTTTCATTTAAATAATGACTTACAATGCAACTACTAAGTAATTCTCCCAGACATACAATTTGATCATAGTAATAGTCGAAATTGCGTACTGGTTTGTCATGTAATAACCATTCTATTTCTGTAAAAAAATTCGACAATTGTTCCAGGCAGGCATTATAACGAAACACCAATAGATACTTTGTAGTATTTAGGTGTTGTTGCTTGATCACTTGAAATAACTGAATAGCTTCTTCTTTTTTGCCAGCATAAAATGTTTCCGCCACTTTTTCCAGTGCATTGGTGGTTTTCCCCATGGCTGAAAGAATAATTACTAAAGGCCCTGATTGATTTGCTTCTACAATTTCTGCAAGTTTCTTTACCCTTTCAATACTATTAACACTAGCGCCACCAAATTTGAATACTTTCATTTGTTATTTTTTTATGAAAAACCGCATGCAAATATAAGCCAGAAGTTTAGCCCATTTAACCAAAAATTGCTATCCTTTTAAAACTCATCACTATCTTTATATCAAACGAATCAGTTTCTGATATGGTTAAGCATTTGTTTTTATTTGTATTTTTTATGGGATTCTTTTACGGGATCACCGTTGCACAATCTCCACCTATTACCCCGGAGTCGCAACAATTTTATTATAGTTATAGGGGGATGAGTTTTGTACCAAGTTTAACCAGGCCTGGACTGATTTATCAAGGGAAACTATATACAGGAAAACGAAGTTTAGATTATTTAATAGAAAAAGTAAATGTACCTGAATGTTATTTAGAGTATATCGATTATAAAAGAAATAGAACTTGGGCTACCGTACTTTCTTTTGTTGGAACAGCAACATCTATCATTGGATTGATTGGGACAAATGATAATCGAAAGATAAATTGGTATTTATTAGGGGGCGGTATTTTAATAAATGGCAGTTCTGCGGTTTTAAATGCTGCTGCTGCACAACATTTACGAGCTGTTGCTGTAAATTTGGATGAACAAAAAAACAGAATTGGTATGATTAGTTCCCCAAAGCAATTGGGAATAAGTATACCTTTCAAATTTTAAACTATGAGCAACATTATTATATCAGTAAAGAACCTTATAAAAAACTATGGCGATTTTGAAGCTGTAAAAGGAATTAGCTTTGATGTGAAAAGAGGGGAAATCTTTGGTTTGTTAGGACCCAATGGTGCCGGTAAATCCACTACTCTTGAAATTATTGAAACACTACGGGAAAAAACAAGTGGAGAAATTTTTGTAGACGGATTTAATCTTGATAATTCTCCTAATGAAATTAAAAAAATTATTGGGGTTCAATTACAGACCTCTGGATATTATCCAAGTTTAAATCTAACAGAATTAATACATTTATTTGCTGGCTTGTATAATGAAATAATTGATCCTCTTATATTATTAGATAGTGTTAATCTTCGAGATAAAGCAAAGGCCAAGTATAAAGAGTTAAGTGGGGGACAAAAACAAAGGTTTTCAATAGCAACAACTTTAATAAATAAGCCAAGGATTATTTTTTTGGATGAACCAACTACGGGTCTAGATCCACAGGCCAGAAGAAATCTTTGGGAACTGATTAAAAAAATTAGAGCTACAGGAACTACCGTAATTATTACGACTCATTATATGGACGAAGCTGAAGTACTTTGTGATAGAGTTGCAATTATTGATAGTGGAAAAATTATTGCATTGAACTCACCAGATAAATTGATAGATGAATTAGTCGATACTGGATTCGAACGTCCGAAAGAAGTTAAGAAAGCAAATTTGGAGGATGTTTTTATAAATCTGACTGGACACGTTTTAAGAGGGGAATAAAAATAGAAAAATTAAAAATAAAAACATATTTTATGATTATTGATCCACGCTATCCAATTGGTAAATATGAGCCTCAGACATATTCTGAAGAACAAAAAAAGAAATGGTTACTTGATTTGCAATTTTTGCCGGAAGGAATTGAAAGAGCTATTCTAAATTTAGATGAAGCCCAATTGGATACTCCTTATCGTGCAGAGGGATGGACTGTAAAACAATTAGTCCATCATATAGCGGATAGCCATATGAATGCATATATCCGATTTAAATTAGGGTTAACAGAAGGAAATCCTGTTATTAAACCTTATGAAGAAAAAGAATGGGCAAACTTAGCGGATAATTTTTCGGTTCCTATTAATGTCTCTATTACTTTATTACATGCTCTTCATATTCGTTGGGTTGCAGCTATCAAAGATCTAACCGAACATCAGTGGAATAGAAATGTATTTCATCCTGCTAGTAAACGTGAAATGACTTTATGGTTTTTGCTTGGATTATATGCTTGGCATAGCAATCATCATTTAGCGCATATTACCACTTTGAGAGAAAATAATAAATGGTAATGGAAAATAATCGTTCATGGAAACTTCTTTCATCCGAGCAATTATTGAAAGATAAATGGATAGATGTAAGATCCGAAATTTGGGAGAGACCAGATGGAACTATTATTCAACCATTTTATAAATATGGTTTCCCTGATTATGCGACTGCTTTGGCAATAACAAAAGACGGAAAAGTAATTTTGGAAAGAATTTTCAGACAAGGAGTTGGACAAACTTGTATAGAATTACCAGGAGGCGGAATAGACACAAATGATGTATCAAAAACTGATGCAATGGCTCGCGAATTATTGGAAGAAACTGGATATCGATTTGAAAAGATTGAATGGCTAGGTAAAATTTCACCTAATCCTACAACCAATAATAATTTCATGCAAATGTTTCTTGCAACAGGAGGTGTATTTGATCCTAATCAGCCATTAGATTTTGAAGAAGATGTAGAAGTATTATTAGTAACAATGGATGAGCTAATTGAATTAATTCAATCGCAACAGTTCCTTCAATCTATGCAATTAAGTACCTTATTTTTTGCATTGCAGAAATTAGGAAGGATTACTCTAATATAATTTTCACAATTAATTCTAATATTAGTCAGCATGAATTGGAAATTGCTTGAGTCGAAATATGTGTATCGTGATAGGTGGTTAAGGGCAAGAGCTGATAAATGCGAGCTGCCAGACGGAAGAATTATGGAACCATATTATGTGATAGAAGTTCCTGATTGGACTAATATGGTAATTATTACTAAAGAAAAGCGTATAGTATTAGTGCGACAATACCGACATGCATTAGGCACTACCACACTAGAATTACCTGGAGGCATTTTAGAACAGGGTGAATCACCTAAAGAATCAGCTATTAGAGAGATGCATGAAGAGACTGGATATGTTTCAGATGAAGTGGAATTCCTAATGAAAATTTCACCCAATCCAGCTTTAAATAATAATACTGCATATTTTTTCCTTGCTATAAATGCGGAAAAATTAACTGATACCAAGTTTGATCCTTTTGAAGATATTGTTATTGAAACATTTTCAAAAGATGAATTGAAACAATTATTGGAAGAAGGGAAATTACAACATGGTGTTCAACAGGGTGCCATATATCAGGCGATGATAAAATTAAAATGGCTAAGTTGGGAATCTTAAATAGATACTTCTCCAACAACAAATACACTACCACATACTAATATCAAATCATTTTCTTTGGCATGCATTAATGCATTTTGAACTGCTTCATTAATTTTTGGGAAACAGTTGCCAAAGAGATTTTTTTTGTAGGCCTCCTGCATTAATATTTTTTGATCTAATGCGCGGGGTATGGGTGCTTTAGTGAAATAATAGTGTGCTTTTTTGGGAAGTAAATCTAGTACTCGGTCAATTTCTTTGTCTTTAACCATACCAATTACAATATGTACTTCCTGAGCCCCTACTAATTCAATTTGTCGTACAACTTGTTTAATGCCATCTTCATTATGCGCTACATCTAACACCAATAAGGGCTTTTCTCTGATTACCTCCCATCTTCCGTGTAATCCAGTTAACTTTTTAATATGTGCGAGTCCTTTATGAATATCGTGCATGCTGATATCCCAATTTTTCTGAATGAGTATTTCAAGTGCGGAGAGAACTGTAAGTAAATTTTTAGTTTGATAAATACCGGGTAGATCTAATTGGTATTTAATCCTTTCATCATTTCTTTTTTGAGTCACATTAATTTCAATTTGATGTGCAGAAATATGAAAGTCATTAACCCATCTTTCTTCTGTAGCCCAATAAATTTTTGCACGTAACTCCTTGGCTCTGTTTTCGAATATAGGTCTTGTAGTATTTGTGTAATCGCCTATTATTACAGGTACTGATTCTTTAATGATACCAGATTTTTCATTTGCAATCAACTCTAAAGAATTGCCTAATAAATTCATGTGATCCCATCCAATATTGGTGATGATACTTAGTTCTGGAGTTATAATATTAGTACTATCTAATCTTCCTCCTAAGCCCACTTCGATGATGGCAATATCAACTTGTTGTAAGGCAAAATATTCAAAAGCCATTGCAACTGTAATCTCAAAAAATGAAGGTTGTATTTTATGAATCATCGGCTGTATACGATTAGTAAAATCGATAACAAATGATTCCTCACACATTTCACCATTTACTTTAATACGCTCTCTAAAGTCTTTTAAATGAGGGGAAGTATAAAGTCCGGTTTTGTATCCTGCAGTTTGTAATACTGAAGCAAGCATATGACTGGTTGAGCCCTTTCCATTAGTTCCAGCTATATGGATTGTTTTTAATTTTTGTTGAGGATTACCAATGAATTCACATAAACGCAATGTATTTGTAAGGTCTTTCTTAAATGCAGATTCACCAACTCTACTAAACATAGGAAGCGATCGAAAAAGAAAATCTAAGGTTTCTTTATAAGTCATAATTGACTGCAAATTATAGAAGAAATATTAACCATGTAGTTTGAAACTAAAAACAAGGGTTCCTACCTGTTCTAATTCATTGCCTGCATTGAGTTTGAGAGTCTTTGCTTTCTTTAAAGCAATATTGCGGATACTTGGGTTTGTAGTGGTTGTTCCTTTTGGATTCACCGAAGCTGATATTACATTTCCCAATTGATCAACAGTAATATCGATGGCAACTTTTGCATTTTCATTAAAATCATCCTCAAAACTTGGCAAATGGGTAATTCTTCTGCCATCAAGTCCGCTTCTTATTGAAACACCATTTCCTGCATTGCCACTACTCGCATTGCCTTTATAGCTATCAGAATTTGGATTGCCGTTCGGATTACCCTGATCTCCTTTACCACCTGCAATGCCCTGGTTTTTGATCCCATTATAGCTATCACTTTCATTTCCGCTTGTTGTTGTGCTCGTACCTCCTTTGAAAAGGGCTTTAGGTTTTAATACAACAGGCTTTAAAGCTACCGGGTTTGGACTAGGTTTGATGGTAGGTTTTATTGGTGAGGAAGGTTTGTTTTCTAACTTTTTCGTTATTTTTTCTGCATTATTGATGGGCTCATCGCCATTTTCATCTGCATTGATCTTAATGTTGGAAATTTGAGGCTTACTGGTAGCTGGCGTATTTTTAACAGCATCTTCTGTCGGGGAAGGACTTCCTGCTATTGTGGGTGCAATAGCACCTAACCCGGTTTCACTATTGCCCAGATTCACTTCAATTCCTTCACCTGTAATTGGAATAGGAATTTGAGGTAATGTCCATCGTAAATAAAAGAATAACAAAAACAATAAAAGACAAATGGTAGCAGTAATTGCCCCAGCTTTCATGTTTTTCTCTCTTTCAAAACCTATTTGCATAGAAACAGTATGATTCATCTCAAATTTATCGTTATTAAACGTCTTAAAATTCAATGTTGAAAATTACATGGAGTTTAGATACTTAATTCACCAATATGGTATAAAGAAAGGTTAATAATGTTACTACTTTCTCCAGAATACGTCATATGAAAATCTAATAAGAGTTGCCATTACAACCAATAAAAAGAAGATCCTAATAAATTTATTGCCTTTTGAGATGGCCATTCTTGCACCTAATACGCCCCCAAATGCATTACAAATAGCCATGGGTATAGCAACTTGCCATAAAATATGGCCCTTTAAAAAGAATAATAAAATTGACCCAAGGTTTGTTGCCAGATTAATAAGCTTAGCATGCGCTGATGCTTGTAAAAAATCAAATCCTAATAAACTAATAAAAGCTAGAACTAAAAAACTTCCTGCTCCAGGACCAATAAATCCGTCGTAAAAACCAATAATTATACTAATTAAGGAAGCATAAATTATTTCTTTATTGTTACTGATTAAGTTTTGTTTTTTTTGTCCGAAATCTTTTCTTGCAAATGAATATATAGCCACAAAAACTAGTACGCCAAGAATAATTGGTTTCATAAACCGATTACTTACTTGAGTCAATAAAAGAGATCCAAAGAATGAAGCCATAAATGCTAATGCACACATGAAGATCATTCGTCTCCAATTTATCGTAACCTGTTTTACATATTGTTTTGCTGCGAAATATGTGCCACTGAAGGAAGGTATTTTAAGTGATCCAATAACTGTTGCAACGGGAAGTTGTGGTAATAAAATGAGTGAAGCGGGTGTTTGAATCAATCCGCCGCCGCCTACAATTGCATCAACGAACCCAGCTAAACTTGCGAATAAACATAATAGAATAAGGGTAGAAGTAGCCAATGAATGATTTATTTTGAAATTTCAGTTGAAGGAATCTTTTTTAATGTAGTTGTTGTTTTTAAGTTGGCAATAACTAGTCCACTTATTACCATTAGTCCACTTAAAATATGTACACTACTGAACTTTTCGTCAAGGATTAAAACAGCTTCTAGTGTACTGAAAATTGGCGTTAGATTACCAAACAGTACCGTTCTTGAAGTTCCCAATTTATGTAAAGCAATATTCCAACAAAGAAATGCAATTACAGAAGTTCCAAAACCTAAATACAGGATAGAGCCAATTAATGCTGGAGTAAATTGTGGTTTGGGTAAGTACCAATTTTCAATCAGAAAAAAAGGAAATAACATGATTGCTCCCATTGAAAAAATCAGCATTAAAAAATGTAAGCTTGAAATAGTAGAAGGTTTTTTTCTTACCAAAACGCTGTAGACAGCAAAACAAAATCCTGCAGCTAAGATCCATAAGTCGCCAATCCCGAAACGTAATAAAAGCAATTTTTCAAAACTTCCTTTCGATAATAAAATTAATATACCAATGATGCATAAGATTAGTCCAATTAATCTTGTTGCGTTAATTTTCTCTTTTAAAAAAATGACTGCAAAAATGGTTGCGAAAATTGGAGAAGAGGTAGTTCCGATTAGAGCCATATTGATCGCAGAAGTAAAATGGCCTGATACATATATACAGGTATTGAATAACGCAATACCGGATAATGAAACCCAGAATAGATAACGGATATTTTCTTTGATATACTGCTTTTCTTTTTTGTAAGAAGACCAGGAAATAGGGATAATAATTATTGATGCTAATGACCATCGAAAGAATGCTAAGGTAATAGGGCCTATTAATTGACTAACCCCTTTTGATATTACAAAATTTCCAGCCCATATCATGGTAGCTAGAACTGCTAATGAAATGCCAAGAATTTGATCTTTTTTTTGTAACGATATACTCATTTATACAATTCTAATAGTGGGCAAAATCAGCAGTAAAATTTCCATTGATCCTTTCAATAGGTGGATTGAAGTAACCGAAAGCTAATTTTGGAAATTCTTCTCTTAATAATTCCATCATTTGTTTGACGCCTAAAATATCACCTGTTTCATAAACCCCAATTTTACCCATATACCAATCAGGATCAATATTAAAATTGCGCCATTGGATCATACTTATATTGGTATATTTAATTAATTCTCTGAGTGCTTCATATTCTTCAACAGTGTCGGTCATTCCAGGAAAAACAAAATAGTTGATACTTGCCCAACCGCCAAAGTCGGTGACAACTTTCATACTCTCGATTATATCTTCAAATTGATAATTATTTGGTCGATAGTAAGGGTCGTAAATATGCTTTCGAGCTGAATTGGTACTAACACGAATACTATCCAAGCCTGCTTCGCATAATGCTTTTACTGCATCTGGTTTTGATCCATTTGTATTGATATTGATACTGCCTCTTTTCGTATGCTTTCTAATTTCAATAATTGCCTCACGAATGGTTTCCCACATCAATAAAGGTTCTCCTTCACAACCCTGTCCAAAACTAATAATAGGATATGGTGCATTAATTAAATGTGGTACAGTAAACTCTACAATTTCTGCAGCTGTTGGTCTAAAAGTTAATCGGTCTTGTGTACTTACAATAGATTCTGTTTCTGGCTGAAAAGAAATGCAACCAATACAGTTAGCATTACATGCTGGGGAAGTTGGAACCGGACATTCCCATCTGCCTAAAGAAAAGTTTTTAGCTGCAGGACAATCATAAGTCATACAGCAGTTTTCAATCAGATGTTTTACTAATCTATTGTCTGGATAATTTTTTAACAGATTGGAAGCGCCAATTTCAATTTCATCTTCGCGATATCCAACTGATTCCTGACGTATATCTTGTTCAACTCTTAAAGCTGTTACATAAAATTTCTGATCAAGCCAGCCAGCTGCTGTATAACAGAATAATGGAAGAGTAGGGGCTTCTGGTGCTGTTTCAAATGCAGCTATATATAATCCAGTATGAGCAGGAGGAATAAAAGCAGCAACTGCCCAGCCTTTATCACAAAGGCGCATATCTCCAGTTATTACATCAATGCCAATTCCTCTTCTACCGGGTAATTCATAAAGGTTTCCTCCAATTGGCAATTCTATCCAATCTTCTGTAGGTACAGGTAGGGCATCCCATCCCGCTCTTCCAGTGGCATATAAACTAGTGTCTTCAAAAATGTTGCCTTCCCCGTCAGAATATAATAAATAAGGTGATGCTGATATTGTCATGCTTGATAAATAAAATGTTGGTAATAATAAGGGTTCCCTTTACACAGTAAACGATTCTTTTAATCTTAAGTGGCAAAACTCGTTAAATTCTTTCTCATCTTGTGCAGTTGTGCCAGATTGTATTTCTTTTTGTATCAATTGGTTGTTTTTGAAATCAACTGTAATAATACCATCCTTGATGATTACATTGTTCAATTCTGACCAAGAGTGCCTTTTTTTAGGAAAACTATTAAATACAATTTCTTCTTTCCCAAAAGCAATTTCTTGAGGAAACTTAGCTTGCTTTTCTAATATGGCTGCAATTAGATAAACGATTGTCATCCATTTGCTATTGGGAATAAACAACCAGCCAGCAGCAGCTATTAGTAATCCTATTCTAAAAAATGGGTGCAGATTTTTTTTCTCTAAAATGATGCAATAGATCCACCAAATAATTATACCAATGGTTGATATATAAAGAATGACAGGTCTAATAGCTTCTTTTTGAATGAGAATCATGCAAAAAACAACTACACTTAAGAGATACATTAACTGACTAATCCAATTAATAAAACGGTAACTGGGTCTTTTTAACTCAATGATGAATTCGTATATTTTCATGAAAACGGCTACTTAAATCAATATTACCTACAGAATTGCTATAAAATAAATTAGAATTGGTCTTATTTTGAGAGTTGCAATTTTGGTGCAAAATACCCGATTTTTTGATTTTCGAATTAAATATTAGTGATAGACCATTCTTTTGGAAATATTTTATAAGGAATTCACAAATCGGAATAAGTCCTGACAAACATCAGTTGTTGCTCCACTAATTTGGGCTATTTTTGCATCAGAAAATCACAAAATGAAAAAGACCCACATCATCATCCTTGTTCTTATTGCGATTAGTATCGTAGTATTAATCAGCTATACTGGAGATTTATCAACTTATGAAACCATTTCTTCTGCACGTCAGAAGGAAGGTAAATTTGTTACTTTGATCGCAAAAGTGGATAAAAAACAACCAGTTGAGTATGATGCCATCAAAAATCCTAACTATTTAAGCTTTACAGCTCTTGATTCTTTAGGAGGAAGTATTAAAGTGATTTATCACAATAATAAGCCCACTGATATGGAAAAAAGTGAGAGAATCGTGTTGAAAGGAAGGGTTCAAGGCGACCATTTTGATTGTAAGGATATTCTCTTAAAATGCCCTTCAAAATATAAAGACGATCCTAATTCTACTCAGAGGGCCGTTCAAAGCTCAGGGAAATAAAATCCTGCTTTTAGATTCTTTAATTATATCCTAATTAGTATACATGAATTATATAGGTGAACATTTATTACCAGGACAGATAGGCCATTTTTTGGCTATCCTCAGTTTTGTAAGTTCTTTGATTGCTTCTTATGTCTATTATCTAGCGAATAAAGAAACGAATTTAACTGAACGTAAAAGTTGGATTCGCTTAGCGCGTGCTGTATTTGCAGTGGAGACCATATCCGTGTTTGCTATTTTTGGATTAATTGTATATATCGTTTCAAATCATTATCACGAATACTTTTTTGCTTGGAATCACTCATCAAGATCACTAGCTCCAAAATATTTATTAAGTTGTATATGGGAAGATCAATCAGGTAGTTTTCTATTGTGGAGTATTTGGCATTGTGTATTGGGATGGATGCTGATCTGGAAAAATAAAGAATGGGAAGCAGGAACATTGTTTGTGATCAATATTGGTCAGGCTTGTATTTCTAGCATGCTATTAGGAATTTATTTCTTTGGAAATAAAATCGGAAATAATCCATTCATACTTTGGCGTAATCATATGCCAGATATTCCAATCTTTTCTAATCCGGAATATTTGAAGTTGCCGAGAGTATATGAAGGGAATGATTTGAATACCTTATTACAAAACTATTGGATGGTAATACATCCACCTATCTTGTTTCTAGGTTTTGCATCTACTATTGTTCCATTTGCTTTTGCATTTGCAGGTTTGATGAACAAAAGACATGATTGGGTAAAGCCAGTTATTCCTTGGGCAAGTTTTTCGGCTGCTATTTTAGGTCTTGGTATTATGATGGGTGCAGCCTGGGCATATGAAAGTCTTTCTTTTGGTGGATATTGGGCTTGGGATCCTGTAGAAAACGCCTCTTTAGTACCTTGGTTAACTTTAGTAGCTGGATTACATGTTAATCTGGTCTATAAAAATACCGGTTACTCTTTGCGATCAACCTATTTCTTTTATTTTATCACTTTCACCCTTATTTTATATTCCACATTCTTAACAAGAAGCGGAATTCTTGCAGATACTTCTGTTCATGCATTTACGGTAGATGATAAAAACCTGCAGGCAATATATTTCCAACTAATAGGGTTCATTTTAGTTTTCTTCATTCCGGCTATGTATCTATTTTTTAAAGACTTAAAAAAGATACCTGCCATACTAAAGGAAGAACAGACTTATAGCCGTGAGTTTTGGATGTTTATCGGATCCCTTGTTTTATTTATGGCTGGTATAGTCATTATTGCAAAAACTTCAACGCCTGTTTTCAATAAGGTTTTTGGTGCTAAAATTGCGCCTCCGGAAGATGCTGAATTTGCACATAATCAAATACAGGTTTTTGTGGCAATGGTTATTGGATTGTTGACAGCAGTTACGCAGTTTTTAAAATATAAGAATACAGCTAAAGATCAGTTTGGGAAAAAGATCCTAATACCTACTGCTATTGCATTGGTTATCAGTTTATGTATTAGCTTTTTCGGTGGAATTCATTTTGATAAAAAGGGGCCTGTATTTTTAGTAGCTATTCATATCGCAATATTTACTGCTGTCTATGCAATTGTGGCTAATTCCTTTTATATTATTGATGCATTAAAAGGGAAACTAAAATCTGCAGGGGCTAGTGTGGCACATATTGGTTTTGGCATGGTACTAGTGGGCATTTTAATTTCATCAGCCAAGAAGACTGTCTTAAGTTGGAATACAACTGGAATAACCGTTTTGCAGAAAAGTGAAAAAGGTGCTCAAGGTGATCCTGCTGAAAATTTAACCTTATTTAAATCTGTATCAACTGATATGGGTAAATACATGGTTACTTATGTAAAAGATACTGTTGATGTAATTGACCATAAAAGATATTTTGAAATTGATTTTAAAGCGAAGGATCAATCAGATAGTTTCAAATTGTATCCCGATGTAATGAAGCAGAATAAAGGCATGGAAGGGTTTTCAGCTAACCCATCTGCTAAGCATTATTGGTTCAAAGATATTTTTGCTTATATCACTTCCTTCCAGGAAAACAATGCAGCGGACACTGCTACTTTTAGAAATAAAGAAATTAAAACAGGCGATACCATTTTCTATTCGAATGGATTGATGATATTAGATAAAGTGGCAGTGAATCCGGATGAGCAAAAAACGAAATTAGAAGCAGGCGAAGTTTCGTTATTTCTAAACCTAACTATTATTTCAAAAGAAGGAAGAAAATATCAGGCAAATCCAGGAATTGCAATTAAAGGCCAATCCCTTCGTTTCGTGAACGATACCATACGGGCACAAAGTTTGGTTTTACAATTCAATAAAGTAATTGATCAGGCAAAAGGTAAACTCGAATTAGGAGTGAAGGAGAGTGGGGCTATTACAGATTTAATAACACTGAAAGTGTATGAATTTCCACTCATAAATGTATTGTGGTTAGGCGTAATGGTAATGGTTACAGGTTTTGGGATGGCTATCAGACAACGATTAATACAGAAATCAAATTTAAAATCAGTTTAATAAAATAGGGTTACTTTTTGGTATTAGGCAGCATTAATACCTAAGAGTTAGTCTATTAGTTAGAAGTGAAAAAAACAATACTACATATCATACTTGTGCTGCTTTTTTTTGCAGGATGGAGTAACAAAGTATCATCTCAAACAATTGGTGCATACGATACCGTTCGAGTTTATGCTTTTATTACTCCTGAAGGAGATACTGTACCCATGAGCTATTTGCCAAATGTGGAAGTATATACCCGCCTAACTGGTAAATGGAAAAAGTATTGGTCAGATTGGACTCGTTTGCGCAATGCAGTATATGTGACTTATCCTTATGCAAAGGCTGCAAGTAGAATCATGAATGATATTAATGCGCGTTTGGTGAATGTAACAGACCGATCTAAACGTAGGCAAATCATTCATGCCAGAGAAAAGGAGTTAAAGAAAGAATTTACTGACAAGCTTACCAACCTATCAATATATCAAGGAAAAGTGTTGATGAAATTAATCTATCGAGAAACGGGGAATAATTGCTATGAAATTATCGATGATTATAAAGGATTTATCAATGCGGCTTTCTGGCAAACCATTGCGATACTTTTTGGCAGCAATTTAAAACAGAAGTACGACGCAAAAGGTAATGACGCTGATATGGAAAAAATTGTGATTGATGTAGAACGAATGTATGGTTATCGCAGTTAAATTAACTGCTGAATCGTTTTAATAAATTTTTCTCGCTCAATCATTTTTGCTCCCAAACTTTCTAAATGAGCAGTGTATATCTGGCAATCAATTATTTCAATTCCTTCTAATTTCAATTGTTCTACGAAAGATATAAAAGCATATTTACTTGCATTACTTATTAGGCTAAACATGCTTTCACCAAAGAATACTTTTCCCATTTTAATACCATATAATCCTCCTATAAGTTCCCCGTCAAGCCAAACTTCAGCACTATGTGCAAAGCCTAGTTCATGTAGTTCAATATAGGCTCGTTCTACATCATCTGTAATCCAGGTTCCATCTTGTTCTCTTCTTTTTACATTTTTGCAGTTAGCAATAACAGCTCTAAATGCCTTGTTTGTAGTAAACTGAAAGCCTCGTTTTTTTATTAGCGATTGCATGCTTTTGCTCACTTGCAAATCTGCAGGGTATAAAACAAATCTTGGATCTGGGCACCACCAGAGTGGGATAGAGCCATCATACCAGGGGAAGATTCCATTTTTATAGGCAATTAATAATCTGTCGACTGTTAAGTCTCCGCCCATTGCCAATAAACCTTCGCTATCTGCATCCGAAGCGGGGGGAAACCATAATTTGTTATCTAATATATGAATAGGCATATAATTGCTTGATTGTGGGTAACATCATGCAAAATGCACGTTTTGGGAATGATCATTATTGTATTAAACGAAAACCTCAATGGTAGCACCAATGCCTCGATCAGTAATGGCATCGCACATGGGCTTTAGAAAATCGTAATCTCCTTTTTTAACTGCGAACTTTCCTTTATAATGAATAAAAAGTGCGCATTGTTCAGCTTGTTCTTCGGAATGATCACATACTTCTATAAGTGTTTCAATCACCCATTCGAAGGTATTTACTTCATCATTCCAAACAATCAGACTGAAATTGGGTGTGATTTCGGTGATGGTTTCAACCGAAGATTCTTCCCAGGGAAGAGCTGCATCATTTTTTGTAGATAGAGGCATAAATCAAAGGTAATAGATGAATATTTAATTAAAACGTAAAAAATAGGATTTCATTTTATAAGTGGATAAATAGTCTGATGTCTGTTTACAATATTTTTTTCACCTAGGGTACTGCTAAAATGCCTGATATGACTGTATTCCAGCAGGCTAAAACTATTTTATTTGATAAAAAGGAGCAAAAAAGACAAAAAAAAATTTGGCAATAAATGTGCAAACCCTATTTTTGCACTCCCAACAAAGAAAGGGAGCATAGCTCAGCTGGTTTAGAGCATCTGCCTTACAAGCAGAGGGTCCGCGGTTCGAACCCGTGTGCTCCCACAGACTACCAAAGGATTTCAGAGTTTTATAATTCTGAAA
This sequence comes from uncultured Bacteroidota bacterium, assembly GCA_903927185.1. Lineage (GTDB taxonomy): Bacteria > Bacteroidota > Bacteroidia > Chitinophagales > Chitinophagaceae > Sediminibacterium. Next base: position 138,880 of record CAIYLW010000020.1, read on the forward strand.
CCCTTTTTTATTGCATACAATTTGCATACATTTTCTGCAAAAATTGGAAACAACTGGAAAAGAAACCATCATTCTCTATAGGGTATTCTCTACAATTATATGATGGCGGATTGTCAGATGTGTCGCATTATTTGTTTGTATTGGAGAACCGTGTACAAACCCTCTCCCCAATTTCCAGACATTATTTTGTGTTACAAGCTTTGTGGATTCAAGTGTATTAATATAGCATTAATGCTTTCTTGGGTTACATTTTGTATTCTTCCATAGTGTAGTTAGTGTAGAAAATGTAGTACAAATTATAATTTTTTTTTCTAGCCCAAGCTCCTTTTTTAACCATCCCCCCCACACTATAATCAAATTGATTATATACCCCTTATGCCTATTAGCCAATAACTTTTTTAGTTATGCTATATAAGCACAATAGTTTTTTGTGTACATGAGAGAACAGCCCACTCCCAATCACAACCCCTCCCACATCTCGAGCACCAGGGGTACCCTCCTAGGTTCGGATATTCTGCCTGCTCAATTATTTAATCACAATTAAAAACTTAAAAAAATGGTAACTGTATCTAGTTATGCTGTAAGAACAAGAAAAGATGGAACAACATTTATTGCATTAGAATTAACAGGCGGCATTGAGCTTGTACTCAGCAACAACAGTGGTAAATTTTATGCGACAGTAAGGAAGACTTCCATTCCTAGCACATTTAATGAAACAATAGCTAAAGGGTTAATTGGTTCACAAATGCCAGGAAGTATTGTAAGGGTGCAAGTGGATCCTTACCAGTTTGTTAACCAACGAACAGGTGAAGTGCTAACACTACAACACTCATTTAGCTATCAGCCAGAGGGTTCAACAGAACTCATTGGCCAAACGCAAATTAGTAAGCTAGAAATGGCTTAAAACACAAATGCAGGATTTCCTAATTGACAGAACCAATAGTAGAACACTCAATTAACCGCTACGAAGAATTCTAGTTCAACATGGATCTGCAGATTTGTGGTTAGTAAGGGGTTGGTGGATTATTCCATCAGCCCTTTTTTTATTTAAAACAACAAAAACCATATATATGCAATTACAAACCGCCCAAAGAAAAAGGGCTAAAATTAAAATGGCTTTACAAGCCCCTTCAGGTGCAGGAAAAACCTATTCCTCTTTATTAATCGCTTTTGGTTTATGCGAAGATTGGAATAAAATAGCTGTGGTAGATACAGAAAACCATTCTGCTGAGCTATATGCTCACCTAGGGGCTTTTAACACATTACAGCTATCTGCACCATTCACTCCTGAGAAGTATTTACAAGCTATTGAAGTTTGTGAAAAAGCTGGTATGGAGGTTGTTATCCTAGATTCAGTTACACATGAATGGGAATACCTGATTGACTTTCATTCTTCCTTACAAGGAAACAGTTTTACCAATTGGGGTAAAATCACTCCAAGGCATAATGCATTTGTTCAAAAAATTCTTAATACCCAGAGTCATGTCATCAGTACTATCAGAACAAAGCAAGATTATGTACTAAATGAACGCAATGGGAAAATGGTTCCAGAGAAGGTTGGGTTAAAGTCTGTTCAAAGAGATGGGTTGGAATATGAATTCACACTGGCTTTTGATTTGGATATGAAGAACCATGCATTAGCATCTAAGGATAGAACTGGATTGTTCTTTGGGCAACCTGAACAGAAACTTTCTATCGAAACTGGAAAGCAAATTAGAGATTGGTGTAATAGTGGTGCAGCCTTAACAGTAGATGATATTAGCCGAAGAATTGGAGACATTGTATCCATTCAAGAATTATTAGCACTCTATCAGGAATATCCTCAGTTCAAAGAAATCCTGAAACCTGAATTCGAGCATAGAAAAAGGCAAATCATCATTCAACAAGAAGTGCAAACAGCATTACCTAATCTACAAAACGCTACCAATGGACTACACTAATGCTATTGAAACCATACCTTTTGTTCCCGATGTAATTATTCCTGTTGAACAAAAAGCAGAGAAGCATTTCATCACAGCTAATACAATTGCAGGAAATCTAGCTGAAATGAAAGAACATCATTTGATTCCTGTGTTCAGCAAAGACAATGAACCCACCATTAGCCATACAGATTTCATTGAAACAGTGCAAGAAATAACAGCTGATGTATACAGAGGAGAACACATTTTAAAGCCCCTTGTAAGACTATCACATGCTATTAAAGGTAGAGTGCCAGAAGCAAAGAATAAAGCTGCTAGTGAGCTGTTTGAATGGGAGAAAACCATCTATTATGAACGTATGGCTTTTGCCATAGAAATACCTAGTGTACAAGCAGAAATAGATGGTAATATTCTATCGTTAACAATAGGTGGTGTGAAGAGTTATAGCCTAGATAATTTGTACAGCAAAAACAATTGTGACCAACATTTTAAAATATTTGTTGGCTTTAAAAACCAAGTGTGTTGTAATATGTGTGTTTGGACAGATGGCTATATGGGAGATGTGAAGGTGAAGAACATTAATCAATTGGCAGCAATGGTAAACACCCTTCTTCAGAGCTACACCAGCAGTCATCACTTATACCACTTAGAACAGCTCACTAAATACAGCATTACAGAACAACAATTTGCACAGCTTATTGGCAGATGTAGGATGTATCCTCA
>CAIYLW010000021.1 GCA_903927185.1 uncultured Bacteroidota bacterium
AATCTAATTAGATACTAAATTGTATTAATATTTAACCCACTTGTATGAATACCCAACAACTTCTATTTCAAAATGATCAGTGGATCATTAAAAACACCAGTGCAAATTTTATTGCTACAAAAGCACAACTAATAATTGTTTTTGGTTCGAGGGAGCTAGCTGGTAATCAAAGTTATTTTGATATCATTAAGGCTAAGTTTCCAAATGCAGATATTGTATCATCATCTACAGCAGGAGAAATCATTGGCGAAGAAGTATATGATGACACTTTAATTATAACTGCTATACATTTCGAAAAAACTAAAATTCATTGCATCAAAACTTCTGTAACTGAGCATGCAGATAGCTTTGAAACAGGCAAATACCTTTTTAATTCATTAAATAATAATGACCTTTCAGGTTTATTTATTATTTCTGATGGCACCAAAATAAATGGTAGTGAAATAGTAGATGGACTAAATTTAAATAATCATAAACACTTACCAATTACCGGTGGCCTTGCTGGAGATGCAGCAAGATTTAGTAAAACAGTTGTTGGATTAAATGAACATGCCTCGGAAGGGAATATTGTAGCTGTTGGTTTCTATGGTAAAGATATAAAGATTGGTCATAGCTCACTGGGAGGATGGGATGAATTTGGAAAAGAACGAATCATAACTAAATCCGACAAGAATGTTTTGTATGAAATAGATGGGTCAAGTGCACTTGACCTTTATAAAGAATATCTAGGACCTTATGCGGAAGAACTGCCTGGATCTGCACTTTTATTCCCATTATCTATGCGTCTTGAAAATTCAGAAAGAAACCTTGTAAGAACAATTTTATCTGTAAATGAAAATGAGAAGTCAATGACATTTGCAGGAAACCTTCCAGAAGGTTCAAAGGTTCGTTTTATGAAGGCTAATTTTGAAAAACTAATTAATGCATCAGCTACTGCCGCCGAAAGTTCTTTTGATAAAACAAACCATTCGCCTGATCTGGCAATATTAATAAGCTGTGTTGGAAGAAAACTTATTCTACAGGAAAGAACCGAAGATGAATTAATTGCTGCGAAGAAAATATTTGGAGATCATACCTGCATTACCGGATTCTACTCTTATGGAGAGATTTCGCCTTTTAATCCTTTAACTAATTGTGAATTGCATAATCAAACAATGACAATTACCACTTTTTCAGAGGAATAATGCTTATTTTTAGACCTTCAATATGGAATACCATTCAATTTTAGAAAAACAAATTCGAAAATTCTTGATAACCAATTATCAGGAAAATGAAGAATTAAAAAAATTATTGGAGGCTATTAGTAAAAGTTACCACACTTTTGAAAGAGATAAGAAATTAGCTGACCATGCGTTTGAAATTAGTGAGAAAGAATATCAAAAAGTAAATATTGATTTGCAAGCACAGATAGATATTCGTAAATCATCTATCATTAAACTTAAAGATGCTATTCACGCACTGGATCCCACAGAAGTAAATAATAATTTTGACGAGAAAGATGAGAACTTAATAAATATTATCAGCTTTCTTGAAGTTCAGATTAAGAAAACGAAACAATTAGAAACTGAATTAATTTCAGCAAAAGAAGCAGCAGAAAAAGCTTCAAGAGCAAAAAGTGAATTTCTCTCAATAATGAGTCATGAAATTCGGACCCCACTAAATGCAATAATTGGCACAAATAATCTTCTACATTATCAAGATCCTTTGCCATCTCAAAAGGAGCTATTAAATGTAATGAAGATTTCTTCTGAGAATTTGCTTAGTCTTATTAACGATGTGCTTGACTATGGAAAATTAGAGGAAGGAAAAATAGTGTTAGCAGAAAGGGATATGAACTTGAAAAGATTTGTAAAAAATCTTCGTTCTGCTCATCGTCTAAGAGCAGAAGAAAAGGGCAATAACCTTAGGCTAATGTATGATGATGATATTCCTGATTTTGTAATTGGTGATGATATTCGTTTAGGTCAGGTCTTAAATAATCTCATATCAAATGCCATAAAATTTACCAAAAAGGGCGTTATCACGGTAGAAGTATTATTGAATAATATTTCTGACGAGTTTGTGGAGATTGATTTTGCGATTATTGACAATGGAATTGGTATTTCAGCCGATAAACAAGAAATGATATTTGATCGTTTTACTCAAGCAAACACAAATATTACGAGAGAATATGGTGGATCAGGTCTAGGTTTAACTATCATTAAACTGTTACTACAGCTTCAAAATAGTGATATTAATTTGAGTAGTGAAGAAGGCAAGGGATCTAAGTTTTTCTTTACCCTACGCTTCAAAAAAAGCACTACTAGCTTACAAGATGAAAATGATAAAATTCAAAATAGCGAAATCCCTGATTTAACTAATACTCATGTTCTTTTAGTTGAAGATGTTGAATTCAATGTGATGGTGGCAGAGAAAATGCTTCAAAATTGGAAGGCTACAGTTGATGTTGCACATAATGGTGAAATTGCTGTTGATAAAGTAAAAGAAAATAAATACGATGTCATTTTAATGGACCTTCAAATGCCCGTTATGGATGGATATACTGCTACAAAAAAAATAAGAGAATTCAATACTACAACTCCTATTATTGCTCTCACAGCTTCTATAACAATGGATATTCAGGGAAGGGCTTTTGAATTTGGAATGAACGATTGCATCACCAAGCCATTTAATCCAAATGACTTACTTTCTATTATTTTGAAATATACCAAACAGCCTTTATAATTTTTTCTATTCTTAATTACATCCTTCTTTTCTAAAAGTGCGTGAAATCCAGAGTGGAATTAATATTATGAATAAAATGGCTAAACAATCTGTATTCATTTTTAAGTTTTAGAATATAATCAAGATTCATTTGTAGTTAATGAATTTAATACCATTCTAATAGCACCATAACTAATTGAATCTGGTAAATTATCTTTAAGTTTTCTTAAACTTAGTCTCCCAAATTTTTCAGCCGCTTTTTTAATTAGATCTTGATGCGATTGTTTTACAAATTCATCTAAACTTAACTGCCCCTTAACTATATAATAACTCAAATGGTTTTCAATAGTAGTTGTGGAAAGCCCACGCTCCTCTGCAATTGCTTCAATGCTATACCCTTTTTCATACTGATCAAAGCTTTGTTTTTTTGTTTCAGTTTCTTTCTCTTTTACAATTCTTATTTGTTTTTTTCTTTGCGGATGTTTTAAATCCATTCTAGTAGTTAAATGGTTTTCAATACAATAATCTTGTACCATTTCTAAAAATGCAGTTCCATAATGTTCAATTTTATAGGTACCAAATCCAGAAATGTTTGGAAGATCTGAATTGATAATTGGCAGGTAAGTTGCTAAATCCAACAAGCTGCTATCACTTAAAATAATATAAGCAGGTATATTCTCTTCATGTGCAATTTTATTACGTAGCCTTTTCAGATTTTCAAACAGCTCTTTCTCATAAGCATGTTTTTGAAAAATAATTGGCTCCTTAGTTACGATTTGCTTTGCAGGTGAATTTAAAAAAGCTTTTTCAGCCTTAAATAGCACAGATTTTGCCTTTTCGGTTAATTGAAGAACAGGATATTCGCTATTTGATTGTTGCAAATACCCTTCGTGCAATAATTCTTTTGCATAATGATGCCATTCGTCTTTACTCAAATCTTTCCCAACTCCATATACAGTTAGCCGTTTATGTTCTGCTCGGATTTTTTCTGAATTGCTTCCACGCAACACGTCTATAATATAACCTGCGCCAAATTTTTCATTTAATCGTGCAACCGCACTTAAAAATTTTTGAGAAATTAAAGTTGCATCTTCTAATGTTCGATGCCCTAAACAAATATCACAACTAGCACAATTATCCACAGCAGGCTCACCAAAATAATTTAGCAGATATTTTCGTCTACACCTTTTCGTTTCACAGAATTGTACCATTTGGTCCAATTTTTTTAACAAGATTTTTGTCTGCTCTTCATTCCCTTCTACCTGTGCGAAACTTTTTAGCTTTATCACATCACCACCTCCAAAAAATAATATAGCATCACTATTTAATCCATCCCTGCCAGCTCTTCCTGTTTCCTGATAGTAGCCTTCTATATTTTTAGGCAAATCAACATGTATCACAAAACGCACATTACTTTTATTAATACCCATTCCAAAAGCTATGGTAGCCACCATGATTTTAATTTCATCTTTTAAAAACTGGTCTTGACGTTCATCTCTTATTTTCTTTTCTAGTCCGGCATGATAAGCAGCAGCTTGATATCCATCTTCCACAAGATCTTCTGCTAATTTTTCTGTGGCTGCACGACTCAAACAATAAATAATACCAGAGTCATTTTTATGAGCATCTAAATAATCTGTCAATTCTTCGTAATAACCCCGCTTTGGTTTTACAGTATAAAATATATTGGGACGATTAAAACTGTTTTCAAAAACTTGAGGATTATGTAAATGTAATTGAAGCAGAATATCCTTTTTTGTTAATCCATCAGCAGTTGCTGTGAGTGCCACAATAGGAGTGTTCGGAAACGCATCTTTTAATTCGCCCAATACCCGATATTCTGGTCTGAAATCGTGCCCCCATTGACTAATACAGTGTGCTTCATCGATTGCAAAAAGAGATACAGAAATACTTTGTAAAAAATGTAAGAATTGTTTATCCTGACCTACCAGACGTTCAGGGGCAACGTAAATTAGTTTTAGTTCATTGTTCCTTAACTGTTCAGATAATATTGCCTGTTCTGCATTGCTTTGTGTACTATTTAAAAAAGCTGCTTTAACACCACTCAGTACCAAAGCATCCACCTGATCTTTCATAAGTGCAATCAACGGACTTACCACTACAGTTACGCCGGGTAAGCATAATGCCGGCACTTGATAGCAAAGACTTTTACCCCCTCCAGTTGGCATTAAAACCAAGGCGTCTTTCCCTTGTAATATCAGATCGATGATTTCTTTTTGGTTATGCCTAAAGCTATCATAGCCAAAAATTGTCTTTAATATATGTGCAGGTGTAGCAATTGTTTGCATAGAGCTGCAAGATAGAATGCAATAAACAAATTTTTCAACCCTTTATTATAGGGTGTATTCTTTTACAGGCATGTTTTTTTAGCGGTATTGCTTTCTTAGAGGGTCCAATAAAAATTTCAAGCCATTCAAATTTATTTCATACATGGTAGCAAGTAGCATTCCCATTTTGCCTTTCGGGAATCCATTTCTTTGATGCCATTCTAAATAAAAATCAGGCAAATCGCAAATTAATCTGTCTTTATACTTCCCAAAAGGCATACGTATTGTTACCAAGTCAATCAATAATTGAGGATCTGGCATTAGTGGATCTTTCATTTTATATTCATTTAAAGAAAGGCTGATTATCTTCTTCCCCCTAAATAATCTTTTTCTCCAGCCCTAATGGCTATGGGAAGAATATTTTGTTTAGGCGGAAGCGGACAGGTAGCATAAATAGTAAATGCACATGGTGGATTGTACGCTTTATTAAAGTCGATAATAGTGTTACCCTTTTCATCTGGAAAATCAGTATAAATAAAACGTCCTGCCGGGTAGGTTTCTTTTCCACTGGTTGCGTCACCAAATAATATAAATAATTGATCGCCTTCGGATAGGGCATCTAATTGATACTCTATACCTGCAATTGTAAAAATTATTTTGCCTGGAGATTCTTGTGCATTGGTTTGGCCCAACACATTTGTGATAAGCAATTTATTTTCTGGCTTTTTGTCAAATCTCGCCTTCAACCTCCAAGTACTATCATCCTTAAATCTCTCACAACCTTTAAATGCATTAACAATGGGTGCATGTAAATCGCGTAATCGTATGCCAATCTTATCATCTCTTTGAATAATATTCCATCTTAAATTCCCAAGCGCCAATAAAGCTGCCGATTGTTTTCCCTCTTCGTATATTAAAGCCTTTGTTATAGAACTATCTTTTATAGTAACTTTTATATCTTGTCCAGTTACCCAATACACTTGATGATTTTCAAATAAAAAATAACCAGCTTTCTTAGGCATCTCTTTATGCTTATAAACAATTTCATTTGACGCATCAGATCCAAAATTATTCTTCCCGGGTTTTAACCAATAAAGTCCTGTTAAGTTCAGCCAGCCATTAGGATCTTTTAAAGCCTTTATCCTTTTTTGTTTCCATTCAGACATATCCTCCTGAAAACTTTTTTTGGTTTGGGCAAAACAATGAGCAGATAAAACGAATGCGATTACTAAAAATAATACGCGAGTGATTTTGTTATTTTGCATAGGATAATCTTAGAACGCAAATCTACCATATTATTAGTCAACCAAATTAGTAGATTTTAAAAAAATATTATATCATCGAATGATGGTAACACTTCCACTAAGTAATTTTTTTCCTATATCAGATTTTATTATATAATAATAGGTTGCAATGGGTAATGACTGCCCTTTATATTTTCCATCCCAAGGAACTATATATCCTTTGGAATAATAAATTGGCTGACCTGATCTTGTAAATACCTAAACAGTACAATCGGGATAAGTATCTAAATATTTAATCACCCAAGTATCATTGATATTATCACCATTAGGAGAAAATACGTTGGGTATTATTGGATTATATAAAACCTTTACAAACACAGTATCTGTATTGCTGCAACCATTTATATCAATTACTTTCAAAACATACTGAGTATCTACTTTAGGGGTACATGCAGGAAGTAAGATAGAAGGGTTATCAAGAAAAATTGATGGTTTCCATAAATATGTTATTTGATTCCCCATAGCTGTAGCATTCATATTTTTTGTGCCGCCTTCTAATATAAAAAAATCCGGGCCTGCATTAACTGTCGGGGATGGCCAAACAGTAATGGTTTGGTATGCAGTATCAACACAAGAGTTTGCAGCAACAAAACTATAACCAATTGTATCGTTTCCATTGCCCACTATAACAGGATCAAAAATACCTGCTGCAGTTACGCCTTTACTGAAATACATGCCAGTGCCTGCAAGGTTTCCAGTCTCTGTAGCCTGAGTAAATTGAACTGCTGCAGCATTATCACAAATTGATTGAATCGGTAAAAATTGAATTTGAGGTGCCGCTAATACAGTGACTGTTTTTGAAATATCTTTCATACAGGAAATGCCAGAATAAGTACGATAAAGTACTTGATAATTAACAGATGCCGGTTGCGTAAATCTGTTATAACGTTTTTCATATATTTTGCCTTTATAAACAGTTTGATCTACAACTGAATCAAGTGGTGCTGCAATCTTATCCCAATAAATAGCAGATTTTGTGATCGAACCAAAATCAACCGATGAATTATCTTGTATCAATACCGGTTGATTACTACAATTATTTGCTGCTTGTATAATTTTAAAATCAGGTACTGGATTAGCGCCGTTTACTACAAAGGCTTTTATCAAACTATCTACACAACCAGTATTAGAACTTACTTTCAAAGAAACCTGATATTTACCCTGAGCAGAATAATGGTGGGAAGGATTTTGAAGAATAGAACTATTAGGATTTGCAATGGTACTATTCAAATCATCCCCAAAATTCCACAAATATAAAAAAGGCTTACCATTAAGATCTTTCGTATAACTACTATCAGTAAAATTTGCCAAGGCATCATCCAAACAGATGGCAGGCATACCAAAATTAACTTTAGGTCTAGGTAGAATATTTACTTCAATACTATCGCGTGAACTACAACCTGGGTTTGTTGCAAAAGCAGTGTTTACATAATACTTTGTAGTAAAAATAGTATCTGTATTATTATTTATAGTAAGTGAAGGACTAGAACTTGTTGCATCTGAAAGGCCATTTGTTGGGTCCCAAGTATACACATAATTAGGATTGGATGTTGTACCCAATATCATAGAGGTATTCGGGCAAACAGTTGTATTTAAATTTCCAGCTGTCGACGAGGGCATATCTGTATAAATAACAACATTTTGTATTGAATGGTTATCAGTACTTCCGCCGGTAGATGCAGTAAACCCAAGATAACCTGTAAAATTAAATTGCTGAAATCCACTGATTATTAGAATTCCATTTAAATACACATCAATATTGCCTTTATCATAATTTATTTTAGCATGGCTATAATTAGCCGATCGCACAGCAGACAATGTGCCGGAGCCATTTGAAGCTGTTGGCATACCTGTATTACATTCTGCATAACCTGTACCCCATCTAATTTCAACTTTTGGCATTTCAAAAGTAGTAGTAGGTCCACAATTATTGTATGTGTCAAAACAAATCTTTAACCCATTTGCAGTGGATGGTATTCCTAAGCCAGATCCTTGTACGAAACCAGTAGGAGGCACATCTAAAAAACAAAATGCAATTCCGTCGGCCGCAGTTCCATCATAGATTCTAAAATCAAATTCTGCTACCCATTTATTACATATACCTAAATTGATGGGTTGATTATAAAATATAGCTCCGCTCTGACTTTTAGTAGCATCGCAAAGAATAATCTCGCTGAAATTGGAATTTACTATATTCCCAACTTTTGCTCTACCCTGTAAATTCCAACCGCTGGTATTGACAGGTGTTCCCATTAATTGCGCAAAAATATGGGTCTGACCAATTGCACTTTTTGAAAAAAACAACATCAGACAAAAAGGAATATAAGCTGTTATTTTTTTCATATCTATTGGAAGGCAATTTGAAATCAACGCTAAACTACCAAAAAAATGCAGCTTAACTGCAATATTGATAACTCCAATTGCCATTTGTGTAAATCCCATTTACAGAGTACCACACTAATAAAAAATACATAATAGGAATCCTATTTTTTAAATCAACGATATTTGCCTTATTTAAAGAACAAATGAAAGCAGCAAGCATACAAGAAATTAAATTGGAACTGAGCGAAACAAGTCCAGCTAAACTGAAACAATTATGCCTTCATTTAGCGAAATTTAAAAAAGAAAATAAGGAACTACTTACTTATCTCCTCTTTGAATCGCATGATGAAGCAGCTTATATTAATGAAGTTAAAGCTGGTATAGAGGAAGGATTTGCAGAATTACCAAAAGCGAACAATTATTTAAACAAGAAAACTTTACGTAAAATTCTACGCATTGCAAATAAGCATATTAAATACATGGGATCGAAACAAGGGGAAGCTTTAATTTTAATTCATTTTTGTGAATTATTAAAAAGCTCTTCCATCCCTTTTCAAAAAATTACTATTCTGAAAAATATTTACCTACAACAAATTAAAAAAATAAATTTAGCCATCAGTAGCTTACACGAAGATCTTCAATACGATTTTCAACAGCAACTAAAAAGTTTGGCCATTTAATTAAGACTCTTCATCAAAATATAATTTGTAAAAGTTCTTACCACTAAACTCGTCGTAGCCCTTTTCTATTAAGTCTTTTCGGCCATGAATATACACATGGAAATTTTTGTCGAGCTTTAGAATACTCTTAAAAACACGTTGCTGTTTTTTTACTGCAGACAAGTGTATATCAAATTCATCCTCAATAATAACCTGCCTTGACGCTTCATAAGTTTGTTTGTACTGCGTAAAAGTTTCGATCATTTCTGGGTGATGCAAAACTTCCGAAGCAAATTCATCCATCTTAAATGCTTCCTTGGTTTTAAAATAGTCCATACTCCTATTTAGGAGATCTATCTGATCGGATTTATTGACTTCAAATTTTTCCTGCAACTCGTTACTGATAAATAATTTGCACATCCCCATCGCAGCGTCTGTATGATAATAGCTATTTGCAGATGGAACAACCTGTAAAAAATCTTTTACCCAATACTGGGCATCTTGTTGTTTATTGGTATTATCTACCACACATACTACATATCCCTCCCCCCTGTTTTTATTAAATATCAAACAGCCCTTATCAAGTTTATTAATGTTTACACCATCTTCTGCAATTACTTCCCAACTTTGACCATGAGGAAAAACTTTTAAAAACGTTTCTTTACTTTCACTTTTGAAAATACCAATAGCTTCTACATATTCTGTTCCAAAGGGCACATTACTAAAATGGGCGATATACATTTCTCCCTCCTTTACTTTGGCATGGGTACTTTTAGTATATAGAAAATGAGCCATCAACGCTGATTGTTGGGTAAACAGCTTAGGGTTTTGGAACATTTCAGAAACATAATGATACACTTCGTTCATCTCCAAATCACTAATATGCGTGAAATGATATTGCTCTTCCTCATTAAATGCTCCCAAAAAATACTTAGTAAGCAAGCCCCTAACAATCGTGTCATTTAAGGTAAGTGGGTTCAAAGAAAGACCTAAAGCCTCACCTCGAGTTGGATTTCCAATCTTGTGTACAATCACCTCTTCCAACAAAACACTATCAATTCCTATCATAATACTACGAAGATAATAGAGAGTTAGTTAGCACAAAATAGTTCCGCTCATAAACCAAATTCGTTTTTCGGCCATAAAATGTGCACCTTTACAGTATATATTAAACGGGCTTAATCCTTTTGGGATATGATTTGCCTAAAACTTTAAACTATTTCTCGACTATGTACACCCAGATTTGGAGCAAATACCTGCCTATTATTAAAATCTTATTAAAGCGTTCTGCCAATGGCAATCAAACGCTAGAATTAAACAGGATTGACTTTGAAAGAGCTGGAACAGGCCGCAAAGCTGGATATAAATTTCTGATTGAGTTTGTAGCGGGAAGAACAATTAATGTTTTAAGTGGTATTCCTTTAGCTAAAGATTTAGCTGATACCATGTTAGCTGATGTGGCTATTAAAGAAATCTTATTAAAAGGAAACTACGAAGTAGCTCTAAATACTCGTTTTCAATTAAGTATTAAAAACGTTACTCCTGCAGCAACTACAGAAGAAGCATAATACTCTGATAGGCAAATTTAAAAGTATAAATTCAAAATATAAAAAAATCACCTGTTTTTCATAAACAGGTGATTTTTTTATTGTACTCTTTATTTTTTGCCTTTTGAATTTTGACTTTTCACTTACAAAGTACTCATATCAATAACAAATCGATATTTCACATCCGATTTAATAACTCTTTCATAAGCAGCATTGATATCTTTCATCGCTATCAATTCAATATCAGATACAATTTGATGCTCTGCACAATAGTCAAGCATTTCCTGGGTTTCTTTAATTCCACCAATCATAGATCCCATAATACTTCTTCTCTTTGAAATTAATTTGGCAGCACTGATTCTGCTGTCTTCCGGAGGGATTCCCACCAATAACATAGTGCCGTTTACTTTTAATAGATTCAAGAATTTATTCATATCATGCGGCGCAGCAACTGTATTTAATATATAATCAAAACTATTTGCAGCAGCTTTCATGGCTTCTTCATCGGTTGACAAAATAAAATGCTGAGCGCCTAATTTTTTAGCATCCACTTCTTTTGATGCACTAGTACTTAACATGGTAACTTCTGCACCAAAGGATGCGGCAAATTTAACAGCCATATGTCCCAGACCACCTAGACCAAGCACTGCCACCTTATGTCCTTTTCCTACTCCAGCAAAACGAAGGGGAGACCAGGTAGTAATCCCTGCACATAATAAAGGTGCAACAGCTGCTAAGTTGGTAGTAAAAGGAACTCTTAAAGTATAGTGTTCGTCAACCACTATGCGACTAGAATAACCACCATAGGCCACTGTTTTTCCATCACGCTCATAACCATTATAAGTACCTGTCATTCCTTCCTCACAGTATTGTTCTAAATCGGATTTACAACAATCACATTTTTTACAAGAATCTATAAATACCCCTACACCAGCAATGTCACCGACTTTAAATTTTGTAACGCCAGCGCCAACTTCAGAAACGCGACCAACAATTTCGTGACCAGGAACAAGTGGATACATTGCCGGCCCCCACTCACTTCGTGCCATATGAATATCAGAATGGCAAACACCACAATATAAAATGTCTATCAAAACATCTTTTTCTCCAACAGATCTTCTCTCAAAACCAAAAAGTTCAAGTTCTGTTGTTTTACTAAGGGCTGCGTAAGATTTAACTGGAATCATGTTTATGTTTTTATATTATTTTTTGCAATATGAACTTCTACTTCTCGTTTTATAAAAACTTTGAGTTAGTATTAAATTCTGTTCAACTTTATAAAGCAAATGATTTTACTTTGTAAGGTTTCTAAAATTATACAATACAATCTATACAGAATATTACATTTTAATATAACAGTATTGATTTTGTTTTGTTTAATAAATTAAATATTGTTTTTAATGCGTGAAAAAGAAAAAAAGAAATCAAATCCATTTTTAATTTTCACAGTTCTTTTATTGGTGGCAATAGTAGCTACTTTTATTATTAGGACTGCGGCGTTTACTCCTAAAGAATCAACAGTTTCTATTGATAAATATGTTTTAAGTTCAGAAATAAAATCGGAAAAAGTTTCAAATAATAATTCTGAAGATAAAAATCAGAACTACCGCAAAAACTGGAAAGATTATATTTCAATTGCAACCCTGCATAAAGACATTGATTATTCAGTTGCAGCCGATGGCAGAATAACTAATCTAAATTTACCTTTAATTAATAAGACGGAATATCCCATTGAATCTATCACCATAAAAGTGAATTATCTCAATCCGGGAAACAGTAGTTCATTAGATATTAGAAATTTTGAAGTAAAAAATGTGTTACCTGGTAATAGAACAAGTTATCCTGGACCAGAAACTAACGTAAAAGGAGTAACCGTAATGTGTGAAATAATAAAAATACATTCCTCCAATTTCGATTTCTGCTATGATCGCGATTTATCAATAGATTCACAATCAAACGGAGGATTTAGTGGTAACCCACTAGATCCTTGGAAATGTAAATAAATTAAACTCTGCCATTTTGAATAAACTTTCCGTATTCGTATTTATGCTTTGCTTTTCTGTGAGCTTATTTGCACAAAAGAAAAATAGCAAATTCAGAATCCATATTCATAAAACACATTCTCCGATTATAATAGATGGAAACATGAACGATGCTGCTTGGCAGGATGCTGCATCAGTGAATACATTTTATCGTGTGCTGCCCATGGATACTGGCATGGCAAAGGTTCCTACTGAAGTACGTATGTGTTTTGACGATGAAAACATATATATCCTTGCTATCTGTACCAAAACATTAAAGGGTCCGGATATGGTAGAATCTCTGCGCCGCGATTTTAATTTTGTAAAGAACGACAACTTCATTTTTTTCCTTGATCCCTTCGATGATCAAACAAGTGGTTTTACTTTTGGCGCTAATGCAGCTGGTGCTCAGTGGGATGGCTCACTTTACGAAGGAGGAAAGGCAGATTTAAACTGGGACAGTAAATGGTATTCGGTTGTAAAATCAAATAAAGACCGATATATTTTTGAAGCTTCCATCCCCTTTAAAACCATCCGTTATAAAAAAGGATTGAAAGAATGGGGCATCAATTTTAGTAGAAACGATTTGAAGTCGACCGAAAAATCAAGCTGGGCACCGGTTCCGCGTCAGTTTCCAACCGCATCATTAGCCTATACAGGTGTGCTTGAATGGGACGAACCCCCTCCTGCTCAAGGAACTAATTTTGCATTGATTCCTTATTTATTAGGTGGCGTATCAAAAGATAATAATACAGTCAACTCTAGTGCTTGGAAATCAGATGTTGGACTTGATGCAAAATTAGCGGTAACATCTTCCCTAAATTTAGACCTTACCATACACCCCGATTTTTCTCAGGTTGATGTAGATAAACAGGTAGTTAATCTGAGTCGCTATGAATTATTCTTCCCAGAAAAAAGACAATTCTTTTTAGAGAACAGTGATATTTTCGGAAACTTTGGATATTCTTCCATCAGACCTTTCTTTTCACGTCGCATTGGTCTTGATGCACCTATTTCTGCGGGTGGCAGATTAAGCGGAAAAATTGATAAGAATTGGCGAGTGGGTGTTATGGACATGCAAACAGAGAGTGTGGCTCAAACTGGCATGCCAAAAGAAAACTATGCAGTGATGGTTTTGCAGCGAAAAGTTTTCAGTAGATCCAATATTGGTATCATTTATGTAGATAAATCAGCAGTTGGATCCATTGCTGACTCTTTTAAAACTAAATTCAGCGCCTACAACCGAAATATTGGAATGGAATTCAATCTTGCTTCAGCAAATAATATTCTTACCGGTAAATTTTTGTATCTGAAATCATTTAGTCCAACTACCACAAATAATAATGATGTGGTTTCTGGAAACCTGGTTTATAATAGTAGGAAGTGGAATCTTTCTCTACAAGAAGAATATGTTGGAAAAAGTTATACTGCAGAAGTAGGTTATGTTCCACGTAATGGATATTTCAGATTGAATCCTCAAATGACGCGAAACTATTTTCCAAAATCTGGTAATATTTTAAGTCATGGTCCTCAATTTGTAGCCAATTTTTATTACGATCAAAATTTAACGCGTACTACCGATAACCAGGTTGCTGCATCGTATATTTTAAAATTTCGGAACAGCACAACCGTTTCTGGAATTGTGTTACACGACTATGTAGAAATCCTTAAACCATTTGATCCAACAAATACTGGGAAAGATTCTTTAGCGGTTGGAAGTAAGCATAATTGGACCACTGTTGGTTTTGACATTCTTTCAAAACCTCAGCAACTATTTACCTTTCTAATTTCATCACGCTTTGGAGGTTATTATGCAAATGGTACCTTATTTAATTTGTCAAGCGAATTAGGTTATCGCATACAACCCTATTGCAGTATCGCTTTAACATCGGCCTATTATATGCTCAACCTGCCAAAGCCTTGGGGTAACAATGCTTATCTTTTAATGGGTCCTAAAATCGATCTTACCCTAACTAATCGCTTTTTTTATACTACCTATATTCAATATAATCAACAACAGAATAACCTGAATTTAAATATGCGATTGCAGTGGCGATATAAGCCAGCGTCTGATTTATTTCTGGTTTATACAAACAATTATTACGCCACTCCTTTTATTACAAAGAACAACGCATTTGTATTGAAATTTACTTACTGGTGGAATAAATAATTTGCTCGTTTGCAGTATAGGATAGTTGTATCTTTAAAAGGTATATTCATTCAACCATTTTATACTAACGATTAGCTATTTATGAAAAAACAGATTTTATTATTTGTTGCATCATTCCTATTTATCGCAATAGGATTTGCCCAAACAACCGCTCAGAATCTTTTAACAGAAAACAAAATTAATCCACTTGGCATTGATCAAACTTCTCCAAGATTTAGTTGGGAACTAAAAAATGATGGGAGAAATATTTCTCAAATCGCCTATGAAATAAAATTAATTGCTCCCAATAAAACTGGCAATTGGAATAGTGGTAAAATAACTTCTAACCAGTCTGTTCAAATTGCTTATTCTGGACCGGCATTACAATCGAATGGAAAATATCAGTGGCAGGTTCGTATTTGGGATCAATCCAATCAACCATCTACATGGAGTAGCCCTGCAAGTTTTCAAATGGGGTTAATGAAAGCTGAAGACTGGACTGCAAAATGGATCGAACCCGGTTATATAGAAAATGATAAATTAAGATCTAGTCCTTTATTACGTAAAGCATTTACTAGTAAGAAAAAAATTCAATCTGCAACTGCCTATATTACTGCTCATGGTTTATATGAAGCATATATCAATGGCAAGAGAGTGGGCGATGCGTATTTAACACCGGGATGGACATCCTATGATAAAAGACTACAATATCAGGCATTTGATGTAACCAATTTATTGCAATCTGGTAAAAATGCCATCGCAGTTGCATTAGGTAGCGGTTGGTATAGAGGGATCATCGGTTTTGAAAATAATAAAAATGTATATGGAAAAGATATTGCGTTATTAATGCAATTACAAATTGTTTTCACTGATGGAACTGTAGAAAAAATCGGGACTGATGGTAGTTGGAAATCAGGTGTAGGCGAAATTATTTCTGCAGAAATTTATAATGGCGAAACTATTGATGCTCGTCAGGAAAAAAATGGTTGGAAATTATCAGACTTTAATGATAATGATTGGTCAACTGTAGTTCTTGGAAAACAAAGTATGTCCAACCTAGTAGCTACTGAAAATGAATTGGTTAAAAAACACGAAGTCTTTCATACAGTTAAAATATTTACAACTCCAAAGGGAGAGAAAGTAATTGATTTTGGCCAGAACTTGGTGGGTTGGGTTACCATGAAAGTAAAAGGAAAATCTGGTGATAAAATCACAATTTCACATGCAGAGGTTTTAGACAAACAAGGGAATTTTTATACCGAAAATTTACGCGCTGCTATTTGTCAGAATACCTATATTTTAAAAGGTGGCGAAGATGAAATCTTTGAGCCACATTTTACTTGGCAAGGATTTCGTTATGCAAAAATTGAGGGATATCCCGGCGAATTAAATGCTGATGATTTTTCTGCAGTTACCTTGTACTCAGATATGCCGCAAACAGGCAATCTAAATACATCCAACACTTTAATCAATCAATTACAACACAATATCCAGTGGGGACAGAATGGCAACTTTCTGGATGTACCCACTGATTGTCCACAAAGAGATGAACGCTTAGGTTGGACAGGCGACGCGCAAGCTTTCTCCCGCACTGCATCTTTTAACAGAAATGTGAATAGTTTTTTTACAAAATGGTTGAAAGATGTGGCTGCAGATCAATTACCAAATGGAAGTATTCCATTTGTAGTACCAAATGTGTTGAGTGCAGGGGCTGCAGGTGCTACAGGATGGGCTGATGTGGCTACTATCGTTCCTTGGAATATGTATCTGGCTTATGGTGATAAAAGAATTTTGGAAC
The DNA here is from genome assembly GCA_903927185.1 of uncultured Bacteroidota bacterium. Lineage (GTDB taxonomy): Bacteria > Bacteroidota > Bacteroidia > Chitinophagales > Chitinophagaceae > Sediminibacterium. The sequence goes on from CAIYLW010000021.1 coordinate 16,792, forward strand.
AGCAGTATCCAAGCATGAAATCTTGGTTAGCATTTATGCAATCAAAAAGCAAAGACGATTTATGGAACACTGGATTTCATTTTGGTGATTGGTTATTTTATCGTCCATTCGACGATAATGATGGAAGCTCTGCAGTAACGGATAAATATTTAATTGCACAATGCTTCTTTGCACACACCACACAATTATTAATCAATACTGCAAAAGTATTAGGCAAAACAGAAGACCTCCCTGCCTTTGAATCTTTACTGAAAAAAATTAAAGAAGCCTATTTAAAAGAATATGTTACTGGTTCTGGAAGACTAGTATCCTCTACACAAACTGCTTATGTTTTGGCCTTGGAGTTTGATATGCTACCAGAATCAATGCGCGCACAAGCTGCCACAAGATTAGTTGAAAACATTAAGAGTTATGGCAATCATTTAACCACGGGTTTCTTGGGAACTCCTTATCTCTGCGAAGTACTTTCCAGATTTGGATATACAGATATGGCATATACATTATTGCTTCAAGATACTTATCCTTCATGGTTATATCCTGTTAAGATGGGAGCTACCACTATATGGGAGCGATGGAATGGCATTCGTACCGATGGAAGTTTTGAACCTGCATCAATGAACTCATTTAACCACTATGCTTATGGCGCCATCGGAGATTGGATGTATCGAGTAATGGTAGGGATTGATACTTATGAAGATGGCCCAGGTTATCAGCATATAAAAATAGAGCCGCATATTGGAGGGGATTTTACTTTTGCATCTGCAAATCTGAAAACCTATTATGGAACGGTGAGTAGTGGCTGGAAATTAAATGGAAACTCAATTTTAATAGATGTAGTAATTCCACCAAATGCCCATGCTACAGTTATTCTTCCTGCATCATCAAGAAATGAAATAACAGAAAATGGTAAAGCTTTAACGGAAGATATCAAAACTGTTGCTTCAGATCATTCAACAAAAAGTATTCAGTTAGAAATTGGTTCAGGCAAATATCAGTTCGAAGTAAAACGATAATTAAGTACACATGAAAAAAGTATTTTTCTTATTAGCAATCTGTTTAGCGATAGTTAGCAGTCTGTTTTCTCAAGAAACGGATTTATTACATCAACCATGGAAAGCTTCATGGATTGCGGTGCCCAATGCATCCCCGAATGATTTTGGAGTATATATTTTCAGAAAAAAAGTATCCTTACCAGTAAAGCCTGAAAAATATCTAGTACATGTATCGGCAGATAATAGGTACAAGTTATTTGTAAATGAACAACTCATATCGTTTGGTCCTACTCGTGGTGATATTACTCATTGGAATTATGAAACAATCGACCTCGCACATTATTTAAAAGCAGGTGAAAATACCGTTGCAGCGCTTGTTTGGAATGAAGGGGAACAAAAGCCAGAAGCTCAGATCAGCTACAGAACTGGCTTTATTATGCAAGGAGTTAATTTCAATGATTCTTTATGGAACAGCGATAGTACCTGGAAATGTTTGCAAGACACTTCTTATCAACCATTGAACGTTCAAATGAATACTTACTATGTTACCGGTCCTGGAGAAAATATCAATTTCAACAATAGCATTAATGGATGGCAGAGGAATAATTTCATCGATACTAGCTGGAAAAAAGCATTAGCAATTAGTGGAGCTTACCCAAAAAATATTTTGTTGATGGATATGCCAGTGGGTTGGAACCTCGTAGCATCTTCACTTCCCACTAGAGAATTGAATTATCAGCGATTACAAAAATTAGTAAGAGAAACCAGTAAGAATATTACTACTGGATTTCCAAATAATAAAACCTCTTTCCTAATTCCAGCAAACAGTACCGATACCATTTTATTAGATCAAAGCTTTCTAACCAACGCTTATCCAACTTTTGAATTTGCAAAAGGAAAAGGTGCAAGCATTCGCATTGGATATGCAGAAGCTTTGTTTACTAAATTTCCATCTAAAGGAAATAGAAACGAAACAGATGGGAAAATTTTTTTAGGAAAAGAAGATCATTTAATTTCTAACGGTGGGGAAGAGCAAAGCTTCACTGCTTTGGATTTTAGAACCTATCGTTATATTCAGATAATCATTCAAACAAAAGAAGAACCATTAGTTGTTCAAGATTTTTTTGGAAATTTTACTGGCTACCCATTTGTAAAAAAAGCAGCCTTCAGTTCTGAAAATCCTATGTACAATCAGATCCTTGATATTGGATGGCGAACAGCACGTTTATGTGCCTGGGAAACTTATATGGATTGTCCTTATTATGAGCAGTTACAATATATCGGCGATTCCCGAATTCAAGCGTTGGTTTCATTGTATAATACTGGTGATGATAAGCTGGTAAGAAATGCTTTGAATCAAATGAATGAATCTAGATTACCCGAAGGAGTTACGTTAAGTCGTCATCCATCACATACTGCTCAATTGATCCCTACCTTTTCATTATGGTATATCGATATGCTACACGACTATTGGATGTATGGGAAAGATGAAACATTCATAAAAGATAAACTGATGGGCACAAGAGGTATTTTAGAATTCTTTAAACGTTTTCAACAAAAAGATCATTCATTAAAAGATGTACCCTATTGGAATTTCACTGATTGGTGCGAAACAAAAGGTTGGGACGGAGGACGTGCACCTGTTGGTAAAGATGGGTCCTCTTCTGTGATGGACCTTCTCTTATTATATACCTATCAAATGGCAGCTGATATGGAATTAAAAATCGGCATTCCGGCTTTAGCAGAAACCTATAAAACAGAAGCTAAAATTTTGCAACAAACTATTCGTAAAAAATACTTTGATGCTGGAAAGAAATTATTCTCAGACCGAACAGAAAAAGATCTCTATTCTCAACACGCCAATACTTTAGCCATTTTAACCGGAACAAGTACAGGTGAAGAAGCAAAATATATTGCAAAAAAATTAATGACCGATACGAGTATTACAGAAGCTACCATCTTTTATAAATACTACGTGTATCAAGCATTAACCAAAGCAGGATTTGGAAACGACTATTTGAATTGGCTGGATATCTGGAAAAGAAATATCAAAGAAGGGCTTACCACCTGGGCAGAAATTTCTGATATCAATAACGCAAGGAGCGATTGTCATGCATGGGGGGCTAGTCCGAATATTGAATTTTTTAGAACAGTATTAGGTATTGATACCGATTCCCCTTCCTTTAAAAAAGTGAAGATCATTCCACACTTGGGTATTGAAACAAAAATCAGTGGAAGCATTCCACATCCCTCTGGAATAATTGCCACTAGTTATGAATTAAAAGAAGGGAAATGGATGATCAAAATAGATTTACCAAAAACAATCACTGGATACTTAGAATGGAAAAACAAAAAGTATCCTTTGAAAGAAGGGTCAAATCGTTTCCAACTTTAAATTTATATATAAATATTTTCTATTAAATTTCTGAAAATATTATTTCAAGAAATCTTCTGAACCCTTGTTAAACCTAGGCTTCAGCCTAGGGATTTAGGAACAATACTAAAATCGGGCTTTAGCTCTTACGCTGCTTTACTTTTAAGAGAATACTTAATAGATCATAGCACAGCGTTAGGGCTAAAGTCCATTTTGTTTTTATAACATCTCACCCCCAGCCTAAAGGCCGGGGTTAACATAGTTCTTGTACATGTAAATGAACTACTACCTAGCTTCAGGCGTGATTAATAAATTAGGGTGTAATCACCCCCCTTCCCACTATTGTATTCATAAGAAAGGCTTTGTATTTTGTTAGTGTAATCCCTCGCTAATTCTCCCCCGTATTTTCCATCTCTGATTAATTGCTTATGTCTCGAAAAAAATGGGCCAATGATTGGCTTCAAATAATGAGAGATTTATTGTTCGTTTTGCGCGAACTATGGCTGTTTTTGGCCATACACTTACTAGCCCTTTATTCCTTTTTATTCCTTCCCCAAGGAACCGATATGATTTTGTCGATTCTGGAGCCAAAAACATTTAATTCAAATACTATTTCTATTACTTTATTGATAGTCGCGATTTTTTGTTGGAGCATTTCATCTGAATTTTGTACGAGGTTTTTAATTTATATGACTGATAATTCTGGTCATTCTTTAAGCCCAGAAAGAGTGGCATCAAGAAAATCAAATCAAAAATCAATAGCACAAGTATTTTTATACTTCCCTTCCTTATTAATATCACTAGCTTTTATAAAAGCTTATTTCCAAAATATTTCCGATATCAGTAATTATTGGTGGATCCTCTTATTAATTCTTCTGATAATTAGTATGCTTATTTCTCTTTTAAAATATTTATATAAACCTGATCAAAGAAATAAAATTCCGAATATTTTTCACTGGATGCACTTACGTAAAGAAGAAAAATATTGGACCTCGAAATTGTATGGAATATTTAATGACTATCGGGTAGACTTACAGGAAGAAGAAATGCCCTTACAAAAGGGCGACCTTCCACGTGATTTACTATTACCAAATGGTAGTTATGTGCCTACAGCATTTCAATTGAAGGAAAGTCCTATAAAATTAACTGATAATAAACGTGTACGTGTTTGGATGTACCAAATTCCTCTTGTATACTTTCGAAATCTAATTTCTCAGTTCCTGGCATTAGTAATCTTTGCTAGTATACTAATAACTTATTTGGCTTTTGCAAATACTCAAATATATCAAAGCATTGGAGCAGTTACGTTACTTTGTTTTTCATTTGGCAGTTGGCAAATTATCTACACCTTGTTTCATTTTTTAGATAAAGCTCAACCGATACCAAAAATTAAAATGCCTTTTCGGGTACTAATTTTTTTATGGATTTGTCTATGTTCTTATTTGAATAATGATCATCCAGCCAGATGGATCGAAAATGAAAAATATTCTACTGGGAAAAAAGTATCAGAACATTTTAAAAGCTGGTTAACCCAACTTTTAAAAAAAGAAAACTATCAGAATGAAGATCAGATACCTGTTTTCTTTTTAGCAGCAGAAGGCGGTGCACTTCGAACCGGGGCTTACACTGCTTTTTTGCTTGCAAAAATTCAAGACAGTTTTCCTGATTTTAAAAACCATATATATTGTTATAGTGGAATTTCGGGTGGAAGCCTAGGTTTGCAATACTTTCAAAGTCTACCTGAAGCTCTTTCCTTAAGCAAAGAAAATCAAAGAAGCACGGCTGCTTTTTTTGAAACCGATTTCTTATCCCCGGCAATAGGTAAACTTGTATATGGTGAGTTGTTGAATTTATTTCTTCCTTTTCATTTGGTTTCATTCGATAGAGCCATCGCTTTAGAAAAAGCCTGGGAATTAAGTTGGGCATCCGCAAATAAAAATCAACCAAACTCATTCGCAACAGCCTTTGACGAACAGGTCAGAGATGATTACCCTGCAATTTTTATAAATACAGTAGAATCTGAAACCGGGTTACCAACAGTATGGACAAATACTATTCTTGATAGTTCAATTTCAATGGCATCTGTAAGAGATTTACGTAATAAATTCCATTTGTCCATTCCTTATTCAACCGCTATCAATTTAGGAACTCGTTTCCCAATAATTTCACCTGCAGCCATGTTTCAGTTGAATAAAACTAACGAACAGGTGTTGCGCTTTCATTATATAGATGGTGGTTATTTTGAAAACAAAGGGCAAGAGAACTTGTTAGAAATTATCGAGTCAATTCATCTCGAGAAATACCCTGCAGTTAAACCCTATATTATTCAGTTTAATTTTTCCCAAGACGATTTAAGTAGTCGAAATATTCGCTTCGCAAATGAATTGATGGAAGTTATTAATGGAATTGAAAATACAAGATATGCAAGAGCGAGTCTTACTGTAGAATTATTAAAAAAATATATGCGTAATAATTTCGATACAGGACAGATTATTAATCTCAACTTAGAAATATCGACCAGAAAATTACCAATGAATTGGTTGCTATCTCAAACTGCAATCAACAGAATTGAGAACTATACTGATTCACAAATGAATCTAAAAAAGGATTCTGTTCAGGTTAGAAATATTTTCAACGCTATTATAAAAATTAAAAAATAAAGCTCATGAAAAGTTATTATTCAATTGTTAGCTGCTTCTTATTTTTTTCATTTGGTTGTGCTAAGGTAAAAATTTATTCAGATGCTAATTTACAGCATCCATCATCCGTTCAATTTCACTATGCCAAACCATTTTTACTCGTAGAATATAATGGAACTAAAGATGGAACAATGAAGACTACAATTATTTACTTGCCTGATCAGTCTGAAACTTATTACGCAAAAATGGTAAGTGGTTTAGGAAATAGTGATTTAAAAATAGCTTTTGAAAATGGATCAATTGCTTCATTGGGTACTAGTTCAGATAATAAAATTCTATTATCAACAGGGTCCCTTAGCAGTTTAATTAGTGATCTTGCTAAAACACCAAACCCAAAAGCAAATGAATTAAGAAACAATGCTCCGGAACCTGCATTTGATTTGTATGAAATAGTAATCAGCGATGGAAAAACTAGTTTAAAAAAGGTAGCATGGAAGAATTGAACTCTATTTAATTAAGAGCTTATGAAATTTTTCGATTTCTTTTTTTTCATCAACGCTCATTGCTTCGTTATTCGAAAATTTTGTTTGAAGAAAGACCACTCTTTTATGTTGAGGATATTTTGATAAAATTTCTAAAATCATTTTCTCAATGCCTTCATCTTTTACATAGAGTGGCTTATTATCAACTGGAGCAGTTTTATCTCTGGTAGGTCGTTTTAAAATTTCAGCCTCTAATGTTGCCAACCAATTTGGCGGCATATCTGTTACCTTTTGCGCTTTAAGATAAAGCCCTTCTAATTGTTTTTTACTTAGGCCACCACGTTCTTCATACTGATGCATTAAGCTCATGATAAATAATGCATCCGGATTATGCTTGTAACAAGCATCCAGAATTTTATCAATGATATCTATTCCCGGTTTCTTTTTAATCATGTTTCAGCAAGAAGTATGCTGCAAGGTCGGAAATAATGTTTGGTATCAGTAATCTAGATCTTAGAAAGAATGATCTGTGAGTCGATCTCCAATATCTGACGTGCCAATTCCACATCTTCAATAGTAATATCTTCCATCATCTCTTTTCCATTTTCCCTAGATTCTGCCATGGCAACTTTAACCATCACCAATTGGGTTTCGGCCTTAATAGCCCTGGTAAGAAACTGTTCCTTTTCTACTTGTGTTCTGTGCACAGTCTTTTCCATTCCTTCAATAATTTCCGACTTACCTCTAACCTGTTCTTCGAGAACTTTTAGTTTACGAATAAACATAGCACGTATAACAAAATAAGTAATTACCATTACTGCAATTGCGGTGGTGACCAAGATAATAATAATGCTTAAATCAATCATTAGATCATTCATTTAGGGGTTAAAATGACAAACTAACTGCAGAAATTGTAGTTGATGTCCAACTTTGGACCAATAGTTTCTTGGGGGAAACACTATTCAAATATAAATTTAATAACTAAATGTTTTAAATAAATCTTTTTAAAAAAAATTATTAAGCTTCGTTTTGTGTGATAGATTCATTATGAAAGGCTACAGTAGCGTTTTATTATTATTTGTATCTTTCCTTTTCAGGAAACCGCCTCTTCCTTTTATGCAATCCATCAAAAAGTCATTCGAACAATTTTCAATTGCTAATTACCTCTTTAAATGGACGTTTTTGGTTACTCCGATGGCAATTGTTGTGGGTACACTTGTAGCTCTATTTCTGTGGTTATTAGATAAGGTTACCCAAATTAGGTGGCAAAATGGTTGGACAATCTACTTTTTACCAGTTGCTGGGGTACTTATTTACTTTTTATATCAGCTATTTGGTAAAAAGACCGAAGCCGGAAACAATCTCATTATTGATGAAATCCACGAGCCTGATGGGGGTGTTCCAGCAAGGATGGCACCTTTGGTATTATTTACTACTCTTATAACACATTTATTTGGCGGTTCTGCAGGTAGAGAAGGAACAGCAGTACAAATGGGCGGAGGGATTGCTGGCCTTTTTGGGCGTTTGCTTAAATTAAAACAACATGATTTAAGGATTTTGCTCATGGCAGGTATCGCAGCCGGATTTGCTGCAGTTTTTGGAACCCCCGTTACCGGAGCAGTTTTTGCCATGGAGGTCATTGCCATTGGAAGTATAAAATATGATGCATTATTACCTTGCTTGATTGCAAGTTTAATAGCCAATTTAACATGTACTAGTTGGGGTATTCAACATACTGCTTATCATATTCATTTTACACATGCTGATTCAAATAGTTTTTTTGGAATTGATTATTTACTGATTGGAAAGACCATTATCGCTGGTATTTTATTCGGGCTAACGGCTTTCCTTTTTGGTGAAATGCAACATAGTATCAAAGAATTCATTAATCGGTTGATAAAAATCAAATGGCTGATCCCTGCCATTGGAGGGAGCCTTATTATTGGACTAAGTATACTATTAGGTACACGAGATTATTTGGGATTGGGAGTAACAGCAGAAAATAACAATGGCATCTCAATTGTAAATGCTTTTACACTGGGAGGGGTTAACAGCTGGAGTTGGTTTTGGAAATTATTATTTACTGCAATTACTCTGGGCACAGGTTTTAAAGGAGGTGAAGTAACACCCCTATTTTTTATTGGAGCTGCATTAGGAAATACACTCGCCTGGATTAGTGGAGCACCAGTTGATTTGTTTGCTGCTCTTGGTTTTATTGCCGTTTTTGCCGGTGCTACCAATACTCCACTGGCTTGTACGATAATGGGTGTGGAATTATTTGGGGGAGAACATATTCTATATTATGCAATAGCTTGTTTTATCGCCTATTATTTCAGCGGGCATTCAGGAATCTATTCTTCACAAAGAATCGGCCAATCAAAAATAAGTTCTGAATATAATCATCACAATACTACCATCAAACATTTGAGAGAACAACACAGAAATTCAAAATAATTTTAACCATGTATTTATCTAATAAAATTAAGTGCTTACTACTTTTTAGTTGTATTAGTTTAATTGCTAAAGCACAAAATGCCCCAAAGCCTTATGGAGCAATTCCTAGTGAACGTCAATTAGCTTGGCAAGAAAAAGAAATGTATGTAATTATGCATTTCACCCCTACTACTTTTCAAAATAAAGAATGGGGATTTGGTGACGCAGATCCTGCCATATTTAACCCCACAAATTTTAATGCTAATGCAATTGCAGCAGCCGTAAAAGCAGGGGGCTTTAAAGGCATTACTGTTGTAGCAAAACACCACGACGGATTTGCACTTTGGCCCACAAAGTCGACCGGATATAATATTAGCAAATCTCCATTCCGAGAAGGGAAAGCTGATCTTGTAAAAGAAATGATGTTGGCTACAAATCAAGCTGGATTAGGATTTGGCATCTATTGCTCACCCTGGGATAGAAATAATGCAAACTATAGTAAGCCCGCTTATATTGATGAGGTTTATTACAAACAATTAAATGAACTATATAGCAATTACGGACAACTGCATACAGTTTTCTATGATGGTGCAAACGGAGGAGATGGTTATTATGGCGGCTCAAGAGAAAAAAGATCAATTGATGCATCCACTTATTATAATTATGAAAAGATTTGGACTATAGTAAGAAAAAAGCAACCTGGAGCAGCCATCTTTAGTGATATTGGGCCAGATATACGTTGGGTGGGTAATGAGTCTGGTTTTGCAGCTGAAACTTCCTGGTCAACTTTTACCCCTATTAGTCCGTCGAAAGATAAAAAGCCTTCCCCCGGATTTGTAGTTGAAGCAACATTGCCTACTGGAACTCGAAAGGGCGAATTTTGGACACCTGCAGAATGCGATGTTCCACTTCGGCCAGGCTGGTTTTATCATCCGGAACAAGATGGAAAAACTAAAACGCCTGCTCAATTATTAGAAATCTATTATAAATCAGTTGGCCGGAGCGCATCACTTGATTTAGGTATTGCCCCAATGCCAAGTGGAGAATTACATCCTGATGATATTAAAAGCATGAGCGATTTTGGATCAATCATACAAAAAACATTTGCAACAAATTTTGCTAAAGGCGCAACTATACAAGCTTCCAATATTCGTGGAAAAAGTAAAATTTATAGTCCTGAAAAATTAATTGATAATGATCGTTACAGTTATTTTGCAACAGATGACTCTGTAAATCATGCTGAATTGGTTTTTAATTTAAAAAATAAGAGCAGATTCAATGTAATTCGACTAAGAGAAAATATTAAACTGGGGCAAAGAATTGAAGGTGCAGAAATTGATGCATGGATTGATAATCATTGGAAAGTGATAGGAAAAGCTACAAGCATCGGGGGCAACAGACTAATCAGATTACAAAATTATATTGAATCGGATAAAGTAAGATTACGAATTTTAAAATCACCAGTTTGTATAGCACTTAGCGATTTTGGGTTATTTGCTGAACCAAATATGCAATAATATTCAACCTGCAAATTCTAAATGCTACTTACCTTTATAAGTGACAACAATTAGATTATTAGTCTCTGACACCTAGTTTATCTTTACATCATGTATAAAATTAGCTGGATTCTCCTGGCACTATTTCTTTTCTCTTGTAAAAGCAAGAAAGAAACTATCAAACCTAGTGTAGAAAATATTAGTTCATCAATTTATGCTTCAGGAATCTTAAAAAGCAAAAATCAATACGAAGTATTTGGAACAGTTAATGGCATCATTTCAGAAGTTTTTATTACAGAGGGCGATATGGTTAATAAAGGGACACCCCTTTTTGCAATAGAAAACGAAACCCAAAAACTTAATAAAGAAAATGCAGAATTGGCTGCTAATTTTTCGGATTCCTATGCTAATGAATCGAAATTAAACGACGCAAAATTAGCTATCGACTATGCAAGAAATAAAATGAAAAATGATTCACTGCTTTATGTTCGACAGCAATCGCTTTGGCAACAACAGATTGGAACAAAGATAGATCTGGAACAGAAAGAGCTTCAATACCAAAATTCAAAAACTACTTATAATTCTTCCATTTTCAAGTACCAGGATCTTAAAAGACAAATCGAATTTAATTCAGATCAGTCGAAAAAGAATTTGCTCATTTCAAAAAACTTACAAAACGATTTTACTATAAAAAGTGAAATTGCAGGGAAGGTTTACTTGGTAAATAAAAAGAAAGGTGAGATTACTAATATCCAATCTTCACTTGCAGTTATCGGGGACGATAATAATTTCACCCTTGAGATGCAAGTTGATGAATACGATATTTTGAAGATTAGAAAAGGGTTACCAGTATTAGTGAATTTGGAAAGCTTTCAAGGAAAAGTATTTGATGCAATCGTTACAAAAATCAATCCGCTCATGAACGAGCGTAGTAAAACATTTATGGTGGAAGCTGAATTCATCAAAAACCCAGACAAACTGTATGCAAACATTAGTTTCGAAGCAAGCATTGTACTAGAAACAAAAGAAAAAGTGCTGCTCATTCCTAGAAATTATTTAATAAATGATAGCACTGTTCTTAAAGCAAACGGCGAAATGCAAATTATAAAAACAGGACTAAAAGACTATAATAAAGTTGAAGTAGTTTCAGGCCTTACTTCCACAGATGAATTGCTCAAACCTATCAAATGAAATACAAACTAATAGCAAGTATTTCTAAATCACTTTTGTTTGCCAGATTAAAACAAACTTTGGTAGCAGCGATAGGTGTTACATTCAGTATTACCATGTTTATTACCTTATTAAGTTTTATGTCTGGGATGAACGATCTTTTAGATGGATTAATTCTAAATAGAACAGCACATGTTAGATTATACAATGAAATAAAGCCTTCTATTAAACAACCAATAGATCTATCAGATAAATACAAAAACCAATATAATTTTGTTAGTTCTGTAAAACCTAAAGATGAAAAGGCTGAAATAAGAAATAGTGAAGCAATCATCAGTGCTTTGAAAGCCGATACGCGTGTAACAGGTATTGCACCTAAATTGATTGCACAAGTTTTTTATAATGTTGGTTCAATTGATCTTACTGGTACTATTAATGGTATTGATGTCGATGAAGAAGCTCGTTTATTCTTTTTTAAAAATTATGTGGTAGGAGGAAACTATATTGATTTAAAGTATACACCCAATAGTATTATTTTAGGAATTGAAGCAGCAAAAAAAATGATGGTTGATATTGGAAGTATTATTCAAGTTACTACCAGTAAAGGCGAACGATTTCAGTTAAAAGTTGTAGGATATTTTCAGTCTGGAATTCAGGAAATTGATAAAGTGCAGAGTTATGCTACATTAAATACAACACAAAAACTTTTAGGCGAATCAAATAGTTATATTACAGATTTGCAAATTAAAATAACAAATATTTTAGATGCACCTATGATGGCGAAAGAATTTCAAAAGAAATTCGAAGTTGATGCAATTGATATTCAAACAGCGAATTCTCAATTTGAAACAGGCAGTTCAATTAGAACTCTAATTTCCTATGCGGTAGGTATTACGTTACTGATTGTTGCAGGTTTTGGAATTTATAATATTCTCAATATGATGATTTACGAGAAAATGGATTCTATTGCAATTTTAAAAGCAACAGGTTTTTCCGGAAAAGACGTGAACAATATTTTTATTACCATCGCATTAAGTATAGGAATTTTTGGAGGTGCCCTCGGTTTATTGTTTGGTTATGGTCTGAGTAATGTTATAGAACATATTCCCTTCAATACACCTTCACTTCCCACTATAAAAACTTATCCAATAAATTACAATCCTAAATTCTATATGATTGGCGGCGTCTTTTCCATTATAACAACTTATCTGGCAGGATATTTTCCATCAAGAAAGGCTAGTAAAATTGATCCAGTAATCATTATCAGAGGAAAATAAAATGAGTAATAAAATACTGATAGCAAATAATATCTGTAAATCATTTCATGATCCTATTACGGTTCAGGTTTTAAATAATATTAGCTTCTCAATAGAGAAAGGTGAATTTATTTCGGTTATTGGAAAATCTGGTTGCGGCAAATCAACATTGCTTTATATTCTATCAACAATGGATACTGATTATGATGGCGACTTAACTATCGATGGGGTTTTAATGAGGGATAAAAAAGAAAAAGAATTAGCTAGTGTACGTAATGCTAAAATTGGTTTTGTTTTTCAATTCCATTATTTACTTAATGAATTTTCTGTTTTAAAAAACGTCATGCTTCCAGGTTTAAAACTCAATAAATATTCTGAGAAAGAAAATGAACATCGTGCTTACGAAAAATTGAAAGTACTAGGTATTGAAAATGAAGCCCTCAAATTGCCAAATCAATTATCTGGTGGACAAAAACAACGTGTTGCTATTGCACGTGCGCTCATTAATGATCCGCTGATTATAATGGGTGATGAGCCAACAGGAAATCTTGACAAAAAAAATAGTGAGATCGTTTTTCATATTTTCAAGGATCTAGCAGAACAATTCCAACAAACCCTTCTCATAGTTACACACGATAATGAATTCGCATCTCGCACTAACAGAATTATAGAAATGCAAGATGGTCAGATAATAAAAATGTAATATAGTGGACTGTTGGTCTCGCTCTTAATAAAACCATGACCAAAATCAGTTTTTTTCTCTACCTGTTCTACTAATTTTCACTTCGGAAACATTTAGTTAACCTTTAGAGCTGAAATATGACACCCACCCATTCACCTTTTAAATCTGGAATAGAATTGTCACCAAAATCAAGAGCCATTTGGAAAGCAGCTCAATCAGGTGTATGGTTAGTGGGTGCAGTTATTCTAACTTGTCTCTTATTTTTTCCGCCAGTTGGATTGATTCTATTTTGGAATATATTAATCCCAGTAGCTCCTGCATTATTTGTGGTGGCTGTTGGAATATGGAGAAATGTTTGTCCTTTAGCTACTACCAATTTATTGCCTCGCACTTTCGGATTTTCTCAAAAGAAGAAATTAACTGCTATACAACTAGGCAAATTTAACCTTATTGCTGTGATCGCTCTTTTTATACTAGTCCCTTTGCGTCACGCTATTTTCAATCATAATGGCCCTGCTACTGGACTATTGATCATCACAATGGCAATGATTGGCATAGCATTGGGGTTTGTATATGAATGGAAAAGTGCCTGGTGCTCAGGCCTATGTCCCGTTCATCCAGTTGAAAAACTATATGGTGGTAATACATTTAACTCCGTTCCAAATGCACATTGCTTAGAATGCCAAAATTGTGTGGTACCCTGTCCGGATTCAACACCTAATATTCATCCTATATCCTCCAAAAAAACATTGTATCATCAATTATCCGGATTACTAATTGTTGGTGGTTTGCCTGGTTTTATCTGGGGATGGTTTCATGTGCCAGACGAATTATCTGTAACTAGTTTTAGTAATTTATTGACGGTATATCAATTGCCTTTGATAGGACTTGTGGTAAGTTCCATTGTATACATTATCGCTTCCATGATGATTCCAAATAAATACGAACAAAAGCTGATCAGCATTTTTGCTGCAGCAGGGGTATCCTGTTACTATTGGTATCGTATTCCATCATTGATTGGTTATGGCAAATTTGCTGATGATGGGTTATTATATAATTTATCAAACTCAATACCTGCCTGGATTATTCCAATTATCAATATTGCAACTACTGCTTTCTTCTTTTATTTTTTAGTTGTTCGCAAACAGAATAATCAAAGCTGGGTAGTTAGACCCCCATTTGCTGCTAAAGAAAAAATGCAGCCAGTATCTTAGAGAACTCTATCGGGTAATTGTTTGCTGGCATCAGCGCCCATTTTTTTCAGTTCCTCTATTTTACCAATAATATTTCCCTTCCCTGTAGATAGTTGCTTAAAAGCATCATCATAGCTTGATTGCGCGTCTCCAATTTTTTTACCAACTAATTCTAAGTTGGTAAGAAACCCATGAAATTTGTCATACAGCGCTCCTGCCTTTTCTGCTATTTCAATTGCATTTCTATTCTGCTGCTCCACTTTCCAGAGATCAGCAATTATTTTTAATACGGCTAATAGATTAGTTGGACTCACTAACATGATTTTCTTATCGTAGGCATATTTCCATAACAACGAATCTTTTTTAACCGCTTCCAAAAAAGCTGGCTCAATAGGAACAAATAGCAACACATAATCAAGTGCCCCTGCATATTTTGGGTAATTTTTTTTACTTAATCCATCAATATGATTTCTTAGAGATGCAATATGGCTTTTCATGGCCAGATCTTGCTTGATAATATCAGACTCAGAAACATATTGCTCCCAAGCAACTAAAGATACTTTTGAATCGATGATCACTTTTCTTTGATCAGGATAAGAAATAATCACATCTGGTTGTAAACCATGCCCCAGCTCATCTTTAATAATATTTCCAGATATATCTCTTATAAATTCCTGTGTAACATATTCGCGTCCTTTTGTAAGCCCACTATGTTCCAGAATAGATTCTAATATCATTTCCCCCCAATTACCCTGCATTTTCGAATTTCCTTTTAATGCAGTACTTAAGTTATTTGCTTCCTGACTTACTTGCTCACTCATCTTAACCAGTCGATCTATTTCTTTACCCAGACTAAATCTTTCTTTTGATTCTTTTTCATAGGTCTCTTCCACTTTCTTTTTAAAGTCGCCCAAATCGTTTTTCAATGGCGCTAAGATCTCTACCATTTTTTCTTCATTCCGTTGAACCATTTGTAAACTATTATTCCGCATAACTCTTTCTGCCAAAGCTTCCATTTCTAGTTTTAACTGTTCGCTCAATTTCACACCGGATATTTTAGCTTCCTCCAACAATTGCTGAGTATTGCTCAATTTCGTTTCAACAATGGCAATTTTAGATAAAAGTTGTTCTTTATCATTTTGGATTTGCAGATTAGTAGATTGTATTTGCGAGAGCTGTACTTCCTTCTGTTTCAATTGTTCGTTTAAAACATTAATGCGAACACGAATAATTAAAAATGAAACAATACTTGATACAATAGCTGCAGCCAAGTAGGAAAGTAATAGAGCAGTATCCATAAAATAGTTTATAGTAAATAGTTCACTTCCGAATTTAATAAAAAGAGAATTCAAGAACCCTTGTATAGGCCAGTAAATTTTTTAGTTTTTCTTACTAAAATTAAAGTAGTTCAAAATAAAATCAACTTTATCAAGTGCAATGGGCAACTCTGTATTGTTTTCCATAACAATTGTGGCGCCATCATTTCTTGAAATGCGTTTTACAAAATTGATGTTCACTAAATAACTTCTATGAACCCGGATAAAATTAATTTCACCATTAAAAATATCTTCATAATATTTTAGATTATGGCTAACCATAAGACTTGTGCCATTTTCTTGATGTATATGAGCATAACTTCCTTCAGCTTTGATATATAAAATGTCTTTGAGTTTAATAATCTCAAACCCGTTGATCAGAGGCACTACTATTTTTTTTTGATCATTACTAAAGTAGTTGTCCTTTAATACTCCATAAGATGCAGCATCATTTTTAACTTGATTATCCAGAAATTTCTGTATCGCTCCTTTTAATTTATCAAACTGAATAGGCTTCAATACATAATCAACAGCACTCATATTAAAAGCTTGAATTGCATGCTGATGAGAAGCTGTTGTAAAAATAATTCGGAATTTAATCTCCTCTGGATTCAAAAAATTGAGTAATTGCAAGCCATTATATACAGGTAATTCCACATCAAGGAATACTAGGTCGGGAGAATTTTTTTTAATGCTCTTTACAGCCGAAGGAAGGTCAATACACTTATCAATCACTTGAATACTAGGCTCTATTTCTTTTATCATTTGGCTGAGCAACTCAGCTGCTTTTACTTCATCTTCTATAATGATAGCCTTAATCATACTGTGCACTGTTTATTGGCAAACGAATAATAACGGTTGTACCTCCTTGATCTTCCTTATCAAATACAAATAAACTAATTTTCTTATCAATAGTCTGATTAATTAAATCAACCCTTCTCTCCAATGCCGACCCTGCAAAACTTTTATGATTAGCATTAAGTGTTTTATTAATTTCCCTACTCCTGGTTCTACCAATTCCATCATCATCAATCTCAATTCGAATGTATTCTTTTTGTGAATCATCATAAGAAATATGCACTTTTAAATTTCGTAACCCTTTTTTATGAAACAAACCATGTTTAATCGCATTCTCTATACATGGCTGAATGAACATAGGCGGGATCTGAATATTTTCTAAATCCATTTCTGGCTCAACAATAAAATTTACTGAAAAGTCCGACTCAAAACGGGCTTTTTCCAAATCAAGATACAATTCCAAAATATCAATTTCCTCTTTTAATGATATTGAGTTAATACTACTCGTATCAAGAATTTTTCTGATTAGCTCACTAAATTTTCCCATGTAGTTACTTACACTTCGCTTATCATTTTTATAAACAAAACTTTGAATAGTATTCAACGCATTAAATATAAAATGGGGGTTCATTTGTGTAACAATTGTTCTCAATAAACTTTTACGTAGTTCATTTTGCAGTGTAAGTTTTTCAATTACAAACTGGTCTCTTTTTTTCATATTATAATAGAGTAGCCAAAAAATAATTGCACTAACACTACCAACCAAAATAACTACAAGACTTATAAACCACCATTGCAGCCACCACGGGTATTTGATTACAAAATTAAAAACAATCGTATTTTTTGAACGTTCGCCTTGAAAGTTTACTGCATAAGCTTTGAAATGATAAGCTCCTGGCTTTAATGAGGCAAATGAAACTTTATAATCAGGCCCAATCAATACTTTCCAACTACTATCATTGGTACCTGTTAACTGGTACATAAAATGTGTTGCTTCAGGATTTATATATGAAGGAGAAGATAAGTTAAATTGTAATGCATTTTTATTAGAAGCTAATTCCGAATTGTCTGAAATCTCATTTCCGTCAATGCTATTAATTACTGATAACAAATAACACAATGGAGCATCCGCTTTAATTTCTGCAAATGAAAAACTATATTCCCTATTCTTCATAGCAAGAATTAATTTTTCATTCTCTTCATAAAAATCATATACAGTTCCATTAATTTCATCTGGAATTGAAATAGTATTTATTATTTTTCGAGTATTTAAATCAAATACTTGCATGTATCCTGGTTCGTTCAACAGTAAATGATTGTGAAATTTTTTAATTTTTAAAACAATTTTTGAGGCCAGGCCCTCACTCAAAGAAATATTTTTGATTTGGTTTTCACTAATTATAAGTAGCCCAATATCAAAGGTTCCGACATAGGCTTCTTTATTATATTGCAGTATGCTTGCTGCACTTATTTGCTTTCCTTTAAATGATAAAAATTTGGGAATATCATTTACTATTAATGCAAGTCCAGATTTAAAATTTGCATAAATCTTTTTTGAATCTGGATCATAGTTTACAATATTGCATCTGGAATATTGCAATACTTGTCGATGGTTTTCTACAGCATCCTTAAACTCAGATTGATACTTATTATTTTCAGCGTTTTTTTTATTAAAAAGATATTTTTTAAAATTGGGTGTTAGTTTCACTTTCGAAAGCATCTGAGAAAATGCCAATAACATTGAAGAATCCGTGAATGATATATTCTTCAATGTACCTAATGAAGCAATTTCTAAGATATATTTTTGTTTTACAAAGATTTCATACAATCCTTTCGAGGGCCCCACTAATAAATGCCCATTGGGTAATGCAAATATTTTTTCAACGGATCCAGCTTTACTTTCTAGTTGATAAGACTGTATTGTTTTATTATCTTTTGTGATGTATATCAATCCTGCTTGTGTTCCATAAACCATTTTATCTTCCCAGGGCAATATGGTTATAATGAAATCATTTTTTTTCAAAAAAAGATGTTCCACTTTTTGCCAGCCTTTATATTTACCAGGAGTTTTTCGTAACCCTTCCTGTAAACTACTATACCATCTATTATTCCATCTGTCAGTAACTATGTCGGACAAATATTGTGAGCGAATGGAATCTTTACTATTTAACTTATAAGAAATATTCTGAGTATTTACCCAAATAGAATCATCACACTTAATGATTGTTTTTAATGAACCAGGAATTTTTTCTGCAGAAATTACAAAAAGAGAATCTTTTCTTTCAATTAATTTAAACAACCAATCTGTTTCATTATTATATCCATAGATAGTATCTTGAGTAATGATGGGAACGAAAAAGAAATGATTAGGCGCATTAGCCGGCATACTTTTAGGAAATATTAAAGGAATTTCGTGGAACCCATTTTTGTAATCATATCGATAAATGGTCTTTACTCCTAATAATGCATGATCGCGAAAAACGCATATTGATTTGGCAATAAAAGATCCATTCTTAGTTTTATAATACCGCCCTTTCATTGTTTTAGTATTACAAACAAATATGCCCTTCTCCGTTGTAACCACTATTTCAGAATCAAGGGGAAGCATCGAAGGGTAAGACTGTTCATTAGCAATATTATATTCTTGAAAAAGATTCATTTTCTCTTTCTCAATATAAAATAACTGGCCATTAAAATTAAAACACCAAATCCTACCCTGTTTGTCTTCACAAATACCTGAGATGCCAGTGGTAGTTTGATCATTATTAGTAAAATGTGTGAAATTTCTACCGTCAAAACGGCTAATGCCCAAAGTATGACTTACCCATAGATACCCTTTTGAATCTGGATATAAATCGAATACTTCCTCAGTGGGCAGACCTTTTACAGCTTGCAAATTTTGTAACTGTGCAAATGAAAAATTACACTGAAAAAAAAGTGTCAATAATAATAACCATAAACGCATACTTAAATATAAGATATAACTCTTTTATCAAATCTATTTAATACAGGAATTGGAAAAACATCCTCAGTTTTGATATTTCGAAAATAGATTTATTTAACTTCAATAAAATACACCAATAATTTTATGCCAACAGACTCTAGCTATTTAAACACTAAAGCGAAATCCAAAAATAGTTTTGATGCCATCATTGTTGGCTCTGGTATTACTGGTGGTTGGGCAGCTAAGGAATTATGCGAAAAAGGGCTAAAAGTTTTATTATTGGAAAGGGGTGGTCCATTAGATCATCCAAATTATCCAACAGCAAATAAAGATCCCTGGGAATTCCCATACCGTCATCATTTAAATAGAGAAGATAAAGAAGTGCATTATGTACAGAGTAGGCACTATTCATTTAGAGAAGAAACCAAACATTATTTCATTAACGATCAAGAAAACCCTTACGAGGAAATTAAAAGATTCGATTGGATTCGTGCAAATATTATGGGGGGCCGTTCTTTACTATGGGCTCGCGCTTGTTATAGATGGACTGATGTAGATTTTGAAGCAAATGCAAAAGATGGGCATGGAACAGATTGGCCAATACGATATAAAGATTTAGCCCCCTGGTACAATTATGTAGAGTCCTATATTGGAGTAAGTGGTAACCAGGATAAACTTGGTTACTTACACGATGGAATTTTTCAGCCTGCTTTTGAAATGAATATTGTTGAAAAAGATTTTCGTGACCAGGTTTCAAAGAAATATAACGATCGTCATGTGATAGTAGGGCGCTCAGCAAATCTTACACAATCTATCAATGAAAGATCTAAATGTCAATCTCGTGATTTATGTTATAGAGGTTGCCCCTGGGGTGCCTATTTCAGTTCTAATTCTTGTACGCTCCCTGCTGCAATTGCAACTGGCAATCTTACTATCAGGCCTTACTCTTTAGTAAATCGTATCATTCATGATGAACAAAAACAAAGAGCAACGGGTGTGGAAATAGTAGATACCCAAACAAAAACAGTTGAAGAATTCTATGCTCGCATATTATTTATCAATGCAGCTACTGTTGCCACAACATTCATACTTTTAAACTCAACATCGAACCGTTTCCCAAATGGCATTGGCAATGATAGCGATCAAGTAGGCCGCAACTTAATGGATCATCATAAAGGCATTTCTATTTCGGCAGACGTAAGTGGATTTGAAGACAGTTATTATTATGGCCGCCGTCCTACCAATATTTATATTCCAAGATTTAAAAATATTCATAATCAGGAAAAGGATTTTATCAGAGGCTTCCATTTAGCAGGAACTGCTTATCGCAATAGAGGTTCAGGAGAGCATCCAATTGGAATGGAACTCAAAGAATCACTTACTGAACCCGGTGGTTGGAAAATAGGACTTTGGGCTTTTGGCGAATGTCTTCCATATGCCGATAATCGAATCACACTAAACCACAAAAAGACAGATGCTTTTGGCCGTCCACAATTAAGCTTCGATTGTTCTTTCCGTGATAACGAAAAAAGTATGTCTGCCAATATGATTGAAACAGCCAAAGAAATGCTGGCAAAAGCAGGTTATCAAAATATTAGCGACCAATCAAAAATGTCTTTCCCGGGAAACGCAAATCACGAAATGGGAACAGCACGCATGGGCAAAGACCCAAAGACATCAGTACTAAACGCATTTAATCAAATGTATGCAGTGAAAAATATTTTCATTACCGATGGCTCTAGTATGGCATCTAGCTCATGCGTGAATCCGAGTTTAACTTATATGGCACTAACCGCCCGTGCATGCGATTATGCAGTAAATGAGTTAAAGAAAAATAATTTATAAAGTTTTGCTACTTCATCTTCCTATCAAAAAAGTCGGCTGCTGAATGATATCCCTTTAGCCAGTTTTTATGTAATAAGAAATCATGGATATCATCTGGAAAAACCAATTCTTCGAAATAAATTTTTCGCTCCCTTAATTTTTCTGCCATCATTTCGGTTTGCTCAAAAGGAACATTCCGATCATCATCACCATGAATAAATAATACTGGCGACTTCCATCCATCAACACTTGAAATCGGAGAAGCGGCTAAAGCTATTTTTGCAAATGCTGCTCTTGTTGCAGGATCATAATTAGCCACCCAATTTTTCATTTCCTGATTCCAATCATGCACGCCATGAATATCTACTCCACATGCAAAAATGTCTGAGTTCCTACTTAATCCCATAGCAGTTAAATATCCACCGTACGACCCACCCCAAAGACCGATACGTTTATTATTTACATCAGATCTTTTTTGTAACCACTGTCCTGCTGACACCACATCATTGTATTCACTTCCACCATTTGCACCGTAATGCAATGCTTCCCTAAATTCCATTCCATATCCAATACCACTTCTATAATTAACTGCCAAAACGATATATCCTTTTGATGCATAATATTGGTTCATCCCGTAGTCTTTTGAATAATAGCCCATATAATGAAAGCCTTGCAGCATCTGCCTTCTAGAGCCTCCATGAAAAAATACAAGTGCAGGATATTTTTTGTCTTTCTGATACCCTGGAGGCAAAAACAATTGACCATGAATAGTAATATTATCCTTACTCTGAAAATTTACAATGGATGGTGTAACTAATAATTTGTCGGGGAATGAAGCAGGAAATAAGGATACTCCTACTTTTTCAAAACCAGTTTCTGATTTTATAATGGTTGGCCAACCCGGACTTGTTACTGTTGAACGTAATACGGCAACTCCGGTACTAAGATTAACAGGCGACCACTCAATACCTTCACCTTTTGTTAATTGTTTTGCTTTGCCATCTTTCGCATTTACTGTCCAGATATGCCTCCTATGACTATCTCCAATATTAGTATTATAGATAATCGATTTTTGATCCATTGATAACTGCATATACTCTACTTCCCCATCACCTGGAGTAAGCAGTTGGGCTTTACGATTTGCCATTTCAGAAAAAATAGGAATCGAATATAAATGTTGCCAGCCATCTTTTTCCCAAGGAAACACCAACTGATTATCTGCCGTCCACAGCAATAAATTATCTGCAACTGGAAAGCCGGTATATAAAATACTTCCACGCCCCTCATCCGCCTTCCAAATTTCTTTTGCTTCATTTTTTGCTAAGTCAAATAAATGTATGCTCCAAGGAAATCCTTTTCTTAATTCAGTAAAGGGAAGCAACCCACTTCTAGAAGGAATACGGATATACGCAATATATTTCCCATCGGGAGACCATGCTGGTTGTAGATCATTATCAATAGAGGGATCAAGATATCCTACTGATTTTTGTGAGAAATCATAAACCCCTAAAAAAGCATGATCAGATCGATGACTGATGAAAGCTAATTTTTTACCATCGGGTGAAAATCGCAGGTCACCAATTACACCTCTGGCTTCAAATAATTGTGTAGCCAATTTAGTGGAATCTGTAACAGAAGACTGCCAGGCTTTCCCTTTAAAACTATATAAAACAGTTTTTCCATCTGGTGAAACAATTGCATTATTTCCTACTCCTATTTTTCTTAATCCAGACCCATCAGTATTGGCAACCCAAATCATTTCTCCCGTTTTCTCCTGCAAAAAAGCCGGATTTGCAGCTTCACCTGCACCATTATTATTATTTCCTTCATGATAAAACAAATAACTACCATCCATAGAAAACTGAAGCCCACCGATTTCAATTCCGTCATCACTATGATGCTTTGTAATTTGTTTAGGAGTGTATGCTGGCGCTTCTCCGATAAATATATTTCTTACCCCTTTATCATTAAACACCCATGCTAACTGTTTCCCATCCACCGAACTCCGCAATTCTGTTGGAAAGGGTGCAGACATAATATTTTCAATAGTAACCTGGGCTTGCACACATGTAAACAAAAGGTATACTGTTGCAGTAATGAAGAGTTTTTTCATAACATCAAGTTAAGAAATTACTAGAAACCAATTTCAAGTTTCTATTGACCGATTTTATAAAAATTTTAAAACTCAAAATCCTAGACTTGTACCAGAAACTATTAGTTGTTTCTTTTAACAACTCTATAGTAAACATATCAGTAAAGAATAGGTCTGATTTTAAAAATAGCGAAGATGAAAAAATATATTTTAAGCAGTTTGTTGCTACTCATTTTGGGTATTCAATTTTCATATGCTCAAGTAAGCATTGGTGTAGGTGTTGGCAGAGGGGCATATGGTTATGGTAGATATGGGGGTTATTACGGGAACTCTATGAATAGAAATAATAGGTATCCACAAAATGCCAGAAGAGATTCTTTGTTGCCAAAATTTGAACCAAAAATCAGCATCTCCTTGGGTGCCGGGTTTCCCAATTTAGACGCCAATCAATTTGCCGGTTTTTTTAATTATTATAAAGGAACATCATCGCAATCCGCACCAATCATCGGTTCTATTGATTATCAATATAGCAGAACTTCCAGCGTTGGACTGATGATTACCCATGGTAAGGTAACTGCGCCATATTATGACAACTCTGGCAATCAGGCATTAACAGGGTCTCTCGAGAATTGGAGTGTGATGGTAAACCTGATGAATTATATGCCTACTTCTGGTATTATTGAACCTTATATAAGAACTGCAATTGGTGTAAATATCTGGAATCAAAATTATACAGATGCGCAAGGCAATAAAATGGGAGTTGTTACTGAACCAAGTATGCTGGCTTACCAGATTTCATTGGGAGCAAACTTCAGCCTTTCAAAAAATCTAATGTTTTATACGGAAGCAGGCTATGGTAAATATATATTACACGCTGGGTTAAAGTTTCAAATAAAGTAATAGCTGAGTAGTTGAAATAATTTATAAATTATAAGTATATTCATTTCAACCATTCTAATACGCCAAAACTTATTTATGCTAATCAAAAAACTTTTCAAAAGCGCATTGCTTTTGTTTGTACTTGCTATTACTATTCAAACTAAATCCCAAGGAACAAGATTACTTCGACAACCCTCTATCAGTAACACTGCAATTGCTTTTATTTATGGAGGCGATATTTGGGTGGTTAATAAAAATGGAGGTGAGGCAAAGCGAATTACCAGCACGGCAGCAGTTGAAGAAGATCCTCATTTTTCTCCCGATGGACAAACCATCGCATTTACTTCAAACCGTTCCGGCATCGATGCTGTTTATACAGTTTCAGCAGACGGTGGAATTCCAACTCGATTAACATGGTTTCCCTCTGCTTCGTTCGCTAGAGGTTGGAGCCCAGATGGCAAAAAAATATTGTACGCATCCTACCGCGAAACCGCTCCCACAGGCTATTGTAGACTATGGACGGTTTCTGCTACTGGCGGACCATCTACATTATTAGCTGCTCCATTTGCCTATGATGGTGCATTCTCAACTGATAACAAAAATCTGGTGATTGATAGGGTGAGTCGTTGGGATGTAGAATGGCGCCATTATCGCGGCGGACAAAATACACCCCTACGTATAATGGATCTAAATTCTTTATCGGAAAAAGAAATTCCAAGTAATAGTACTATGGATAAGTATCCAAACTGGATAGGTAATGATATCTACTTTTTATCTGATCGCAACTTTATCATGAATGTATTTGCGTATCAATCCTCTACAGGAACTGTGCAACAAATTACTAATCTTCCAAAGGGTGATATCAAATGGCTTTCCGGAAATGGGAAGGAAATGGTATACGAACATAATGGCTATTTACATTTGCTAGATCCATTAACAGGAAAAAGTAAACAGTTAGAAATAAATGTAAGTGGCGATTTTCCTTGGTCAGAAAATAAATGGGAAAATGTAACAGCCCGTGCAGACAATGCTTCCTTATCTCCAAGTGGCAAACGCATTATATTAGAAGCAAGAGGAGAAATATTCACTGTGCCTGTTGAAAATGGCGATACAAGAAATATCACACAAAGCTCTGATGCTGCAGATCGTAGACCGATATGGAGTCCGGATGGAAAACAAATTGCTTGGTTCTCTGATAAAGGTGGAGAATCTTATGCATTGTACATCACTGATCAGGAAGGTAAAACTTCACCTCGAAAAATTTCAATAGGTGAATCAAAATTGGCGTGGACTCCCACTTGGTCGCCCGATAATAAATTTATCGCTTTCGTAGACAATGCTGTGCGCGTCATAGTTATTGAACTCTCTACTGGAAAAATTACTCAAGCAGATATTGGTGGTGTGAATATTGAGAGAGAGAATATGGCTTTGAGCTGGTCGCCAGATTCAAAATGGTTGGCTTATACCAAAACTGCTTCGAACCATTTTAGAAGGATCACAGTCTGGTCATTAGAAACAGGTAAAGCAACTGCCATCACTGATCCGATGGGCGATGCCATTGCTCCTTCCTGGGATATGGGTGGAAGGTATTTGTATTTCTTAGCAAGTACCAATAAAGCATTAGGATCGGGATGGGCTAATACGAGTAGCATGGCCGCTAAACCTAGTTTTGCAGCTTATCTTATAGTACTGCGTAAAACAGACCCCACTCCTTTTCCCTTAAAGAGTGATGAAGAACCCGATAGTACCAAAGAAGTAAAAAAACCAAAAGACACCAGCAATGCAAAAGCGGTAAAAATTGATCTAGAAAATATCGATCGCAGAACACTCGCACTCACCGCTGTAACTGAAGGAGAATATGATCAAACATTCAGTGGCCCAAAAGGAACCGTGTTCATCACAGCAGGCCCAAGTATTAGTAAATTCAGTATTGAAACAAAAAAAATCGAAGAGTTTGCAAAAGGCACCGATGTAAACGTTTCTGCAAATGGCGAAAAAATATTGTTTAAATCGGGCGATACCTGGCGCGTTGTTTCCACTGCAAATCCGCCAACTCCTGCACAAGGAAACGTTACAGTAAATCTTCAAATGCAACTAAATCGCTTAGAAGAATTCAAACAAATTCTTACCGAAGCATGGCGATACGAACGCGATTATTTCTACGATAAAAATTTACATGGCAGAGATTGGCAAGAAGTATATGATTACTTTATTCCACTTGCTCCTTATATCAAACACAGATCCGATTTAACCTATGTACTCGATCAGATCGGTGGTGAGTTATCAGTTGGACATAGTTTTGTTTTTGGAGGAGATTACCCTTCAGTTGAAAAAAATACTGCCAGTGCATTAGGTGCGGATCTTGTATTAAACAATGATCAATGGCAGCTAAAACGTATATACAATACAGAGAGTTGGAATCCAAGCTTATCAGCACCTTTAGCACAACCCGATTTAAAAATCGAAGAAGGAAATTATATTCTCGCAATTGACGATAAACCTCTTTCAGCTGATATCGATCCCTATCAATTATTAAATGGCAAAGCAAGCCTACAAACCACTTTATTGGTGAATAATAAAGCTTCTAAAGAAGGAGCTTGGACCATTAAAGTTTCACCCATTGCATCTGAAAGCGCATTGCGTCAACGCGCATGGGTAGAAGACAATCGTAGAAAAGTTGCAGAACTCTCAAACGGAAAATTAGGATATGTATGGGTGCCCAATACCGCCGGACCAGGCTTTGTTTCTTTTAACCGTTACTATTTTGCACAACAAGATAAAATGGGTGCCGTGATCGATGAACGTTTTAATGGCGGAGGATTATTAGACGATTATATGGTTGATCTAATGATACGTCGCTTGCGAGCTGCTGCAACAAACGAAGTACCAGGTGGTGTTCCATTTAATTTACCTGCAGGTATTCTCGGACCAAAAGCATTATTGATCAATGAACTTTCTGGTTCAGGAGGCGACTTCTTTCCATGGGCATTCCGACATCAAAAAGTAGGACCATTAATTGGTACCAGAACATGGGGAGGTTTAGTAGCTTCTTCCGTACATTATTCGTTAGTTGACGGAGGAGCCATTACAGCTCCAAATAATGGCATATTCGACCCGCAAACCAATAAATGGATTGCAGAAAACGAAGGCGTGGCGCCTGATATAGAAGAAAAGATTGATGCGGCTTCTGCTTCCAAAGGCCACGATCCACAACTGGAGCGAGCAGTTAAAGAAGTCTTGCTGTTATTGGAAAAAGATTCCAAACCAACGGTTACACATCCTCCTTACTCCACTCCAGCGAAGAAAAGTCAAAATTAAAAATTAAAAAATCAGAAAGTCTCGATGAAAAAATCATCGAGACTTTTTATTTCATGGATACGCAGCATTGACTAAATTTATAAATGAAAAAGATTTTCTTATTTATTGCTGCTTCATTTGTTTTTGTAAGTAGCCATGCGCAAGACATTCCTTATAAAACTTGTAACAACTGTTGGAATCGGGATTCTTTGGGAAACCATCGTGTAGTAGTAATGGTTGATAAAGATAATGAAGTGGCAAAAGTGGTTATTCCATGGAGAAGAAGAGATGACCATCCTGAAAATAAACGCATCATCATTCAGGATGCTAAGACTTCACGTAAAGTTTTAAATCATATTGAAAAAAGTATCAGCAGAGAATCGGGCGAAATTTATTTCGAAGCTATTTCCGGAAAAGGCATATACTATATTTACTATTTACC
Source organism: uncultured Bacteroidota bacterium (assembly GCA_903927185.1). Classification (GTDB taxonomy): domain Bacteria; phylum Bacteroidota; class Bacteroidia; order Chitinophagales; family Chitinophagaceae; genus Sediminibacterium. Next base: position 45,101 of record CAIYLW010000021.1, read on the forward strand.
ACTAAGGAACGAAGGCCGGTCTAATTATCCCCGCGGTGTATATTTAAAGCCTGAGAATACTGCTGAAACAAATTGGTCTTACAACAATGTTTCGAATGCAAAAGTTCAGGCATTTGAATCCATCGACGATTTGAATAGTTTTTATCCGATGGAATTGATTGCTACTAAATCAGAAACAGCCACAATAATTGAAAAATCACCTAATAAAGAATTTATAGTTTTCCCTGAAGATCGATCGAACCCAATTAAGATGACGCACGATCTTCCAAAAAAATGGATTACGGGGGGGCTTCAAAATCAATTCAAAGGTAGCGCTGATAAAGGCGAATGGTACGCTTTTCAATTGGGTTTATTAGCATTAAAAAATCAATCATCCATCGAAATAAATTTTTCTGATTTAAAAAGTTCGGCTGGAAATATTATTGCAGCAAAACAATTAAGCTGCATCAATTTAACAGGAACTACTTACGATGCAAAGCCATTGAAAAAAACGGTAGCAGTTGATGCTGGAAATATCCAGGCATTTTGGTGCGGAGTGGATGTTCCAAAAACTGCAGCAGCAGGCGCTTATACAGGAACCATCAGTATTGGCAACAAAGAACACAAAACAAAAATTCAATTTCAATTAACGGTTAGCAATACTATTGCGATTAACGCTGGAGAGAATGAACCTTGGAAACAAACACGTTTAAAATGGTTGAACAGCACTTTAGCACAAGAGAATAAAGTAATTGCACCTTACACGCCAATTAAACAAAATAAAAACGAACTCAGCATCTTGGGTAGAAAAATAGTTTTGAATAATGATGGTTTACCAAAACAGATTCAAACATATTTCAATTCAGAAATGACTGACTTGGTTGCAACTCCGAAAAATATTCTGAGTAACCCAATTCAATTTATTTACAATTATCAAAACAATGCAGCATTAAATGCAGCAGCTCTAAAGTATACAGAAACGAAGGAAGGAAAAGTTAGTTGGGAAGTATTGAGTAAAAACAATCAGCTTAGCATGTTGGTAAAGGGTTCTTTAGAATTTGATGGAATGATGGTATATGATGTTACCGTTACAGCACTAACTGATATCAGTCTGAATAATATTGGGATGGAAATTCCTTTTACCAAAGAATCCTCCAAATACATGATGGGCTTTGGTTTGAAAGGAGGCAAACGTCCATCCACTTTTAATTGGAAATGGGAGGTTGCAACTAAGAACCAGGACGGTGCCTGGATTGGAGATGTGAATGCAGGTTTGCAATATTCCTTGCGTGATGAAAATTACGTACGTCCTCTCAATACTAATTTCTATTTACAGAAACCTTTATTATTACCTACCTCATGGGGTAATCAAAATAAAGGAACCGTAAGTATTGAAGAAATTAACAATGCAGCAATTGTAAAAAATTATAGCGGTGTTAGAGACATGAAGAAAGGAGAAACGCTGCATTACAATTTCACTTTACTCATTACTCCTTTTCATACAATCAATACCGATTTTCAATGGGGTGCCAGATTCTTCCACGCTTACAAGCCAATCGATACTATTAAACAAACGGGGGCAACTATTATTAATATTCACCACGCTAATGCCATCAATCCATGGATCAACTATCCTTTTATTGAGCATCGTAAAATGAAATCTTTTATCGACTCTGCACACGTGGCCGGATTAAAAGTAAAGATCTATAATACTGTTCGCGAATTATCGAACCACGCTTATGAAACATTCCCAATGAGAAGTCTGGGTCATGAAATTTATTCAACCGGCAAGGGCGGTGGCTACAGTTGGTTGCAAGAACATGTTGGTGATGATTATATCTCTGCCTGGTTTGTGCCAGAAATCAAAGACGCTGCCATTGTAAATAGTGGTATGAGCAGGTGGCATAATTATTATGTAGAGGGTATGAACTGGCTGGTAAATAATGTGGGCATCGATGGCATCTATCTCGATGACGTAGCATTCGATCGGATTACCATGAAACGTATCAAAAGAGTATTAACGCATAATGGTCACCCTGGTATTATTGACTTGCACTCTGCCAATCAATTCAATAAAAACGATGGCTTTAATAATAGTGCCAACTTATACATGGAGCACTTTCCTTACTTAAATAAATTATGGTTCGGCGAATATTTCGATTATGAAAAGAATTCTCCCGATTTCTTTTTAACGGAAGTAAGCGGTATTCCTTTTGGCTTAATGGGTGAAATGCTGGAAGGCGGTGGCAATCCCTATCGCGGCATGGTGTATGGGATGACGAATCGTATGCCCTGGAGCGATGGAGCAGATGCTCGTTCCATTTGGAAAGTATGGGCTGATTTCGGCATGATGGGTTCTAAAATGATCGGTTACTGGAGTGAGAACGTTCCGGCTTCTACAAATAAAGAATCTGTACTTGCAACTGTTTACAAAAAAGAAAAATCCGTTTTGATCTCCATAGCAAGTTGGTCGGAACAAGCAGAAATAGTGGAATTAAAGATCGATTGGAAAAAGATCGGTATCGATCCTAACAAAGCATCAGCAACAATGCCAGCCATGAAAGGATTTCAAAATGGTGGTACTTTAAAAATAAATAATGGTCATATCGAACCTATTTCAATTGAAAAAGGAAAAGGTGTGATCATTTGGATCAAGGAATAAAATAAATAGCGATGAAAAGAAAACTCTGGTTAGGGTTTCTGACCCTGTCACTGCATGTTGTAAACGCACAACAATCAGTAAGCGTAAAAGAATACCAAAAGGAATTCACCACCTATCCATTTTCTGATCCTGATCCTGTTCCCAACTTCACAGCTATCTATCCCTATTTCCGTTTCGATGGATTTACTGATCAGCCCATTCAGAAAAAATGGAAGGTCATTGAAATAGAAAACGATTATATCAAAATCATGATCCTTCCAGAAATTGGTGGCAAGATCTGGGCAGCGATTGATAAAAAAACAAACAACCCCTTTCTCTATTATAATCACGCAGTGAAGTTTCGCGATGTGGCTTTACGCGGACCATGGACCAGCGGCGGCTTAGAAGCAAATTATGGCATTATTGGTCATACTCCTAATTGCGCAACTCCCGTTGACTATACCATCTTGAAAAAAGCTGATGGCAGTATCAGTTGTGTGATTGGAGGATTAGATCTGTTATCATCTACCAATTGGCGATTAGATATTAATCTTGAAAAAGACAAAGCTTATTTTACCACCAGTTCTTTTTGGTACAACACAACTCCCAACCAACAGCCCTATTATCATTGGATGAATGCTGGTTTAAAAGCAGATGGAAATTTAGAATTTATTTATCCAGGTAATAAATACCTCGGACACAACGGTGAGTATAACGATTGGCCCATTAATAAAACAAACGGTAAGAATTTATCATTTTATAACAACAATAATTTCGGTGGTTATAAATCCTATCACGTCTTTGGCGCATACACTAATTTCTTTGGAGGTTATTATCATGATGATGATTTTGGTATGGTACGCTATGCCGATCATAACGATAAAGCAGGAAAGAAGATCTGGATCTGGGGCTTGTCGCGCCAGGGAATGATCTGGGAAAAATATTTAACGGATACGGACAAGCAATACGTGGAAGTACAGTCGGGCAGAATGTTTAACCAGAATGCAGAACAAAGTACTTTCTCACCTTTCAAACACAGATCCTTCGAACCCTATGCCACCGAAACCTGGAAAGAATATTGGTACGCAGTGAAAAAAACAAAGGGCATTAGTGCTGCAACTGATTATGGTGCAGTGAATTTGGTAGATGAAAATGGTATGCTAAAAATTTATCTCTTCCCTGTTAAAAACATCAATGACGAATTGTTGATTACACAAAAAGGAAAAACCATCTACCAAAAACATATTACACTAGCGCCTCAACAAAATTTTGCAGACAGTATTGTATTAGATAATGAAGTTGGTAATATAGAATTCAGTTTGGGCGCTAATAAGATGATTTATAACTCCGATCCTTCAAAAGCTTATTTAAGTAGGCCAGTAGAAACGCCCAAAAATTTTAATTGGAATACGGCTTACGGAAACTATCTGCAAGGAAAAGAATTAATGGATCAACGGCAGTATCCAGCAGCAGCTATAAAACTGGAAGCATCTATCAAACTGGATAGTAATTTTTTGCCAAGCTTAGTTAAATATGCAGAATTAAAATGGCTGAACTTTGAAAATCCTGATGCGCTCAAGCTTTTACAGAGAGCTTTAAGTATTGATGCACATGATGGTGCAGCGAATTATTACTATGGATTGGTGCAAAATGCACTTTACAATACCGTGGATGCCATGGACGGATTTGATCTGGCTTCTTTATCTCCTGAATACCGCGGTGCTGCATATACCGAATTGGCAAAGATTTACTGTAATAAAAAAGACTACCTCAAGTCTATTAGTTATTGTAAAGAAGCACTGGTACAAAACGCACATAATATCAAAGCATTGGAATTACTAGCTATCAATGAACGATTATTGAAAGATTCAATAGCTGCCAAAAAAATATGGACTCGGATTTTAGAATTAGACCCTTTGAACCATACAGTAGATTTTGAAAACTACCTCACAACCCCTACAGAAGCAACTTTCCAACAATTTAAAAATAAACTGCACAATGAAATGCCAGCAGAGAATTATTTAGAACTAGCAGCAAGTTATCGGGAACTCAACTTACTGGAGGATGCAGAATTAGTTGTTAGATATTGTGAGAATAATACTATTGCCAAATATTGGAACGCTTATTTTTTAATGCTACAAAAAAAGCCTTACGAAAAAGCTTTAGAAGATGCCAATGCAGCAAGTCCTGATTTTTTTTTCCCTTCACGCAGATTAGATCTGGAGGTATTTATGTGGACAATACTCAAAAGCCCACAGTGGAAGCCACTCTACTATTTTGCACTACTTTTGAAAAGTAAGAATACCGATGAGGAAGCCATCATTAAACTATTCGATGCATTTACAGGTGAGAACGCAAAGCAACAAGGCGTAGTGATAGACTATGCCCCATTTTATGCAACCAGGTCTAAAATTTATGCATCTAAATTTCCTGAAAAAGCCATAGCTGATCTGCAAAAAGCCATTAGTCTAGATAAGGAAGGATGGCGTTATTATAAAGCACTAACTGATTTATTTAATCAGCAAAAGCAATACAAAGAAGCATTAAAGGTTATAGAGTCTTTTTATCAATCACATCCCCAACAGTATATCATGGGAATGCTATACGCAAAAACACTATTGTTCAATAATCAATATGCCGCTGCTGATAAATTATTAACAGGCTTACAGATTATTCCTTTCGAAGGTTCTACACAAGGACATGAATTATATCGACAATCAAAACTGATGCAAGCACTCGAATCCATCGAAAAAAATGAATTTTCAAAAGCTATAAGATTTGTGAACCAGGCCAAAGAATGGCCCGAAAATTTAGGAGCTGGCAAACCTTATGATGCAGACATTGATACAAGTTTGGAAGACAAGATCTTATATGCAGCTAAACAAAAACCAACTGCCTATGACATCAAAGCTTTAAAAGAATTAGTAATTAAAAAAGAATAATTATTCATAACTGATCTCCCATTGAATTGCAGCAGCAACAGTTGATTGAAAACTAATTTTTCGAATCTCGCCTGCTTTACTATTTTCTGTCAATTGCACTCCACTGTTTTTGATATCTTTAATTTGAGTACCTAAAGGCTCATAGATATAAATCGTATACAGATCATCAGCAACTAAATTACTGGTGCCTGTTAAGCTATGATTGGCCCATTGTAATTTATCCAATTCCAAAGCACCGCAACTAATATGTCTGTTAGTAGCCAATAATTGCGGATGGTTTTGTTTTTCTCTGAAACAAAAAACCTGACAATTAAAAGCAGTATCAATTGCACCTGGTACAAATTGTTTGGTTTGAATACCCTTGAATTGTTTGCTCCAAAATTCAAATACCAGATATTCTTTCTTCGCATCCAATCCTAAGTCTTTTAATGGAATTACTTGGTCTCTTTCATCCAACCTTCCAAGGATCGTCCAGTTTTCAAAGGATTTATTAATATCCATTTGAAATAAACCAGTGGTAGTTGTTGTACTTGCATCAAAAGGTCTGGGTCCAGAACCACTCATCTCTGTTTCTACTTGTGCTATAAAATTTGATCTAGATGGATCTACATCATAAACCTGACCTGGATTCGTAATCAAAACAGGAATTGATCTGATGGCAGCATCGATTAAATTAGATTTTTCATAAAGTTCTGGTTGGTCAGTAAGCATGAACAAAGAACCCGTTAAAGAAGTAGCCATGCAGCTTCTATAAGCTTCTTTAGCAGAGAGTACAATATGATCAGGATCATTACGCCAGATGATATTATTGTAAGAATTAAATTGTGCTAAGCCCGCATAACTATAACCATCATTGCCAATTCTACAACCATCAGCCAAGCCAACTAGTTCGGGACGAATACCCCAACACGCCATCAAAAATTTATCCTTGCCAATTTGCTTACGCACTTCTTTCACCACATTTCTATAAGCTTCATTTTTATTGATACCATCACGCTGAATGTCTTTACTAAAAGTGTTGTATCCTTCGTATTTCAAATGCCGCAAAGCATCAAGTTTGAAATATTGCCAACCTTCTTTATTAAACTCCGCATAAATTGGTTTGATTAATTGATCAAGGGTTGCTTTATTTGCGCCATTCATCACGTAACCCACCCAATTACCCAATGCCACTTCATTGTTCGCATTTTTAATG
>CAIYLW010000022.1 GCA_903927185.1 uncultured Bacteroidota bacterium
TCCAGCTAGTGCACTAATGCTATTGAGGCTATTGAATAAAAAATGTGGTTGTAATTGTTGGCGTAATTTAAATAGTTCTGCATCTTTAGCTAATTGCAAAGTTTCCTGTTCTCGTTCCTTTGATTCTGTTGCATCTTTTTGAGTGTACCATAATAAACTCACCATTGTAATACAGCCAATTAATAGAAAGCTAATCGCGTAGCGAACATTGGAAGTCTGACTTAGAAATTGTTGGTACGCAGTATCTTCTTTAAACCATCTCCACAAAACAACGCGTACAATTAAAAGCCAAACGCCACTTAAAGCAAGACTCAAAACAAATGTGTACCAGTATCTTTCTTTTCCGGGAAGATAGTAACGCATATTATTGATGATCAAATAGCTGATCAGGGCTAATGAAATGGAACTGACACAGGCATCTACCCAAGCGATAGAAGCGTTGATTCCCAGATCTTGCAAGAGCTTGACTTGGATCAGCGTAAAAAAACTCCAGCCCAGCACAAAAGATATACTAGGTAGGAGTTTGCTTTTATTTTGAAGAAAACTTTCTTTCAAATCAGTGGCTTGAACGTGAATTTAATAACTTCTTATTTCAATTCCACCAAATACCGCAGAACCTTTTAGTAAAAGCGTTTTATTGATATCGTTATAAGCTCCAGCAGGTGCTCTTCTTTTATCCTCAACACCGTGAAATACACCATCGATTTCATTGATCACTTGCCAGTGTGGAGGAACAATTAATTTGATGCCACCGAAAACGGCTTCTAATCTTAAAATGGTTGTGCCAGTAAAGTCGGCCTGTGTTAAATCAATTTCCGCTCCTCCAAATACACAAGAGATTTTTCCACCTTGAAAGTTTTTGGAAAGAATGGTTCTTTGCACACCACTGAATACAGAATTGATATTTAAGTAATCATTACTGTCAGTTCCTTTATCACTACCATATGCCTGCCAATTGCCAGTTCTTGACCAGTCTTTATTTGCAAATTTTTCACTTATTCTTTCTCCATAGAAGCGCCTGTTGGGCCTTAAAATCAGGATAATTCCCACCACTATAATGAAAATGGGTACAAGGAATCTTCTGCTTTGAATATCTGGAGCATAATCTTGTACCAAAAAGAAAATGCCAATGCCAATTAAAAAAATCCAAGCGTTATTTCTGAATTTGTGTTTAACGCCACTATAAATTCCAACAAGTATTAATAGGGTAGGCCAGCTAAATAACCAGTCGGGAAAATAGAAATCCATTTTGCGTAATAAAAACACTGCACCTACTGCAATTAAAATTAAACCGGCAATGATATTGCCATTATTATGTTGTTTGATTGGGTTTTGATTGTTGTCCATTGTTTTGGTTTTGTTACACAAATCTAGGGTGGGTAATAAGGCCAAAAAAGGGCAATTAGGTTATTGATACAGAAAGCTCGGTAAGTGTATTGAAACCCTCGGTGAAAAATCTTACACTGGTTCTACCGAACTCTTTTTAGACTGCCATCCTATGAGTAAGACCCCAATGATCACTAAAAGCGTTCCAATTAATTGTGGGAAAATGATGGTTTCTCCTAAAAAGAAATGAGCTTGGATAATGGTAGAAACCGGACCGATACTGGTAATGATCGACACATTATTACTGCCAATCATTTTCATGCCATTACTCATCAAGAAGGAA
>CAIYLW010000023.1 GCA_903927185.1 uncultured Bacteroidota bacterium
CAAACACCACGGCGCTGAGGACATGCATCCAAAGCTCTTGATTTACTTTTAGCCCTGATTATTTCGCGACCTTTTCTAACTAATTGCTGTATTGTAGGCATTCTAATCCGTTTAAAATTTCGGACGGCAAAGGTAATGGCTAGATGTGAAAAACCAAAATGTTTTCAGAAGTTTTCCCCCAGTATTTCAAAAAAAAATCAAAATAGACCCAATTCTGCCTGAAAATCGGGGATAAATAGTTCCGCCAAGTCGGCAAATTTCTGAAGAAATCCGGATCTAACCAATTAAATCCGATCAACCGCTAAAACACCTCAGACTCATTTATCTGAAACACCCAACTTATAAATTGTTTTAGCCCAATCTCATTTCAGGGCTTGTGAAAAGAATTTTCAGCATTTTATTTTGATGTCTTAATTCTACTCATATGTTACGCAAAATCCTAATTAGCCTTGCTACCCTTCTCTTCATTTTACAAGTAACAGCTCAAGGCACCAGTTTAAAACCAGGCGATATAGCCATAATCGCCTTTCAATCTGATAATAATGATCAGTTTGCATTTCTATGTTTAGTGGACCTTGCTCCAAATACTCAAATTCAATTTTCTGAGAAGGGCTGGAACGGATCACTGGATACAGCTGCTTTTGTAACCACTACCGAAGGGGTACATACTTGGACCGCCCCAAGTATCGGTATTACAAAAGGAACCGCAATTACTATCAGTTTCAATAATCTTGGTAAAAGTCCAATAGCCAATTACGGAACTGTTCAATCCAGCGCAGCAGCAAAACTATCAACAACAGGTGACGAGTTAGTAGCATTTCAAGGGTCTGCATCATCGCCAAATTTCATATACGCATTTGGTTCAAGAGCCTGGATCAATGTTGGTATACCCAATTCTAATCAATCATGGCTTCCATTTCCACTAGTAAATGGAATAACCGCAAGGGATTTCAAAACCCAATATCATGACCAATATTTTAAATTGACTAATTATTCAGGTTCCAGAGATTCCATTCTTGCGGCAATAGGGAATATCAATAATTGGACGAGAAGCAATACTCGTTTTTCCAGCTTGCCGAATTGGAATATTCAAATATTGGAAGATTACTATTTAAAACCTCAAGACGATCCCACAAAATTGAGCAGTTGGGGAAATATTTTAGATGGAAGTGGAACCATGCCCATTTCATTCACAGCAAATGGAACCGTATTTCACTTGGCAAACCAAACAGGAAATATAGCATTAACAGATAACTGGGTTTTAGATATGCTGATGATTCATGAGAATCTTTCCTTGTCACTAAATGGATATCAATTAAGCATCTCTAGTCTTATGGATTCCAGTAAAGGATTTATTAAGGGATCCGATATATCAAGTTTAATCATCAGGGGCAAATCAGGCCCTCTCCGATTTGATAGTAGCTATGCAATTTTAAATAATCTAAGCCTTTTAAATGGGGCGTCTACCAGCATGAATAATAAACTCAATATTGTTAGTAACAAAAATATCGGAACTGTTAACCTAAGTGATAGTTCCTTTTTAAATACTAATGGATTTTTAATTTTAAACGCTTCAGAAAAAGGCTCCTCTATTCTTACAAACTTGGGAAAAGAGGCTGTAATAATGGGGCCAGTGGAAGTGCAAAAATATATCCCCGCAGGAAAAAGAAATTTTAGGTTTATGGGACATCCCTTTGCAAAGGCAATACCTTTAAGTCAATTGACTTCAGATATAGACATTACTGGCAAGGATGGCTCTTCTAATGGCTTTACCAATACCTATACTAATAATCCATCGGCCTTCTGGTTCGATACAAATTTGAGTGATGGAACTTTAAGTGAACAAGGATGGACTGCTTTTACAAATACGGATGGGATTGGGAACAATGCATGGCTTCCTAAACAGGGAATACGAATCAACGTAAGAGGCAGTAAGGGAGAGGGTTTGAATGGTTTACCTTATACCCCGTCTCCTGTTATTTTACATTTAAAAGACAGTTTAAATACTGGTGATCAAACTGCTACTTTAACTAAGAATACGCTAAACGCAGGATATAATTTTATAGGGAATCCTTTTGCCTCAGCAATAGATATGAGTAAATTACAAATTGGAAAAAATATAGTTCCTAACTATTATTTATGGGATCCTTATATGGGCAATAAAGGAGGGTATACTTGTTATCCATTTTCAAATAGCATTTACTTACCAAGTTTTGCAGCATTTTTTGCTCAAACAATTGATTCGAGCAAGGAAAATCAAATACTATTTCCAGAAACATGCAAAGTTTCTAATAGCAATCTTATTCGGGTGCTTGGAGTTGAAGAAAAAACAAATAATCAATTAGAATTGATTGTCGAATCCGATAGTATTATATGGGACAGAGCACTTTTTATATTTAAAATAAATGCATCAGATAGTCTGGATTTTTTTGATGCAAAAAAATTATTGAACCCGGATTTTAGTTTATTCAGTTGGAGTGCTGAAAAAGAAAAATTATGTATTGATACCAGATCAAGTTTACATAGTACCATTATTCCCTTAGGACTCAAATCTGATATTCAAAACACTTTTCAGTTGAAAGTCAAGCAGTTTCCTGATATAAATGTTTATGATTTTTATTTAATTGACAAATTAGTGAATCGTAAACTTGCGTTGAAATCGGGTTTCAATTATTCATTTGAAGTTGACAGTTTAAAATTACCAACAGATAGCAGTCGATTTGAAATTCAAATGATAGCTAAAAATATCCCAATCAATTCTATCGAATTTCCAAAATTAAATTGTCAGGTATTTCCAAATCCAACTGAGAATCTATTATCACTAATTATCCAATCATCGAAATTATTACCTGTATATATTTCAATAAGTAATACATTAGGGCAACAATTTTTAAATACAAAGTTAGCACCAGCTCAACAAATTAATTATTCGATTTTACTAAATAAAATGGATGCAGGAGTTTACGTTTTAACTATCACCAACAGAGAAGAAACCATTGTTCAAAAAATTATTAAATATTAAAAAGATGATTTATGAAAATGCTATTCATCTTTAGTATCATACTTTTTTGCTTACTATTTATTTGCTACCAACCCCTCTTAGCTCAGCCACCCAGTTTTGATAATGACACGGCTGATGTGCCAATAGATGGGGGTTTGAGTATATTATTAGCAATAGGTATTGGATATGGGATAAAGAAAAATCTTAAACAAGAGGATACTTCAAAAAAAAATAGCCTGCATTAGTTGTCTAATGCAGGCTTGAATATTTTTTTAATGTTTATACCTGATACATCCAACCAAATTCATCAGCTACTTTACAAGATTTAATATTATCCATATCTTGTTTGATAGCTGGCGCTATTGTCCAGGTAGTTGTATCGAATTGCATAATATTATCTTTATATTTCAACTCCTTGATGGGTGCTATTGTGGCTGCGGTGCCAGTACCAAAAACTTCCTGAACTTTACCTGCTTTATATTCTGCCACTAATTCATCAATGCTAATTTTACGTTCCTCCACTTTAAATCCTCTTTTCTTCAAAAGTGTTAAGACACTATCTCTGGTAACTCCTTTTAAAATAGTTCCTTCTTCAAGTGAAGGGGTAACGGCAACACCATTAATGATAAAAACAACATTCATCATCCCTACTTCTTGCAACCATTTATGTTCAAAAGCATCAGTCCATAAAACTTGGTCATAACCCATTTTATTAGCCAACCTTGCTGCAATTAAACTACCACCGTAGTTACCGGCATTCTTCGAAAAGCCAACACCCCCTGGGGCAGCTCTAGTGAAATTTTCTTCCACCAAAATTTTCATAGGTGCCGCAAAATAGGGTCCTGAAGGGCTTAATATGATCATGAATTTATAAGTATCAGAGGGACGAACACCTAAAAAGGCATCGGTTGAAAACATAAAAGGTCTGATATATAATGAATGTTCCTTTTTATTGGGAATCCAATCCTTATCAATTTCAATTAATTGTCTCATTCCATCAATAAACAATTCTTCAGGAACTGTTGGCATGCACATCCGCTCAGCTGAAGTATTAAAGCGAATTAAATTATCATAAGGGCGAAATATATACGCATCCCCTTCTTCCGACTTATATGCCTTTATTCCTTCAAAAATAGATTGACCGTAATGTAAAACAGATAAGGCAGGATCGAAAGATAAAGCCTGATAAGGTCTGATAATAACATTTGTCCATTCTCCATTGATATAATCTGCTTCTAGCATATGATCAGTGAAAAATCTTCCAAAAGGCAGATTTTCAAGGCTCATTTCCAATAACTTACTTTCAGCTATTTTCTCAATCTTTATATCTACTGCTTCAACCATAGTTTTATATTTGATGCAAATAAACGAAAAAAACAAAAGCTAACAAACGTTATCTTTACAAACTGCTCATGAGTACAAAAAAAATACAGCTCCCAGATTTTGTTATTGCCAATTTATACACAAATCAATTGGTATTGGGTACTGATGTGCAGGCGCAAAAAAATGAAATTGTGGCTATTTCTGAAACTGATTCAAAAACGGAGGCAATCATTACTGGTTCTTTTCCAGAAAAAATAGTTCCCACACCTATAGAAATTGCAAAACCAAAAACAAAAGAACCAGTTCTCTCAGATATCGATAAACAATGGTATTTAGGAGATAATGGAAAAAATATTATTGTATTGATTAAAGAAAAAGGGGTAACCTATATCAACGATAAACATCTCCAATTTCTATCCAATATTTTAAACGCCTGTAAGTTAAATCTAGGTGATATAGCTTTAGTTAATCATTCAAATTATCCATTAAGCTATACAGAACTAAAAGAAAGATTGAAGCCAAAATTCATTTTAGTTTTCGACTTAGAAACGAAAGAAATAAATCTTCCATTTACTATACCAAATTTTCAAGTTCAGTCGCACGACAACTGCAAATTTCTATTTTCTTCATCTCTTACAAAAATGGATGGTGAATCTCAAGAATCTAAAATTGAAAAATCGAAACTCTGGGCTAGCTTAAAAAATATATTTCAATTGTAGGATTAAAATAATGTTTGATGCAGGAACAGATATTCATTGAAAGTCCTAGGCTCTTTATTAGAAGTTGGAAAGCATCCGACATTATCGACTATATAAAAATGAATCAAGACCCAATGGTCATGAAATATTTTCCTAAAACTCTTTCTACTCAAGAAACGCTAAATCACTTCCATAAAATTCAAGCGCATTTTATAGAGTTCAACTATGGATTGTTTGCTTTAGAACTAAAGGAAGAAAATCGTTTTGTTGGATTTACAGGTTTATCTCATCCCCAATTCAATTCATTTTTTACACCATGTGTTGAAATTGGCTGGAGAATCGATTCTGCTCATTGGCAAAAAGGAATCGCAACTGAAGCTGCAAATGCTTGTTTAGATTTTGGATTTAAAAATTTGAATTTAGAAAAAATAGTTTCCTATACTTTTATTCATAATCTCGCTTCTGAAAAAGTAATGCAAAAAATAAGTATGAAAAAATTAACTGAGTTTGATCATCCTAATTTGGAAACTAACCATTACTTATGCAAACATGTATTATATGAAATTAACCGGACAAATAAATAAGTAATGGATAATATAGACCTTGTATTTGCAACCAACAATCAAAATAAAATAATTGAAATTCGTTCGATTTTAAAAAAGCCTTTTAGTATCATAACTTTAAAGGACGCAGGTATTGACATAGATATCCCAGAACCGCATGACACTCTGGAGGCAAATGCTTCCGAAAAATCATTCACAATTCACCAACTTACAAACAAGAACTGTTTTAGTGAAGACACCGGGTTAGAAGTATTTTCTATTAATAGTGAACCGGGTGTAAAAAGTGCACGTTATGCCGGCGAGGGTAGAAACTTTCAGGATAATATCAATTTACTTTTAAAAAACTTAGAAGGCAAATCAGATCGCTCTGCACAATTTAGAACTGTGGTATCATTAATTTGGGAAAACAAGGAATACTTATTCACTGGAATTTGTTTAGGAACAATCATTGAAAAACAAAAAGGTGAAGCAGGTTTTGGATATGACCCTGTATTTGTGCCTGAAGGTTCTCACAATACATTTGCTGAAATGAGTATTGAAGAGAAAAACAAATTCAGTCATCGCAAAAAAGCAGTTACACAACTTATAGAATTTTTAAAAATGAAAGTATCATGAACAGGATAAAATTAAATATGCCCAAGAGCTATACATTTTTTACTGAACTAACTATTCGTTTCACAGATTTAAACTATGCAGGCCATGTAGGAAACGACCATTTTCTAACTTTGATTCAAGAAGCCCGTCAACAATATTTAAAACATTTTGATTACGAAGAATTAAATTTTGAAGGCTATGGTTTAATTATGGCAGATTCAGCAATTGAATACAAACACGAATTAAACTATGGTGATGTTCTAAGAATTTCTGTGAAGGCTGTTGATTTTGATAAATTAGGATTTGATATTCTTTACTTACTAGAAATTATCAATCATGGAGATATTATAACGGCTGGAAAAGCTAAAACTGGTATGATCTGTTACGATTATTCTGCAAAAAAGAAAATGAGTATTCCTGAGATTGCGATTAAAAAATTAATGGCAGACCAATAGTTTTCAAAGAAAATAAAACTAACTATGAAACTTTATAAAATACTTTTATTTGTTTTAATTTTTTTTGCAATTAACTATACAATAAAAGCTCAAACAATACCTAGTTATAAAAATGCTTCACTTCCTATTCCAGAAAGGGTTAAGGATCTTTTAATGAGAATGACTCCAGAAGAAAAATTTTGGCAATTGTTTATGATCCCAGGAGAAATAAAAGATTTACAGGATTTAAGCTTTAAGAACGGGTTATTCGGTTTTCAGGTAAGTGCTGAATCTTCTGGTACAGGAGCAACAAATCAGATATTAAAATATGGTTTAGATGAAAACGATTTAATTCTTGTTAAAAAAATCAATAAAAGTCAGCATTATTTTGTAGATCAAACAAGATTAGGAATCCCCATCATTGCCTTCGATGAAGCATTGCATGGATTGGTTCGAAAAGGAGCAACAGTATTTCCACAGTCTATTGCACTCGCAGCTACCTGGGACACCGCTTTGATGCACGATGTAGCAAGTGCTATTGCGTTTGAAACAAAAAATAGAGGTATCCGTCAAATACTTTCGCCAGTTATTAATCTTGCATCAGATACTCGTTGGGGAAGAACAGAAGAGACATATGGAGAAGATCCATTTTTAAGTTCAGCAATGGGTGTTGCCTATATTGCTGCATTTGAAAGAAACAATATCATTGCAACTCCAAAACATTTTATTGCTAATGTTGGCGATGGAGGTAGAGACAGTTATCCCATTAATTATAACGAACGACGATTATATGAAAACGACTTCGTTCCTTTTATCAATGTAATTAATAAAGCTGGAGCGAGAAGTATTATGACAGCTTATAATTCTGTTAATGGAATCCCAGCCTCTTCAAATAATTGGTTACTCAATGAAACGCTAAAAAAGAAATGGGGATTTAATGGATTTGTGATTTCAGATGCAAGTGCCGTTGGTGGTGCCAATGTTTTACATAACACTTCAAAAACTTACGACGAATCAGGCATACAGGCAATCACCAATGGTTTAGATGTGATTTTTCAAACTGATCACGAACATGGAAAATTATTTATCCAACCTTTTTTGGATGGAAGTATTTCAAATGCTATAATTGATTCTGCTGTTGCAAGAGTATTGAAAGTGAAATTTGAGTTAGGTTTATTTGAGACCCCTTATGCACTGGAAACTTTAATCGATTCAAACACTCTTGATAAACACAAGGAACTTTCAAAAAAAGCATCCATTGAATCTCTAGTATTATTAAAAAATGAAAATAATATTCTGCCCATCCAAAAAAACATAAAACGAATTGCAATTATAGGTACTGATGCAAAAGAAGGGAGATTGGGCGGCTATTCAGGTCAACCCAATAAAATTGTAACCATACTATCTGGCATTAAAGATTTAGCCAATAAAAATAACGTAGAAGTATTTTATGCCGATGGCTCCTTAAGATTATCACAGGAAATCCAAACAATTCCAACAACTTATTTATCCACTATTCAAGATGGGAAAATAGTTTCAGGTTTGTTGGGTGAATATTACAATAATATAGATGCGGTAGGGCATCCCATTTTAAATAGAATAGATAAGACAATTGATTTTAATTGGACACTTTATCCTCCCGTGAATGAACTAACTCCAGACTTCTATAGTGTAAGTTGGAAAGGAAATTTCACCTCGCCAAAAACAGAAACAATCTCCATTGGATTAAAAGGGAATGATGGGTACCGCTTATACATCAACAATAAACTAATAATTGATCGTTGGTTGAAACAAAGTTATCATACTGATCTGGTTGATTACAATTTCGAGAAAGACAGACCCTATCCTATTCGAATAGAATTTAAAGAGCCTAATGGCAATGCTCATTTACAATTGATATGGAAGGTTTCTAATCAAGAAGAAAAAAAATGGACTGAGGCAATTGAAATTGCAAAAAAATCTGATTTGGTTATTTTTACCGCTGGGATTGAAGAAGGTGAATTTAGAGATCGATCCTCACTAGCTCTTCCTGGGAATCAAGAAAAAGTGCTGCAAAAAATTCTTTCCATAGGAAAACCTGTTGTTGTATTACTTGTTGGGGGAAGTGCAATAACTATGAAAGATTGGTTACCTAAAACTAATGCTGTAATTGACTGTTGGTACCCAGGCGAAAAAGGAGGAGAAGCTATTGCTGCTGTATTATTTGGAGAAGCGAATCCCGCTGGACGGCTTCCAATAAGTTTTGTAAATTCAGAAGGGCAACTTCCATTGGTTTATAACCATTTGCCTACAGGACGAGGAGATGATTATAATGACCAGAGCGGCTTACCTCTGTTCCCTTTTGGATTTGGGCTTAGTTATACCCAATTTGATTATACCAATTTACAAATGAACAAAAAGCAGATGACCCCAAATGATACGGCAGTCTTAAGTTTCCAATTAAAAAATATTGGAGAGAGAGATGGTGAAGAAGTAGTTCAATTATATATACATGATGAATTCGCATCAGTAGCCAGACCAGTTATGGAACTAAAAGGATTTCAACGAGTTTCACTAAGGAAAGGAGAATCTAAAATAATCCGGTTTTTAATTTCAAAAGAATTGCTTGAAATGTATAATTTACAAATGAGTAAACTGGTAGAACCGGGTACATTTAGACTAATGATAGGTGCCTCATCCAAAGATATCCGGTTAAAAGAAACCCTTTTGATTCAATAAAATTTATACCCCAAATTGGTGTAAATGATGGTCTAAGTGTTTATAGAACATGTTGTTCCACTCGGCGATATTTAATGACCCAAATGATAAGGATTCTCTTCCTTCAAAATAACTTGCCCCTAATTCTTGTGTCTTTATGATATAGTTGATAAGCCTTTCTTTTTCTGAAGCAAAATCTTTATCCTCTTTTATTATGAAAGCAGGTGCTGTTTGAATACTTTTCTTATAGGGCGTTTCATTGACTACTGTTTTTTTCACAAATAGTTTCAACATGAATTTCACGAATGAATTTGGCGCAGGATGTATATTTTCATACGCCATCTCATAAGTAACATTGCAATGAGCTAACATTTGAGCAACAGACATTTTTCCCCAAAGTCCTTTTCTATCAGGAGTTAATTGACTAATTCGATCAATTATTTCCTTTGAATCATTCAGGTTAAATACGCTTTTCATAAAGAGTTTTAAGAATTAATATTTTAGAACTTTTTTTAAATCTACAAAATAAATAAACAAATCCTGGGGTATCATTAATTTCCCTTTTAGGATCTTACTTTTTGAGAAATACATTTTTGCGTTAAAAACTAGAAAGGGTGATCTAAAATCTCTTTCCCTTATATTAAGCTCATGATGGTTGATGAGTATGGTATAATGGGTTTCCGTTAGATTACTGATTTTAGTGTAATTATGATCCACAGAATAAGCTGTATCAAAAACGGTAAAAAGTTTCTTGGGGTTTTCTTCTGAGTTATAATAAAAATCTATCACTTGCTGGGGTAATTGGTACATATCAGCTTTTGTCCAATCCAGTAATTGAACATCCTTTTTATTACTACATGCTGAAAGCAAAAAGAAAGGACTACCAAAAATAATGAAAGATAATAGTCTTACTGAAAGCTTCATAATTACCATTTAAAAAATTGAGACTAGGTTATTTCATTCCAAATTCTCCAACTTTCTTCTGCTTGAAGTATGAGCATTTCATAACCATTTTGAATAGAAGCACCTTTTTGTTTTCCAATAGTTAAGAACTTTGTCTCAGTTGGATTATAAATCAGATCGAACAAATGATGTTTGTCAGTTATAAATTCGTAGGGAATTTCAGGCAAATCTTCCAAATTAGGATACATTCCTAAAGGTGTTGTATTTATAATCAGTTGATGGGATTCCATTATTTCACTATTCAAATCCCGATAACTAATGGCTGTAGATGATGCGGTTCTTGAAACAAATTGATAAGTGATATTGAGTTGTTGAAATACATATTCTACTGCAGCTGATGCGCCGCCAGTTCCTAAAATCAAAGCTTTCTGGTGATTTGGTTTTAAAAAGGGTTGTAGAGATTTTTGAAAACCAACTATGTCTGTATTGAACCCTATTAATTTGCCATCAATAATTTTCACACAATTACATGCACCCATTTTTTTTACGGGTTCAGATAATTCATCTAGAAAATTAATGACTGCTTTTTTATATGGTATAGTAATATTAAATCCTTCTAATCCTTTTTTTGTATCCAGAATAATTGTCAATTCTTCAATAGTTGGAATTGAAAAATTTTCATACAATGCATTAGCAATGCAAAGCTTCTGAAATTTTTCATTGAAATATTTCTGCGAAAATGAATGCGTTAAAGGATAACCTATTAAGCCAAATAAACGCATAGCAAAATTATTTATCAAGGTATAAACTGAAAGTGTCTCCTCTTAAACCTATGCGCATGGCTTCTAATGCAAGCATTTCATTGGGTGCGATATTTCCAAGATTCACATTACATCCTATTAATTCAAGAAAGTACAATTGTTGTGCTTTCTGTGGAGCTTCCCAAATAATTTTTTCGGCAGGTATTTGTGTTAGAATTTCCTGAACCAAGCCTTCACGTACCTCGCCACTTCCGCGATAGATACCCACATTCCCGGCTTCTCTAGCTTCTGCTATAACATAAGATGATCCAGATTCTAATTCAGCTCTCATCAGCTCAATCCATTTATAAGGAGGGATAATATGAGCTGCATCTTTACTTCCCACTTCACTTAATACAGTAACATGTTTAGTCAATTTTTCAATATAACCACATTTTTCCGGATGAGGGATACTGATAGAACCATCACTTACTTCAACATAATTAATACCATAATCTTTACACATTGCGAGATAATCATCAAATTGATTTCTGATTAAAAACGCTTCAAATAAAGTACCCCCAAAATACACAGGAATGTCGTATGATTGATATGCCTCAATCTTTTCTCTCAAATTTGGAGTAACATAGGCAGTTCCAAAACCCAATTTAACAACATCTACATGAGGACCCGCTATACTCATAAAATTGTGAACTTCAGGAATACTGAGCCCTTTATCCATTACCATAGTAATTCCGTATGCTCTTGGTTTCTTTACTCGATCAGGTATCTGAGTCAGATTAAAATTCATATCGCTTTATTTTCGGCAGCAAAAATAGGTTAATCGAGCGACTTTAAGAGCTACCTCCCGTATCACAATGTTTTTGTTTTCTTATATTTTTCTTCCTTTCTTATATCTAGCTACAATATCAACCACTTGATTGTTCTGAAGTATAGCCGGATTTAGCTCAATAAATTTTTTCAGAAGCTTGGGAGCTTTTTCCATAGCAATTTCTAATTTAAGTAAAGCTTCTTTTGATTTTCCATTTGCAAATAAGGCCGTGCTTTGATAAAAAAGAAAAACGGGTTTCCCATCTGTGGCTTTCATTGCTGCGATTGACTGATTCAAAGCCTCTTCAAAAAATTCTCCTTTGAGTAAACAACGAATAAGGGCTTCCCATCCTGCAACATTTTTTTGTTTTTGTCGAACCACCACACTGAAATATTGGATGGCTTCTTTATATTGTCCAAGATTAAGGCGACATTCACCCATCGCTAAATTATATTCGGTTATAGTTCGATGAATACGCATGGCATTTTCAAGATGCTTCAATGCACTTTGCCATTGCTCTTCAAGCATATAAGTAACTGCAATTTTATAATGCAGTTTACTATCATCAGTATTCAAATGCACGGCTTTCTTATAATGAAATCTTGCTTGCGCATAATTACCCAAGCGATGATAGCAGTGCCCAATTGCTTCATAAATCACATCTTCAGGTCTTGATAATTCTAAGACTTTCTCTAAAACTTCAATTGCTTCTTTATACTTACGCAAACGCAGGAAAGCATCCCCCATATTCCGATATGCATAATCAAATTTTTCATCTATTGCCACTGCATATTGATAAGCATCGATAGATTTTTCATAGAGTTTTAATCCCTGAAATGCGGCAGCCATATTGAACCAGGCAAGTTCGTTGTAAGGAAACTCATCAATAATTTTTTGATGCAATCGAATACTCTCTTCATTTCTTCCAGTAAAGTCTGTCCAGAAACAAACCTTATAAAGGGCCTCCTCATTATTGGGTTCTTCCTCTAAAATCAACTTAAGGCAGTCGAATACCTTATCAAATTCTTCATAATCGTCATAAACGTCTGCTAGTTCAAATAAGAGGTCAATTCGCTCTTCTCCTTCAAAAAGGCTTAATGCAGATTCTAATAGCTCCACTGCTTTTTGTTGCTGGTCAAGTGCTAAATAGGCATCCGTTTTTAAAATATACAGATTAACATCGTTACTATCGAAAAGCTCAGCTGTTTCAAGAATATTCAGGGCTTCCTGATATTTTCTGTTAGCCAACAACAAATCAGCTTTTTTTATCATTAATAGGGATGAATAAGGAAATTGCTCTAAAGCTATCTCTGAGGCTTCTAAAGCTTGATTCATGTCGTCTTTTTCATCAAAATAGTCGATAATCCGCTCAAAAGCATCTTCTTCAATGAAAGAATGGCTAATTCCCTGTTTAAGGTTTTGGTATTGCATTAAGAGTTCTTTGAGCTCCTCTCGGTCTTCGCGGTATGGATTTTCTCTCATTGGACTGTTGGTTTATTGAATATAAAACCTTTTTTTTACTTTTTTTCAACTTACAGGCAACTATTTTCATTTTCCTGCGTCTTATTAATATTATGTGAATTGGCATATTATTAAGAAAAAGTTTTACCTTCATACTGTGAGATTTAAGCAAACCATACAAAAAATCGGTATTTCCATCATGTTGGTGATGGCAATACAGGTCGTTTATGCTGCATTTTCATTTTCTGGAATCTCAGACGAGCATAATAAAAACAGTAAATATTCTTTAAAGAATCTGAACTCAATCTCAAGAAAAGGACTTACTTATTCAGCGATGAAAACGAATTTACAATTCAGAGGAACACAATTATTGTCTAATAAAGACAATCAAAATAGCTCTGAAATGAATTATATGCTACGTTTTGAAAATGGGAACTCAACTTTTGTATACCCGTACAAATTCAAAGTAAGAGTACCAACCAAATTTAAAACCCCGGTTGCTCCTCACCATTAATTTAATAATCTATAACCACTTGT
The DNA here is from genome assembly GCA_903927185.1 of uncultured Bacteroidota bacterium. Classification (GTDB taxonomy): domain Bacteria; phylum Bacteroidota; class Bacteroidia; order Chitinophagales; family Chitinophagaceae; genus Sediminibacterium. The sequence continues at coordinate 13,784 of CAIYLW010000023.1, forward strand.
TGGGATATCATACTTGGAAGCTTGAACAGGGCTTAGATTAATTTTTGTTGCTATATATCTGACAACAGAGGCACTCTGCTCCTTAACATCAAATTCTAACACAAAACCTGGAACATCTTTGAATTGGAATTCGAACTCCCGAACAGAAGGAACAATAGCTGTTGCATAATAAATATTATAAATGCTGCTATCTTTTAAGTTTAAAACAGCTTTTTTACATTCATATCCCAATATAGTTTTAAACTCATTCACAAAATGAATGGTCATTCCATCAAACTGCTTATTAGCCAACCTCCATTCAGTACTACTCATCTTTGTCAAAAATTTATTATTCCCAAACTCACGTAGTATAACAGCCGTGCCATTCGATTTGTCATAAATAATTGATTGCAATAAAGAGGGGCTATTTAAATCTACCCGACTATCATTCCCTTTGATAAAGACTGTTTTAGAACTTTGTTGAAGTGCTTTTTCGACTTCTTTATTCAAATTGGGTTCTTCTAAACTAATTTGATAGGTTACTGTACATTCAGCTACCACCCTTTGTTGAGCGTAACTATAATCAGTGAAAAAAAATAAAGGGATAAGCAATCCACAAAATATTTTCATAAAATGAATTAAGAGATTTCTATTCGAAAGCAATAATAAAGAAAGCCCTCAAGATTAATCAGGAGGGCTTTCAAATATTTACTTATTTTTTTTCAGTGTACGTTCTTTTAAATCCTGTACTTTTTTATTGCTGTCCATCATCTGATCGTATTTCTCCTGCCATTTTGTTTTGGTCTTTGGAGCTTTTCGTTTCAACTCAATCTTCGCGAGAATCTTATCATGATCGATAATATAATTTTGAATAACAAATTGTAATCCCAACGTGATAATATTGGATACTGTATAATACCAAGTTAACGCAGAAGGAAGTCTGTTAAATATAAATAACAACATGAATGGGAAGAAATATGGCATATACTTCAAGGCAGGATTGTCCTGTGTTGGAGTCATACTCATATTATATATTGAAATTAAAAAGCTAGTTATTACTGCCGTAATAGTAAACAAGCTAATATGGTCTCCAAATCCCATTGGAACGTTAAACGGTAATTTTGCGATTACATCATATGAAGACAAATCCTGGCTCCATAAAAACGCTTGTCCGCGCAAAGCAATATTTGAATTAAAGAAACTATATAGTGCAAAGAATATTGGGATTTGCAATAATGCTGGAATGCAACCTCCCAGGGGATTCACCCCTGCTTCTCTAAACAATTTCATTTGCTCCATAGCAAAGCCTTGCTGATCCTCCCCAAACTTCTTTTTTAAGACATCCAATTCCGGACGCATTACTTTCATTTTAGCACCACTCAAATAACTGCTATAAGTAAGAGGCGCAGTAACAAGGCGAATAAATAAAGTAAGTAACAAAACTACCCAACCATAATTCTTTACAAATCCTGCAAAGAAATTAAATACATTCATAATGATGTATTTATTAATTGGCCTAACAAAAGAATACATATCCCTTCCAAGATTAACAATCTGATCCATTCCTGGAGCTTGCTTCTTCAATATATTAAAATTGCTTGGGCCATAATACAATTGCATCGGAACCGCAACAGAAGCAGTAACTGGTAATTTCATTTGAAGGGCTGCATTTATAGTAGCTAACTGAGAACTAGAATCAGTTTTACGAATAAAACTTACAGATCCTGCATTGAAACTATTTTTTGCAACCAACGTAGTATTGAAGAACTGTTGAACAACACTTATCCACTGTACAGGTTTTTCAAATTTCCTTTCATTCTTTGAAGAGATATAATCAAAATCGTTTCCTTCTGAGAAACAGATATTCGACATTTGACGTTCATAAACTGCAGTCCTTTCTAGCTGGTGAGTCGTTGAATTCCATTGCATATTCAACTGACCCTGACTCAATAATTTATCAGCACCAGTTAAAGACAAATTCCAATCGATCATATATTCATTCGGGCGAATAATATATTCATGCAAAATAGATTGTCCATTAGCAGATTGAATTACAAAACGTATGGTTTGACTACCATCGGTATTTTTTACTATCGGGCTTGAGGTAAAGAATAATTCAGAAGTTTGGGCAGATTGATTAGTTCCAGTATTTACAGCATAACCAATTTGATCTGTTCCACCAGAAAGAGATACTAAATTGCCATCTTGTGATTTATAATTTTTAAGAATTACATTATACACTCTACCTCCCTTATTGGAGAAGTTCACTTTCATTAATTCATTTTCTACTACAAACATTTGTTCAACACCTGTTGCAGCGGTGGTAAAGTTTCCAGCTGCAGAAACTCTGGATGCAGAATCCCTTCTAACGGAATCTATTTTTGCTGTTACAGTATCTACTATTTTAATCCTAGCGGCTTCTATACGGGCTATAGAATCTTCTTGTTTCTTTTTAATTTCTACTAAGGCTGCTTGTTGTTTATTTGTATACCAGAAATATAAAAAAAACAAAATCGCTAGTAACACAAAACCAATTACCGAATTCTTATCAGTCTTCATATCAAATTTTATTGAGCGGCAAAGGTAGTATTCTCAGTTTAGATTGAGAATCAGGAATTATAAAATAATACAAGCGTTAAAATAGCTATAAAAAGGGCAATTGGGAGGGCAATATCAGTTTTTACTCGTTTCTTTAGATTCTTCAACAAGGGTTTTCCCAACTTCAACCATCACATTTGAAAATTAAACAATATGATGGAGTATGCCAAAAGTGTGCTTCCCGGCGATAGCTATACGTCTGGAAAATTCACAAAGTTTTTATGGTGGCTCTCAACCGCCGAACAAGAATTAATAGAAACTGCAGTGATCGATCGTAACAGATATGCCATCACTGGTATGACAGTTTTGGGTACCTGGCTATTTGCAACACTTGCATGGGCCTATTTTTTTAGTACAGTGGTTTCTAATATTTGGGCACCCATTGTACTTGGAATTTTTATGGGAGGTATTATATTAGGTATTGATCGGGCGCTGATCAAAGGCATTAATCAGAATAATAAACTTAAGTTAGTTCCTATAAGTTTTCGAGTTTTACTAGCTATGACAATTGGCTTGTTTATGGCACAGCCTGCACTATTGTATTTGTTCGACAAAGAAATTCATACACAAATTTCAGTCGACAATGAACAACGCAAACGGATGAAATTACAACAACAAGACTGTGTGTATGTGAGTATTAGACAACCATTATTATTACAACGAAATCAACTACAGGCTCAATTATTAGCAAAGGATAAAGAGGTTTCAGCAGCACGAGAAAGTTTTATAACAGAAACAGATGGTACTGGAGGAAGTAAAAAAGTAGGACTGAAAGATATTGCCAAAGCCAAACAAGAAGCATATCAAAAACTTCAATTAAATTATATTGCTTTAGAACAATCACTTACACCCGAAATTCGAACGGCTGATAGCAGCTTAAGAAATATAGATGCAGGCATCTTAAAGGAACAAGCGGCATTTGAAAATTTATTGAATGATGGATTCATCACTAGAATTGAAGCATTAAATAATTTAATCAAAAACAATTCAGCCATTGCATTTCGGTATTATTTATTAGTTGTGATTTTAATGTTGATAGAACTGATGCCTGTTATCGCAAAAACAATACTACCATCAGGCACTTATGACGAGCATGTAAAGCTTCAGGAGGAGTATGAAATAAAAAGTCTCCAGCAACTTTATCAAAAAGCTACTGAAGACATTAATAAAGAATGGCTTTAGAAACTATTTAGCTCCGCTAGGGCAGTTTCTTTTTAAATAATTAGTATATAGTTTAGAAAGGTGTGGAAAAGTTCCAGCACCTTCTGAAATGCTATGTGTTCGATTTGGGTAACTCATCATTTGAAATTGTTTTCCATTTTTCACAAGTTCATTCACTAGCATTTCCATATTTGAATAGTGCACATTATCATCTCCAGTTCCATGAATGAGTAATAGATTTCCTTTCAGATTTTTGGCATAAGTAATTGGAGACCCTTTTATAAAACCGGTCTTATCTTCTTGAGGTAATCCCATATACCTTTCTTGGTAAAGATTGTCATAAGTAAGCTGATTAGCAACACCGGCAACAGCAATACCTGTTTGATAAATCTCCGGGAATTGAAACATTAAGTTTTGTGTGGCTGAACCACCACCACTCCAGCCCCAAACGGCTACTCGGCTAGTATCGATATATTTCCATTTCAAAATTTCTTTTGCAGCAAGTGCCTGATCGCGAATATTAACTTGTCCTATTTTTTTATACACTGATTTTCGCCATTCTCTTCCTTTTGGAACTGGTGTTCCACGATTATCAATAGAAATATAAAAATACCCATCTGCAGACATATCTCCATCATAAAGATAGTTGTATGCTGCACCATATTCATCTCTTACATTTTGTCCCCACGGTTCTGTGTACACATAAAAAACAACTGGATATTTTTTTGTAGAATCAAAATTATTAGGCTTAACTAACCAGGCATCCATTGTTACATTTTCTGAAGTTGTAACTGTGAAGAATTCAATATTTGATTTCGATTTATCTGATGCAAGAAGTGCTTTGTTTACCTTATTTCCATCAATTGGAATATGACCAGGGAGTTTTATCCATTCAATTATATTGGGGGTATAATAATTAGAAAATTTATGTTGCGCAAAAGTTGCGAAAGGTGACAATTCATAATCGTTGGTACCTGTTTGATTGTTTGGAGTAACACGAATAGCTGATCCAGTTCCATCTAATGAAACCTTGTATAAATATTGTTGTGTTGCGTTTTCTGGTGAGCCATCGAAATATAAGAAACCGTTTTTTTCATCAATTGCAGAAATACTCATCACATCATATTTTCCATTGGTAATACATTTTACTTTTTTACCGTCACGACTTATTCTGTAAATATGTCGCCATCCATCTTTTTCGCTCGACCATAGAAATTCATTACCCTTTTCAATCCAATCCCAACCTCCATAAGAATATTTTTGATCCCATTCTTGTTGAAGATCTATCCATGCAGAATCTTCTTCGTGATAAATAGAAGTAACTTTCCCGGTATTAGATTCACATAATAATATGGCTGTTTGATTCTGCCTACGATTTAAATGTTGTACAATTAATTCAGAGCTATTAGCGGCCCATTCCATTCTAGGTAAATAGGTTTCTAATATGGTATCAGTAGGAATATTCATCCATTTTGTTTTACTAGTAGCTAATGAAACAACTCCAATTTTAAATGGAGAAGGCTTTTCCCCAGAAATAGGATATTCTACAGGTACTGCAAAAGGATAAATCGAATCCGTATTATTAATCATCAGATGCTCTCTTGTAATTTTCGCATCTATTTGCCAATAAGCAATCTGTTTGCTATCAGGGCTCCATCTAAAACCATCTCTACAAAAGAATTCTTCTTCATAGGCCCAATCGAAAGTGCCATTGATTTTTTTCTTATTACCGCCAATAGTGAGTGCTTGTATTTTATTAGTTGCGAGATCTTCTACATAAATATTATAGTCGCTTACATACGCTACTTTATTATCATCTGGAGAGAACTTAGCAAACATCAAAGATGAAGCAGGTTTGCCCTTTCCTAATTGTTTTAAACTTTTATCATTTAAGTTGAGTACCCAGTAATCACCTCTAGTATCATATCGCCAAACTTTTTTAGAATTGGTATAGATCAACAATTTACTTTCGTCGTTCGAAAAGAAAAAATTACGAACTGTTAAAGGTTTATCGGCACCTTCAGGAGTTAATTGTTTTTTGGTAATGACAACTAACTTTGAATTATCCAACAAATTGTTATAGGAAATTTCTCCATTCGCATTTGTATAATAACCATTGCCATTTATACTCCAATGAATCCCAGAGGGGGGCTGAGCCATTGCAGTACAAATTGAAAATAAAATTATCACTAAAAGAATTAAGATTTTTTTGTTGTGCATATACTCTTTTTAAGAAATTGAAATTACTAAACTAAGGCAACAAAAAACTGATTAGCTATTTTTATCTATAAAAAATCCCGTTAAGATTTTGCTTAACGGGATTTTTTAATGTTTGTATCTTTTAAACTACTTGAGCAACTTTTTTACCATTACTGTGCAGTTGCTCATTATATTTTTTTGCAGCTCCAATAAACGAAACAAATAAAGGCGCAGGATTTTCCACAGAGCTCTTTAATTCAGGGTGGTATTGCACGCCAATAAAGAAGGGATGTGATGGAATTTCTACAATTTCCACTAACCCAGTTTCTGGATTAATTCCACTTGCTATCATTCCATTTTGTTGGATCTGCTCTAGGTATTTATTATTAAATTCATAGCGATGACGGTGACGTTCAGTGATAGAAGTCTTACCATAAATTTTATGAGCCAGGCTACCCTCTGTAATTTCACAAGGATATGATCCTAAACGCATGGTTCCACCCATCATAGTGATTTTCTTCTGCTCCTCCATAATATCAATCACAGGAAACTCTGTGTTTGCATCCATTTCTACTGAATGAGCACCTTTCAATCCAAGAATATTTCTAGCAAATTCAATAACTGCCATTTGCATTCCTAAGCAAATACCAAAGAATGGCAACCCTTTTTCTCTTGCATATTGTACTGCAATAATTTTTCCATCAATTCCACGCAATCCAAATCCAGGAGCAACTAATAATCCATCTAATCCGGAAAGTTTTTCAGAAACATTTTCTGCTGTAATATATTCACTGTGTACATTTACCACTTCTACTTTTACTTCATTCATAGCACCGGCATGAATAAAGCTTTCTAGAATTGATTTATAAGCATCTTGCAATTCTATATACTTTCCAATTAAACCTACAGTTACTTTACTTTTTGGATATTTTAATTTGTCTAAGAACCCTTTCCATTTATCTAAATTAGGTTCGGCATATCCGGTTATGTTCATTTTACGTAAACAAATAAGATCAAGCTTTTCGCGAAGCATCAATAATGGCACTTCATAAATTGTTGCTGCATCCATTGCTTCAATGACTGCTTCGGTTTTTACATTACAAAACAGTGCAATTTTACGTTTGATATCATTGTTTAATGGTTCTTCTGTTCTACAAACTAATATATCAGGATGCACCCCTGTTTCACTCAACATTTTAACACTGTGCTGAGTGGGTTTTGTTTTTAATTCTTTGGCCGCTTTTAAATAAGGTATTAAAGTTAGATGGACCACAACTAGGTCTTCATCTGGCAATTCCCATTGTAATTGACGAACAGCCTCAATAAAAGGTAAACTTTCAATATCCCCAACTGTTCCACCTAATTCAGTGATAATGATATCAAATTGACCACTTTGACCAAGCAATAACATTCTTCTTTTTATTTCATCAGTTATGTGAGGAACCACTTGAACTGTTTTACCAAGAAAATCGCCTGCCCTTTCTTTATTAATAACTGTTTGGTAAATCCTACCGGTAGTTACGTTATTTGCTTGAGAAGTATAATTACTTAAGAAACGCTCATAGTGTCCTAGATCCAAATCGGTTTCAGCACCGTCTTCAGTTACATAACACTCTCCATGTTCATATGGATTTAATGTACCCGGATCCACATTGATATAGGGATCAAACTTTTGAATGGTAACTTTCAAGCCTCGAGCCTGCAATAGTTTTGCAAGCGACGCTGCAATAATTCCTTTACCTAAACTACTGGTTACTCCACCAGTAACAAAAATGTACTTAGCCATAAGAGCGTTTATTGATCAATGTTGAATACTTGAAGTATTCGTTTAAATTTATTAGAATTACCAAAGATGAGCTATCCGCACATCTTTACTTTATCAATGTTCCTATAACAAAAAATAGCTCGAAAAAAAGCTTTCGCTTTAATTCAGCTTTAAAAGGAACATCGTATTTGACCAAGGGGAATAAATGACAAAAATTCTCAGCGGTCATACAAACCTACTTTAAAAAAGCTCAGAAAAAAAATAGTAGCCCAAAAACAAACAATGGCTGAACAGAAGTGTTAATTTGAAGTGCAAATCTTTCCTACTAAAAATTACAAATAATGAAAAAACTATTGATTTTGACCTTGGCTGCCTTTTCAACGGCCTTTATTTTCAGCTATCGCTATAAAGCTCCCAGTCCGAAAATTCTAACTCCTGAATGTTATATCAGTTGTTATAATGCAGATGTACGAGACCAATTCAGACAAGAAGCTAGTACTATGGCTTTTGCAAACCTTCATCCTACACCATTGCCATTTCATCTTGATGGGGCTTTGGGCAAATCCATCAGTTTTAAGGCTGCAGATGGTTCAGAAGCTATGGGATATGAAATTAAATCAAAGAAAAAGAGCAATAAATGGGTTTTTGTGATTCAAGAATGGTGGGGATTGAACGATTATATCAAAAGGGAATCCGACAATCTTTCTAAAGAATTAGAAGATGTAAATGTGTTAGCCATTGACTTATATGATGGTAAAGTAGCAGCTACACCAGACAGTGCTATGAAATTAGTTCAGGCTGCAAAGACCGAAAGATTAGAAACTATTATCAAAGGAGCATTAGCCTATTCAGGATCTAAGGCTAAAATTTATACTATTGGTTGGTGTTTTGGAGGTATGTGGAGTTTACAAACAACTCTATTAGCCGGAAAACAAGCAGCTGGTTGTGTAATGTATTACGGTCGCCCTGAAACAAACTTAGATAAATTAAAGGGATTGAACTGTGATGTAATCGGTTTCTTTGGCAATAAAGACAAAAGCCCATCTCCTGAAATGGTAACTAAGTTTGAACAGGATATGTTGAGTAGCGGAAAAAAATTGACTGCTTATAAATACGAAGCAGGTCATGGTTTTGCAAATCCTAGTAATCCTAGTTTTAATAAAGAAGCGACAGAAGATGCACACGAAAAAGCTATTGCATTTTTAAAGGCTCATCTGTAATTTTAGAATTAATGAATAATAAAGTCCGTCCCGAATGCTCGAGACGGACTTTATTATTTAAAACACTTCTCCTAGATTAACGAAGAATCCCCTCGATCCATCCTTACCAAAGCCATAATCAATGCAAAGATTAGCTCCGGAATGCTTATTAAGTTTTAATCGAATTCCGGTTCCATAACCAGGAGAAAGTACTTGAAACTGTTTCGAAATTTCAGGTGAGAAATATTGAAGATTACCAAACACCACACCACCTAAAAAACCATTTCTACTTATATTAAATCGATACTCGCTCTCAAAATAAAACATATTGTTTCCCCTAAAGCGGCCTTGTATATAACCACGGCCAGTATTATATTGATCATCCCAACCAGTGCTAGGCATCAATAAATAAGGTGGGGTTCCACCCAAGGTCATCCAGTTGAAACTCCAAAGAGCCAATGTATTTTTGGAATTTCTTGGAAAGGGTAAATATTTACGAATATCAATTAGGAATGATTGCCAATTATTATCACTACCAAAAAATGTTCGACTATCTCTATATACTGCATTGATGAACCATCCATTTTTGGAATTGATCTGATTCAAACGATTGTCATAAAGTACTTTCAATGCGATACTTGAGGCCATCTCTGTCTTACCTAACTGTCTATTGATTAAATTATTTAATCTTCTTGTAACTGAATCAACCACTATAATATTCCAGTTTCTATCAAAATATATACCAGCTCCAACAAAAAGATTTTTTGCAACAGATTTCAAAATTGTTTCATGAAGTTTTATTCCGTAAAAGGCAATTTGGTGGCCTTTATTTGGATTTGATCTTCCACCCAATCCATAGATGTTTGAGGGATAATCTATATATCGATTGTCGGATATAAAATTGTATTTATTATCCTTTGTCCAAATATCAATTGTTAACGGAGCTAAAATTTGATCGTATTGTGTATACGTTACGCTGGTGGAAATGCTAGATAATTTCTGGTTAGCTGCAGTGTCATTAAAATATGCAAGGTTGGCACTTAAGATACCTGCAAAACCAGTTTGTAATGAATAACCAGCAGCAGGTATAAAACTAAATTGCTTTTTAATTTTATTTTCCAGCGGATCAGTAGGATTCAATACATTATGATTATCATTCTTATTAGCTCTCCTTAAAATATCGCTGAAATCTTTTTCAGCAAACATTTTCGCAGGAACCGATTTATTATTTTGCATAGAATCGAGCTGAGCTGTTATTGGCCCAACCAAAAGAAAGGATAGCAGTAATAATAAATAGGTTTTAAATTTCATTAAGTTTATTTAATACGAATCTTATTTACATTTTAAATAGCACTACATATCACTTAGAATCTTCTTATAACTTGTAACAATTCCTTTAATCAAAGAAGAGCTAAATCCCTGGTGTTCCATTTCATTCAATCCAGCAATAGTACACCCCTTTGGGGTTGTAACTTTATCAATCTCTTGTTCAGGATGCGTATTCTTTTGTAATAGTAATTCAGCAGCTCCCTTCACAGTTTGTGCAGCAATTAAAGAGGCTACTTTAGCACTAAATCCAATTTCTATTCCGCCCTGAATATTAGCTCTAATATAACGCATCGCATAAGCAGTTCCACAAGCACCTAGTACAGTTGCCGCATCCATTAATTTTTCTTCAATTAAAACAGACTTTCCTAACTGATTAAATAATTCAGACACAAAAGAAGTTTGTTCTAATGAAGCGTTAACGGAACAGATGCAAGTCATACTTTCTTGAATCGCGATGGCAGTATTGGGCATAGCTCTGAAAATTGGAAAATCTATTCCCACAATCTCCTGAATATCTTTGATCCATACCCCAGTAACAACGCTAATCAAACAGTGTTTAGATGCATTCAATTCTGGTTTTATTTGCTCAAGTACTTCTTTCACTTGAAAAGGCTTAATTGCTAAAATGATCCAACTAGCGTTTTTAACAGCTTCTAAATTATTAACAATAATGTTGACTCCTCTTTCTGCTAATGGTTTAAGCGTCTCAATATTTCTTTTTGTTACTATTAATGCTTCAGGCAAAACAAACCCACTATCAATGAGCCCTTCTGCAATAGCAGTTCCTAAATTTCCTCCCCCGATAATTGCAATTTTTTGATTCATGGCTTTTAAGATTGATAAACAAATGCCCCAAAAACATCGGGGCAAATATTCTTACATATATTTCAAGGTTTTTAAATAATGGCGCACATAATCGTCTACCCCTTCTTCTAATGTATAAAAATGATTCAAATACCCAGCATTTTGCAGCTTTTGCATATTTGCTTCTGTAAAATATTGGTAGGTTTCTCTGATATCTTCTGGCATATCAATGAATTCAATATTAGGTTCCAAATCAAGTCCTTTAAAACTTGCAGCTGCTAAATCATAAAACGATCTGGCTTTTCCAGTACCTAAATTATAGAGACCATTATTAGCAATTTGCCATTTATTACTTAACATAGTTTCTTCAATCCAATCAATCACTTTAACTACATCTTTAACGTAAATAAAATCTCTAAGTTGTTGTCCATCTTTGAAATCATCGCGATGACTTTTAAATAATTTAACAACTGCATTATTCTTTATCTGATTCACTGAATGCCAAATCACACTAGCCATTCTTCCTTTATGGTATTCGTTAGGACCGTAGACATTAAAGAATTTCAATCCTGTCCAAAAAACCGGACAATTATTTTGTTGAAATGCCCATTTATCAAATTCATTTTTGCTAACACCGTATGGATTCAATGGCTTTAACTTTTCCACCAATTCATGATCGTCGTTATAACCGAATTCACCTGCTCCATAAGTGGCAGCAGAAGATGCATAGATTAATGGAATTTGATGTGCAACTGAATAATTCCAGATAGATTTTGAGTAGGCTACATTTAGAGTTTCATGAATACTGTAATTAAATTCAGTAGTATCTGTTCTCGCTCCTAAATGTATGATCAGATCAATTTTAGGTTTGTGTAATTCCAACCATTCAAAAAAAGAATGGCGTTCAAGAATTTCCAAATAGTCTTTGCCTTCCCAATTTTTTCTTTTTGTTTCAATACCAAAATCATCTACTAACAAAAGATTATCAAACCCTTTATTGTTGAGAGATTTTACCATACAAGAGCCTATGAATCCGGCTGCACCTGTAACTACAATTGTTGCTGATTGATGCATTTAGTTCAGTAGTTTTTCAATTGCAGTATCATATTTTAATTTCCAATTGGTGATATTGCCCCAATCAGCACCGTTTACATTAATTGATCCTGTGCTAACGGTTCCTAATTCAGTAATTGTAATGCCTGCATTTTTTGCATATTGCAAAAGTGTTGAAAGTTTATCTTTTGAAACAGATGCGACTACCCTACTTTGCGCTTCACCAAACCAATAAGCATCTTTTCTGGCAGGTTCTTTTGCGTTAACAATAAATCCAAGATCATTTGTAAATCCAGACTCTAACAGCGTGATAGCCAAGCCGCCTTCACTGATATCATGGGCACTTTGAATCAGTCTATCTTTTATAATAGCTGTTACAAATTCTTGCACATTATATTCTTGATCTAAATCAAAATAAGGAGCAGGAGAAAATTCCACTGATTTTAATTTGTGCAAATATTCGGAGGAGTTAATATCATTTTTTTGATCTCCGATTAATACTATAATATCACCTTCATTTTTGAAATTGAGTGTCATTCGATTTTCAAAATCGTCCAATATTCCAACCATACCAATAGTAGGTGTGGGATAAACAGGACCATCAGGATTTTGATTATAAAAACTTACGTTACCACCAGTTACCGGTGTTTTGAATTTCTTACATGCGTCACCCATACCTGTTACGGCTTTGACAAATTGATAATACACTTCAGGGTCGTAGGGATTCCCAAAGTTTAAGCAGTTGGTAACACCAATAGGCTCTCCACCACTACAAACAATATTTCTTGCAGCTTCCGCAACCGCAATCATTCCTCCTTTATAGGGATCAGCAAAAACATATTTACTGTTACAATCAACAGTAATGGCTAATGCTTTTCCAGTTCCTTTTGCTAAAACAATTGAGGCGTCACTGGGAGCGTTTGTGGAGGTGTTTCCAGCTCCAACCATGCTATCGTATTGGGTATAGATCCAGCGCTTTGATGCGATATTCGGTATTTGAATTAATTGTTCAGCCACTGCTTTGAGATCAATAGCATCTTCAATATTATTAGGATCAAAAGCTTTTATTTTTTCGAAATATTTAGGTTCTGTATATTCTCTGGTATATTGAGGAGCTCCGCCGCCAAGTACTAATTCGTATGCAGGAATTTCCGCTTCTAGTTCGCCGTGCATATAAAATTTTAATAACCCATCGCCAGTTACTTCTCCAATTTTGCTACAACTCAAATCCCATTTATCGAATACAGCTAATACTGCTTCTTCTTTCCCTTTTTCAACAACAATTAACATTCTTTCCTGACTCTCACTTAAAAGAAGTTCCCAGGCTTTCATATTTTGCTGACGGGTAGGAACTTTATCTAAATCGATACGCATACCAACACCACCTTTTGCACTCATTTCTGCAGTAGAACAAATGATACCAGCGGCACCCATATCCTGCATACCTATAATAGCATTTGTGTCAATCACTTCCAAACATGCTTCTAATAATTTCTTTTCCTGAAATGGATCGCCAACTTGAACTGCAGGCAATTCTTCTGTACTTTCTGCAGTAATTTCTGCCGATGCAAAACTTGCTCCCCCAATTCCATCTTTACCAGTAGCACTTCCAACAAAAAAAACTGGATTCCCGATACCAGCAGCCGTAGCACTAATCATTTTATTTGATTGCATAATACCTACACTCATCGCATTAACCAATGGATTGGTATGATAGCAATTTTCGAAATAAACTTCACCACCAACAGTTGGAACACCAAAACAGTTTCCATAATGTCCAATACCATGAACTATCCCAGCAAGCAAGCGTTTCGTTTTATTATCTTCAATATTTCCAAAACGCAAACTATTCAATGAGGCAATAGGTCGGGCCCCCATTGTAAAAATATCTCGCTGAATACCACCAACACCTGTAGCAGCACCTTGAAAGGGTTCAATCGCACTTGGATGATTATGGCTTTCAATTTTGAATACAACACCAAAACCATTCCCCATATCCATTAGTCCGGCATTTTCTTCACCTGCAGCTACTAGCATCCTTCCCCCATCACGAGGAAGAGTTTTTAACCATTTAATACTGTTTTTATAACTACAATGCTCACTCCACATTCCACTGAAAGCACATAGCTCAGTAAAATTGGGGGTGCGACCTAGTTTCTGTTTAATCAGTTCGAATTCCGATTCTGTGAGTCTTAGTTGCTTGGCTGTGTTGACAGTAATTTCCATTATCGTTACTTAATCTTTAAATAAGTTGCGAAGGTACAAAAGTGTAGCTTAAGCGAAATGTTGAATTTCCACAAATAGTTTATAAAGTGTCGGCACTTACTTTCATATCATAAAAAATTAATTTGATTCAAAAAATTAAATTATTTTTACATTAAATTATTATTTAATATAATTATTTGCTTACATTTTCTTCTTTTTATTGAAATATTTTGAAAATATTCATAATTCCATTAAATTTGTTTCGTTTTTTGGATAAAGACTTATTCATTTTACAATATATTTTAATTTTTAATATAAAATAAGAAGTGATGTCAGTTTCAAAGTTAGAGTACATTTGGCTTGATGGTTATAAGCCAACTCAATCATTGAGAAGTAAAACTAAAATCGAAAAGAATTTTTCTGGGAAGTTGGAAGATTGTGATATGTGGTGTTTTGATGGTTCTTCAACTGAACAAGCGCCAGGTGGATCAAGTGATTGTTTGTTAAAACCAGTCTTTATCGTAAGAGATCCCTTACGTAAAAACGCCTTTTTGGTGATGTGCGAAGTATTAAATTCTGATTCTACAGCTCATATTTCTAATGGACGTGCCACAATTGAAGATGATGATAACGATTTCTGGTTTGGTTTTGAACAAGAGTATTTCTTGTGGAATCCTAAAACAAATAAGCCCTTAGGTTTTCCTGAAGGAGGCTATCCTGGGCCCCAAGGTCCTTATTATTGCTCAGTAGGAGCCAATAATGCCTATGGTAGAAATATTGTAGAAGAACATCTAGACGCTTGTATCGATGCTGGTTTAAATATTGAAGGAATTAATGCGGAAGTAGCTGCTGGTCAATGGGAATTTCAAATTTTCTCAAAAGGTGCTAAAGAAGCAGGTGATCAAATCTGGATTGCACGCTATTTATTAGAAAGAATAGGAGAAACTTACGGAGTGGCCATCAATTGGCATTGTAAACCATTAGGTGCTTTAGATTGGAACGGATCTGGCATGCATGCTAATTTCTCTAATACTACTTTAAGAACTTGCGGTAATAAAGCCACTTATGATGTAATCTGTGAGTCATTCCGTCCATACGTAAAAGAACATATAGAAGTATATGGTGCAGATAATCATTTACGTTTAACTGGTAAACATGAAACAGCTAGCATCCATGATTTTTCGTTTGGCGTTTCAGACAGAGGTGCTTCCATCAGAATTCCTATTGGCGCTGTTGAAAAAGGCTGGAAAGGTTGGTTAGAAGACCGCAGACCAAATTCAGCTGCAGATCCTTATAAAGTAGCAGCCAGAATTATTAAAACAGTAAAAACAGCAGATATTTAATTTTATTTGAATATAACTAAAAAAATCTATTTCCCCAACTTAAATGAAAGATGGGGAAATTTTTTTCAACATATGCTTTTAAATTGATGCTATCTTTAATCAATTATTAACTTAAAATTACCTCCTATGTCATTACGATTCGAAGCCATTAATAAAGTGGCTAATGAAAGAAGTACCAGTTTAAATGTGACTTCACCCAAAATCACTTCCATTTTTGGTGAAAGTGTTTTCACTATTAAAACTGCTAGAGAGTTTTTAAGTGATGATGCTTATAAAAGCCTTGTAACAAGTATTAAAGGTGGTAAAAAAATTGACCGTGCAAATGCAGGTGGTATAGCAAATGGTATGCGTGCCTGGGCTGAAGCGAAAGGTGTTACGCATTTTACACATTGGTTTCAACCGTTAACAGGAACTACAGCTGAAAAACATGATAGCTTTTTCACTCTAAAAAGTGATGGTACTGCTATTGAAGAATTTGATGGCGCTGCTTTAATTCAACAAGAACCAGATGCTTCATCTTTCCCTAATGGAGGTATTCGTGCCACATTTGAAGCACGTGGTTATACAGCATGGGATCCTTCTTCTCCAGCATTTATTATTGAAATAGGTTTTGGTAAAACTTTATGTATTCCTACTATTTTCGTTTCTTATACTGGTGAATCATTAGATTATAAAGCCCCATTGTTAAAAGCTTTGGAAGCATTGAATAAATCTGCGGTTGAAGTGGCAAACTATTTCGACAGAAACGTTACAAAAATTACTGCTACCCTAGGTTGGGAACAGGAGTATTTTGTGATTGATGAAGGTCTTGCAAATTGTCGTCCCGACTTAGTTCAAGCCGGTCGTACTTTATTTGGAGCTGCTCCTGCAAAAGGCCAGCAATTAGAAGATCATTATTTCGGATCAATCCCTGAAAGAGTTTATGCTTTTATGCGTGATTACGAAACCGAAGCATACAAATTAGGAATTCCATTAAGAACTCGTCATAATGAAGTAGCACCTGCTCAGTTTGAGTGTGCGCCTATTTTTGAAGAAGTGAATATTGCAGTGGACCACAACACATTGTTGATGGATATTATGAGTCGTGTAGCTAAAAGACATGGATTACGTGTTTTATTACACGAAAAACCATTTGCTGGCATCAATGGAAGTGGTAAGCACAATAACTGGAGTATGGCTACAGATACTGGTGTTAACTTATTAGCTCCTGGTAAAACGCCAAAGACAAATTTAATGTTCTTAACTTTCTTCGTTAATACCATCAAAGCTGTTCATGATTATTCTGATATTTTAAGAGCTTCAATCGCTTCTGCAGGAAATGATCATCGCTTAGGTGCTAATGAAGCTCCCCCTGCAATTATTTCTGTTTTCGTTGGACAATATTTAGCAAAAGTTTTATCTGATATCGAATCAAGAGTTGGAGATAAATTCGACGAGCAGGATGAAGCTATCTTGAAATTAGATTTACACCGCAGCATACCAGAATTGTTATTAGATAATACTGATCGTAACAGAACTTCACCATTTGCATTCACCGGAAACAAATTTGAATTCCGTGCAGTAGGTTCAACCGCTAACTGTGCCAATCCAATGATTGCCTTGAATACTATTATTGCTGCTACTTTGAAGCAATTCAAAAAAGATGTTGACTCTTTAATTGAAAAAGGCGACAAAAAAGAAATTGCAATCATGCACGTTATACAACGTTATATTGTTGAGAGCAAAAACGTATTATTTGAAGGTGATGGTTACAGTGCAGAATGGGCTAGAGAAGCACAAAGAAGAGGTTTGGAAAATATCAAAACCACACCTTTAGCATTCGATGCATTAGGTACTGATAAAGCAAAACACCTTTTCGAATCTAATGGCATTTATAACCATATTGAATTAGAAGCTCGCCACGAAATTGAATTAGAAAATTATTTGAAAAAAGTTCAGATTGAAGGTCGTGTAATGGGCGATTTAGCATTAAACCATATTATCCCGGCAGCCATCAAATATCAAAATGGCTTATTGACTAATATAAATGGTTTAAAAGAAGCAGGCCTTCCAGAAGCTGCATATGCTAGTCAGCTTTCTATCTTAAAGCAAGTAAGTGAACATATTCAAGTGATTCACGAGAAAACGCATGCAATGGTAGAAGCACGTAAAATTGCTAACAATATCGAAAATACACGTACAAAAGCTATCGCATATGAAAGCCAAGTAAAAGCTGCTTATTTCGATATTATACGTTACCACGTTGACAAACTGGAAGCGTTGGTTGATGATGAAATCTGGACCCTTCCTAAATACCGTGAAATGTTGTTCTTAAGATAATATTTTAGACTTGATCAGTGATAGCCTTCTTCCATTTGGATCAAGGCTATTTTTTTTAACAAATACAGGCCGACTTAAAAAAAGGCTTCACCGATAATCATTTTAAAGAATCAGGCAAGTGCTAACTTAACATGAGAAAAACAATAAAAATATGAAAAAAGTACTTGCATTAGTTGCCCTTGTATTGATTGCATCATTCAGTACAATCATGGCACAACCTCCAGGTGGTGGTCAACAAATGGACCCTGCAAAAATGCTCGAAATGATGAAGCAAAGAGTAAAACCACAGTTAATTGAAAAAACAAAATTAACTGATGCAGAGGCTGACAAAGTATTGGAAATTCAAGTAAGCTCTCAAGGTGCTATGCGAGGTATGCGCGAATTGAGTGATGAAGAACGTATGGCAAAAATGAAAAACATCAGAGAAGAAAACAATAAAAAATTTAAAGCCATTCCTTTAACTGACGACCAAATTAAAGCGGTGAATGATTTCTATGATGAAATGCGAAAGAATAGGATGCAGAGAAACAATTAAAAAGTAAAAAATAAAAAGTTAGAAATAAAATAGCCCCTGAAAATTCAGAGGCTATTTTTATACTTAGTATTTCTTTTTACTTTTTACTTTTAAATTTTAACTTTTAATCCTATTTCATCTTAAAAGATTCTAAAAACTTGGTAGTGAAATTACCTTTTCTAAAATCTTCATTCTGCATTAGTTGCAAATGGAAAGGGATTGTTGTTTTAACCCCTTCGATTACATACTCGCTCAAAGCCCTGTACATGGTATCAATTGCTTCCTGACGCGTTTGAGCAACGGTAATTAACTTACCAATCATGGAATCATAATAGGGAGGAATTACATATCCGGCATATACATGGCTATCTACACGAACACCATGTCCTCCTGGAGTATGCAAATTAGTAATCTTACCTGGTGAAGGACGAAAATCGTTATAAGGATCTTCGGCATTAATTCTACACTCAATTGCATGCATTTGAGGTTCATAATTTCTTCCGGAAATTTTCTCACCCATGGCAATTTTAATTTGTTCTTTAATCAAATCAAAACTTACCACTTCTTCAGTCACGCAGTGTTCTACCTGAATACGCGTATTCATTTCCATGAAATAAAAATTGCGATGCTTATCTACCAAGAACTCAATGGTACCAACGCTTTCGTAGTTAATGGCAGATGCTGCTTTGATGGCGGCTTCACCCATTTTCTGACGTAATTCAGCAGTCATAAATGGAGAAGGTGATTCTTCTACTAACTTCTGATGGCGTCGTTGAATAGAACAATCGCGCTCACTTAAATGACAAACATTTCCATATTGGTCTCCTGCAATTTGAATTTCTATATGACGTGGTTCTTCTACAAATTTTTCCATGTAGATACCATCGTTTTTGAAAGAAGCAGCAGCTTCTATTTTTGCGGTCGTATATGCTTTTTCAATTTCTTCTTCATTCCAAACCACGCGCATTCCCTTACCACCACCACCTGCAGTTGCTTTTAAGATCACCGGGTATCCCACAACTTTTGCTAATTCTTTAGCTTCTTCAATACTTTCTAATAACCCCTTCCCACCAGGTACAACTGGTACACCAGCTTTGATCATGGTTTCTTTAGCTGTGATCTTATCTCCCATCTTATTAATCATATCCGGAGTAGGCCCAATAAACTTAATGCCATGATCTGCACAAATCTGTGAGAACTTAGCATTTTCTGCTAAAAATCCATAACCTGGATGCACTGCATCTGCATTAGTAATTTCTGCAGCTGCCATGATATGTGGAATGTTCAGATAAGAATCGGCACTCTGGGGCTTTCCAATACAAACAGCTTCATCAGCAAATTTTACGTGAAGACTGTCTTTATCAGCGGTTGAATAAACAGCAACGGTTTTAATACCCATTTCTCTACAGGTACGGATTACACGTAATGCTATCTCACCCCTATTGGCTATCAATATTTTTTTAAACATGGATTCATTTTATTGAAGAAAAAATTATGCAGGCTCTACCAAGAACAAAGGTTGGTCGTACTCAACGGGACTAGCGTCGTCAACCAATATTTTTACTATTGTTCCGCTGATTTCGCTTTCAATTTCATTGAAAAGCTTCATAGCCTCGATAATACATACCACTTTACCTGGAGCAACTTCAGTGCCGATCTCAGCAAAAATGGGCTTGTCTGGAGAAGGGCGACGGTAAAATGTACCAATCATTGGACTTTTAATAGTGATATAGTTATCTGCCTTAGCAGGTGTAGCAACCACAGGAGCAGCAGGTGCAGCAACAGGTGCTGGAGCTGGAGAAGATGTAGTATAGACTTGGTGCTGAGGAGCCGCTACATTTATAACCGGTTCTTCTTTTTGCTTAATGGTAACCTTACCATCTTTGTCTTCTATACTGATTTCACCAATATTACTTTTATTGACGATTTTGATTAATTCGTGAATTTGCTTCAAGTCCATAAATGGCAGATTTTTAGTAAAAAACGGTTAATTTAGGTCAAATCGGGTGGAAAAATAGCCCTTTTTTAGCAAAAAATGCGATTTTCTTTAAAATGGGTAGAATTAGATTCCTCAAACTTTATTAACCCCCGAAAAGAAAAATGGCAGCTCTAGGCTGCCATATATAAATATGTTTAAGTATTATTATTCTTTTACACGCTCCACATATTCCCCAGATTTAGTGTTTACACGAATCAATTCTCCATCTTCCACAAATAAAGGAACCATCACAGTGGCCCCACCTTCAACG
Source organism: uncultured Bacteroidota bacterium (assembly GCA_903927185.1). Lineage (GTDB taxonomy): Bacteria > Bacteroidota > Bacteroidia > Chitinophagales > Chitinophagaceae > Sediminibacterium. Next base: position 34,501 of record CAIYLW010000023.1, read on the forward strand.
GTGGCAGCTTTCAATGCTCTGGTTGCAGTATCACCTCTCAGTCCTGGTTCGCAATAAGTAATTTTCATGACTATTTTTTCAGGTAATTCTGCACCAATAGGAAGTTCTGTTTCGGTATTAATAAACACGAATACTTCAGATCCATCTTTTAAAAACTGAGGTGCATCAATCATTTCTTCGCTTAGTGCTATCTGCTCGAAATTTTCGTTATTCATTAAATTATAACCACTCTCGTCTTTATATAAGTATTGAAAAGCTTTCTTTTCTACTCGAACAGGATAAACGGTTTCACCACTATTCCATGTTTTTTCAATAGAACGCTTATTGTCTACTCCCTTTAATTTTGCCCAAACTTTTGCTGCAGCACGGGCTGTTTTATTTTCACCGAATTCCACAACTGAATACAAACTTCCGTCCAGTTTCAGGATCATTCCACGGCTGATGTCGGCTGTATTTGCCATAATTTTTAATTTTTATACTGATTTGTGCAGGCGCAAAAGTAGGCATTGACAGTCAATTCCAAGCTATTTTTTTTAAAGGTTTAAGTATTAATTCAAATATATTTTCTCATCAAATTAAACAAAAATCAAAAAATAATTTATCGCAAAAAGCTGCAATATGAAAAAGTATGGTATCTGAATAAGTACCAAAACAAAGTATATGTAATGAGCATAAATAGCTTTTATACACAAAAAAAAGTTATCGGCGAATTACATGTAACCAAAATAAACTACACACACATGAAAAAGAATTTTCGTTTTCTCTTCGTACTATTTCTTCTTTCTTTTCAAACAATGGTATCTGCTAATACAATTATTATAAAGGGTACTGTGAAAGATAGTAGTAATCATTATTTAGCTAACAGATTAGTTAAAATTTATAGTACAGATAGTATTAATGGTGGATGTAATATTGCACATAATGTATTAACCAATCCTAACGGTTTTTATATCGACACATTAAAGTGTAACGGAGATATAAAAAAGCTGTATGTAATAGTAGAAAATTGCAATGGAAAAAACATTACCAATAATCCAGCATTAACTACTACAGGTATTGTGGAATCAAATTTTATTATTTGTTCCAACCCAAATATTCCTTCCCCTATTCCTGGATGTAAAGCGGTAATTGCCTATACATTAATTGATAGCATTGCAAAATTTAACAGTAAAGAATCTTATGCAGGTTCTGTGCCAGGTTCTCTGCCAGACAGTATTATCAGTAGATCTTGGGACTTTGGTGATAGTAGTACCATTCTAACTGGAAATAGAATTGACCCAAGTCATATTTATAAATATCCGGGCCAACATATCGTAACGCTTACCATTAAAACAAAGAGTGGTTGTGAAAGTAGTTATCAACTAATTTTTGAAATTAACCTACCCGTGATCCCTACAAATTGCAAAGCTTTTTTTACAAGCATTGTAAAAGATTCTATTGCTCAATTTAATAGTGAAGGATCTTTGGCAAGTGTTTCAACAAGTATTGTAAAGGATAGCATCATTAGTCGTACTTGGTATTTTATGAATACTTATCCAACAATTTCTACACTAACTGGAAATAAAATAGATCCTACTTTTATTTATTCAAAACCCGGAACTTATCGAGTATATCTTTTGATCAAAACAAAGTTTGGTTGCGAAAGTAAATACACTGATTCAGTGATTATAAAAGCAGCACCAATTCCAACTTCTTGTAAAGCTCATTTTACAAAAACCATTACTGATGGAATAGTAAAATTCAATAGTTCAGATGCATTAGCTGCAGGGGTAAAAGATAGCATTGTGAGTAGATATTGGATATTCGGTGAAACAACTAATATTACAGGAATTTTACAAGGCAATATCATCGATCCTTCTCATACCTATACAAAACCCGGAAAATATATTGTACTCTTATATATAAAAACAAAAGCTGGCTGTGAGAGCAAATTTGCAGACACTATTACGATTTCAAATGTAGTTTGTAAAGCAATTGCAGCATTTTCTATCGAAAAGATTGGATTAAAAAAAGTGATTTTCAATAGCGATTCTAGTTATGTTCAAAAGGGGGATAGCATCATTCAGCGGACTTGGAAATTTGGAGATAATACTTATTTAGAAGGTAACATCATTAAATTGGAAAGAGCGTTTCCAACTCAGGGTATTTATACTGCTTGCTTACAAATAAGAACCCAAAATGGTTGTGTGGCAGATACTTGTAAAGAAGTAGTTATTCAGGATACGGCGAATATCCGCCCAATTTCGGTTGACTTTATAAAGATTTTGGCTATTAATCCTAACCCAGTAATTACTGATATGCGGGCAACCATATATTGTAGCTCTAAGGATATTGAATGTGAAATTGATGTGTATGATATTTACGGAGGATTAAAGAGTAGTATTAAAAAGCAGCTAGCTAAAGGAAATAATATCGTGGAAGTTCAAACAGCCAACTTATATCATGGTCCGTATTTTCTAAGAGTAATTTCCAAATCAGGAAAAGACGCCAGGATTTTCTATAAGCTTTAAGAAAAAAAAGAAATAATGGATTTTAACTCTAAATACTACTTGGTTTTAACCTATTTTTGCGGCAAATTTTAAGCAATCCATGGCAGTTTTAGTAAATAAACAGTCTAAAATCATCGTTCAAGGTTTTACCGGCACAGAAGGTACATTCCATGCAACTCAGATGATCGAATACGGTACCAATGTGGTAGGCGGTGTAACACCCGGAAAAGGTGGAACTCTACATTTGGATAAGCCGGTTTTCAATACCGTTTCTGATGCGGTTAAAGCAACAGGAGCGAATGTAAGTATCATCTTTGTGCCTCCTGCATTTGCTGCAGATGCCATAAAAGAAAGTGCTGAAGCAGGAATTGCTCTGGTGGTTTGTATCACAGAAGGCATTCCAGTTCAAGACATGATACACGTAAAAAGCTATTTGCAAACTACAAATACGCGTCTAATCGGACCAAACTGTCCAGGGGTTATTACAGCTGATGCAGCTAAAGTGGGAATCATGCCAGGCTTTATCTTTAAAGCTGGAAGAATTGGTATCGTTTCGAAAAGTGGAACACTTACTTACGAAGCAGCTGACCAGGTAGTAAAAGCAGGATTAGGTATTAGTACAGCAATTGGTATTGGTGGGGATCCAATAATCGGTACACCAACTAAAGAGGCGGTTGAATTATTAATGAACGATCCAGAAACTGATGGTATCATTATGATTGGCGAAATCGGAGGTAGCATGGAAGCTGAAGCAGCTCGTTGGATCAAAGAAAACAAAACAAAACCTGTAGTTGGTTTCATAGCCGGACAAACTGCCCCTCCAGGCCGCAGAATGGGTCATGCTGGAGCCATTGTAGGTGGCGCTGACGATACTGCTGCAGCTAAGATGAAGATTATGGCTGAATGTGGTATCGAAGTTGTTGCAAGTCCTGCAGATATCGGTAAAACGATGGCAGCAGCAATTGCAGCATTAAAAAAATAAAGAAACAACAATACTATATAATCCCGGTCAGGCAACTGACCGGGATTTTTGTTTCCTGGATTTACTTGAAAAGGTTTTGTTAAACGGTACTTTCGTTTATGCATTGGTTGCGAAATTGCATCTAATCAGAAACAGGCTTAATTATTAGCAGTATGAATCTAAAAAGATGGGCATTTATAGGGATTCTATTTTGGGCGGGAAATAGTTTGATGGCTCAAGAAACAGACACCACTTTTTCCAAACAATGGATTGAAATTGACAGCCTCCTGGGTATTTCACATTTGCCCAAATCTGCACTTGATAAAGTAAATCAGATTTATGTGCTCGCTGAAAAAAAATCTAACAATGTACAAAAGATTAAAGCCCTACTTTATCGAACAGCAATTGAAATAAATGTAGCCGAGTATGATATCAATAAAAACATAAGTGCATTTAAATTAGAACTAGGTAAAACAAATGACCCAAGTTGCAAGGCTTTAATACATGTTTTAATCGCTAAACAATATCAAAAGTATTTCAATGATCATCGCTGGCAATTATATGATCGATTTAAAATTAAAACTCAAAATACTAATGATATTTTAAGCTGGTCGGCTGATGAATTTTTAAAAAATATCGAAGTTGAATATGATTACTCTTTAGCAGATAAAGATTTTCTTAAAAAAACCAAACTGAATACGTTCAGAGCTATTTTATGGAAAGGAAATGCAGAACACTTAAGACCTACTTTATATGATGTAATTGCACAAGATGCATTAGACTATTTTAAAACTGGACAGGAATCCAGAACAAATGCAAAAAACAGCTTTACAATTCAACAACAAACCTCACTAGGAACTTATGCTGAATTTGCTGCGCTCAAACTTATTAGCAACGACAGTAATGCGCATACATTTAGAGCACTTCAATTATTTCAAGACCTTACTTTATTTCATATTAACGATGCACAAAAAGATGCATTAATAGATCTAGATATTGATAGAATCAATTGGGTTTATCAACAAGTTTTATTTGAAAATAAACAACAATTAAAGGAAAAGGCATTAACCGCAATTACAACAGATTTCGAAAGCAATGCAGCTGTATACGCATGGCTGCAATTGGCTAAGGACAAAAGTTTATTAGCTGCGACCTATCAACCATTTCAAGACAGTAGTGAAAGATGGCAATATATTGCAGCTATTAAAATAATTGATGCTGCCAATAAAAAATTTAAGGATAATAATCCAGTCAGGAACGAATTAGAAAATTTAAAACAGCGTATTCTACTAAAAGACGTAAGTATACATTCCGAAAAAATAGAAATCCCTAATAAACCAATTAAAGTATTGGTAGAATACAAAAATGTGGATACACTATACCTTAGAATTTTAGCATTGCCACTGGAGTTTACTAAAACAAATGACCAAGCCCAGTTACTTATCCAAAAGCTTTGTGATAAAAAGGAATTTCAATCAAGCGAGCAATGGCTTCCTGTAACAAATGATTATCAAAACCATTTTGTAGAAATAAAATTAGATCCTTTAACTCAAGGTGAATATGTATTGTTGTCTTCTACTGGAAAGGATTTCAATCCTGCTAGGGATATTATCAATTATCAATCATTTCAAGTTTCAAATATCAGCCTTGTTCAAAACAAGAGTGATTTTTTTGTACTGAGTAGAGAAACCGGAAAACCTATTTCAAAAGCAAACATCACTATTCTTAGTAGGCCTTCAAACTCTCAAAGCAAAGAATGGGATAATGAGGGTGTAAGAATCACTGATGAAAATGGATATGTAAAAATGGATGGTCAAAAAAGCAATAGATATTATTCATTTATCATTGAAAGCAAAAAAGAAAAATTTAGAACTATCGACCCCACATGGTTTGAAAATGAGCAAAACCCAAACAAACTCTATGATTCTATACATTTCGAAAAGAGAAATCAAAGAACTTTCTTTTTTACAGACAGATCCATTTATCGGCCTGGGCAAATCGTATATTTCAAAGCCATCATCTCTACCATTGATTTTAATAACCAAAAAAGTAAACTCCTAGCACAAACTAATGCAACAGTATTTTTGAGAGACGTAAATTATCGCATCATAGATTCATTAAAATTTACAAGTAATGATTACGGATCTTATCATGGAAAATTTACGTTGCCTGAAAAAATACTCACTGGTAATTTTTCGCTAACAGTTAAAAATGGTGAAACAGGCAATACTAATTTCTCTGTGGAAGCTTATAAACGCCCAACCTATTCTATACAATTTGAAAAAATTGCAAAGGCTTATCAACTCAATGATACCATTGAATTAAAAGGAATTGCAAAAGCATTTGCAGGGAATTTTATCACTGGCTCCAAACTAACTTATCATGTTGTTAGAAATGCCAGGTTATTAAATCCTTACTTTAGAAATCGAATGTTTTCCAATAATCAATCACAGGAAATTGCTCAGGGCACTATTCAAACAGATGATAAAGGTGCATTTACTATTCGATTTAAAGCAGTACCTGACTTAACAAAAGATGCCAGCTCAAAACCTGTGTTTGATTTTTCCATTGATGCTGCCATAACAGATGCCTCAGGAGAAACCAGAACTGCTAATAAACAAATTAGCTGCGCATATCAAGCACTTATATTAGAAGTCAATTATCCTCAAATTACAAATGGCAGAAAGGATATCAAGATTGAAATGGGTTGTACAAATTTGAACGCAGAAAAAGTGGCTACGATCATTGATGTAAAAATTTCTGAATTAACTGGTCCAGATAGAATTTTGAAAGATCGGAATTGGTCAAAACCAGACCAATTCATCATGAGTAAAGACGCGTTCATAAAAGACTTTCCCTATGACATCTTTGATAATGAAAATGAGATCAGTAATTACCCAATTGTAAAAACAAGTTTAACAGCTACCATTGATACAAAGAATCAAAGTGAATTGGTAATTGAAGGGGGAAACCTTAAAGTGGGGTATTATCAAATCGAAGCCACTGCAAAAGACAGCTTAGGGAATCAGGAAATTCACAAAAGTTATTTACAGGTTTTTGATCCTTCAAGCAATGCAGTTGCAAATGGAAACATAAACCTGTTCTATGCTAATGATCAACCAATGGAGCCAGGTGAGAATGATACCATCTATTCTGGAACCATCGCAAAGGACTTATTTGTTATTCGACATATACAAAAAGAAAATGGAGCATTTCAATTCATCAATAGAAAAAAAGGAATTGAACCATACATCTATTCTGCCACAGAAAAAGATAGGGGCGGTATTTTTATAGAAGAACTTTTTGTTTTTCAAAATAGAATATTCATTAATAGTATTTCAAAAAGAGTGCCTTTCACAAATAAAGAATTACAAATAAAGTATCAGAGTTTCCGTGATAAAACCGAACCAGGATCGAAAGAAAAATGGACAGTTTCTATTTCAGGAAAAAAAGGAGAAAAAGTTGCCGCCGAATTATTGACATCTATGTATGATGCTTCTTTAGATGAATTTAAATTCCAGCAATGGTATCAGCCAAATTGGTGGAATGAAAAATACCGAACTGATTATTGGAAATATAATTTTAGTGCAATTATTTCTGAGCAAAATTATATTACTCAATATATATGGAAGGAAGATACCGCTATTGAGTATGATAGAATTCGTGATGATTTTGGGATACTCCAGGGGTATGAAAACGATTCACAAATAGGGCATCCTATGATGCCAATGAATTCCGTTGCTTCACCAGCCTCAGGTAAAAAACAAGAAGACCAAAATAAAGAAGTTCATTCCCGTATATCTCCATTAAAACAAAATTCTAAAGAATCCATCGAAACCATCATTCGAAAAGATTTTAACGAAACTGCATTTTTCTTTCCTCAATTAACAGCGGATAGTTCTGGTAATTTTCAATTCAACTTTACCATGCCTGATGCAGTTACCAAGTGGAAGTGGATGAGTTTTGCCCATACAAAGGATTTGTCTGCTGGCGTTCAAACAGCAGAAATTCAAACGCAGAAAACATTGATGGTTCAAACCAATGCAACCAGGTTTATGCGGGAAGGCGACAAGATGGAGTTCAGCACACGAATCGCCAATTTGAGTGATAAAGAATTAACTGGTCAGATTACACTTGAATTAATTGATGCTTCAACTAACACATCAGTGGATGGTTGGTTTCAGAATATTTTTCCAACCCAATATTTCACAGTTGGACCAAAACAAACAGAAGCGATTAAGTTTCCAATACAAATTCCCTTCAGTTATAATAAACCATTGATTTGGCGGGTAGTTGCAAAATCTGGCAACTATAGTGATGGAGAAGAAAATATGTTGGCTGTATTAAGTAATCGTGCTTTAATAACAGAGAGCCTTCCAATATTAGTGCTTGGAGACACTACTCAGCAATTTCATTTCGATAAATTATTGCATCAAAACAGCGGCAGTTTAAGCAATGAATCATTAACTGTAGAATTTAGCAGCAATCCGATCTGGTATGCAGTTCAGGCACTTCCATATTTAAAACAGGGAATGGACAATTGTGCTGAAGCAATCTTTAATAAAATATATGCAAACAGTATTGCAGCATACCTCGTATATAAAAATCCGATTATTAAAACCTGGTTCGAAAAAAGCAAAAAAGATACTGCATCCATATTATCGAATCTTCAAAAGAACCAGCAACTAAAACAAGTATTATTAGAAGAAACGCCTTGGGTATTGGCAGCAAATACTGAAGGGGAAAGAAAAAAGAATTTATCAGAATTGTTCGACTTATTAAAATTGGGCGAATCCAATCAATCGTCCTTGGAGAAATTGCAAGAGTTACAATTGCCGAATGGAGCATTTAGCTGGTTCAAAGGAGGTTATGAAGATCCATATATCACCACTTATATTTTAACTGGAATTGGAAGACTAAAAAGATTGGGGGCTATTACACCGGATATGGCTATTCGCTTCAAACCAATGATCGTTAAAGCAATACAATTTACTGATGATTATATAAATACCGAGTATCAATTTGCATTCAGTCATGGTATTGATCCAAAACTAAAATACATAAATGAAAGCCAAATTCAGTGGCTCTACATGCGAAGTTTTTATGGAGATATTGCAATGAATTCAACAACAGCTTCCGATTTTTATTTTAAACAAAGCAAATTGTATTGGAATCAATTTTCGGTTTATTATAAATCGTTAATTGGACTGATTCAATTAAGAAATAAAGAAGAAATATTTGTTGGCAAAACTATACTTCCTTCCATATTTGAAAATGCAATAGTTGATAAACAAAAGGGCATGTATTGGAAACAAACAGCCAGGGACTGGTATAACGCTTCAATTGAAACCGCCTCGATGGTTATTGAATTAGTATCCGAATACAATCAACAGAACAATTCAGCTGAGAGGATAAAAGCAATTGATGCAATTAAAACCTGGTTAATTTTAAATAAGCAAACCAATAACTGGAAAACCAGTATTAAAACTGCGAATGCCTGTTATGCGCTATTACTCAATGGCTCAAATTGGCTACAACAAGAAAAAACTGTTCAGATAGCATTAGGAAATACTGTGATTAATAGCCGTAATGTAAAAACAGAACTTGGAACTGGTTATTTCGAAAAAAGAATTGACGGGTCAAAAGTTGAATCTGAAATGGGTGAAATTAAAGTAACTACCAAAACAGTAAATAGTGGCAACCAAAAAAACAATCAACCCGCCTGGGGTGCTGTTTACTGGCAGTACTTTGAAGATCTTGATAAAATCACAGAAGCTGCATCTCCCTTGAATATTCAAAAACAATTAATGATCGAAAAAATAATAGATAAGGGAAAAGAATTGGTGGAAGTTGATCTGAATAATCCATTAAAAGTAGGCGACAAAGTAGTATTTCGATTGATCATCAAAACAGATCGTGAAATGGAATATCTGCATTTAAAAGATCTGCGAGCAGCTGGGATGGAACCAGTAAATGTATTGAGTGGTTACAAATGGCAGGATGGAATGGGTTATTATGAAAACACCACAGATATTAGTAGTAACTTTTTTATTAATCATTTGAATAAGGGAACATATGTTTTTGAATATCCTGTTTACATCACACATACAGGAAATTTTTCTGTGGGTCTTGCCAGCATTCAGTGTATGTACGCACCTGAATTTAGTAGTCATTCAGAAGGAATAAGAATCAATGTGGCTGAATAAAGTTTATATTCATTATTCAATTCCCACAAATTGATTCGAAAATCAACCATTCAGCTTTTACGTATTCCGTTTAGCTTTTTTTTAATGCCGGTATACTGGTTTGCTTTAAGCATAACCTCCCAAATCAATTTGCCGAAGGCCATTTTGGTTTTCATTTTATTGCATGCTATACTTTACCCATCAAGCAATGGATATAATAGTTATAATGATAGGGATACAGAAAGCATCGGTGGCGTTGCCAATCCCATGCTGCCTACAAAACAATTGTATTACATAACATTAGTATTGGACATCATTGGATTTATTCTGTCATTTTACATTAGTACTGTCTTTGCAGGTTGTTTTCTATTTTTTATTATTTGTTCCAGGTTATATAGTTGGCGTGGCTTACGTTTAAAGAAATACCCTGTTCTTGGTTATCTATTGGTAATTAGCAATCAAGGCTCATTAGTTTTTTTTGCCATTGCACATGGGGTTAGTAGTAATCTTACCATGGAAGTCCCTTTATTACTAATTGGTGCTGCAGGATTATTAATTGGAGGTTTCTACCCCATCACTCAAATCTACCAACACATTCAAGATCGAAAAGATGGTGTTATAACCATTTCCATATTATTGGGAAAAAGAGGTACATTTTTATTCTGTGCAATTCTTTATTTATTAGCATTTCTTTGCCTCTTCATGCATTTTCAAACACAAAATGAGCTGACAAATTTTTGGATTATTCAACTTTTTTTCATTCCAGTGGTTCTATATTTTGTGAGTTGGGCGCTGAAAGTCTGGAAAGATCCAGATCAGGCTGATTTCAAAAATACGATGCGTATGATTTGGTTAGCAAGTACTTGCACGAATCTGGCATTTTTCACCTTATTAATATTGAACCATTTTGGCTGATATCGTATCTATAGCAACTGCATCTCCCCCATTTGCACACAAACAAGTGGACATTCTGCAATACATGCAAAAAGCCTATCAGTTAGAAGCTGATGAAAAAAGGAAACTGACTTTTCTTTATCACCATAGTGGCATCGAAACAAGACATTCTGCTATCCCAGATTATGGAGACACAAATGCTAACTGGAATTTTTTACCAAAGAACAACCAAGACGCTTTTCCTTCTATTGAGCATCGAATGGAATTGTATAAAAAAAATGCTTCCCTATTATCTATTGAGGCTATTAAGAAATGTATAGGATCACATATTAATAGCGATCAAATTACTCATTTGATAACAATAAGTTGTACAGGAATGAGCGCCCCAGGATTAGATTTAGAAATCATGGAAGCAATGCAACTATCACCTTCCCTTTTTAGGACTTCCATTAATTTTATGGGATGTTATGCTGCCATACATGGATTGAAAATGGCAAAATTTATTTGTGACAGTGAACCAGATGCACAAGTGGTAATAGTAGCAACAGAATTATGTACCATACATTTTCAAAAAGAGTATACACTTGAAAATGCATCGAGTAGTCTTTTATTTGCAGATGGATCTGCAGCAGTTTTGGTAAGTAATAATAGAACCAGCACAAAGGCGCTACAGATAGAAAGCTTTCATTCTCAAGTTGCATTTCAGGGAAAAACTGATATGGCATGGGAAATTAGTAGTAAAGGTTTTTTAATGACATTAAGTAGCTATATCCCCCAAATCATCAAAGAAGATATTGATTTACTCATTACTGCAGCATTGGCGAAAAAAGAATTAACGGTAGCTGATATCCCTTATTGGTGCATCCATCCTGGTGGCAAAAAAATTGTTGATGTCATAGAACAAAAACTATCGTTAACAAAATCACATACAAAATTTGCAAGAAAAATATTAGCAGAAAATGGAAACATGTCCTCTCCTACGATTCTTTTTGTTTTAAAAGAAATCATGGACAGTGCAATCGAATCAGGCGAGAATATATTTGGTATTGCATTTGGACCAGGACTAACTATGGAAACCTTCCTTTGCAAAAAGAAATAATTTTATTTGAAATGAATTTTAAAATCAGATCATATCAAAAGGAATTACTCGACGGTGAAGGAATTCCTTTTGCGGATATTGCTCAAACCATGCGGGAGCTGAATACCATTAATACATTATTGGGTGGCCATGCCATTACTTTAGATGGGTTTAAACAGTTAGCCAAAGACAAAAAAGAAATTACGGTATGTGAAATTGGTTGTGGTGGTGGTGATAATTTAGTAGCTATTGTTAAATATTGTGAAGCTCACAAAATTAAGATTCATTGTATTGGTATTGATTATAATAATGAATGCATTGTTTTTGCTAAACAAAATGAATACTTGAAAGCAAATACCGATTTTATCTGTAGCGATTATTCTAAAGTTTATTTTGAAAACAAACCAGATATTATTTTCTCCAGTTTATTTTGTCACCATTTTACAGATGAAGCATTAGTTTTTCAACTAAATTGGATGAAAGAAAATGCTGAGAAAGGTTTTTTCATCAATGACTTACAAAGGCATTGGTTGGCTTATTATTTAATAAAAATATTGACAAATGTATTTTCAAAATCCTATTTAGTTAAAAACGATGCCTGCTTAAGTGTTGCCCGTGGTTTTATTAAATCTGATTGGAAAAATTTTTTCTCGATATATGGTATTGAAAATTATAAAATTAGATGGAAATGGGCTTTTCGTTATTTGATAGTAAAAGAACAGGGACTTTAAATGAAAGTAGAATTTGATATCGCAATTATTGGAGGAGGCCTCGCAGGATTAAGTCTTTCCATTCAATGTGCAGATGCTGGATATAAAACAATATTATTCGAAAAAGAAACCTACCCATTTCATAAAGTTTGTGGTGAATATATTAGCAATGAATCCCTTCCTTTTTTAGAAAAATTAGGCGTGCCAATATCAACCTGGGGACTTCCAAACATTAATGAATTAAAAATATCCGCCCAAAATGGAAGGTCTTACCAATTTTCACTTCCTCTTGGAGGCTTTGGAATTAGCCGGTATAAACTAGATGAATATTTATATCGCATTGCAAGAGATAAAGGAGTCACATTTTTTACAGGAACCAAAGTGCAGGATCTGGTTTTTAAAACAAATGGATTCGAAATTATAACAGACAATGGCAGTTATAACAGCAGGATAGCTGCGGGTAGTTTTGGCAAAAAGAGTAATCTGGATATTCATTTATCTCGACCTTTTGCAAAAGCGAAACCCAATGCTTTAAATAATTTTATTGGCGTTAAATACCATATTCGATACCCACATCCTAGAAATCAAATTGCTTTACACAACTTTGATAACGGCTATTGTGGTATTGAAGAAATAGAAAATGGAGATTGTTGTTTGTGCTATTTAACTACAGCAGAAAACTTAAGGAAATCAGGGAATACCATTCCTGAAATGGAGGAGCAAATTTTATGGAAAAATCCTTTTTTAAAAGATATTTTTAACAACGCAGAATTTATTTATAAAAAGCCGCTGACAATTTCACAGATAAGTTTTCAAAAGAAATCGCAAATAGAGGAACATATGTTATGTGTTGGAGATGCAGCTGGCATGATCACACCTTTATGTGGTAACGGAATGAGCATGGCTTTGCATGGCAGCAAAATTGCTTTTCAAAATATTGATTACTATTTCAAGAACGGACAAAATCGCTCCGTCTTAGAATCGAACTATGAGCTGCAATGGAAAAAACAATTTGCAAAAAGGGTTTTTGTTGGCAGAACAATTCAACGTCTTTTTGGAAAGGATTATGTGACAAATCTTTTTTTACAATTCATGCAATATTTTCCTAGTCTATCCAGAAAATTAATCAACACTACACACGGTAAGCCATTCTAATTCTTAAGATTCAGATTTATTGTCGAATTTCGCAAACATGCAGTTTGATTATATTATTGTAGGACAAGGACTCTGCGGTACATTCCTGAGCTGGAATTTAATGAAAGCCGGAAAGAGTGTATTGGTAATAGATGAAAACCAAACTTCCACATCTACAAAAGTGGCAAGTGGTGTGATTAATCCTGTAACTGGAAGAAGAATTGTACGTACCTGGGAGATTGAAAAATTATTGCCTTTTGCCTGGAATGCGTATACAGAATTAGGAAACGAATTGGGTGATGAATTAGTTAGAAAATGTAATATTCTTAATTTTCATCCTACTCCTCAAATGGAGTTGGCATTTCGGGATAGAATGCCTGAAGAAAAAGAATATTTGCGTGTACCTGAGGATCAGGAAGCCTGGCGGGCCTATTTTAATTTCCCTTTCAGCATTGGTGAAATTGATTCTTGTTTATTAATTGAGTTGCATGGCATGCTGAACGGATGGAGGAAAAAATTAGATGATGCAAATGCATTAATAAATGAACGTTTTGATTGGATAGCTTGCGAAATAGAAACAGATCTGGTACGATATCAAAATCATACCGCTCAAAAAATAATTTTCTGCGATGGTGCAGAAGGAATAGACAATCGCTATTTTAATTTATTACCCTATTCAAGAAATAAAGGAGAAGCAATTATTGCAGATATTCCGGCGCTTCCCAGAAATCATATTTATAAACAAGGCATTAGTTTGGTACCCTGGCATAATAATTTATGGTGGATTGGCTCAACACATGAATGGAATTTTACAGATCTAATGCCAACTGCAGAATTTAGAAGAAATACACAAACCCAATTATACCATTGGTTAAAACTTCCTTTCGAAATAGTAGATCATTTTGCATCAGAGCGTCCCACAAATATGGAAAGAAGACCTTTTGCAGGCCTTCACCCCATTCATCAATCAGTGGGTTTATTCAATGGGATGGGCACCAAGGGCTGTTCGCTTGCCCCTTATTTTGGTAAACAATTTGCCGATTTTCTAACAAATCAAACTCCCATGGAACCATTAGTGGATATTGCTCGCTTCAACAATATTTTAAGTAGATAATTCATAACAAAAAATTAATTTAGCGCCAACTTCCAATCTTAAATACACCCCATGGGCAAAATGGCAACCGAAACTTTGAACAAAAACATAGCACAAGAACATCCTGTTTTGAATGTCATAGAACCTAAGCCAAACGAAGCTTTATATAATATCCCGCTTCATTATCGAAAGATGGAAAACTTACATATTGTTTTCTGGCTGTTTAAAGATGTTGCCTGGTGTATGGTTTGGAGACCGTTGGGAATTATGATGATCTTCCCTACCCTAATCGTTTCTATTATTATCGCGTGGAGAACCCGACAATTTGTTTCTGAACTATGTCATAACCTTGCTATTACAGTTTGGATCACTGCAAACTCTTACTGGATGCTAAGCGAGTTTTTTGGTTTCGATACGCATATTCTTTTTGGTAGCTATACCATGAAACATCTTGCTATTATTCCATTTAGTGTTGGCTTATTGATTTTAGGATATTATTATCTGTATTGGAAGCCTCGTCACAAAGACGAACTTGAAACAATGTAGCAAATTTCGACCCTTTTTTAGCTATTTTACCACTCTTCCTACATACTCTACCATTGGTATGAATGCCAGTCCCGCTAGACCTGTATCCCCTTTGAAGCAGACCCTGCAACGATATATCTTTACTGTATCAAAGAAAACGGAGCTAGTCTCCCAAACACATGAACCACTTATTGGAATTTCTTTTCGGACGTTGCAGACAGCGTGAAAACCCACCAGAAATTCATCGGCTATAAATAAGCCAGAATCCATCAAAAAATAAATTAACTGAAAGCAATAACCAGCAATAAGCAGTTTAACTTTAGCATCAATCTATATTTTGATGGTGGCCAAAAATTGGCCCGAGTATCAACCAAATTGAAAATTTACACTTATGTATACCATGAAACCGATCGTATTAGCGATTTTAGGAGGCGCAGCCTTATTATATTTAATTTCTTGTCAAGACCCTCAGCCAAATGAAGATGTAACTAACGCAGTAAATAAATCTGGAGCTATTGAAAGTTCTGTAAAAGTAGAACACTTAGATAGCTTACACGATATTCTTGTAACTACCCACGCAGTATGGGCACATGATAGTATTCTAAAAAATATTGTCTATCGTGATACCTTACCAAGCTTGGGCATACATAACACCTATGCAGAAAATCAGGATGGCGATACAAAAGCTGTTTCTGTAAAAAAGGATTATGAAATTTATATAACAGTTAAGTAAGCAACAATGAAGAAATCAAAATATGTACAACTCGTATTGATTACCGCTGCTTTAGCCAGTTGTAATCAGGCCAAGAAACCCGATTGGGATGATAATGCCAAAATGCATATCCGTAGTGATTCAACGGCTCCATATACTAATGTGTATCATCACGGCGGTATTGGTACTGCACTACTTTGGTATTATGCTTTTAGACCTTATGGAAACTATAATAATGGCTATTATCAGCGTGCAGGTTATTATTCCAGCGCCATCCATCCTAGTTCAAATATTGGGAGTAATGGCTTTAAAGCGGCAGTAAGTAGAGGCGGATTTGGCAGAAGCGGATTTAGTGTTTCTTCATAAAAAATTAATTAGTAATTAGATCATGCAAAGAAATCAGATAATAGCCAGAAATAATTGGCAAAACGAAGTTGAAAAATTAGGCTTTGGTTTTCATAGCACCAATGTTCCCTATTGGGACGAATCGGTTTATTACAGTTTCGAGATGCCAGAAATATTGGCCATCGAAAAAGCCACCAATGAATTGTGGAATTTATGTTTGGGTGCGGTGCAACATGTGATGGACAATAATTTGTATAGTCAATTTAAGATCCCAGAATGGGCGATACCGTTGATTGAAAAAAGTTGGACAGAAGACCATCCCGCTATTTATGGTCGCTTTGATCTTTGTTATAAAGATGGACAAATTAAATTACTTGAATTTAATGCCGATACACCTACTAGTTTATATGAAGCAGGAATTGTGCAATGGTTTTGGTTACAAGATTTCGACAAAAACAAAGACCAGTTCAATAGTGTTCATGAAAAACTAATCAACTATTGGAAGTATTTAAAAAATTATTTGAATCCGGGTACTTTACATTTTACTTGTTTGAAAGAAACTTTAGAAGATCTAACAAATACAGAATATTTACGTGATTGTGCAATTCAGGCTGGCATTGAAACCAAACTGATATTTATAGATGATCTTGGTTGGGATGATGATGGAAAACAATTTTTGGATCTGGAGGATGAATCCATCAAAAATATTTTCAAACTCTATCCATGGGAATGGCTTTTAGCAGAATCTTTTGGACAGAATATTCCTAACGATTCCAATAGGGCTTTATGGATTGAGCCCGCATGGAAAATGATATTATCAAATAAAGCTATTCTTCCAATTTTATGGGAATTGTATCCTGATTGTCAGTATTTATTACCGGCTTATTTTGAACAAGGTACTCTTACTAATTATGTGAAGAAACCTATTTTATCAAGAGAAGGTGCAAATATTGATTTAGTGATGAAGAGTATATCTTTAGCAAAGACAGATGGACAATATAGCAATGAAGGATTTATTTTTCAGGAACTATTTACACTTCCAAATTATGCAGATCATTACCCTGTAATTGGATCATGGATAATTGGACAGGAATCAGCAGGCATAGGTATTAGAGAAGCTAATAGTTTAATTACTGATAACCAAAGCAGGTTTGTTCCACACTTAATTCAATAGAAAAATATTAAGACCATTTTACTCTGCTTGCCAGAACCGTAATACTAAAACCTAATATGGCGATTACTGTAAATGACCATCTTAAACTTGAGTATTCCGCAATAGTTCCGATTAAAGGTGGCCCCATTAAAAATCCTATAAAGCCAATAGAAGAAATCGCAGCAAGTGCAGTTCCGGGTGACATGGTTTTTGATTTTCCGGCGGCACTATAAACTAATGGCACCACCGATGAAACACCTAATCCAACAAGCATAAAACCAATTCCTGCAGTAATGATATATGGAAAAATAACAGCGATTAATAATCCGCTTGTAATACTAATTCCACTTGCGATCAATACTTTTTGAATTCCTACTTTTTGTGTAATTCTATCGCTCACGAATCTGCCGCCGGCCATCATTCCCATAAATAATAAATATCCAAGGGTAACTAAATGTACAGGAGCATGCACAATTTTTTGAAAGTAAACACCACTCCAATCAAACATGGTTCCTTCGCATACCATACAGCCAAAAGCAATCAATCCATAAATCAAAATAAACCGATCTGGTTTTGTAAAGAATGAAGTATGCGCAGCTCCTCTTTGATCTCTGATCGTATACTGTGAAAAATAAATTGCTAAACTAGCTGCTAAAAAAAAGATAATAGAAAAATGTAGGAAAGGATTCAACCCTAAGGCAATGATCAATGTTCCTAAAGCAGCGCCGCTAAATCCCGCTAAACTCCAGATACCATGGAAAGATGCCATAATAGTTTTCCCATACATTACTTCTACAGCAATAGCTTGTGTATTCACTGATATATTAGAATAATTCCCAAAAGTTCCAAAGAAGAATAGAGCCAATGCTAATTGCCAGGGTTCTTGTACAAGTCCAATCATTACTAAAGTAGTAGGATAAAAAAGTGCTGAGGCAATCATAATGCGCCTACTTCCCAGTTTGTTGATCACCCATCCTGTAAAGGGCAAACTAAACATTGTACCAATGGGCATAGCGAATAATATAAGGCCTAATTTGCCATCACTTAAAGCTAAATGACGTTTGATATCTGGGATGCGACTAGCCCAGCTTGCGAAACCTAGGCCTGCTATAAAAAAGAAAACCGCAATGGCTATCCGATAGGTTTTGGGGCTGATTGTACTCGAATTCATTCAATTAAAGGTAGTACAAGGAAGGGAAGTCGCCCAATTCGGTTATATTTGCGACCCGAAACTTTAATTGTGTTTCGTAAATTAAACATTTCAAATTCAAATTAGTTTATATGTATCGTTCGCACACTTGTGGTGAATTAAGAATCAGTGATGTTGGCAAGAAAGTAACGCTGGCAGGTTGGGTTCAAACCGTTCGCAAATTTGGCGCCATTACATTTGTGGATCTACGCGATCGTTATGGTATTACCCAATTGTTGATGGGCGAAGATTTGAATAGTATTTTGGATGCGAACCCATTGGGCAGAGAATTTGTATTGCAGGCAGAAGGGATTGTTGCAGAGAGAAGTAATAAAAATAGCAATATTGCTACTGGTGAAGTAGAAATTACTATCAGTAGTTTTAAGATTTTGAATAAATCTGCAGTACCTCCTTTTACCATTCAGGATGATACAGATGGTGGTGAAGATTTAAGAATGAAATATCGTTATCTGGATTTGCGCAGAAATGCTGTGAAAAAAAATATGGAACTACGATATGCCGTGAGCAGATCAGCCAGAAACTATTTACATGAAAATAATTTCATGGATATTGAAACACCATTCTTAATTAAATCAACACCAGAAGGTGCAAGAGATTTTGTGGTACCATCAAGAATGAATGCAGGTCAGTTTTATGCTTTACCACAATCTCCACAAACTTTCAAGCAATTATTGATGGTAAGTGGTTACGATCGTTATTATCAAATTGTAAAATGCTTTAGGGATGAAGATTTGCGCGCTGATCGTCAGCCAGAATTTACGCAGATCGATTGCGAAATGTGTTTTGTAGAACAAGAAGACATCTTGAATATGTTTGAAGGTTTGGTGAAACGCATTTTCAAAGACGTAAAGAATATCGATTATACAGAACTAGTGGAACGTATAAGTTGGGAAGATGCAATGTGGCAGTTTGGGAACGACAAACCAGATATTCGTTTCGGCATGAAGATCGCGAATTTGAAATCTGCTTTTTTGAAAGGTGGAAAAATCAGTGCTGTTGGTGAATTAATTAATGGGGCAGGTTTTGGTGTGTTTGATCAAGCAGAAACCGTTCTTGCTATTGCAGCGCCTGGTTGCAGTGAATATACTCGTAAACAAACAGATGAATTAACTGAGTGGGTGAAGCGTCCTCAAATCGGCATGAACGGTTTGATCTATATTAAATGTAATGTTGATGGAACTTATAAGAGTAGTGTAGACAAATTCTATACAGAAGAAAAATTAAAATCCATTGCTGATGCAGCAGGTGCAGTAGCTGGTGATTTGGTTTTAATTCTTGCAGGTAGAGAAGAAAGAACTCGGAAAGCTACTAGCGAATTACGTTTAGAAATGGGCAAACGTTTGGGTTTTAGAAAAGAAGATGAATTTAAAATGCTTTGGGTTTTAGATTTCCCATTGTTCGAATATGCAGAAGAAGACAATCGTTGGGTTGCGCGTCACCATCCGTTTACTTCTCCTAAACCAGAAGAAATTGAGATCATGATTAACAATAATCCATTAATCGAAAACGCAGATAAATATTTAGAGCATCCTTATTCTAATATTAAAGCCAATGCTTATGATATGGTTTTGAACGGAAATGAAATTGGTGGTGGTTCTATCCGAATTTATCAAAGGGCTTTACAAGAAAAAATGTTTGCAGCTTTGGGGATGACCGAAGAAGAAGCCAACCATAAATTTGGATTTTTATTGGGTGCTTTTGAATATGGTGCCCCACCACATGGAGGATTAGCTTTTGGATTTGACCGCCTTTGTGCTATCTTGGGTGGAAGTGAAAGCATCCGCGACTTTATCGCCTTCCCTAAAAACAATAGTGGACGCGATGTAATGTTAGATGCGCCAGGTCCGATAGATGAAAAACAGTTTTCTGAATTACAGATTAAATTAGATATTAAATAAAATATACATATTCACTTTTTTAAAGGGAAATCTGAATAATTCGGGTTTCCCTTTATATTTTTTATACTATTTACATCTTTTTTATAGATATTTTCTAATAATACTGAAACAAAATAAAAATATTCTTAATTTACATAAGTTTTTTGTGGGCCAGCTCGGTCAATAACCAACTTTTTTTGTAACTGACCATACAAATATTTCTTATGACGGGAGAGTCACTTTTTAATCAGTACCCTATTTCTTCCCATATTTGGGATGAGATGAAAGGCACAGAGGGTATCAGACATCAATATCATAGCATCTATGAGGCCTGTCAAAAACTGAACCTAGACGAATTCTTACAAAAACACCAGCTGGCGGCAGAACTGTTCATGAGCCAGGGTATAACGTTTACCGTATATAGTGAGAATGAAGGCATTGAAAGAATATTCCCCTTCGACATCATTCCAAGAATTATTACAGGTGCAGAATGGGACCATATAGAAAAAGGCATCAAACAACGCCTTTCCGCCTTGAACCTTTTTTTAAAAGATATTTATAATGAACAACAAATTGTCAAAGACGGAATTATTCCTGCTGATTTAATAGCGTCTTGTCCACATTTTACCAGAGAAGTTTTTGGCATTCAGGTGCCCTTCGATATTTATGTACATATTGCTGGTATTGATTTGATAAGAGGCGAAGACGGAACTTTTTATATTTTAGAAGACAATCTGAGAACGCCATCTGGTGTTTCTTATATGCTTGAAAATAGAGAAGTCACTAAGCGAATATTCCCTAACCTATTAGGTGATAGTAACGTGAGAATGATCAACAACTATCCCCTGCTTTTACATGACAATTTAGTATCCTTTGCACCAAGGCAAATTGCAAACCCGACGGTTGTGTTATTAACGCCGGGCATTTATAATTCTGCGTATTTCGAACATACTTTTCTGGCACGTCAAATGGGTGTACAATTAGTTGAAGGCCGCGATCTTTTGGTGAACGACCATAAAGTTTATATGAAAACTACCGCCGGCCTTCGTCAGGTTGATGTGATCTATCGAAGAATTGATGATGAGTTTTTAGATCCATTAGTATTTAGACCCGATAGTGCATTAGGTGTTCCGGGTTTAATTAGTGCTTATCGCAAGGGAAATGTAGCGATCATAAATGCTTTAGGTAATGGTGTAGCCGACGATAAAGCAGTTTATGCTTATGTTCCAGCTATGATTAAATATTATCTCAATGAAGAAATTATTCTTCCCAATATTCCTACGTATCATATGAACAATGTTGAAGAGAGGAATTTTGTTTTCGAAAACATGCATAAAATGGTTGTGAAAGAAACCAATCAATCTGGAGGCTACGGAATGGTGATGGGTAATAGTGCCTCAGAAGAAGCTTTGAAAAAAGCAAAAGAAAATATCTTGGCAAATCCACGCAACTTTATTGCACAACCCATAATTCAATTATCAACTGTACCTTGTTTAATTGATGGAAAACTTCAACCCCGACATGTAGACTTAAGACCTTATGCACTTTGTGGTCCGAATGGTATTAGTATTGTTCCAGGGGGACTAACCAGAGTTGCATTGAGAGAAGGCTCACTGGTTGTTAACTCGTCACAAGGGGGTGGAAGTAAAGACACGTGGATAGTGGATTAATACAATCATGTTTTGAAATAAAATTGAAGAACCATCACAAATTTTAGTACATGTTAAGTAGAATAGCAGATTCATTATATTGGTTACACCGTTATATGGAAAGAGCAGATGGAATGTTGCGCTTAATGCATACCAGTTATATTTTATCTTTTGATAAAGTGCAGGCTAGTAGCATGTCTTGGGAACCATCTCTTCGAATTTTTACTACATTACCTAAAGAAGAAATCGATCGTATAAAAAAGGATAATGCAGCTGTATTACATTATTTATTCCTGGAAACTAAGAATCAGAATTCATTAAAAGTAATCATAACAAAAGCACGTGAAAATGCAAGAGGTGTGCAAGATCAGATCACGAAGGAAGTATGGGAGCAAGTAAACTTATTATATCATCAAATAAATAAGCCTGGCTTAAAAGAAAAACTAGCCGGACCAGAAGCAATAAGAACTATTGATAGCTTTATAAAAAGCAGCGATCAATTTTGTGGTATTACAGATAGTACGATGCCTCGAGGCCAAGGTTGGAATTATATGAATTTGGGGAAATATACAGAGCGCTGTTTAATGACGACTGAATTTACCCATTTTTACTTCAAAAAGTTGGATTTCGATTTAAAAGACGAACAGGACATTATTTTCTGGAGAAGCTTACTATTGTCGTTATCGGGCTATGAATTACACCTGAAAAATTATAGTAACCTCAAACATAATTATAATGTTTTACAGCAATTAGCTTTCGATAAGAACTTTCCGAGAGCAATTTATTATTCTTTAGACCGAGCTAATAGATATTTAACCGAAATTGCAGGTTCTAATCCAGTGGAAGGTAGCATTAAACTGCTCAGAACTTATGGAAGGTTATATAGTTCTGTAAAGTTTGCTGATATTGAATTAGTGGAAAGAGAAGGTTTAGAAAAATATTTGATTTATGTCCGAAAAGAGTTAAATGAATTCAGCCAAGATTTAGGCAGAATTTATTTCTCTTATTCTTAAACAAAACCAAGAATGTCTGTTTTTACAATACATCACATTACAAAATACGAATACGATAGGCCAGTAAAAGAAAGTGTAAATGAAATAAAAATATTTCCATTTGCGTCAGCAGAACAAGATGTTATACAACATGATGTAATCATTACAGAACAGCCAGATATATTGATTTTTGATGACTATTGGGGGAATAAAACAGGTTGCTTTAACCTTCTTTCGCCGCATAAACACTTAGTCATAGAAAGCAAACTGAAAATTAGAAACTCGAAAGATCCCAATCCAACCTTTCCAATTGTTTCCTACACACAAGATTTAGATTCATTTATTTTAAATGATTTAAAATTGTTGGAACTGGCAAGAAGTACTGAAACAAAATCAATCGAAACCATGCGCAATTATGTGGATGGTTTTTATCATTCTCGAAAGCCAATAGCTCAAATTGTTAAAGATTGTTGCAGTTTTATATTTACGGAATTTACCTATATAAAAGGGATTACTAATATAGAAACAACAGTTGATGAAATTGTAGAACAGAAAGCAGGGGTTTGCCAGGATTTTGCACATGTAATGCTCGAATTATTAAGAATGATTGGAATTCCTGCGAGATATGTGAGTGGCTATATTTGTCCGAATAAAAACGGAATGAGGGGTGAAGGAGCTACTCATGCTTGGGTAGAAGCTTTTATTCCACATTATGGATGGTGCGGGATTGACCCAACCAATAATACCTGGGCTACTAATAACCATATCATCTTAGCGGTTGGACGAGATTTTAAAGATTGCACACCCGCAAAGGGAACTTTCAAGGGACCAGCTCGTCAATTTTTGTCTGTGTATGTTTCTGTTGGTTACGAAGATGGCCAAGTTTTTGAAGAAGTTACCGATGTTCAATTACAAAAACAAACAGGTGCTGAAGTAACTGAATTAATAATCGATAACTTTGCTGAACATCAACAACAACAGTAGTTCGTTTGCTTATGAAACAATTGACCCTATTCAGATTCCTTACTTATATTCTTTTACCCTTTGCTTCATTCTTTGCATTTATTGATTTAATCATGCTATTGAGTGCCTTAGGGAATCCAACTTTATTGTTCGCAGTTTTTTTAATTGCCGCATTTTGCATTTATGTTTTTGCATATATCATTTTCTTAAAAAGGCATATTGATCGAAATCAACATGCTAAATCATCCTTAAAGGATTGGATAAAAGTAAACGCTTATGCTAGTTTGTTTTTAGGATTTCAATTTCTAATTTCAGCAGTAGGAATTTTTTATATGGGGGAGCACGATTTAAGGAATGTAGTTGATAGGTTTCTGGAGACTCAACCTAATATGCCGGGCGAAATAAATATTGCATTATTTGTTAAAATAATGAAAGGCGCCGCCTATTTCTTATTTTTCTTCTCCTTTGTTTTATTAGTACATATTACAATGGGCTTAAGAATTTTAAAGCAATATGCCTTCCTCTTCGCAGAAGAAGTAATAGACTAAACTAATTTTCATATCTGTTTGATCCATCCTTTTTAGTACTTTAGAATGGTGAATTCATCTACTCCTTTAGCAGAAAGAATTCGTCCCAATACGCTGGACGAATTGATTGGGCAAGAACACTTGACCGGCAAAGGATCCATTCTTAGAACTGCTATTGAAAATGGCCGTATACCTTCTTTAATTTTATGGGGGCCACCTGGCGTAGGGAAAACTACCATCGCCAATATCATAGCTCATACCATGCATGTTCCCTATTTTCAATTGAGTGCAATTAGCAGTGGCGTAAAGGATGTGAGAGAAGTCATCGAATCGGCAAAAGAACATATTGATATTGGTGCTATTTTATTTATCGATGAGATTCATCGATTTAATAAAGGCCAACAAGATGCCTTACTTGGAGCAGTAGAGAAAGGTATTATTACACTTATTGGGGCTACTACTGAAAATCCTTCCTTCGAAGTAAATAGTGCCTTACTCAGTAGATGCCAGGTATATGTGTTGAAAGCTTTGACAGAAGATGGATTGAAAAAATTATTGCAACACGCATTAGAAAAAGATCCAACACTTTTGAGTATAAAACCAACACTCAAAGAAACGGAGGCGCTCATCAGACTCTCAGGTGGAGATGCAAGAAAATTATTGAACCTTTTAGAATTAGTTGTCAGCTCTTTTCCCTCTAATGATATAACAAGAATTATCTCTGATACTTTTGTAATGAAAGTGGCACAGAATAAAATTGCATTGTATGATAAGCAAGGCGAACAACATTACGATATCATTTCTGCTTTCATAAAAAGCATGCGAGGCAGTGATCCAAATGCTGCTGTTTATTGGTTAGCAAGAATGATTGAAGGCGGGGAAGATGTAAAATTCATCGCAAGAAGAATGGTTATTTTTTCAAGTGAAGACATTGGCAATGCTAATCCCAATGCCTTATTGATGGCCACTACTACCTTTGATGCAGTTACTAAAATAGGATACCCGGAAAGTAGAATCATTCTTTCTCAATGTGCCACATATTTAGCTTCCTCACCAAAAAGCAATGCTGCTGTTGTAGCCATCATGGATGCTCAAAAAGCAGTTCAACAATTTGGCGATCAGCCAGTGCCCTTGCATATTCGAAACGCCCCTACTAAATTGATGAAGGATTTAGACTATGGAAAAAATTATCAATATTCACATATAGGAGAAGGCAATTTTATTACACAAGAATACTTACCTGCACCACTAATTGGTACTAAATTTTATAACCCGGGTAACAATTTAAGAGAAAATGAAATTCGTAAATTCTTAAAAGACAAATGGAAAGACAAGTACCAATATTAATTCTATCACAACTAAAAATTCTATGAAAAAAATCTCAGGCACTGTTATCGTCCTTATACTTACTTTAAACTTTATACATGCTCAAACAACCATCAATAGAGATCCAGAGATTAACCAAATGTTGAAAGAAGTTTCTTCGGATTCTTTAAAAAGCTATATCTATCAGATAGTAAGTTATGGTACTAGAAATACCATGAGTTCTGCCACAGATCCTAACCGTGGCATTGGTGCCGCAAGAAATTGGGTACTTAATAAGTTTAATAGTTTTGCAAAATTATCAGGTGGTAGACTAATTGCTTTCATTGATACCACCACTTTAATGCCCGATAAAAAAAGAATTGACACTCCGACACTTTTAGGCAATGTGGTTGCTACCTTAAAAGGTACTGACCCAAATGATCATCGCATTTTTTTAATAAGTGGCCATTTAGATAATATGCGTGGAAGTCCAACTGATAGAATTGGTGACGCACCTGGTGCTAATGATGACGGAAGTGGCACAGCAGCTGTGATTGAATGCGCTAGAATCATGTCGAAACATAGTTTCCCTGCTACAATTATTTTTGTAGCTGTAAGTGGAGAAGAGCAAGGATTATTAGGAGCCAATTTTATGGCAACCAAAGCGAAAAAAGAAAATTGGAATATTGAAGCGGTTTTGAATAATGATATAATGGGTAGTAATAATAGTAGTGAAACAAATATTATTGATAATACACGTATTCGCGTTTTTAGTGAAGGTTTACCTGCTTATGAATTAGATAAAAATGCGAAACAAATAAGACAGTTTGGTTTAGAGAATGATGGTAAATCACGTCAATTAGCTCGATATGTAAAAGAAATTGGCGAACGCTATGTAGAAAATTTAGAAGTTGTAATGGTATATCGGAATGATCGGTTTTTAAGAGGTGGCGATCATACCCCTTATGTTGAAAATGGTTTTACTGCAGTGCGGATTTCTGAAATGAATGAAAACTATTACCACCAACATAAAGATGTAAAAATAGAAAATGGTATTCAGAACGGTGATCTTCCAGAATTTATGGACTTTGAATATCTCCGTAAAAATACCGCCATGAACTTATCAAATCTGGCGAACTTATCAAAAGCTGCCTCAATGCCAGAGGAAGTAAAAATCGAAGTGAAAAAATTATCCAATAATACTTACCTAAGTTGGAATGCACCAAAAACAGGTAACGTAAAAGGCTACTATATTCTCCAACGTGAAACTACCAATGCGTTTTGGCAGAAAAAGTATTTTACTACAGAGAAAGAATTTCTTTTACCGTTCTCAAAAGACAATTACTTCTTTGCAGTTCAATCTGTAAACGAAACAGGCAATGAAAGTTTACCAGTGGTACCTGGAATAGTAGGCAGATAAATAATACATAGAACTCAAAAGTCAAAAATATAAATAAAAATAAGGCCAGAAGTATGAAGCTTCTGGCCTTATAAATTTTGACTTTTTATTTTTTAATTTTGATTTTTCAACGGTACCAATCGCTCTGCAATCTTTTCTTCATCTTCTGCTCCACGTAATCCGCCTTCATGGTATTCTGCGTCTTCATTTACATCCCAAAGATCATACAGTTCCTTTCCGGCGATAATATTTTTAGCGGCAAGCATTGCAGTCATCATACTATGATCCTGATTATTATACTTGTGCATACCATTACGTCCTACCAAATATAGTCCAGGATAAGCTTTCAAGGCTTCACGAACATCTTCCACATTTTGTTTGTAGCTATGATCGTAAACTGGATAAGCTTTAGGCTGACGAACAACATAACCATCAACTACTGCAGTTGCCTTAGTTAATCCAATCTGTTCAATTTCTTTTTTTCCTAAATTAATCAATGTTTCGTCTGAACTAGTCCATAGCCCATCCCCTTCGAAGCAGAAATATTCTAAACCATAACAAGCCATTTCTGGATCGGGTACCATATACGGACTCCAGGATTTAAAATTCTGAATTCTTCCCACTTTTACACTTGGATCGTGAATATAAATCCAGTTATCGTTAAATGCATCTTCGTCTTTGCATATCAATACAACAGTTACAAAATCGCGATAGCCTAATTGTTGTGAGGATGCCAAAGGTTTTGCAGGAAATTGCGGAGCTACTGCTGGAATTAATTCGCGCATTGGTGCGGAAGAAAGTACATAATCAAAACCATCGAGGGTTCTACCATCTGAGGTTTGTACCGTCCATTTTCCATCAGCTTGGCTAATACCATTAACACCAGTATTCATTTTCACCTGCACTCCCATTGCAATACATTTCTGTGTGCATACTTCCCACATCATACCAGGTCCTTTTTTAGGGTACCTAAAAGAGTCGATCAAAGTCTTGATTACTTTATCTTTGTCACCCTTGGCAGCTTTTGGCTTGAATAAAGCATTCCAAATGGCGCTACTTAAGGAAAGTCCTTTTATTCTTTGAGCAGCCCAATCTGCTGATATTTCATTACAAGGTATACCCCATACTTTTTCGGTATAGGTTTTAAAAAATATATTAAAGAGTCTTTTACCAAATTGGTTGGTCACCCAATCTTCAAAATTGGTAGGATTTTTTACAGGGAATACTTTTGCACGCAAGTAACTCATCACACATAAAAAGCTTTCCCAAATACCCAATTTCATTAAAGCCTCAAAAGCTACTAAAGGATAAGAAAAGAATTTTTTATTATAAAAAATTCTAGAGGAACGTGGGCGTTCTAACATTTCATCGCCCAAAATTTCTGTCCAGAAATCTTCTACTTCTTTTGATTTAGAAAAGAAACGATGGCCACCAATATCAAAACTGTAGCCTTTATAGGTTTCTGTTCTTGAAATTCCACCAACATATTGAGGGTCTTTTTCAAAAACCACAACCTGCTGATTTTCCTTGGCCAATAAATAAGCGGCAGTTAAACCAGCCGGACCAGCACCAATAATGGCAACTTTTTTCTGCATAGAATTGATTCAAGTAATTGTAAAACTTGCTATTAAGGTTGCAAAGATGTAAAATAATGGTGGTTCTACCATTAGTTTTGCATCCTAATCACGTAATTTAAGATCGAATAAACATTTTATGAGCGAAAATAGATACCAATGGGAGTGCAAAACCTTTCAAGAACTTAGTGTTGATGAGCTATACAGTGTATTACGACTACGTTCCGAAGTATTCGTAGTAGAACAAAATTGCATATTTCTAGATCAGGATAATAAGGACCAATACTGTTACCATATCATGGGTTGGGATGGTAAAAACTTAGTGGCAAGTACCCGGTTAGTTCCCAAAGGCGTTTCTTATCCAGATTATCAAAGTATTGGTCGTGTGATTAATAGTAAAGACTATCGCGGATTGGGATTAGGTAAAGAACTGATGGAATATAGTATAGAAAAATGTATCGAACATTTTGGAAATGGACCAATTAAAATTGGGGCGCAGCTGTATCTTAAAAAATTCTATGAATCACTTGGCTTTGTGCAGAGCAGTGATATTTATGATGAAGACGGAATAGATCATATTGAAATGATACTTCAACCTATATAAATAGACCCCAATCGTCTTCATCACCTTCTTTCCGAAATGTACTTATCCAAATACGGAATACAGGCTTAAATTGTTCAAAGCTATCTTCAATGACTCGCTTATATGCTTCATCCGACCAACCCATTAATACAGCAAAATTAATTTGTTCCATCATTTGCCTGCAATTGAATCTTACCAATGCAGCATTTTCCATTTTCATGGTATAAGATTCTACACTAACTGCACCTATTATTTTTGGTGCTACAATTAATGCATTTTGATAGATCAAAGATTTGGTTGTTGATTGATTATTTTCATCATTTTCATCTTCCAGATTTTCCGCAAATGCAACAACTAAACCAAACAACTCTCTCCAATGATTATACACGTCTCTAGCAGCTAAGATTCCTGGGCCATTTTTCCAGGCTTCCCCATGACGATTCATTTTCTTAATAAATCGATTTTCATCCCATTCTGGCAAAAAATTTAATTGTTCTAAATCCATAACCAATTTAGTTTGACAATTCAATTTTTAGAAAACGAGCTGTATGGCTTTCTTTTACATTCACCATTAACTCAGGAACTCCTTCGAATAATATTCTTCCTCCTCCATTTCCACCTTCAGGCCCTAAATCAATAATATGATCTGCCACTTTTATTACATCAAGATTATGCTCAATTACTAGTACAGAATTACCCCTGTCAACCAATTTATTCAACACATCCAATAAGTGTTGAATGTCTTGAAAATGTAATCCAGTAGTGGGCTCGTCTAAAATATAAAATGTTTTACCGGTGTCTTTTTTACCAAGCTCTGTTGCCAATTTAACACGCTGTGCTTCACCACCACTAAGCGTTACAGCAGATTGACCTAAAGTGATATAACCCAAACCAACGTCTTGTAATACTTTTATTTTTCTAAATATAAATGGCACTGCCTGAAAGAAATCACAAGCTTCATCAACAGTCATATTTAATACATCACTGATTGATTTTCCTTTATATCGGATCTCTAAGGTTTCGCGATTATACCTTTTACCATTACACTTTTCACAATGCACGTATACATCAGGTAAGAAGTTCATTTCGATGGTTCTCATACCACCCCCTTCGCACATATCGCATCTTCCCCCTTTTACATTAAATGAAAAACGGCCTGCATTATAGCCCCTTATTTTCGCTTCGGGTACCGCAGAAAATAGAGTTCTTATTTCAGTAAAAAATCCGCAATAAGTTGCTGGATTACTCCTTGGAGTTCTTCCGATGGGTGATTGATCTATCTCAATAACTTTATCAATATGTTCTAGCCCTTTAATACTGGTATAATCCATCGGCAACATTTTGCTATTATAGCAATGCTTTGATAATAATGGATATAATGTTTCATTGATTAATGTTGATTTTCCGCTTCCACTAACCCCACTAACAACCACCAATTTTCCCAATGGAATTTTTACAGATACATTTTTTAAATTATTACCAGTTGCTCCTTTAATTTCTAACTGCTTACCATTGCCAACCCTACGCTCTTTAGGAACAGGAATTGATTTTGCCCCACTTAAATAAAGTGCAGTATCAGATTTACTCAATAATACTTCAGCAGGTGTTCCTGCTGCAACTATTTCGCCTCCATGAATTCCGGCTTTTGGACCAATATCTACCAAATAATCAGCAGCCATCATAATGTCTTTATCATGCTCTACCACCAAAACACTATTCCCAATATTTCTAAGATTTTGCAAGGCAGTAATCAAGCGTTGATTATCCCGTTGATGTAATCCAATAGAAGGTTCATCTAATACATAAGTGATGCCTTGTAATTGAGAACCAATTTGGGTAGCTAAACGAATTCGCTGAGATTCGCCGCCACTAAGACTTCTAGAGGGCCTGTTTAAAGAAAGATAAGTAAGTCCTACATCTAACAAAAATTGAAGTCGCTCCCGAATTTCTTTTAAAATATCTTTTGCAATAGCGTTTTGCTTTTTACTTAATCTTTTTTCGATACCATCGAACCACACAATTAAATCACTTAAATTAAGATCACTCAATTCAGCAATATTCTTCTCATCCACTTTAAACCACAAACTTTCTTGTTTAAGTCTGGCACCTTTACAAGAACTACATTTTTTAAGTTCCATAAATTGTTCCACCCATTCACGCAAAACTTCAGTACTTCCATTACCAGCAAACCACCTTTTTAACATGGGAATTATTCCTTCAAATGCCCCTTCATAAGGAGTATCTGGCAAGATATCTCCATCTACTTCCAATTCATCTAAACTAGGACCTTCAGCATTCCCATATAAAATCATATTCAAAGATGCAACTGGCAAATCTTTGATAGGTTTATCCAAACTTATTTTGTTCTTTTTTGCAATCGCTTCTACCGTTTTAAAAATATGAGCCTCTCTTTGTTCACCAAGAGGCGCAATCCCTCCCTCTTTAATTGTTTTATTATTATCAGGCAGAATGGCATCCATACTGATAGTATAAACATTACCTAACCCTTTGCAGGTAGGACAGGCACCATAGGGTGAATTAAAAGAAAATGCATTAGGAGAAGGTTCTTCATAACTAATACCAGTGTCTTCACACATTAACTGCTTCGAATATTGAATGACTTTATTCGTATCATTTACTAAAAGAAATAACAGGTCTTTTCCAGTTTTCAAAGTTTGTTGTACACTTTGACTTAATCGCAGTTTCATATCAGCACTAACAGCTAAGCGATCAATCACCACTTCAATATCATGAATCTTATATCGGTCTACCTGCAATTTTGGTGTCAGGTCCATTACTTCCCCATCAATCCGTACTTTCAAATACCCTTTCTTCCGAATGTCTTCAAACAATTCGCGGTAATGCCCTTTTCTTCCTCTAATCAACGGCGCTAATAATGAGATTTTTTTATTAGCAAATTTTTCAAAAATATTTTCAACGATCTCTTCTTCGCTGAATTTCACCATTTTCTTCCCAGTATTATAACTGTATGCATCCCCTACACGCGCAAATAATAAACGCATGAAATCGTAAACCTCTGTAACAGTTCCAACTGTTGATCGGGGATTCTTATTCGTTGTTTTTTGTTCGATAGAAATTACAGGACTAAGGCCGGTGATTTTGTCAACATCTGGCCGCTCCATATCTCCCATAAATTGACGAGCATAAGCACTAAAGCTTTCCATATACCTTCTTTGCCCTTCATTGTAAATAGTATCAAAAGCCAAAGAAGATTTACCGCTTCCACTCACACCGGTAAAAACAACCAACTTGTTTTTAGGTATGCTGATATCAATGTTTTTAAGATTATGCTCACGAGCGCCAAAAACTTCAATAGTTTCTAGTGGTTCAACTGAGTTATTAATTACACTTGTATTAGTGACGTTTTTTTTCTTTGCCATGCTGATTTAAGAATCTCAAATGTACAAACAATGCATTGCCTAATATGTTTTAAATGACCAATATCTTTTAAACTCAATTCACAGAGGCGAATTGAAAAAAAATATTTTATCCCCCAATATCCTTACCAATAAAGACTTTCGGCTGTCTTCCTACTGATTTGATAGACTTTTATTTGGAAAATTAAGTGCTTCCCCATTATCTTTGCATTAGTTCTTTAGATAACTTATCAAGAAAGGCAGAGGGATTTGGCCCGTTGAAGCCTTGGCAACCCATATTATAACTCAATAATATGAAGGTGCCAACTCCAGTATCGTATTAAGCGGTACAGAGATAAGTCAGAGAAATAGTTTGTATTTGTTCCTGAAAGGGATTATCATATTGCAAGCTCATCTGACTTACTAGATGAGCTTTTTTTATGCCCTATAGCAAATAAAAGTTTAACTAGTAAGTCTTACGCCTCTCCTGATAAGTTCATTTAGAAAATTATTTACCATTTCAAAAAACTATCATGAGCAGTGCAACAGAATTAATTCACAGTATTCCAGTTGATCCATTAACCGGTGCAGTTTCAGTTCCTATTTATCAAACATCCACATTTGTTCAGGAGGCGCCTGGAGTAAATAAAGGATATGATTATTCTCGTTCCAATAATCCAACTAGAGCTGTATTAGAACAATTAATTGCAAAATTAGAGAAAGGTGCTACAGGCTTGGCTTTCAGCAGTGGATTAGCGGCTATCGATTGTGTGATTAAACTTTTGAAAACAGGCGATGAAATTGTAGCAGTGGATGATATTTATGGAGGAGCATTTCGTTTATTTGGTTCAGTATATGCGCAGTTCGGAATAAAAGTAACTTATGTAGATACCTCAGATACACAAAAAGTATTTGATGCGATCACTGAAAAAACAAAATTGATTTGGTTAGAAACACCAACAAATCCCACACTTAAAATTTCTGACATTGAGGCAATTGCAAAGATCGCAAAGACGAATAATTGTCTTCTTTGTGTGGACAATACTTTTGCAACTCCAGTTTTGCAACAACCACTTGTACATGGAGCAGATATTGTAGTACATAGTGCTACTAAATATTTAGGTGGGCATAGTGATTTGATTGCTGGTTTACTAGTTGCGAAGGATTTAGTTATTGGAGAAAAACTTAAGTTTTATCAGAATGCATGTGGCAATATTTTAGCGCCATTTGATAGTTGGTTAACCATCAGAGGTATTGAAACCTTACATTTGCGCATACGGCAACATTGCGCAACTGCATTAGAAGTAGCAAAATGGCTGGAGCAACATCCATTAATTGAAAAAGTATATTATCCCGGTTTAAAAACTCACCCGAATCATGAACTTGCCAAAAGACAAGCGAAAGGTTTTGGAGGGATTATTTCATTCAAATTAAAAGATGATACAGAAGCAGCAGCATTGGAAATAGTTAACAATACTTCCTTGTTTAAACTAGCCGAAAGTTTAGGAGGTATTAAAAGTTTGATTTCTCATCCAATGAATATGACCCATAAATCTATTCCTGCAGAAATTAGAAGAGCATCTGGAGTTGCTGACAGTTTAATTAGATTGTCGCTTGGATTAGAAGAAGCAGAAGATCTGATTAATGATTTAGAAACCACTTTTTCACAAGTTGGAAAATTGAAAGAAAATAAAAAGGCTTTTGCCGAAGTAAGTTTATAATAGAAAATATAAGAATGGAAACACATAAGAAATTAACAATTGGTTTATTTGGATTTGGTGTAGTTGGAGAAGGTTTATATAAAGTATTGCAACAAACTGAATCATTAAATGCAAGCATTAAAAAGGTCTGTATTAAGCATCCTGGCAAATATAGAAATGCGCCGGATGCATTGTTTACAACCGATAAAGATGTTTTACTTTACGACGAAGAAATTAATGTGATTGTAGAAGTAATTGATGATGCTGATGCAGCATTCGAAATTGTTTCTATTGCATTAAATAATGGGAAAGCAGTTGTAAGTGCAAGTAAAAAAATGATTGCAGAGCACTTACCCGAAATTTTAAAATTACAACTAGATACAGGCCTCCCTTTCCTTTGTGAGTCTGCTGCCTGTGCATCTATCCCTGTTATCCGCAACTTAGAAGAATATTACGACAACGATTTATTACATTCTATTAAAGCAATTGTAAATGGTTCTACTAATTTTATTCTCACTAAAATGTTTGAAGAAAAATTAGATTTCCAATCAGCACTATTATTAGCCAAGCAGTTGGGCTTTGCAGAAAGTAATCCTAAACTTGATGTGGAAGGATATGATGCAGTTAACAAATGGACCATCTTACTAAATCATGCCTATGGAATTGTAGAACATCCCAATAATATTTTATTCACCGGGATTCAAAATATACAATTGAGCGATGCTTTAGTAGCAAAAGAAAAAGGTCTAGACATTAAATTAATTGCACAGGCAAAAAAATTAAAGAATGGTAAAGTGGCAGCTTTCGTACTTCCACAATTCGTAACTCTTGGCGATCCAATGTCGTTTGTTAAAAATGAATACAACGGAGTTGTTATTGAAAGTGGATTTGCTGATAAACAATTTTTCTATGGAAAGGGGGCAGGTAGTTTCCCAACAGCTTCTGCAGTATTAAGCGATATATCAGCACTTCGCTATAATTATAGATACGAATACAAGAAGTTATATCATCATAAACCACATGAACTAACTAACGAATTTTATGTAAAAGTTTATTTGAGCTTCGATGATTGGAAATATGTACCCAGAGAAAAATTCGAATGGATCGAAGAATGGCATGCAGATGCAGAAAGAAAATATTTAATAGGTGTATTACCCATTCAAGAACTCATTAACAATACTTGGTGGAAAGAAAATCAAACATCATTAATCCTTACCGCAGATCCTATTATCGATAACTTAGATATCATACATTTAAAAAAACGTAGCCTCGAATTAGCTGGAGTTGTATAATTTCTTGAATAAGGCCTGAAACAGGCCTTATTCTTTTTTATCTTAGTTTTGTCGAAAGCACTATCAGTATAATGACTGAATTATCTATTAATAATTTTCGCAGTGGAGCAATGCTTACTGCGGCATCTGGTTTTTTATTAATTGCTATATCCTATTTAATTGGAAAGGAAGAATTTTTTCTTATACTCAATGGAAACCTAGGAACAATTGTTGATAAAGCATTTACTTACATTACTTATTTGGGTGATGGTGTTATCTGGATTCCAATTGCAGTTTATGTTTTGTTATTGCGAAAGAAATACACAGTTTTACTTTTAGGATGTATTCTATACTCTACACTTTTTGCGCAGATTCCTAAAAATTATATTTTCAATGGAGCTCCGAGACCCACTAAATTGATTGCCGACTGGAGTAGTATACATATTGTACCGGGAGTTTTCTTAAATTCTGTAGACAGTTTTCCATCAGGACACACCACTACAGCCAGCTGTATCTTTTTATTTTTTTGTTTATTAATCCCCAAAAAATGGATCATCCCAGTGGGTTGTATTTACCTGTATTTAGTAGGTTATTCTAGAATATACCTTGCGCAACATTTTCCTTTAGATGTTGGTGCCGGAATGATTGGTGGAATTATCAGTGTTTACTTTTCGCTTCGTTTACAAAACTGGAAAGATCAGTATTCAAGGAAAGTCTAATCTTTCCAACGCCACTCACCTGCAATTTGTAAGGGCTCTTTTAAATTATTTTTTTCTAAAAATATTTTTGTTTCTGCATCCGTAAAATGCTTTGCAGTAATTTCTTTTGCATCTGCAATACCATACAATAACATAGCGCTAAAACGCACATTGTTAACCATTCCTTCTTTGTCCGCTAAACTAAATACATCACAGTCGGCATGATAACAAGGCCCTGCATTATTAGGCAATCCATTTCCAGAACTTCCTCCTGTTGGCACTCCTCTTAACATAAAGGGTTGATGATCGCTATGTAAGCCTGCACCAGATCTAAAAGTATTTTTAAAATTAGAATCTAAAGAATTAGCAATAGAACCAATTGATTCAAATAAGGCTTTACTTCCTTCATCTGAGGTATTATATCCTTTTGGGTCATGAGTCATATCATAATTCAACATGTATCTAAGCTGATCTATTGACTTATCTTTAATCGCAGCATCAACATAAGCCCTGGATCCTAACAAGCCTTCCTCCTCACCCATAAATAATACAAATTCAACGGTACGTTCAGGCTGTAACTTCAATGCAGCAAAAGTTCGAGCCATATCTAATACGGCAAAAGACCCAATCCCATTGTCAATCGCTCCTGTTGCTAAATCCCAACTATCTAAATGTCCGCCAACTACCACTTTCTCTTTTGGTATTGTCTTTCCTTTAATAGTAGCTACTACATTTCTTGCTTTAATCAAACCAGAAAAATTGTTCATCTTAATATGTGAATATAATTTTCCGGTTTTCAGATCTTCTTTGAATTTCATACCATCTTCTAAACTGATACATACCGCGGGTATTGGAATTAATTTACCCGTAACAGAAGCAGTACCTGTTAATAAAATGCCGCCTTTAGCAGTATTGATTACGATAATACCTGTAGCTCCCCATTTTGTAGCAATGGCTGTTTTCTCAGAGCGATGCAAACCTTTGGTTCCCGCTTTAGATCCTGATAAAACGCCAAGATATACCAAAGCAATTTTTCCCTTTGCTTTATCTGGAGCAGCCTGATAATCTTCTTCTAATCCATTTCCCATATCTACCACTTCATATGAAATATTTGAACTAACTGGAGAATGAGCTAAGGCAACAGATTTAACTGCAAGCAAATGATTAGTATCGCTACCTATCAATACTTTTAGATTACCCCTGCTCCAACTTTCTACTTCAAATGGCTGATAACGCAAATCTGTAAATCCATAACTCTTCAATAAATTAAAGGCATACTCCTCAGCTTTTTTACCATTCGAAGAACCTGTTAAACGATGGCCGATTGTTTCGGTTGCTTCCTTTAATGTTTCATAAGCCCTAGAATGATCTAAAGCTTCTTGATTGATATTGCTAAACACTTGCTTCCATTCAGGTTTATCTTGAGCTGAGATAGTTTGAAAACAAACTAAGATTAAAGCGAAACAAATTTGAACTGTCTTTTGCATGGTAACTACTTTAGGTTGACTTATTTAAGAAGAATTGCAATATAAAGGGGATTTAAATAGCTCTTAATAAAATATTATGAATCGAAATTTAAAAAATGGTCGCTTTTTTAAACAAATTTTGATTTTTAAAGTTTTAGTAGTAGTTCATTCATAAGATTAAATCTTGTTAAACATAAAAACTAATAATTGTTTCATCTCATGAATCGAACGTTTATTGTAAATTTAGTCTCCAAAAACAATTAATTAATATGGAAAATAATACTAATAACAGCGAAGCAAAGTGTCCGTTTACTGGTGCTTCTGCTTCATCTGCAAAACTAGGTAGTGCCGGTTCAGGTACTAGAAATAATGACTGGTGGCCCAATCAGCTTAAACTGAATATTCTTCGCCAACATTCATCTTTATCGAATCCCATGGAGGCCTCTTTCAACTATGCGAAAGAATTCGAATCTCTTGATTTGAATTTGGTGAAGAAAGATCTTTATAATTTAATGACCACATCACAAGATTGGTGGCCTGCAGATTATGGCCATTATGGTCCTTTCTTTATACGCATGGCCTGGCATAGCGCTGGCACTTATCGCACAACAGATGGTCGTGGTGGCGGTGGAGCTGGTATGCAAAGATTTGCTCCTTTAAACAGCTGGCCTGATAATACAAACCTGGATAAAGCACGTTTGCTTTTATGGTCTATCAAGAAAAAATACGGTAAGAAATTATCTTGGGCCGATTTGATGATCCTCGCCGGAAACTGTGCATTAGAGTCAATGGGCTTTAAAACTTTTGGATTTTCTGGTGGTCGTGTAGATGTTTGGGAACCTCAAGAAGATGTAAACTGGGGTTCAGAGCGTGAATGGTTAGGCGATAAAAGATATACCGGTGATCGTAATTTAGATAATCCATTAGCAGCAGTACAAATGGGTTTGATTTATGTAAACCCTGAAGGACCAAATGGCAATCCTGATCCTATTGCTTCAGCTCGCGATATCCGTGAAACATTTGCCCGTATGGCGATGAATGATGAGGAAACAGTTGCACTTATTGCAGGCGGACATACATTTGGTAAAACTCATGGTGCTGCTGATCCTGGCAAATATGTTGGCAAAGAACCTGCGGCTGCTGGTATTGAAGAGCAGGGCTTAGGTTGGAAAAACACATTCGGTGCAGGCAATGGCGTTAACACCATTACTAGTGGATTGGAAGGTGCATGGACAACCACACCTACTAAATGGAGCAATAACTATTTCGAAAACCTATTTGGATTTGATTGGGAATTAACTAAAAGTCCGGCTGGCGCAAATCAGTGGAAGCCAAAAGCCAATGGCGGTGCTGGCACTGTACCAGATGCTCATGATGCATCGATAAGTCATGCTCCAACTATGTTAACTACCGACTTGGCCTTGAAGGTTGATCCTTCTTATGGACCAATTTCAAAACGTTTTTACGAAAACCCAGATCAATTTGCTGATGCTTTTGCAAGAGCTTGGTTTAAGTTAACGCATCGTGATATGGGACCACGCTCACGTTATGTTGGCAGCGAAGTTCCTGCTGAAGTATTAATCTGGCAAGATCCTATCCCAGCTATAACGTACCACTTAATTGATGCACATGATATTGCTGTATTAAAAAATAAAATTCTACAATCAGGTATTTCAATATCAGAATTAGTTGCAACGGCTTGGGCTTCTGCAGCTACATTCCGTGGATCTGATAAACGTGGTGGCGCAAATGGTGCACGTATCCGATTGGCTCCTCAGAAATATTGGGAAGTAAATAATCCAGCTCAATTATCTAAAGTCTTAGATATATTAGAAAGTATTCAAAAAGAATTCAATGAACATGCAACTGGTAGCAAACAAGTTTCAATCGCAGACTTGATAGTATTAGGTGGTTGTGCAGGAATTGAAAAAGCAGCTAAGAATGCCGGTTTCGATGTATCGGTTCCTTTTACAGCAGGTCGTACTGATGCAAGTCAGGAACAAACCGATATAGAATCATTCGCAGTTCTCGAACCAATTGCTGATGGCTTCCGTAATTATAAAAAATCTAATTTTTTAGTTGCTGCAGAAGAGATGCTAATTGATAAAGCACAATTATTAACGTTAACTGCCCCAGAAATGACAGTTCTGGTTGGTGGTATGCGTGTTCTAAATACCAACTTTGGTGAATCAAAACATGGCGTATTTACCAACCACACAGATAAGTTGACAAATGATTTCTTTGTTAACCTAATTGATTTTAATACTTCATGGAAAGCTAGTTCAGGGTCTCAAGATATTTTTGAAGGCTTCGATCGTGCTACTGGAAAGATTAAATGGACGGGCACTAGAGTTGATTTGATTTTCGGATCAAACTCAGAATTAAGAGCCCTTGCAGAAGTTTATGCATGCGAAGATTCAAATGAAAAATTCGTGCATGACTTTATTGCGGCATGGACAAAAGTTACTAACCTGGATCGTTTTGACCTTGGTTAATAATATAAATAATAATTTAAAAAACATGATCAGTAACCGGATCATGTTTTTTATTTCCAGGCAAGAAATAAAAAAGCGCCCCCGAATTTTCGAGGGCGTTATAAATAGGATATTATAATACGATAACACTATTGCTGCTTCCAAATACATTGGTGCTAACACTATCAGCTTCCGGCTCATTT
This sequence comes from uncultured Bacteroidota bacterium, assembly GCA_903927185.1. Lineage (GTDB taxonomy): Bacteria > Bacteroidota > Bacteroidia > Chitinophagales > Chitinophagaceae > Sediminibacterium. Next base: position 75,048 of record CAIYLW010000023.1, read on the forward strand.
AACCACTCTGATGCATTGATGCGATATTTAAATTCGTGTTGTGAGTTTTTAGGCAAAGAAACTTCAGCACTAAAATTTCCGTCTTTCTTTTTACTCATTAAAACTGATTTTTCCCAATCACTGTTCAAACCTAAGATTTCAATAGTTTCCGCATTTTCAACATTGAAACTGAACTTTACTTTACAATAATCTTTTGTTTTGAAGTAGGTTTTTTGTAACATTTTTTAAGGGTTTTTTACAACTCTTAATACTGCTTTCGATAAAAGGTAACCCAAAAACAGGCTTGATAGTAGTATTATTGATTATGTTTAATAATTGATATTCGAAAATAAAACAGAATTTTCTCTACTATTTACTATCTGCCCACAATCAATTATATTTAAGTTATTGGAAAACAAGAAGATTAATGTCAGCTTAAAAAAAATCTATGTATAAAAATATCTTTCTATTCATTTGCATGACCTCCATCTGTGCAACATCTTATTGTCAGAGTAACCTAGTAAAAATAGAGCCGATTAGCTTTTCGAAAGTGACCATTACAGATCATTTCTGGAAACCTAAACTACAATTAGTAGCTACCAAAACTTTAAATGCATGTGTGTACCAAACAGAAACTGCTACACCTCGATTGCGCAACTTTCAAAAAGTTGCCAGAAAAAAAGGAGAAAAACATGAAGGTATTTTTTATGATGATAGTGATGTATTCAAAGCTTTAGAAGCCATTGCCTATTCACTAAAAAATAATCCTGATTCTGCATTAGAACGAAAAGCTGATGAATGGATTGAAATTATTGCAGCTGCGCAACAACCAGATGGATATTTAAATACCTGGTTCACACTTTCAGATATTACTAAGAGGTATACTGATATGAGTATGCATGAAGATTATAATGCAGGACATATGATAGAAGCTGCAGTAGCCTACTATTATGCAACTGGTAAGAGAAAATTTCTGGACGTTTCGATTCGATGGGCTAACCATTTTGATACATTATTCGGACCAACAAAAAGACATTGGGTAACCGGTCATCAGGAATTAGAGCTTGCCTTAGTAAAATTATTTAAAGTTACAAATGATAAAAAATATTTGACTTTGGCAGATTGGCTTTTATCAGAAAGAGGTCATCAAAACGCAGTAGGTTATACCTGGACCGATTGGAAAGACACAGCCTATGCACAAGATGTGGTACCCGTGAAAATGCAATCAAAAATTACTGGGCACGCTGTTCGTGCAATGTATATGTATACTGGTGCAGCTGATGTTGCAGCTCAAACAGGAGACACAGGATATCTTGCTGCGATGCAGCGTGTATGGAAAGATGTGGTTTATAAAAACATGTATATCACTGGTGGCATTGGATCATCAGGAAGTAATGAAGGATTCGGAACAGATTATGACTTACCTAATGAACAAGCCTATTGCGAAACTTGTGCATCAGTGGGTATGGTATTTTGGAATCAAAGAATGAATGCTTTAACTGGAGATGCAAAATATATGGATGTATTGGAACGTAGTCTATATAATGGAGCACTGGATGGATTAAGTTTATCTGGAGATCGATTTTTTTATGGTAATCCATTGGGCTCAAATGGAAAGAATGCTAGAAGAGAATGGTTTGGCACCGCTTGTTGTCCGGCTAATATTGCCAGATTAATTGCTTCCATTGGGGATTATATTTATGCAAAAAATCAAGAGTCGATATATATTAATTTATTTGTTGGAAGTGAAACAAAGGTCAATCTGAAAGGCAAGGATATAAGTATTAAAATGGAAACCAATTATCCACTAGATGGAAATATTCAGATTGCCGTATCTCCTGCTACCACTTCAAATTTCAGGGTCTTGTTGCGTAAACCAGGATGGTCAAATAACACAGTTGTACCAGGTAATCTTTATTCGTTTATTTCCTTTAATGGATTACAACCTTCTATTTTAGTAAATGGTCAAATTGTTCCTATAACAGAAGAAAATGGTTATTATATTATTCAAAGACAATGGAAGAAAAACGATACTATTAGTTATCAACTTCCTATGGAAATTAAAAGAGTAATTTCCAGTGACGCAATTAAAACAAATCAATTTAGAATGGCGCTAGAACGTGGCCCACTGGTATATTGTATTGAAGGCGCAGATAATGAAGGAAAAGCTTATAATATTTTATTGCCTACTGAATCAAAAATTGTAGAGCTCCCAATGAATATATTACAAGAACAAATTGTTGCATTGAGTACAACAGTTCCAAGTATTCAAATAGCAGCTGATGGAAAAAGTTTACAAACCATTAATAAAAAAATTCTGGCAATCCCCTATTATACCTGGTGTAATCGTGGTAGTAATCAAATGCAAGTCTGGATACCTACCAGTATCAAAGACATTAAATTGAATAATTAAAATAAAAAAGGAACAGATGAAACTGTTCCTTTTTTATTAATTTAACCTTTTGCTTTTAAGTCCATCCCACACTTAGAACATTTACCAGGTTTATCACTAGTAATATCTGAGTGCATAGGGCAACTATACATTTTCATGGCATCATGACCAGTTTTTGCTGTACCTGCTTTTAAGTCCATCCCACATTTAGAACATTTACCGGGCTTATCACTGGTAATTTCAGAGTGCATAGGGCAGCTGTATTTTTTTGAAGCTGTTTTACTACAACTTTCGCAATTGCAAGATGTGGTACTGCAATCACATTTACCTTTTGCACAACCACATTTAGTACAACCGCATTTGCTAGTTTCTGCTTTATTTGTAGCATCTTTTGTTTGAGCCATCACAGACAAAGACAAGATGGTAACAAAGCCAATTAGTAACAATTTGATAGATTTCATTTTGTTGTATTTATTTAAATGATTAAAAAACATAAAAGACTTAATTTTTATGTAGGCAAACTAATTATAAATTCAGTCCACTCCATTAATTCACTTTTAACATCTACTTCCCCCCCCAAAAAATCAACTTGCGATTTAACTAAGTATAATCCAATACCCTTTCCCTCTATAGAATTATTAAACCTTTTATATAAACCAAATACTGCATTTTTATAACGATTTAAGTCAATACCAATACCCAAGTCTTTTATATGGAAGATAATTTTATGGTTTTTAGTTTCTGTCCAAATTTGAATTTTTGGAGCTATGCCTATTTTTGAAAACTTAAGTGCATTCACAATTAAATGATGAAAAATACTATTTAAGTAAGACTCTAGCGAAAAGAAGAAGGGAGATTTTGAAAAATCAATCTCTATAATTGCTTGCTTTTCTTTAATAAAGTGTTCCAGATCTGCTTTCACAGAATTCAATACCATTTCAATATTGATTAATTTTTTCTCTTCCAAACTTACCTGACCGATACTAATAACATTTGAAATTTCTCTTATTACCTGATCCATCGAATCTGCAGAATCTGAAATAGCTTGGAGTAAACTTTGTTCAATCCCCTTAGAACTATCGCGCTTCAATGCATCTCTTAATCCAAGAATATTAGCAAGTGGACCTCTTATATTATGTGATAGTGCGTATGAGAATTTTTCAAGGTCATGATTCCTCTTCAACAAATCCGATGTTAATTTAAGGTGATCCTCTTGTAAAATTTTTTGTAAAGTAATATTTTCTTTTACCGCTACATAATTAGTTATTTCTCCTGCTTCGTTTAGTACAGGTGAAATAACTGCATACTCCCAATATAATTCTCCATTTTTTTTCTTATTACAAAACTCACCCGACCATTCAAGAGTATTTGTTAAATTTTCCCACATATGAGCATATTCATCAGCTGAAGTATATTCGGTTTTTAATATACGAGGATTTTGTCCTATTACTTCATCATAACTATACCCAGTTAACTTAGTAAATGCCGGATTTACATATTCTATATTTCCTTTTACATCAGATATTACGACCGATGCAGAACTTTGTTCTATTGCATGTAATACTTTCTGCAATTGTGTGTCAGTAGCTTTTTTTAAATCTGCTACAAAGAAAGCCTGAAGTGCAAAACTGATATTTTCTGCAATATTGAGCAGCAACCCGACATGATCCTCATTAAAGTATTGAGGAACTGAAGTATACAATGTAAAAACGTAGGCTATTTTATTATTTACTTTAATTGGAATTGAAATTGATGACCGATACCCCCTTTTCAAGGCTTCATCACGCCATAATTCCATTTCACTATCATTTTCAATATCATTACTATAATAATACTTCCCTTCTCTGAAGGCTTTTCCAGAGGGTCCCCGTCCCTCAGGTATATCTTTTGAGGATATTTCCCTGATAACACTTAAGTAACCATCTTCTTCACCTGCCCAATTTAAAGCTAAAATATTTCCTTCTTCTTTTTCAGGTGCACCAATCCAACAGAAAAGAATATTGTCTAATGTAATTGCTAAATCACAAATATTTTGAAAGAGGGTTTTGCGATTTTCAGCAGTTAAAATATTTTCATTCGCTTTACTTAAGAATTCAAACATCCTTTGCGATTTTAAATTCTCAGCCTCTGTTTTAACTTTCTCAGTGATATCTTGAAAATATAATGAGACCCCATTCTTTGATGGATATACATTTCCTTCAAACCAATAACCTGTATTTACATTCTTAAAATCAAAACTATTATTCTGATTACTTTCAAACGCCAATCTTGGAATTTCTATAAATGCAGGTCCGGCAATTTTTAGGATAAACTCTTTCACATCCCATCCAATCATCATCTCTGATTTTATTCCAAAAACAGATTCTATATGTTTATTTACATAGTTGATTTTAAATTCAACATCAGTGCCTATAAATACTTCATTAACCCTTTCAAATACATCCTTAATTAGTAAAGTTTGTGCTTTTACTTTATCTTTTAAAGATCTGTTTACTTCAGAAAGTGATTCGGCTAATTCTTTTATCTGATTTTGCGCTATAACAATTTTTGTAATATTACTTGCTATAGAAAAATAGCCTTTTGATTTGCCGTCCAACCCCTTAAAAGAATTTAATGTAAGGTACAAATCAAGAATGGATCCCTTTGAATCCTTTCTTTTCAGATCGCCCATCCAAATACCATTTTTTTGTATGAATTTTCTTCTGTCTATATGTGCATCTTTGGTTTCAATCGTTTGAAATATTATATCTGGATCTTTTCCAATAATCTGCTCATTCGAATAAATAAAAAGATCTTGAGTTGCTTTATTGCAATACAAAATGGTAAAATTTAAATCAAGGATTAGAATACAATCTGAGCTAAAATTTATGATATCCAAAAATGTTTTATTATTAAATAATAAGTCATTTTTAATTTTTAATTGAATGTTTAATTTGTAAATGAAAAAGAGCAAAATTGAAAGCGTTAAAAAAATTACTAACCAAAGTATCTTATAAATTCTTTCAGTATAAGAAATATGGTGGACAAGTTGCATCTCTGATTTATTACTTAATCTATTGTAGATTCTATTATAATGATTATAAAAAGAATAAACAAGTATACTATCATTCGAATTTTTTAAGATTTTAATTGCACTATCTGCCATATGATTCAAACTCAGCTGAATCATATGACTGGATAACTGATGTTTGCTATTAATAAAAAAGATTAAACTATCAATTTCATTTGGAAATACTTCAGATTGATAGATTTTTGTTTTAAGGTTTACTAAACAATTTATAGCTAACTCATATCCTTGATTTATTTCAAATACACTATTGCTATTTTGCTCAATAAGTTTAGGCTTTTCATTTCTTTCAATGAATGTGATGGAGCTATTTAATTTATCTAATTCGTTTAGAATCTTTAACCTTAATTTTAATTGCCCAGCTAATTCATAGGAGTCTTGCAATTCCGTATAGATGAGATTAGAAGATACCCCCATTCCTATTAAAACAATAATAGTAAAAACCACTAAACCTTTCCTATCAAAATTAATTTTACGCATATACCCGAGGTTTGACAAAGAGTCCCCTATAAATTTAGTGTATTAATCAATCATTAACACTATTTCATCACACATTAATACTATTTCTGTTTTGCAGTTAGTTTTATTACAAAACAAGGTTAATGCTTATTTTATTTTCATCCTCCAGCCCATATAAAACATTCTTCCCGTAATTGGCCCCCAAACCATTGACGCATCAAAGTATTGACTAAAAGGTTGATTGGCAGCTAAAATGGCATTTTGTTGGTAGAAATTGCTCATATTTTCTACTCCCACATAAATATCCATAGGGATTTTGTTGCCAAAAGTTTTTGTCACTTGAGCATTCATAATATAAAAAACAGGAGAATAGGTTTCTAATTGGTAGGGCACAGGATTAGAATTAGTATTGGGCAAACGCTTTTTGCCATTATAGGTTAGTGTGTAATTAAATTTCCACCCATTATCTGTTGCAAAATCGAAACTCAAAAATGCACGATCTTTTGCCACTAATGGTCTTTCTAAGAACTGTCCTTTATAAGTAGTCTTTACATCAAAATACCGATAAGCCATTCTGATATCAAACTTATTGAATGGAGTTATATTTAATTCAGCCTGAAAACTATTAGAGTAAGATTTTCCAGCAAGGTTATAAAATTTCACATCTCTTACACTTTCAACATCTACCACCACTTGGTTATTAAAATCATTCCTGAAAAAGTCTACACTTAGCATCGCATCTTTTGTAAACAGTTTAAATTTCTGATCGATACTGATTCCTTTGTTCCAGGCAATTTCCGGATTTAATCCATAAGCTTTTCCTGTGCCAGTTGAAATAATAGACACTTGTCTGGCGCTCACAAATACACTATTGTTTTCTGCAAAAATATTTGCTGTACGTTGTCCCCTACCTGCACTTGCACGAATCACAGTTCCTTTAATTGGCTCATACCTTAGATTTAATCTGGGTGTAAAAAAAGAGCCAAACAAATTATTGTAATCAGCCCTAATTCCAACAACTGCACTAAATGTTTCAGCAGGTATAAAAGTGTATTCAAAGAATGCACCCGGCACGATTTCTTTTCTACTATAAATCGCAGATTTAAAATCTTCGTCGTAGTTATCGTATTGAAAACTTAATCCAGTTCTGTATTTATGAATCGTAGTCCCAATAATAGATTGATATATTAGGTTGCTATAAAAACTCTTTTGATTTGAATGATCAGTTGTTAATCCAAAATAGGAATCCTGTTGATGATCTATTGCAGCCATCTGCAAGCCGATACTTTTATATTTCTGTTGAGGAAAAACATAACCAATTTTTCCAAACAGTTCATAACGCTTGGTATCAATTCCCAGTCCATAATAGTTAGTTGTATTCTTATCCACGGCTGGATTAAAGGCAGTTTGGCCGCCCACTTTTTGGTCGCTCCATACTTTTAGCCCAAACTGTGCAAGCAACCCTTTGCTATTATCGAACTTATATCTATTTACTAAACTAAGCTGATTACCTGTAGGCAAATCGCGAAAACTATCTTTATTAAAATCCAGATTTTTATTTTGCAGAAAGTCATCATGTAACAATAATGCGGTAGACCATTTAGGACTTAATTTTTCTACAAGATTCAAATTCAAATCAGTTTTACCAAAATCATTCACATATACATTAGCTAATAATCTTTCAGCCGATTCGGGCTTTTTAAGTTCCACATTTATTTGTCCTGCAATACTTTCAAATCCATTTGCTACAGAGCCAACACCTTTTGTTAATTGAATACTTTCAATCCAGGGACCCGCAATCGAGTTCAACCCTAATGGTGTTGCTAATCCTCTTGGACCTGGCAAATTTTCAACTGTTAGTTGGGTATAATTACCACTTAAACCGAGTAACTGTATTTGTTTTGATCCAGTTACTGCATCGTTATAAGAAACATCAACTGATGGATTGGTCTCAAAGCTTTCACTCAAATTACAACAAGCAGCTTTTAATAACTCACCTCCCGTCATCACTTGAGTTCTTATTGTGCTGATAGGCGATGCATAAGTAAAGCGTTGACGACTTTTAACGGTAACCTCTTTTAATTGATTTTTTGAAGCTAGAATGATTTTTAATTCATTGACATCTGTAACTGAAATAGTATCTGATTGAAGGCCAATATAACTTATCACCAATCTGGAATGAATAGTATCAAGTCTGATTTTAAAAACTCCCATATTATCTGAAATGACACCCTTATTGGTTCCTAACCAGTAGATACTTGCATTTGTAAGTGGTTTGAATTTACCATTTGAGGATTCCTCCATCACCAAACCTTGAACCATTCTATTGTCTATATGAATAGCAGTTGTCTGAGAGATTGAATCAGTTTGTTGGATTTTTAATGGAATATTAAATACAACACTACTGTCTAATTTGATTAATTTTTTTTGTTCATCAATTTCTCTATAATGGCAGCAACTAGGCAATGCGTCATAAATAATTTTTTTTGCTTTTTTATTTTCAAGGTCATGCCCTAATCCTAAAATTTTATTTTCAATTCTTTCAATTGATATCAATGTAGGGTTATAAACTAATGCAAGTTGTTTTGTATCAACATCCCAAATAGCTTTTTTAACACCTTTCAATTTTAAACCATTTTCAATCCTGTCTTTACACTGTTCACATGCACCGAACACCTTAAATGAAATGGATTTGTAATCTACAGCTGTTGATGTATTTTGAGACCTTGAGGTAAAACTAAAAGCCATTATTGCAAACAGCATAATAGTAATTCTATTTTTCATTTTCTTTCTTTTGTCGGCAAAGCCGATATATGGATAATTATCAATTGCATTATTAAATATGCAATGAAACAGAATGACTAAGCTTAAGGCTATACATTCAATAAATAATTGAAAGAAAATCAGATTCTAAAAACACAAAGGAATTCGGGCTCTTCCAAAATAGGAAGTAAAGGCGGGGAATTGTTAATTGCAGGAACTAATTCAGGGGTAACTATTGCACTCAACAGATAATCGGAAGCGATAGGTTGGGCAGAAATTAGGTGGCTATTAAAATGAATATTTTGCGCTGGATCGGCCTTCTGCTGATCACTCCCTAATTTAATTTGAGTTTTACTGTCTTTACAACAGCTGTTCTTTTTTTCCATCCCACAGGAATGGCATTTGTGGTCTTGGCTATCATCCAAACTCCATCCTACTACTTTGTTCATACAGTAATGAAAGTGCACTGTAGTTCCCATGGTTGCAGAACCATAGATTATTAAAAGCAATATGATCAAAAGCTTTTTCAAGACAGTATAAAGGTATCAACAAATATCTAGATATATACTGTTAAAGGATGCTCAATTTTGAAATCTAAATCAAAATCTCAATTAAATCATCCCAATCTATAGAGATCCTTATCAAAAGATAACAAGGAAATATAGGTTGTAAAGATTCCATAACTACTTTAAAAAGTATCTTTGATTTTTAAAAGGAATCAGAATTTTGTGAAGTTAAATTGCTCATTTTTATATCATTAACCTTTTATGGCAAATTCGATTAAAGAATCTATCAAAAATAAATTACCATTTTCACCCAATTCAAATGGTATAGATGAAGTTGCCTCCAATAGATTAAGGACCGCAAGTAAAAAAGAAGTTGAAGCTTTTCTTGAAATATTTGAAACTAGCTATGAAGGG
>CAIYLW010000024.1 GCA_903927185.1 uncultured Bacteroidota bacterium
GTAACTACTCAGGTCTTTATTACAATTTTTGACAAAAATCCGCGTCGGGTTAAAATTTCTAATTTTTCCTGAACTCGCCATGGCTAGCTTGCGGGGTGAATTTCTGTTTTGTTTTCGTGTGTCAGAGTGTCGCGGGGGTAAAATAAAAAAATCAGAAATGTTTCAGTAATTTGTTGATAACATGGTGTTTCTTTGTTGACAAACATCCCGCTTAAAATAGTTGATTCACAAGTGCCTTAGCTGATCTTTGTTAAAAACAAAGGAGTTATGATCCCGAAAGAGAAGCTACGGATACATGGTAAAGAAGAATTGGTAGATATGGTCTATGGCCTTTTGATCGCGGTAGACAAATTGACGACCAAAGTACAAGAACTCCACGAAGAGGTACAAAGGTTAAAGACTCCAAAAAACAGTGGTAACAGTTCCCTTCCGCCTTCTCATGACCTGTTCCGACACAAGAACCAGAGTCTTCGGGAAACGAGCGATAAAAAGTCGGGTGGGCAACCCGGGCATAAAGGTGAAACACTGCTCATGTCTGCGAGTCCCGACAAAATAATAGAACATTGGCCTGATAAGAAATGCCCTCAATGCGGTAAGGTTCATGCCGGAGAGCCAGGCCGTATCATTGGCAAACGGCAAGTAATAGATATTCCAGTTATTAAAGCCAGCACCATTGAACATCAGATTTTACAGACGACCTGTAACTGCGGTTATATCAGTGACGGGGACTTCCCGGCGGATGTTTCTGCGCCAGTTCAATACGGGAACAATTTGATTGCCCTCACCGCATACCTCAGTTCTCGTCAATATGTACCCTATGCCCGTTTGTCAGAGTTGATCAACAGCATAACAACTATTTCAATGAGCGAGGGTACAATTTATAACCTACTTAATAAAGCTGCCAATATCGTACTCCCCATCTACGAAGGTATAAAAGAGGAGGTTGGAAAAGCATCCACGGTAGGAGGCGACGAATCTGGCGTTAAGGTTAATAATCAAAACCACTGGGCGTGGACCTGGCAAACAATCCGGGCAACTTATATCGTAATAACAAACAGCAGGGGTTTTGTGACAGTCAAAAATACATTCCCTGATGGATTTCCTAATGCAACTTATGTAAGTGATTCGTTGAGTGCACAATTAAAAACGACATCCAAACGACATCAACTGTGCCTTGCTCATCTGCTGAGGGAATTAAAATACTTCGAAGAAACTTACCACCACAAATGGGTGCTCGATATGACGGCCTTATTTAAAAGTGCAATAGCGCTAAAAAATAGAATGACAGAACAGCAGTATGTCGAACCATTGGAGGAGAGAAATAGGATACTCCAGGAATTTAGAACCCTGATCAATCAAATCCTCCCGGATAAAGTCAAAAAAATATTCCCATTCCAACGAAGGCTAAAAAAGTGGAAGGATGAAGTATTCACCTTTTTGTTTTACCCCGACGTCCCCTACGACAATAATGGATCCGAGCAGGCAATACGGAATGTAAAGGTTAAGCAGAAAGTTTCAGGAAGCTTCCGCTCTAAGCGGGGTTCTGAGATATTCGCAATATTGCGCTCGGTAATTGATACGACCATTAAAAAGGGTGGGAATCCATTTGAGACAATCCGTTTAGCTGTAAATCTCGCGGCCGCCAAAAAAGAATTCCAGGCTGTTAGCTACAGAAAGCCATACCCACTGGTAACATTTTCATTACCCACTATGGGTAGAATTTATAGATAGTAAACAATCCGGCTATACTTTTTACCTCTAGCTATCCGCGAAGGATTACCAAAATTAAACGAACAGACCTGAGTAGTTACAAATCTTTACTGTTTCTGGTAATGATCAGATTGCATTCTGATTTTAAAGCACTAAAATATTGCAATGAATCCTCGAAATCGGCAAACTTAGAATTAAGTCCTTTCACCCAAAAGATTCAGCAATAAATTGGTGTCGAAAAACAGTTTAGGTTTCATTTATATTTCCCGGTCAGGTAATTTGAATAAGCGGATTTATAATCCAGATCAGCAGGTATCTGAACACCGGTGGATATACTTTTTACGAACGGGGATATCTCAAAACCGATTTTCCTATTCTCCGGCTCTTCCAGAATCGTCAGGATTTCAAGATATGATTCGATAATTCCTGACAGACTCTTTTGATGTGATTGTGCATA
>CAIYLW010000025.1 GCA_903927185.1 uncultured Bacteroidota bacterium
CTACAAATAAAAAAGTTTTTTTATATACTTTAACAGATAAAGGAATCAGCACCATTGAGATCCTGACAAAAATTATCAGTTTTTCAGTTACTCATTACCCTAAATTAATGCAGGTTAAACCTATTGATAAAACAAAATTATCTTACCTCTATACACAGGCTACATCCGAAAAAGCATTTATTACAAGTTCTAAAAAGGAATATATCAATTTTAGAAAAAAGCTACTGGCTTTTAGTTAAAGGTTCATCTGATTAATTTCCTTTAAATTATTTTTATTTCCCATTAATATAGCCTTATTAGAAGTATCGCTATCAATTATAAATAGTAATAATTGTTGGATAACATCTACTTGTTGTTTGTGATTTTCTACTAATCTCAATTTTTTTTTGTTTATTATGAAGGATTGACAAAAGGAGAAGTGAAATACTTTTTCTAACACTTAGTAGAAGAAAAAAAAGAGGCTCTTATTGCTAAGAGCCTCCAGTAAAAATTAAAAACTTAAGATTATAAATTACGGAGCAACCTTTACAACATCTTTCGTGTCATAAATAGGCCATTCGTAAGTAATTTTTCCGTCTTTATTAATACCGTAAGAATTAAATAGAACCATTTTCTTTACATCACCTTTTTTTAATTTCCAGGACATTTCAACCCATAAGTGGCCATACTTATTACCATCGGCCATGGTTAATACTTCATAAATAGTTCCGCCTAAGGTAATATTACCATCCGCTATTTCTCTCTGCTTTTTAAAGCCTTCAATAAGTTGTGGTATTCTTACTCCTAATGAAGTATCAGTTGATAAAGGCCAAACATTATGAAATGCTTTTGCGGTATCCGCATAGCATGAAGCATAAGTAGCCCAATCTCCATTTGCAAATGCTGTAATACATTTTTTTATTAAGTCTACATCAGGCCCTGTAGATGTTACTGACCCTTTTGTTGAATCTATGATTGTTTCTACTTTTGTTTCTGCTTTGTTTTCTTGGTTTGTACAAGCAATCAAAGATGCTGATACAAATAAACTTAGTAATATTTTTTTCATGGTTTTGATTTATATTTTTTAGGTTTTAATCTTGTTTATAATTATTTCAAATAATTTACCATCTTCCTAAAAGATATCTAGTATTTGAACTAGTAAAAGTTCTTATATCTTTAACTGAATTTTGAAATTCTTTATAACCTATTGCGTTAGGTATATGATAATTAAATTTGGTAGTAAAGTCTTTATAACTTATTAAAATAAAATGTGTAGCACCATCCGAACGTATTGTGCTAAAGCTTCCGAAAGCTATACGAGTATTGGGAGCTGCATATTTGCTAAAAAATGCATCGAATTTTGATTTATAAAGATTTTCATCTTTAATATTTGCTAAATAAATATCAGAAACAGGATAACTAACATTACTTGTATCACCAAAATAGGAAATTGTTTTCCCCATATCAGCACTTACATCTTTAGTATATTTTGAAAGTTCCGAATTAAAAAGAGCCCAAGCATCACTGCCTTTTGAATCATAAGCTGCTCCCATTACTTCTGGTGTTCCAGAAAAACTTACCTTATGTGTAGCATCGTCTTTACCTTTAAAATGATTTTGATATAAAGAAATAGTCATGCCTTTAAAGAGATTTTCCTTATTGCCATAGTAATTTTTGTACAATTGTAAAACTGTTTGCTCATCTTTTGGTTCTACATTAATTGAATAAGCAGTAAAGATTGATTGTGCTTTAAGGCTGGAAAATGCAGCAATTAAAATGATGATAAATAGGGATATTTTTTTCATTGTTGTTTGATTTATGATGGAACTTATTTTTTTACTTTAAGAATTTCTAATTCAAAATCTTTTACATCTATAACATCGCCTCTATTCTGGATATACTTCTTAAATTCTTCCGTTTTTTCTAATTTTTCATAGAGCTTTAAATGGTCTTCTCCATCTTTACCACTTATATACATCCAATGAGTAGCTCCATTTGGTCTGCCAATATCATAAGTACCAAATCCTATAGATCTACCAGCAAAGTCATTTTTTAATTCATTTACTAATATCTCATGAGCTGCCTTAAATTTACTTGGATCTTTTATTTTGATATCCCAAATATGCTCAGTTGGATTTTTATCCATATCTCCAAGTTGGAAGCTTAGCCATCTTCCAGAATAAGTAGGACCCCATACTTCAATATAATTATCCAGTTTTGCCCAAAATGCATCTTTTTTATCTGGATTATTACCATCCATTTCAATAGCAGTAACTCCGAGTGTGAATAGCCATACAAGTCTATGAGTCATCCCATTTTGAGATCCAGTAGATAATCTTTCAAGTACCACTAATCCTTTGTTTATTTTAACATCTTTAAATCTTTTATCAAAGGCTTCAGAAATATCATTTTCTGAGTTAGATTTTGCTTTAAATTCCATTGCCCAATAACCAGTTGTTTGAGCTGTTAGAAAAGTTGTTGTAAAGAATGCAATTAGAAATAATATTTTTTTCATACAGGTTGATTTAGAAATAGTTTATAAACTATTTCAATGAATAATGAGGTAGTTACTAATAGCGATGACAAGAATCGTAAATAGAAAATATTGCGTTAGAATTGCAATGGGTTATAATAATTACTTGCTTAAAGTAAGTGATTATTATTTTATTTTATATTATTTCATCCATAGTTTTCCACATTTCTCAATGCCTATATCAATTCCTTCAAAAACTTGTACAATCTATACAGATTGTTCATTTTTGAATTAATAAAATATAAATAACTCATTTGAAATAAAAGTATTGGGAATGAGTCTGATCGTGGAACCTCACACAGCTTTCGTAAGAAGAAATAAAAAAAGACCTACTATTTAATGTAAGTCCTTAATTATGGATGTAAGAAATTTTATAAGATAAAATAATTCCCAATTTATTATAATCCTTTCAATCATTCATTGGTCTCTTTGCAAGTAATTACTCGAGGATAAACTAACAACTTTTAAATAAGACAGGAGGATTTTCATTCAGTAATTTTTCGATTCTTTTTGCCGTACTTGTAATAGACAATCCACCTAGATTTGTACATCTTAAAGTATGGTGAATCTGATCACCAACTTCTTTCATTGTTTCTATCACTTCATCTAAGGGAATTAAATGTTCGTAATTCGACAATGCCATATTTGCACAGGAGATTGCATTCGTAGCAGCCATTACATTTCTACCTAGACAAGGTGCTTCAACCCTATTTCCTATTGGATCACAAATAATGCCTAATGAATTTTGCAATGCCAAAGAAGCAGCTGCAATTGATTGCTCCAAACTACCCCCGTTCATTTCTACTAAGGCGGCAGCAGCCATACCTCCCCCTGAACCAGTTTCTGCCATACATCCACCAACTTCTGCAGCGAAAGTGGCATGAGCAGCTATAAATACGCCAATAAGACCAGCCGAAAGCATCGCCCTGATAATTGAATCTTCATTATTATTTATGCAATGTGCTGTTCCAAATACAACACCAGGTAATCCTCCACAGGATCCAGCAGTTGGAGCTGCTACAATAACACCCATAGAACTTTTAACCTCCATGATTGCAGATACATACAGTATGGTTTTATTAAGAACATCTCCTCCTATTAATAGATTGGATTCCAAACTTTTTTTAAACTGAGGTGACTGACTTCCTAAGATCCGATCATGATAAGTTGTGCCTTTTAATCCTGTTTCAATAGCGTTTCCCATTATCTGAATGATAGCTCTCATCTTATCTATAACAGCATCCGAACTAATATTACCTCGTATACTTTCATAATCAACAGCCAATTCCCAAAGCGCTTTATTTTTATCCTTGTTATATTCCATCATTTCATGACAAGTAATAAAGGGCACCGATAAATTTTTTCTTGCCATGATTGGAAGTACTGGCTTAATACTTTTAATGGCATTCACAGTATTCATCTGAGCAATTTCCTTACAAATGATTTCAGGAATACTATTTTGCGATTTTATTTCAATGAACGTCGTTGATCCTTCATGAACTAAAATATCATCAAAAGAAATAGTTGATTTCAAGTAGGAAATAATATTATCGAACTCAGTACAATAAATCAGTGTTTCATAATAATCACCGGCAATAGAGACTTGGTTCCCATCTATATAAATAACCTCAATCATCCCACCCCCCGTTGAGATCGCGATTAATTCTCTGGATTCTTTTTCATTGGTTAAAGTTATTTTATAAGTATTCGGATGTTTTTCTTCCAATTCAGAAATTTGAATTACATAATTTATACCAGCCGTAGATAAATATTTTTCTGATTCTGGCAATCGCTCGTCATAAGCTTCCCATCCTAAAAATCCACCAAATAAACCCATATCAGATCCTTGACTTTTATGGGTTGTAGCCAATGATCCATTCGGATCAAATTCAATTAATATATCTTTCATATTACCTTCCATCAAGTCGCGACAGATGCGCGCAATACGAAGCGATGCAGCACAATGAGAGCTTGATGGCCCTCTCATTACTGGGCCAATAACATCATTAAAAATACTTGGGTAATTAGACATGCTTTGAGTTATTTAAATACTTTAAATCTGTTCTACTTGATAAACTTGCCCTTTGATTGTTTTAAATTCAATTAGATCCTTACCTATTTTTTCAAACGGTACAATTCGCCCGTTGTTTAAGATCTTAATATTTTGATCCATTTTTAAAGTACAGTTTAATCCTGCCTTTGATTTAATTGCTAACTTTTGTATTTTATTAAACTTCCAGGAAAAATTAACTTCAAAAGCTCCTCTGGTGCAAACTCCATTAAAGTTACCATCCTCCCAATTATTAGGTAAGGCGGGCAAGAATTGTATAAACCCATTATGCGATTGAATCAACATCTCAGTAATGGCCGCTGTAACCCCAAAAGTTCCATCCACTTGAGGTGCCCTTCCACATAATGCAAATAGGGAACTACAGGACTGCTCTTTTAAGTAACCTTGATAAATTTTATAAGAACGTTCTCCATCTCCAAGTCGAGCCCATAGTGCCATCTTCCATGCGCGAGAAAATCCCATAGCCCCATCACCCCTTTCGTTTAGCACTTTTTTATAGGCTTCTATAAATGCAGGCGAATTTATTTGTGTTAATATTTTACCAGGATATAAGCCATACATATGTGAAAAATGGCGATGATTTTTTTCGAGAGATTTCCAATCTTCTGTCCATTCTTGCAAAGAACCATCAGCACCTATCTGAGGAGGCACCAATTTTGTTCTGGCTAATTTTACTTTTTCATTAAAGGCATCATCAAGAGACAACAAAGTAGATGCCTCATTAAAATATCCAAATAGATCATATAAAATCTGCATGTCGATTGATGATCCTGCACAAATAGTAGTGCCTTCTCTAAAACCTGCAGTTACTTCATCAAAATAAGGTTTGTTACCACCTCCATCCGGAAAATTTTCGGGTGAAGTGGAAGGATTTGTCACCAGCCATTTACCATTAGGATGCGGTACCAAAAAATCCATAAAAAATTGAATCGCCCCTTTTATTACGGGATATATTTCCTTTAAATAGGCTTTGTCTTGCGTATATAAGTAATGCTCCCAAAGATGGGTACAAAGCCAGGCTCCACCTACCGTAAAAGTTCCCCATGTAGGACCATCCATGGGAGCTGTAACACGCCATATGTCTGTATTTTGATGCATTACCCAACCCCTTGCCCCATAGTGTTCCCTGGCAACCTGACTTCCTTGATCTTGTAATTCTTTAACCATTTTAATTAGAGGAAGTGCACACTCCGCCAAATTGCTTGACTCCACTGGCCAATAATTCATTTCTGTATTAATATTGGTGGTGTATTTAGCATCCCAGGAGGGATTCATATCATCGTTCCACAATCCTTGTAAATTAGCCGGCTGACTATTTTCTCTGGAGCATGAAATCATTAAATACCTTCCAAAATTATAACTCAAAGCTGCCATTGATGGATCTGGGCTAGTTTGTATTTTTTCAATTCTTTTGTTCGTAGGAAGATAAGATTGAGGATTACTTGCAAGGTTTAAGAATACACGATCAAAATACTTTTTATAATCCTTTAAAGTAGCAGCTAAAATAGTTTCGTAGGATTTATTTTTTATTGCATTCAAATATTGGTTTGTTTTTTTGGAAGCATCACCACTCACATCTTTATAATTGATAAAATTAGTAGCCGCAGAAAAATATAAGGTGATGGTGTCTGCTTTTTCAATCATCAAGTCAACTCCTTTTGTATGTGTAGTTCCACCAACTGCAACTGCTTTAATTTGGGCATCATATTTTAATTGTCCTTTTACGCCCATATAATCGGCAGACTTGCCCGTCAATTTTAAACCATCACTTCCATTGGTATCCATTCTAAAATAATCGGTAGCATAGTTAGAATGAGTTTGATTACGAACTCCTCGAAGATTTGCCTTTACAAATAAGCTCGCTTTTTTATCAGCGGTGAATCTGATAACAATTACCTGATTCGATTCAGATGCAAATACCTCTCTCTTAAAATTAATGCCGTGTGCATTGTAAGTAACAGAACTGATGCCAGTGTTAAGATCCAAATCTCTTTTATAATTACTAACTGAATCCTGATCAGGGAAGAATAGGATCAAGTTAGCCAGGCTCTGATATTTTTGTTGTTCAACAGGATAACCCATTAAGTTTCTTCCAAATAAATTATGGGCTTCCAGATAATTCCCTTTAAAAACATCCGCTTGAATTTGAGGCAACACTTTATATCCATTTTTAACAACAGTACTATAAGGTCCCCCCGACCAGTACGTACTTTCATTTAATTGAATTCTTTCTTCGCCATAGTTTCCAAAAACCATGGCCCCTAATCTACCATTGCCAATAGGGATAGCCTCATCCCACTTTTTAGCAGGAGCAGAATACCATAAATAATTAGCAGGGTTGAAATTTTCTTGCGCAAATAGAGCAATGATAAATGAAAATTGTACAAAAAAGAGTAATTGTTTTTTCATTTTATTTATTTTTTATCGCACTCCAAAACATAGTAAAGGAAGTGTATAAGATAATGAAAAGTACCAACCACCTAAGCGTATCTAATGGCAAAGATTTTACAATAAACGCAGCAATAAGCACTGCGACTATGCTAGGGATGGCCATTCCCATAGCAGCTTTTTTATTATAAGCACCAGTTTTAATAAATTTATAAGATGCTAAAGGCATTAAAAATGCACAAGATCCCATCATAATAGGAAATGCAACTTGAGGTGATAATCCTAATAAAAAAACTAATGCCATGCAAGGTGCATACAATCCAACTCCAGCTGTCATCATAGCGCCTAAAATAAAATTCACACAACCTGCCAATAATAGTTTCCATCCATGAATTCCTATAGCAACTCCATCTCCTTGAATCAAATGCAATTTATTAGCAAGCATAAAACCAGCAGTTATCAGCAATGCTATACTGATGGTTAATCTAATTTTATTCTCAGAAAGCTTAGCAACTATATCTGCACCCACAAATGCACCACCCATTGCAGCTAAGAACATTACTACAAGTGTGGTAGGTTCTACTTCTATTACTTTTATAAATATAATTGCTTGTATCAAAACTGGTAAAGTATTGGCAACATTCATAGTGCCCGGGATCAACTTATCGGAAGTTTGCTTAGTAAACTTTAGAAGGGCAGTCTGAGGAGCAAATGCCCCAATTCCTAACACATCAAAAAAATTAACTACGAAACCAATTAGTCCTGTTTTGATCCAACTAACATTTTCTAATTCATCTTTATGTTTTACAAAATCTATTATTAAAATATAAATAAACCAGAGTGCAAATACAACTAAAATCATCCAAATGATATTTACCATATTTAATGTTTATTGTTTATAATTGCTAATGAATATTTTGTTTAAAGTATTTTAGATAAATGATTGCTGAAATACTTTCTTTGAGCTTCGCACATCAGACAGAAAGTTATGAAAATAATTCTACTTTAAGTAAATCGAAAAATATAAAGATCTAGTGCAAAAGACTATTAAGAAAAACAAGAAGGATTTTAAATAATTATTCCCCCCATCGATATTGATTTCAAGAAATCCCTCATGAAATTAGCATGCAAGAAAATTTGGGGAATGTATAGAAATCATCGTTGTAGCTAAGGATATTAGTTAAACAAAAATGAAGCTAACATTACTTCCAGCCACCACCTAAACTCCTGTATAAGGTTACCATGGCTGTGAGCTGCTGCAATTTATCATTAATGCCATTTAGTTGTCCTGCCAGCAGACTTTGCTCTGATGTAAGCACATCGGTATAGTTGGTAGCAGAGGAATATTTAAGCAACTCTCTGGTGTAGTCAACTGATTTTTGTAAAAAAATAATTTGCTGTGTACGGAGCAACTGTTTATCAACCGCTGATTTGTAATTATATAATGCATTGGAAACTTCCTGCCCTGCTATGATTATTTTTTGTTTAAAAGCGGCAAGTGATTCTTCCTGGGCAGCCTGTGCCAATGCTAGTCTTTGTTTATTCAGACCCTTATTAAATATAGGCTGTAAAATCCCACCTGTAATACCAGCAAAAAAAGAGGCAGGATTAAACAATTGCGCCAAATTGCCACTTGACAATCCGCTGTTTGCAGTTAGAAAAAGACTGGGATAAAAATAGGTTCTTGCTACATTTTCAACCTCAAAAGATTTGCGAAGTTGTAGCTCAGCTTCTTGTACATCAGGTCTGTTAGCCAACAACTGCAAAGGTACTCCAGTTGCAAGATGTGTTTTGATAACTTGTTCGTTCAATGTGCTACGAATAACGGAATTAGGATTCCTCCCCAATAGCAGACTAATACTATTTTCAGTTTCATGTATATGTTGCTTTAGGTCCGGTATGGTTATTTCTACAGAATACCTATTTGCTTCACTTTGTACAACAGCTGCACCAGTTACTACATTACTCTCTTTTAATAAACGAACTGCTACTACTTCCTGTATACGATTAGCTACAGTTTTTTCTGTTATTTTCAGCTGTTCATCATACGCTAGTAATAAATAGTAATTGGAAGCAATATCAGCAATCAATTGAGTCTGTATAGCATTTCTATAGGCATTACTCTGTAGCAATGAAGCAAGATTTGCCCGCTTGGCACTGCTTAATTTTCCCCAGATATCTGCTTCCCAAGTAGAAGATAATGATAACTGATAAGCTTCGGGTGGGCCAGTCTGACTAGAAGGATATTTTTGAAAAGATCCACCTATGTTTAAATCGAATCCCGGCAAAAAAGCAAGTCTGCTTTGTTTAAAATTTGTACTGGCTGCTTTAATACGGGCGGATGCTATTTTAAGATCTAAATTATTCTGAATGCCTTCCTGTATCAAGGATTCCAATAAGGAATCGCCAAATATTTCTTTCCAGGAAACAGCAGCAATATTGGATGTGTCTGTGGATAAAGAATCCCTGTACAACTTGCTGCTAATAATATTGGCAGGTTGCACATAAGGTTTTGTAACCTTACATGCAACCATTAGCAGGATAGCGAAAATGATTGATGAGAGAATAATTTTGTTTAATATAAATTTTACTTTCATAGTCTTATACTTTCCTGCTTTCATTCAATTATTATTAAAATTAAAGTGGTTCAATAAATTCGCCTTCAGAGGCATATTTTTTTTTGCCCACTTTTTCCTGTAAAGTTTGAAAAATGATGAATAAACCTGGTATTATAAAAACACCCAGGATGGTTCCTATTAACATACCCCCAATTGAGCCTGTGCCGATAGAGCGGTTGCCATAAGCACCTGCACCTTTCGCAAACATCAATGGCATTAAACCAAATACAAATGCAAATGATGTCATAAGAATAGGGCGAAGCCTGGCTTTTGCACCTTCAATAGCCGATTCTGTAATCCCCATGCCTTTGCGTCTTCTCTCTAAAGCAAATTCTACAATCAAAATCGCATTCTTGGCCAGTAAGCCAATTAACATGATGAGGGAAATCTGCATATAAATATTATTGCCAATGCCAAACATTTTTGCAAATAGATAAACACCTGATAAGCCCACAGGCAAAGAAAGTAATACCGCAAAGGGTAGTATATAACTTTCGTATTGTGCACTTAATAACAAATACACAAACACTAAGCTCAAGAAAAATATATAGATAGATTGTGAGCCACTACTTTGTTCTTCTCTGCTGATGCCCGAATATTCATAACCATAACCCGCAGGCAATGTTTTTGCAGCCACTTCTTTAATAGCAATTAAAGCCTCTCCTGAACTAAACCCGGGATTGGGAGCACCATTTACAGAGATCGACGTGAATAAATTAAACCTGGAAATACTTTCAGGCCCATACACTCTTTTCATATTGATGAACTCTGTGATGGGAGCCATTTTATCGTTAGCTGCTTTTACAAAAACTTTATTTAATCCATCTAAGTTTGCCCGGTAATTGGTATCTGCTTGTATTATTACGCGATATTGCTTACCATACTTATTAAAGTTGGAAACATAGTTTCCCCCATAATAAAATTGCATCGTGCGCAAAATTTCATCAACACCTATTCCCGCTTCTTTTACTTTAGCCGTATTTACACTCATTTCATATTGAGGAAATTTAGGATTGAATGGTGAGGTAGCATATTGAATTTCAGGTCGCTTGCTTAAAGCCCCTAGGAATTGCTGCGATACCGCATAAAATTCATTAATAGGATGACCACCCTTATCTTGTAATTGAAAAGAAAATCCACCAGTTCCACCAAATCCAGTAATAGTAGGAAATGATAAAGAAAAGATGGAGGCTTCACGTATGCCGGCCACTTTTTTGTTCAGTGTTTTAATTACATCCTGATTGCTAACCCCTTTACGTTCATCCCAATGCTTCAGCTGCACGAATACGATACCATAAGAACTTCCGTTTCCAGCTAAAAAATTAAAGCCGGTAACTCTGAATGCATTTTCAACTTCAGGAATTGAAGTGGCACTATCAGCAACTTGCTTTACAAGCACATTAGTTCTCTCCATAGAAGATGAAGCAGGGAGAGTTATATTTACAAAAAGTACTCCCATATCTTCATCGGGTACAAAGCTGGAAGGTGTTGTTTTCATTAAGTAATAAAGGCCTCCAGCAAACATTGCTACCGAACAAATTACTATCCATTTTTTAAGAGAAAGGAATTGGATAGCTCGGGTGTATTTAGATGTTAATGAATCGTAAGCTACATTAAAGCCCATTCCGAATTTTTCCAGAAAGTTTTTCTTCTTCGTTTCATCCTGTGTATGTGGCCGCAAAAACAAAGCTGCTAATGCAGGACAAAGTGTTAAAGCGTTAACTGCAGAAATAACAATCGCCACAGCAAGCGTTACACCAAATTGTTTGTAAAAAACACCCGTAGATCCACTGATAAATGTAACGGGAATAAACACTGCCGACATAATTAAAGTAATGGATAAAATTGCAGTGGTTATTTCGCTCATAGCATCTATGGCCGCTTGTCTGGGTGAATTATATCCATTCTCCAGTTTTGCATGTACTGCTTCCACTACCATAATTGCATCATCAACCACAATACCAATAGCAAGTACTAAGGCAAACAAGGTTAACAAGTTTATGCTATAACCAAAAAGGTATAAAAAGAAGAAAGTACCAGTAATAGAAACTGGTACTGAAATACCATGAATTAAGGTAGATCGCAAGTCCTGCAAGAAAAGAAAAATAACCAGAAACACAAGTCCAAAGCACTCTAGCAGAGTAATGATTACTTTTTCAATTGATGCATCAAGAAATGTATTTACATCCACAAAAATAGTATAGTGAATACCTGGTGGGAATGATTTGCTAGCTTCTTCTATTGCCTTCTTAGATAAATTAATTACATCCCTTGCATTGGATCCAGCAGTTTGGCTTATGGCAATCCCAATAGCTGGTTTTCCATTTAATGCACCAACACTATTGTAAGAAAGTGCACCAATTTCTACTCTGGCAATATCACGTAAATGCAGTAATTGTTGGTTATTTTTTGATTTAATGATAATATTCTCAAACTCTGGAACAGATTGAAGCTTGCCAGTATATCTAATCACATACTGAAAACTCTGATTACCATTTTCCCCAAACTGTCCTGGAGCTGCTTCTACATTTTGTTCACTCAATGCTGCTGAAACATCTTCAGGTGTAAGGCCATACACAGCCATTACATCTGGCTTAAGCCAGATACGCATGCTGTAATCGCGATTGCCAAAAGTATTGGCACTGCCCACACCAGGTACACGCTTAATCTGTGGCAGCAAATTGATACTTGCATAGTTTTGTAGAAAGGTTTGATCGTATGCAGCATTATCACTCGACAAAGAGAAAATTAATAGCATACTACTTTGCTCCTTTCGAACCGTTACACCCACTTTCACTACTTCCTGCGGCAATTGGCTGGTAGCACTTGAAACCAGGTTTTGTACATTAACTGCTGCCTTATCTGGATCAGTACCTACTGCAAAATACACGCTGATAGAAGCACTCCCATTGTTAGAAGCAGAAGATGTCATATAGGTCATCCCTTCCACCCCATTAATTGCTTCCTCTAGAGGAACTATTACACTTTTCAATACCACATCTGCATTTGCTCCTGCATAATTAGCAGATACCTGTATAGTAGGCGGTGCAATATTGGGATATTGTTCAATAGGTAGTTTCACCAAACCTAAAATGCCCAGTAATACTATAATAATTGAAATGACCGTACTAAGCACGGGCCTTTCGATGAATTTCTTTATCATTCTACTTTTTTAGGGCTAAGGAAGTTTGGAATAAACACTATCTATTGCTGCCTGCTTCGGAATAATTTGTTGATTGTCTTTCAGGCCAATCAGCCCTTCAAGAACAATGGTATCGCCTTGCTTCAATCCACTTGTGATAATGAAATACTGGCCATTATCTGTTGGGATAGTGGTGATAGCCACGTTAGAAACTTTGTTATCTTTTGTAACAATGTATACCAGTCTTTTATCTTGAAGTTCGTAAGTAGCACTTTGTGGTATTACTAAGGCAGTATCAATATTTGTTGGAATTCTTAAGGTTGCACTGGCACCACTTCTTATAATACCTAGTGGGTTTGGAAAGATGGCTTTAAAACTGGCAGAGCCGGTTTCTGTTGCAATTAAACCACTTGCTATTTCAATTTTTCCCCTCACTTGATATTCTGTTCCATCTGCCAGTAGTAATATAGCTGGTGATAGCTTAGTTAATTTGTCTTGTATAGTTGCACCCGGTGTTACAGCAGAAAATTGCAACAACTGCTTTTCATTCATGGAATAATAAGCATACACATTATCAATATTAGAAAGGGTGGTTAATGCTAAAGGATTGCTGCTGTTCACTAAAGCCCCTACTTTGTATGGGATTAGTCCTATAACCCCGTCCTCAGGGCTGCGTAAAATGGTATATCCCACATTGGTTTGTGCATTGGCAAGTGTGGCTTCTGCCTGTGCAAGTGCCGCTTCTTTGGCTTGAAGGGTATATTCCGCTTCCTCCAATTCGTATTTGCTAACAATATCTTTTTCTACTAAGGGTTTAACTTTTTCTACATGCATTTTAGCAGCATCAACATTGGCTACTGCACTTTTAATGCTGGCAGTAGCTGTAACTACTTCCTGCTCAAACTGAGGGTTACTGATACGGAATAACAGCTGCCCTTTTTTTACGGTAGCACCTTCCTTTACATAAATTGCAACTACATAACCATCTACTTTTGGCCTTATTTCAATGATCTGTTGGCCCTGTATGGTTGCCGGAAAATCAAGATTGATTTTGGCCTGACGAAGGCCTAATTTCATCACTTTATAGTCCTTTGGCTTATCCATTTCAGGACCAAATTCTTTCTCTTTCTTTTCCCCGCAGGAAAACAATCCGATTAAAAAAGAAACCAATAAAATCTGCTTTGAATATCCATTGAAAGAATTTGAAGCACAAAAACGTTGTATCATAAGGTAGTTAATGTTTTATAGAGTATCCGGCTAAAATTATTTAATTAAATTTAATAAGTTGGATTAAATAATAATTAGACGCAAAGCTCAACTCTCATGCTGAAAGAAAGACATTATAAATTTATGGCAATAGTAGACTATTACTTTCATTAATAAAGTTAAGGTTATAATTTTATCAGTAAACTTAACAGCATCCTCAGGTAGACAAAAGGCCCACGATTTTAGGCAATACTTATTTATAAATTGACTGGCTTTGGCATGTTATAGTTAAGGTGCAATATGATAGTCAATTAATTTGCGTATATCCCAATTGGTATTGGATCCTGAATAGTGATTAAGGTCATCATGTAAGAATTCCCAATCAACAAAACCGACTCCTGGTTTTAAGTAACTTTTTTTAGATTCACTTGTTCTATCAGGCCAACCTGACCACCAAGAAAACTCATTATAAATGCAATTATCAAAACTATTATTCAATATTGTTATTGATTCGCCTCTTTTTACAATATACGTTTCAACACCCGAGACTAGACTAATGTTTTGAGTTCCTTCAATTATAGGAACATGGATATAATTCGAAAATTCATTTTTACCTTGTAAATTAAAAGAAGAATTATAATAATAGGCATAATTGATATCTAGAGTTCCTTTAGTAAGATTTTTTACTTCAAGCATGAATGCATTCACCGTATCGTATCTGGTTCTTGTAATAATATTGTTTTTAATTTCATTTACAGTAACTATATATGGAACCTGCCCAATAACGGTTAATAGCTCAATGCTGGAATCAATATTGTATAGCACACAACAAATTGGAAATCCTGGAGGTGTGCCTCTGGCTGAGTCATTTCTTTGATACTTCCACCAGGTGCCTGTTGTAAAAGAAATAGGCAAACTATCAAGTACTAAAGGAGGATGCAGAAGAAAACTATCAACAAAAGGAGGAGGTGGCGGAGGAGGTGGTGTTTGTGAACTAATACTATCTTTCTTGCATGAAAAAAGTAGACACAAAATAATTACCCCAATGAAAAGTAATAGCTTTTTCATTTACTTAGTTTTGAAATAATTGGGTAGGTAGATGCATTATAAAAATAAAAAAAATAAGTGACTTTTATATTAAACATTTTTAGGAATTAATAAAATGAATTTGGGAACACTAAATTTCAATTCTTCTATAATTATTGTTTGATCCATTTCAATGTTTGCATCTTTTTATCTTCTCCAAGAAAGCGGATAAAATAAGTGCCCTTGTTCAAGTGTTGTGTCGTAACCAATTGAAAGGATCCTTTTAACACAGTATATAATTTTCCTTCCTGCAGCATTCTTCCACTTTCATCAATGATCTGCCAGTTGAGTTTTTGATAGAATTGATCTGAGCGAAATTGAAACCGATCTAAAGGAGAAGGATTGTTCAATAACAATAACTTGGAATTAAAATTAGGAACTGATAATGATGAAGGAATTGCCGTTACAATGCCAGGTCTAAATTTCCATAGATCATTGTAAATAATATCAGACCCATTGTAAATTCCCAAACCGCCAAAAAGCCAAAAAGTGTTATTTTTTTTGTCTGTCCAATAAAATGTTTCAACACGACCACCAGGTTTATTATTTGGATCGTTCAATCCTAATGTTCCATATATTCCTGAATTATTTTTTGAACTGTCCCCACTGATCCAAGTCCAGTTTTTTCCATCCCAAGCCCAAAGATCATTTAGGTATCCGTTGACCCCACCTCCACCGTATAACCAAAAATTCCCTCTACTATCAGTCCAACTTGCGGCTCCTGATCTTTCAGGGGGAAGATTTGTAGCTGCTGAAATTCCTTTATTTCCATAATTCCCTGTTTGAGGATTTCCATAAAAGCTTCCATAACTGCTTCCACTTAACCAGGTCCAGTTGCTACCATCCCATTTCCAGAGGTCATTATAAACAGGCAGAATTACATTTCCATTTGGTGAATTTCGACTTGGTGGTATATACAAACTTGTAATACCTCCAAACAGATACACATTATCGCTACTGTCTTTCCAAATTGATGCATTGGCCCTACTGCCTGGGGAATTTGATGGATCTGTTACACCAATTGTTCCGTATACAGCCGGAATGCTATTTATTTTCGTGGAATCTCCTTTCACCCAAGTCCAATTGGTGCCATCCCATTTCCAAAGGTCGTTCAGGTAAAAGCCACGGTTAAATCCACCATAAAGCCAAAGATTTCCTGCTTTATCTGTCCAGCAATTACCTAAATATCTGGCTGTTGGATTATTTGCAGTATCGGGAATACCTTTCTGACCATAAGTTCCGTACCAAGTATTATTATATTTTCCGCCTTTCACCCAGGTCCAATTAGCACCATCCCATTTCCATAGATCATTGAAAGTACTATTGGTTAAATTGTTATTAAGAGTATCTATACCAAAGCCACCAAAGAGCCAGAATATTCCATTATTGTCATACCAGCTTTGTGCACCGTACCGTGCAGCTGGTATATTAGTTGAGGAAGGAATACCACGTATACCTAAATTACCCAATTGGTTTGGCTTATCGCTTCCGTTCATCCATGTCCAATTACTTCCGTCCCATTTCCACATATTATTATAAAGGTCAATTGAATAATAACTGTTTCGCCCTTCCCCCGAAAATAACCATAAATCTCCTTTATTATCCTGCCATGAAACTCCACCATAATGTACACTGGGTTGGTTTGAAGCGGCAGCTATCCCTTTTTCACCAAATGAGATTGAGTTTTTACTTGGTGCACCACTTTTCCAGATCCAATTATTGCCATCAAAATACCAAGTATCGTTCAGGTTCCTTGCTGCTATAGCAGTATTAAACAATCCAAATCCTCCATATAAAAATAGACCCCCATTTTTATCTTCCCAACTAAGCGCACTTGTTCTGGAGGCTGGGGTATTGTTATTATTCGCAACATTCAAAACTCCATAATTACCCGATGAATTCTTTAATGTATCACCACGAATCCATGTCCAATTAGTACCATCCCATTTCCATAAAATTTCCATAAGACCACCTAATAATGAATTGTCTCCACCAAAAAGGAATAGATTATTTAAACTATCGCTCCAACCATTATATCCTAATCCAGCTTCAGGAACATTATTTGCCCCTGGTATTCCCATTTGACCAAAAACAGGAGTTTGAGAGGCGGTATCACTTCCACTCATCCAAGTCCAATTGGTCCCATCCCATTTCCAAAGATCATTGGATACCTTTTGGTCTTTTAAAAAACTGGTATTACCACCAAACATCCAAATTACTCCATTCTTGTCTTTAATTACCGTTGCGTAACTTCTTGCTCCTGGATAATTAAAATTAGCAGAGATTCCTTTTGTACCATAAATTCCAGAAGTTTGAGCATATATATTACCACGAATCCATGTCCAATTATTTCCATCCCATTTCCAGAGATCATTTAATAATCCTATCCTATCATGTAGGACATATACGCTAGAATCTGCATACCCATCTCCACCAAAAAGCCAAAGGTTTCCGATACTATCAGTCCAACCAACCGCATGAGATCTTCCACCAGGGGTATTCGTAACACTAGGAAAGTTATTGGCTCCATAATGACCCCAATAATCAGCAGTTTGCCAGTTCACATTATTGGTTCCTTTAACCCAGGTCCAGTTATTCCCATCCCATTTCCATAGGTCATTAATAGAATTTAATGTACCAGCACCATCATAACTTCCTCCAAATAACCAGAGGTTCCCATTATTATCAAAGCCACAAATACCAGCTGCCCTACTAGGTGGAATATTAGATGGGCTTGCTATTCCCTGACTTCCAAAATTACCAGCCTGATTGGCAAGATTAGATCCTGCCATCCATGTCCAGTAAGTACCATCCCATTTCCATAAATCATTGAGGATTCCTTCTTTCCCAGTTGAATCTTTTCCCTTTCCGCCAAAAAGCCAGAAGTTACCATTACGATCGGTACAGGTTGTGCTTTCTGATCTTGGCCCAGGATGATTGGTTGCTGCGGCTATTCCTTTTGTGCCATAATTAGTAACGGTTTCAGTAATATGATCCCCCGAAACCCATGTCCACTGATTATCTTGAGCATGCAAAGTTGTGCAGCCCAAAAACAAAAGTATCTGCAGAAAGTTTTGCAGTGGTTTCATAAATAAAAAAAAAAAAGTACAAGAAGGAGGGGGGAATGCTAGATAAATATAACAAAAATAAACATACATTAAACCGTCACATCCGATGCAAATATTATTAGCCCGTTCTCAAAACTTTGATAAGGTATCAGTGTGTTTCATCCGTTCACATAAAATTTGTGATTCCAAAATGCTTTTTGTATACATTTAAAGTACTCTAAATTCAAAGAATGATTGCTTACAGAAGATTATTATTGTTAAGTATATTTTTTGTGACTTTTGGTAAATTAAGTGCTCAGACTTTGTTCAACGACGTTGATACTATTGCTGGAGAGTTAATTAAGGCAATCCAAAAAGACAAATCTGAAAAAGTTATTGTACAAACAAATAAATGGTATTATACTGCCGGAGAAGATCTTTGGCTAAAAGCCTGGATCATCAATAATGTATCCAATAAATTTTATTCTCATAGTAAGAATTTATTTGTTGATATTGTAAATGAAAGAGATACCGCAATAGCTCAATTGCTATTGCATATTCCATCAGAACATACTGAAGGATATATAAGACTTTCCGATTCAATTCCTGAAGGACATTATTGGTTAAGGGCTTATACGAGTAGCATGTTAAAATCAAAACTGAATGCTATTTTTGTAAAACCACTTTATATTATAAATCCAAAATATGCTTCAAAACTTGGTATTGACAATCGTACTTCTAATGGTAATGCTTCCATTAATAATGATACCATAGTTTCGTTTTACCCTGAAGGGGCTTCGGTTATTACTGGCATCAATTCAGTTTTTGGTGTTAAAGCGGTAAACCAAAATGGCCGCCCAATTGGCTTAAAGGGTTATGTAAAAGACAACACTGACAGTTCAGTAATTACATGGTTTAATACCGATCCTTATACAGGGCTAGGTAAGTTTAGTTTTTATGTATGGAAAACCAAGAAATATACTTCCCATATTCAATTATTTAAAAAGACCTTAATTGATACATTACCAGATAGCGACCCTTATGGAAGTCAAATTTCAATTAAGCAAGAATCTCCTATCAATTATAGAGTGGTAATATCTCAGGGCGATTCATTGTACAGAAATGGAATTGTTTCTTATTTGCTGGGCGTAAGCAAGGATAGTATTTGTTTTGCAGGAGTTGGAAAGGATATGTATGAATTAAATGTTCCAAAAAAATACTTTCCAGCTGGCGAAGCCAGGTTACTTCTTCTGAATAGCCAGAGAAAAATTTTGAGTGAACGAAGTATTTATATTACTAAGCCCGATGAAAATTTAAAAATCATCTCCGATAAACAATATTATGCAGCACGCGAAAAAGTGACCATGCAATTATTGGTAGGCGACTCAGTTTCACATCCAGTATTTGCGGCCCTTTCCATGGCAATTACTGATGATAGTATTGTGAAAGATCCAATTTATGAAGATGGACCATTAGTTAACCTTACTGATACAAATGCAGCATTAAATGATTTGATCATGCTTACGAAGCAACCTATTTATGCTAGTAAAAGCATTGATAAAATAAATGATCAAATTGATCAAACTACTTATTCAACCAATAATGAAATAGAATTTGAGAACATAGAAGGCAAGGTTTTGAACAGAAAGAAAATCCCCGTTCCAAATCGTATCATAACACTTTACACCAATAAAAAGATTAATTTATTTGATACAGATACAACTAATTTACAAGGTAAGTTTAGTTTTAAAATTCCTTTACATTACGACAGTATCCCATTTACTTTACAAGTAAGTAATTTAAATGGAAAAATATTAGATGAAAAAATTATCATTGATCTACAATCAAAATTTCCAAACATTTCAACTCCCAAACAGTTAAAACATAAAATTACCCCACAACAAATTGCTCTGGTTGCAAAATTTCGAAAAGTTAAATTAGACAGTGCATTTGTAAGAACAGGAAAGGAATGGTTAAAAGATGTGATTGTAAAAACAACGATCAAAGCAAATAGTTATAATACAAGTAAGAGAATAAGTAATTTTTCAAAAGTAATTACGGGTGAAGAAATCCAAAAAATGACAAATTCGGATGCAAGTAATGCAATGCTAATGATACCTGGTCTTCATTTTAGAAATGGATTTTTAACTTTAGGAGGTATTACTTCTTTTAATGCCCCCTCCCCTAAGGATGAACCTTTATTGATAGTGGATGGTGTAATGACTGGAGGAAGTTTTGATCCTGGCTCAGATTCAGAAATGCATATTAATTCAAGTCCGCTTTTAGAAGAACTTTCTAAAATCCCTGCAGATATTATTGATTTTATTGAAGTGTTAAAAGGTCCAGAAGCTGCTTTTTATGGAACGAGGTCTTCCAATGGAGTAATCATTGTAAACACACACAGAGTTTCAAATTTCAGGAATCACCTGGAAAATTATGGTACTATTCAATACAATTCAAAGTCCTATCATTTAGTACCCAATTTTTCAGCACCTGACTATAATGATCTTTTTGTTAAATCAAGCGTAATACACGATAATAGATCTACTATCTATTGGAATGGCCACATATATACCAATTCTAAAGGCAAAGCAACTGTGAGCTTTTACACATCTGATAGTAAGAGCAATTATACCGTTACTGTAACAGGCCTAACTGTGACCGGTGAATTAATAGACAAGCAAATAAAAATAGGCAGATTTTAGGTTTAACAAGTTAATTCAATGTACCCTCTATCCATATCTAATTTTAATAGACTAATCCCCTTTCAAATTATATTTATTACCCATTAATATTGCACTGTTTAAATTGGGTTTAAACCAGGAAAGTATTTTATCCATATCAGATTCCTTAATAGCCACACAACCTGCAGTAGGTCTGTAATTAGAATCTGCTAAATGAAAAAAAATGGCACTACCCTTTCCTTTGATTACTGGATTTGTGTTGTACTCAATTACTGTGCAGTATTTATAATCAATACTTGCTAAATGTAAATATTCAAAAGAAGACGCACTCGTATTTCCTTTAATATATTTATTATAATCTATATGATTAGGATCGTCTATCCATTTATCATCTTTAGTAGTTTGAATAAAAGGCAAACTAGTTTTTACTTTATTTTCATAAGTAAATAATTGACCGAGATTGAATATTCCTGTTGGCGTCTTACCATCACCTTCCAGTTTTCTACCTGGCAATGCAAATCCATTTTTGCCTATACTTGCCAACATCGCATGGAAATGCATTTTCCATTTATTATTCTTTTTCTCAAAAGCAAAAAGAATAGCTTTATTTGACGTATCATCGTTGTTAATTACTACCAATAATTGTTGGACTGTATCTAAATTTTGACTGTGATTTTCTACTATTTCAAATACCTCTTTTTTGTTTATTCCCAATGATTGACAAAAACAATACTGAGAAAATAAGAGTATAATTACCAAAAATAGATTTTTCATAATTTAAATGTGTCCTTTGAAAATTAAAGATACTCTTTCTGTATTTTAGTTTTATTGGTCAGGTAAAGCGGCAACTTAAAGTTGATAAAAGTTAGAAATACTTTTGAAACATCTACCTCAAAGAGAATTGTGTTCTTGATAAGAATCTAATCAAAGGAACTATTAATTGGCTAAAAAAGCTAATAAAAAGGGGGATTTCAAACCTGGTAATTGAAAATGCTGCACTTTCTTAATGAATTAATACATATCGTTCAAGAATTGTTTAAATTTAAAAGAACTTTCAAAAATCAATCTCTAATTGCCACTTAAAAAAATAAATAAAATGAAAAAAATCTTAAAAATAGTAATCTTCTTTTGGATCTTAATTCCTTTTCACTATTCTCATTTATATGCTCAAAAACTAAGTGAAAAAACTAGAATAATTGTAATAGGAGCTCACCCAGACGATTGCGATAATGAAGCAGGTGCCACAGCCGCCTTATTTGCAAGTATGGGATATGCGGTAAAATTTGTAGCCGTAACCAATGGAGATGCAGGTCATCAAACACAAAAGGGAAAAGAATTAGCAGCACGCAGATATGCAGAAACCCAGGAAGTTGCAAAACGATTGGGCGTTACCTATGACGTTTTAGACAATCACGATGGATTGTTATTACCAACCTTAGAAGTTCGCTTACAAATTATAAAAAAGATCAGAGAATGGAATGCCGACGTAGTTATTGCACCAAGACCCAATGATTATCATCCAGACCATCGTTATACTGGCGTCCTGGTTCAAGATGCTGCCTATATGGTAGAAGTACCAAATGTTGCCCCAGAAGTTCCACCACTAAGAAAAACACCAGTCTTTTTATACGCACAAGATCATTTTCAAAGACCCAATCCATTTAGACCAGATATTGTAGTGGATGTAACCACCACATTTGAAAAAAAGCTTTTAGCTTTTGATGCACATGTATCCCAGTTCTATGAGTGGATGCCTTGGATTGGGAGGTATGAAAATCAAGTTCCAAAAGGCAAAGCTGAACGTTTACAATGGTTGACAAAAATGTATAACGAACCAATCAAAGCTAATATTAGAGCAGCTATGGTAAAATGGTATGGCTCTCAAAAGGCCGCCAATGCAAAGCACGCGGAAGCTTTTGAAATTTGTGAATATGGCGCACAACCTAATGAAATTGAAATTAGAAGATTGTTTCCTATGCTTGTTAAATAAAGTTTTATTCAATTAAAATGCTTGTATGTTGAATAAAATCATGTTTAAGTGGGTGTGTATTTTTAGTTTTATTTATGCCAATAATTTAAGTGCTCAAACAATTGATATTGCACCCATCACTATAAAAAAAACAAAAGATTTTATCGTAACTGGTTAAGGAGACGCCGCTAATTGGGATAGTTGTGCTTTTATAACTTTAATTCAAAAACAGCCACATAGTCTAAGTTATAATAGCAAGTTTAAGATTTTATATTCCAATACGGGGATTTACTGTTTATATGTTTCTGAAGATGCAAAAATTACGGCTACCCTTAAAGAAGATTTTGCAGATTTATACAATGAAGATGTGGTAGAAGCATTTTTTTGGCCAGATGAAAATTCAGCTATTTATTTTGAATATGAGTTATCTCCATGGAATTTTGAATTACCAATTTTAGTACCAAACAATAAAGGCACTTTTTTAGGATGGCGCCCATGGCATTATGAAAATGAGCGTAAAACAAGACATGCAACGTCAATACAAAAAAGAGGAGACACCATACAATCGTGGACGGCAGAATTTTTTATACCCTATACTTTATTAAAACCATTACAAAAAGTACCTCCCACTTCTGGAATGAAATGGCGCGCTAATTTTTACAGAATAGATTATGATCATGGAAATAATTATTGGTATTGGAAACCAATAAAAACAAATTTTCATGATTACGAAAAATTTGGAACTATTATTTTTGAATAATTTATTTCTATAGCATGACTCACGTAAATTTCATTTCTTTTTTATTTTTTTCACTGTCTAAATAATGAATTCAGAAGCAACTCCTTCCTTATCTCATTTCACCTGAAATAGGTTTAGATGCGACTGAAACATTACTATATTGCATATCCACAGATATCTTTTTACCATCAAATTTGCACGTAATCTTTTCACTGTGTGGACTTTCTATATACCGTAAAGTCAATTCCAAAGTATTTTCATCCTTCCAGGAATAAGAACCAAAAACTTTTTCGGGAGGGAAACCAACATTTTGGGCATTGACTGATTTGAATAAGTTTGGCCTTAGAAGACTAGTTTCGCCACTTACCCATTTACTCGCTCCAAAAGTTAGTTTATAATTTATATTCCCAGATTTTAAAGTAACGCGGCAGGTATCTTCCTTGAAACCGAAAGATAAATTTTCGAAATTCAGATTGTTTGAATTGAAAGTGTACACATTATTTGAAACTTGGGATGCAATGCTTGAATGAACTCCTTTAGTGGGCAAAGGCAGGGCCAAAGATGACAATCTTTTTTCTAGTTTGTTCGACATGGAAATATCCTCTGGAAATTTTCCATCTTTAAAAGCCGGCAGTAAATATTTCCATACCAAATTGATCTCATTCTGCATGTCTTGAGTTTCGGCTTGAATGGCAATTACTGCATCTTTGTCCGGCATAACAATAATGTATTGGCCATATGCTCCATCTGCTCTGAAAGCATTGTTCCGGCAACGCCAAAACTGGTAGCAGTAACCCTGCATCCAATCATTTGAATCTTTTTTTGATTTAGGTGCATCGGGAGCCTGATCAATCTTGAAAGTAGTTGCCTCTTCAACCCATCCATTTGGAAGAATTTGCTTCCCATTCCACTTTCCCTTTTGTAAATAGAGTTGTCCGAATTTAGCCATGTCTTCGGTTTTTACCCTCAACCCCCACCCTCCGGTATTAATTCCGTGAGGATCTATTTCCCAGTCAATACCTTCAATATTAAGTGGTTCGAATAACCTAGGCTTAAGATAGTCAATTACTTTCTCCCCCGTTACTTTCTGTACAATAGCAGAAAGCATATAGGAGGCCAATGAATTATATAGAAATTTTGTTCCAGGCTTATTAACAACAGGAAGGGCAAGGAAAGATTTTACCCAGTTGCTGTCTTTAATTATCATGAATGTTGGATCGAGATCCTGTCCAACAGTCATAGTAAGCAAATCTTTTACTTTCATTTCTGCCAGGAAGGGACTAATACTATCTGGCAACTCCTTAGGAAAAAATGAAATTACCTTATCGTTGACAGTCAGCAATTTTTCACTTATCGCAAAACCTACTGCAGTGGAAGTAAAACTTTTACTCGTGGAATAAAGTGTCTGTTTAAGCTTCGGTTCATAAGGAGACCACCATCCTTCTGTAATTACTTTGCCATGGCGCAGAATTACAATACTGTGAAACTCATTCCTGCTTGTTGCTACTGAATCAAGAAAAGTAAGTATGTCCTCGGAAGAAACGCCCTCCATTTCAGGAACACTATGCAAAAAAATGGCACCCGTTTGAATAGTTTGAGCATTCTTGCAGCCTGTATGGAGAAATAGTAGTAAAATTCCCTTAACTAATGAATTTCTAAGATTTTTGTTCACTTCAATAAAATTATTTGAGGAAGATATTGAAATTAAATTAGAATTATCCATTCAATTATCATAGATAAATAAAGCTTTCTATGTACAAAATATATTAAGCAATTTGTGCTCAAAAAAAACACTTGTTTGTATCGTCACTCAGCAAAAAATGGATGTATAATTTTAACTTCTCTAAATAGAAAATGTTGGAACTTCCTGTTAACAATCAGGAATTGAATATTATTATTAATGAATGAAATAAACTATTTATTCATCCAACTTACTTTAAGAACTGTATGATGTTCTTTGCCGATAATTTCTTTATATAAATCTGGTCTTCTGGCATTTAAGTATCTGGTGCCTCCTGCTTTTTCTATATTAGAATGAATTAATTCTGCTGAAACATAAGAGTCATCAAATGTTCTACATTCTGCTATAATATCACCAAAAGGATCAATAATCATGGAGCATCCATTTTTTAATTGATCATCATCCAACCCAATCGGATTAGAGAAAATTGCATATACGGCATTGTCATAAGCTCTTGCGGGTAGCCACTTCATTAACCAAGCTCGGCCTTTTAAACTATCAAATTCATTTCTAAGTGTAAGGGGGTCATTATGGCGATTATACCATAATTCCGGATCAACAAATCCTGCACCCGGCCTTGTAGAAGGAGTACACATTGTTACATGCGGCATAAAAATTATTTCGGCTCCTAATAGTTTTGTGGCCCTAACATTTTCAATAATATTATTGTCATAGCAAATGAGAATGCTACATTTCCATCCTTTTAAATCAAAAATGCAATATTCATTTCCTGCACTAATATATTTATTAATAAAAGGACTTAATTTTCTATATTTTGCAATAAGCCCATTTCCGTCAACACATACATGAGCTTTGAAAATATTATCATCTTTATCTTTTTCAAATAAGCCTGCTAATAAAATGATTTTATATTTTTTTGCTATACTAATTAATGATTTAATAGACTCTCCTTCAGGAATACTTTCGGCTACTGCTAAAAATTCTTCTTTTGTTAATTTAGAAGCAAACGTATAACCAGTGATGGAACATTCATGAAATGAAAGCACTTCTATTCCTTCCAAAGATGCTTTCCTGGCTATTTCATCTATAACTGAGAGGTTATAAGCTTTGTTACCACTCTTATTCTCAAATTGAGCGGTGGCTATTTTTATAGGGTTCATGGTTATTAAAATTAATAATACAATATAACAACATACATCCGATACTCCTTTGCTTATATTCAGCTTACTAATTTCTCAATAAGATATTCTAACTTTTTATTTTTTCTTGAAATGAATAGTATATTCAGAAATATAAACAGAAGTGTCTTTAGTTTGATCTTTATAAAAGAGTCTTGCCTGTGCACCTAATTGTAAAGAAGTATATTTCAATTTAGTAGCATTGGTATCTCCAATAGGTTGTAAAGAGGGGTACCAGATTGTGTGTCCTGGTTTACACAGAATTAATTTAGGAGTTGTCCAATCTTGGGAATTACTTTCCTCTAAAACAGTATGTGTATTGAATGAAACATAAATACTGGTTCCTTTCCAAGAAGGCCCTTCCGATTTTGCCATTAACATGACCCAGGCTTTTAAATAATGATTCCAACTTACAGAAGGCCCCCAATAATATTTACTGCTACTATCGGAACTTGGTCCACCCCCATTTGCTTTAAAAGTTTGTATACTTTGAATAGGACTGCCAATGCCATCATAGTTAACTTGAAAACTTTTGCCATCAAATCTTTTAGCCTTTCCTGCAGGATTATCCAGATCGCTCAATTTAATTCTCGCCATACTAATGCATTGACCAGCTTGTTCTTTTTCAGGACTATATGTTTTGGGATCATAGCTGCCGGGATAACCATATTCGCCATAAAATATATATAAATAATCGCCACTAGCAACCGCAGAAGGATCGCCTACACCGCCTGCAAAAGTCACAGAATTATTATGGGGCTTTAAAATCATTCTTTCTTGATTGTCTTCTAAAACAATCCCTTTATTTTCCCAACTATAACCACCATTGGTTGATTTCATAATTCCAATTCTACAAACAGCGGCTGGTGTTTTAGAACCAGTTAAACCTTGTGGCCAATTTTTATCAATATATCCTTTACCTGTTGTATTATTAAAAGGAAAAGTCAGGGGATAATTTTCATTATGGTATAATGCATATAAAATTTTTCCACTAGCATCTTTCTTATCCTGGTAAACTGTTTCAAACCAAACTGCACCATGTAAACCCGCTTCGGTAGGCTTTACATTCAAGGGCATCACAGGGGCTTTAAATGCTTCATATTTTTTATTAAAAACTTCTTCGGCATTTTTACCAGAAGCAAATTTTAATTCATTTGAATAACCCCATAATGGATCTTCTCCAAATTTGCCAGGAAAAATTCTAAATGTATCGCCCACCCATACTTCAGCCATATTACAATCTACAAAAGACTTAAAATAAATTGTAGGTGCTTTTTTTAATTCGAAATCCACTTCACGTTTGATTTCTTGTTGAGTACACATTGTACATAGGGGTAAAACTAACCACATGAATTTGAAGAATTTGCTCATATATTTCTTTCAGGCAAGGTAATTTACCAAATAAGTTTTATTTCTATCATAGAGTCAAGCTTTATTAAATAATAAGATTAAATCAGTAGATACTAAATAAACCAGTTTACTATGGTAGTTGCTTTTGGGGTTTTCCAATCTTTTTGAGTTACTGCTAATTCAGAATGTGAACAACCATTGTTTAATAATATTTTCATATGCAAATTTTAGGTAGCCATTTTTGTAGCGATAAAAAAATACCATACAAAGAAGCAGAAATAAAAAAGGCTTAAACAATCGATAATCAATTATCTAAGCCTCTTAATGTCTGTATCGAGATTAACAATTGAACTACAGATCTCAACCTTAAGTTTATGCCACCCCGATCATTTGCTTCATCAGGTTAAACCAGCTATCGCTATAGTATAAAAAAACCTCAACACCAGTTACAAATAAAAAAAAGAATACTCCCAGCACATAGGCCTTGTTTAATTGTTTACGGGTTACATAGTCGTATACCCCAATGGCGAGTATCAAAATTAATTGTGGTAAAACCTCATATATCCAAAAAGGCAGGAAGCCTTGGCTGAAAGTTTTATAGTTCCAGAAATAGTTGCCAAAAAATGGAGCAATTTTATAACTGAACCATCTGGCTAAACCAGGCTCGGTTAAAGCTAATGTTGAAAGGAGCATTAATCGCTTGTGAACAGCATAATTTTTCCGCAAATAAAGACCTATCCCTGCAAAACTGCTAAACAGTATAAGATTACCTAACTGCACACAAATAAAATGAAGATCACTGCTGGGTGTACCGTAATCGCGTTTTGCCACGATGAAAGCTGTAAGGATACCAAATAATACCATCAGAGGGATTAGGCCAAAACTTATCAGCCCCATTTTTTTATGAAGAGCGAGGTTTTTGCTCCTAACAAGAATGATCTGCGCGGTAAACAATACTAACCACCCTGTGAAGGCAGCTGCATGTATATGAACTATGAGAGAAAAATGCAACTTACCTAACTCATTCAATTTATACATATCATATCCAAATCCAGAAGCAATAGCAGCCCAGGTCAGAATCAGCATAAATAAAAAGAAATTATGGTCGGACGGATGATAAGGGGCAAAAGTTTTTGGACGATTCATTATTTTCTTTATTTAGGGGTCAAAAATGAGATTGTGATAACCAATTACTTTCTTAAAGCAAATAATACATTTTATGCCTGAAGGTTAGTAGATTGAAATATAAGATAATACTTTAATACCAAATAAACTTATTATAAAGTATAAGGTTTTATAAACAGGAGTTTTAAACCCGATACATCCCAACCTTTTTCATTGAAAATCACTTCCTAACTGGAAAACGATTCAGACTCGTAGATCATTCATGGTTACTCTGTGGATTACCCGTGGATACTTCACCAAAAGCCGTGGATGAGTCGTGGTTGTTCAAAAAGGAAGAAAACAGGAATGAAACATAAATTATGTTAAGTAGGGTAAAAAAGATTGAACGGCGGGACGGAAATATTTAATAAAAAAAATCTCACGCAGCTTGCTCCCGGAGACATAAAAAAAGACCCCTGATTTAACCTAAGTACTTATTTAAAAAGAAACTCTTTTCTGATTTATCTCTTTTTAGTCTGATTTTGCAGACAATTTACAATCGTCTATAAAAGTTTTAAATTGATTTCAGCGGAGATAAAAGGTAATTGGAATATATAATTTATATACCTTAAATTACTTGCTTATAAAAATTAAATCAATTATGCTGGCCCATAAACCTAACCGTTTTACAATTATTTCTTTTACTTTTTTGACTATTTCTTTATTTCTTTTTGATGCTATATATGCACAAAATAAATCGATTGTAAATACTGGTTTTCCTAATACTGATGTATACAACAAAAAACTTTTTTCTGGTTTAAAATGGCGGAATATTGGCCCTTTTCGTTCAGGCCGAACTGCTGCAGTAACAGGAGTTTTAAATCAACCAATGGTTTATTATGCAGGACAAACAGGCGGTGGTGTTTGGAAAACAACTGATGGTGGTAATACATGGCTTTGCGTTTCGGATTCTATTTTTACTTCCTCTTCGGTAGGAGCTTTAGCCGTTGCAAAATCGAACCCTAATATTATATATGCAGGTACAGGTGAAGTAGAAATGAGAAATAATATTTCATTCGGTGATGGTGTATATAAATCGTCAGATGCCGGAAAAACATGGAGGCATATCGGTTTAGAAAAATCTTATGCTATTGGAACAATAGCAGTTGACCCTCAAAATTCTGAAATTGTTTATGTTGCAGCATTAGGAAAGGTATTTGGTGCAAATAAAGAAAGAGGATTATATCGATCTAAAGATGGTGGTACCAATTGGCAACAGGTATTGAGTTCCGATGACAGTACTGGTTGTGTTGATGTAAAAATAGATCCAAATAATCCATTGATAATTTATGCATCTATGTGGCGTGCTCACCGAACACCATATTCGTTAAGCAGTGGTGGTAAAGGAAGTGGACTATATAAATCTGTTGATGGCGGTAATTCATGGAAACTCATTTCCGAAAATTCTGGGATGCCAAAAGGTTTAATAGGGAAAATCATTTGCACCATTTCGCCAATTAACTCACAACGCTTATTTGCTGTTGTTGAAAATGAACATGGTGGTGTTTTTAAATCTGAAGATGGTGGCGAGAACTGGACCGTAGTTAGCACACTAAATGATCTAACTCAACGTCCTTGGTATTTTAGTCAGATTTTTGCTGATACGAAAAATGAAAACACAGTTTATATTTTAAACGTTGAATTTTTTAAATCAATTGACGCTGGTGTAAGCTGGACAAAAATCGCCAATCGTCATGGCGATAATCATGACATGTGGATTAATCCAGATAATTCAAGCAATTGGATAATGGGTGATGATGGCGGTCCGCAAGTAACATTTGATGGAGGAAAAAATTTCAGCGATATTGATTTGCCTACAGCACAATTTTATCATGTAAATCTCGACAATGATTTTCCATATAATGTGTATGGTGCACAACAAGATAATTCAAGTATCAGAATTGCAAGCAGAACAAATGATTTTACTATAGGTTTAAGAGATTGGTATCCTGTTGCAGGGGGAGAAGCCGGATATATTGTTCCGGATCCAAATAATCCTGATATAACTTATGGAGGTGAATATGATGGTCAATTAACTGCATATAATAAAAAAACAGGATTGTTTCAAGCCCTCTCTCCTGATCTAGAATTACATCAAGGTGCAGGTGCAGAAGATTATAAATTTAGATTCAATTGGACATTTCCAATTAGCATCTCACCATTCAATTCTAAAATGATTTATGCAGGTTCTAATTACGTAGTTAGAACTATTGATGCAGGACAAACATGGAAAGTGATAAGTCCTGATCTAACTCGTCATGAACCAACAACATTAAAACCAAGCGGCGGTCCGATTACTTTAGACAATACAGGAGCCGAAGTATACGCTGATGTTTTTACAGTGGCCGAATCGCCTGTAAAGCAAGGGGTAATTTGGGCTGGCTCAGATGATGGTTTAGTACATGTTACAAAAGATGATGGAAAAAATTGGATCAATGTAACTCCAAAATCTTTACCAGACTGGGCTTTGATCAGTTATGTAGAACCATCGCATTTTGATTCTGCAACCTGTTATGTTTCT
The DNA here is from genome assembly GCA_903927185.1 of uncultured Bacteroidota bacterium. Taxonomy (GTDB): domain Bacteria; phylum Bacteroidota; class Bacteroidia; order Chitinophagales; family Chitinophagaceae; genus Sediminibacterium. The sequence goes on from CAIYLW010000025.1 coordinate 31,378, forward strand.
GCAACGAGATATAAAACTGATGATACAAAACCATATATTTTTAAAACAACTGATTTCGGAAAAAATTGGGTATTAATTACTAACGGGCTTCCTCCAAATACTTATAACCGTTGTGTTAGAGAAGATCCAAAGAAAAAAGGAATTTTATATTGTGGATTAGAAACAGGAATTTATATTTCATTTAATGATGGTGCATATTGGCAAAGTTTACAATTGAATTTGCCTAACACTCCTGTTCATGATATTCAAATCCAGACACGAGAAAACGATTTAGTGATTGCCACACATGGAAGATCATTTTGGATATTAGATGATATAACAGCATTATATCAATTATCTGATGAGATAGCAAAATCATCTAATTGGTTATATAAACCGAGAGATACTTATAGAATGCCAGGTGGCTATATTGAAGATGTAAATATTCAGGAAGGCCAAAACACTCCCAATGGTGTGATAGTTCGATATTTTTTAAAAACAAAACCTGACAAAGAATTAAAACTAAAATTTTATACAGCATCAGGTGATAGCATCATTACCTATTCTAATCTAAAAGATAATAAAGGCGAGTTGGTGAAAATTTCAAAAGAATATTACGAAAGCAAAGCCAAAAAACCAGGATTATTGACTTCTGATACTAGTATGAATGTATTTGTTTGGGATATTCACTATCCAAATGCCAAAGCCGATACAAGTGCTACATTCGGTGGTTCATTTAGCGGCCCATTAGCAACTCCCGGTTCATATTTCGTGAAAATGTTTATAGGTGATTCTCTGATCCAAACTCAACCATTTACTATTTTAAAAGATCCACGAAATTCTTTTACGGTGGATGATTTGAAAGAACATTTTGAACTTTCCCAAAAAGTTGTAAAAAAGCTTAATGAGATAGGCAAAGCAACCAAGCAAATTCGACTAGTGACAACACAAATGGAAGAATTTTGCATTCATATAAAAGACAGTGCAGATGCCAGGCATTTTAGAAGCCTTGCTAAGCCAATCATAGATTCATTGACAACAATAAAAGATGCTTTATATAACAGTAAAATAAAAGCAGGTGAAGATAATCTTCGATTCCCTATGCGTTTGGAAGAAAAATTAAGTGCTTTGAATGCTGTTTTTACTAGTGCAGATCAGAAACCAACTACTGCCATGTTTGAATCATATAATTCCTTAGTATCAAGAATTGATATGCAATTACAAAAGATGAATATCATTTTTGAAAAACTAATTCCTTCTTTCAATGATGAAGCGAAAACTAAACAAAGAGAAGCAATAGAAATAAATTTAAAAGAATAATTTATTTAACTATTCTGTTTTAAATGAAAGAATAATAAATATTTTTTCAAAAAAGATGAATCAATAAAATTTAGATTATAAAATCATTGTAGACTTTCGGTACTACTGAGGTTAGTTGTTCAAAAATAGTATTTTCTCTATTTTAATAAACTAATCCCTGTAAAACGTCAAAAGAAAGCGTACTAAATTCTAGTTAGTGTATCTCTTTACCTCAATCATAGGTGAATGGTCTACATTATGTTGACTTTTTTAGTATCATTTTATGAAATGTGCTGCGGTTTCCGTGGAACTTGTTTTTATATCAGATATTAAATGCAAAGACTAGAACTTTAAACCTGAAATTTGATTAGATTACTTAATAAAGATTATCAATAAATTTATTATTTATAAATATGAGTAAATTAATTATATCCCTTTGCTTACTGATATTAACTTCTAGCTCTAGAAGCCAGACTGCAAATGAATTTTACAATAGTGGAATTAGTAAAAATAAAAATCATGATTACAAAGGTGCTATTTTAGATTTCAACAAAGCATTAATCCTAAATTCCAATGATATAAATATATATTTTAATTTGGCTCTTAATAAACTTCTTCTACATGATAATATAGGAGCAATAGCTGCTTTAAATAAAGCAATTGCACTTAACCCAAAAGAACCACAATCTTTTTATAGAAGAGGCATATGTAAAAAAGAAATGAATGACTTCAGCGGAGCAATATTAGATTTTACAAAAACTTTAGACTTAGGCCCTAATGATGCTAATACTTATCAACAAAGAGGACTATGCAAAAGCAGTATGAAAGATTTTAAGGGATTTATTGCCGATTTTACAAGTGTCATCAATATTAAACCCAATTATGGCATTGCATATTCCCAAAGAGCTAATTCTAAAGTTCAAATAAAAGATTATGGTGGAGCCAAATGAAGAATATACAAAGGCAATTGCAATTGACTCAAATGATGCTGACAATTATGTTTTTCGTGGGTTAATAAAAAATCAAATTGGACAAAAAGAAAGTGCTTGTATTGACCTAAGTAAAGCTCGGGATTTAGGAGAACCAATGCAAATGAATTAATTAAAAGATACTGTCAATAAAAGCTAAATAAAATCAGGAGTGTCGTTATTATTTAAATAATTATTTATGAAAGCATTAATCCTAATTCTGCTGACCTTTGTTTCATTAAATTCTCATAGTCAGAAAGTCTATTCTGTTGATTATTCTAACCAGGCAGATGTAAAGGTATTTGTAGTTCAATATGAAAACCAGTGTGATCTAAAAGTATATAAAGTTAAATATGAGAACCAAGCAGGAAATAATGATGGTAAGTGGTTCTTCACTCAATATATTAATCAATCAAAAAAGAAACTTTTTTTTGTTAATTACGAAAATCAGGCTGATTTGAAAATATTCTTTGTTGAGTATGAAAATCAAGCTGGCTGGAGAACATCAGGAAAAAAGTATCTACTTTATTAGATTTCTTAATATCAAATTTATTTTTTGTACCTGTATTTCCATTTTAATCAAACAAAATCAATTTGAAATTTCTTAATCATCATTGACATTTATCATTTATTAATTCAGTTGATGAGTTACTTCTTGTAACGTTCTTTGTACAAATTAGCATTCTCCTTGTTGATAATATAGTTATAGTATCTCTTATCTTCTTCTGCCCTGACTCTATCAATAAAGTCTTTATCTATATCATACTTCAAACGAAACTTGTGATTGATTCTATGTATTGTTTCTGTTCTTGTTCTTTTTTGTATTTCTAAGGTTTTCTTGCTAATGCCCAATGAAAAATTAAGTTCTTCCACTGAAACCAATGTATTAATATTTGATTTTTCAATCAAGAAATTGATCAAATTCTTTTCTTGTTCATTAAAATCAATATTTACAGAAGTTGATTCATTAATTTTCTTTGCATCGCTATATTTTTTGTAGACCACTTTTAAAATATATCCTCCGCCTATTAACACCAATGCAGATAAAAGAGCTATTATTAAATATCTATTGGATGTGTCTTCAGATTCAATAAATTCAATAGGCTCTTTAGCAAAATCATTTATTGAAATCGGAATAGATTTTAAGGAATTAGATGTATCTGAAGGAAATTGAAAATAAATTCTGTTATTTAATTCGAAAGCATTGATAGGTATATTACCTCCTGATTTTCTGAAAAAAAGATCTATGATCTGGGGGTTATTTAATTTGTAAGCTAAGTTATTTTCAAAGTTGAGTAGATATTGTTCTTCCGTATTAAAATAGATTAATGTCCCATTCAAAGAAGCTAAATTTATACATATAGGAATAGTTTCAGTTTTAATACATAAGTCTGCAAACCTTTTATTTAAATAACCGAGCTTAATATTTTTCTTCTTCTTTAGATCTAACTGAGTTATTGTATAAGCTGTTGTTTTTTCAAACGTAGCTGCATCATCAAATGGTCGACTAACAAAATATAAAGATGATTTTGCTGGTAAGTAGTTAAATAAATAGTTTGTTACAGGGTTTTCTTTGTTAAGCTTTGTTATATTCCATTCTGAAATAGCTTCGCTGAAATATCTAAGCTGACCATTTACTCTCCAAAAACCAACACCTCCTAATGAATATAAGGTGTCTTCATAACTGAAATTGATGTTTTCTCCATTATAACCAATGAAATATGTTGAATCTTGGCGGGTAAATGCTATTTGATTTTTATTTTCTGATGTTGCCTTATAAATCTGCCCTGTGCCATCCAATAAAATGAATAGCCCCTTTTTATTTTTAATAAAATTTTGATTATAATTCTTAAGATGCGGTTCTAGAATAGGTAAGTATCGCTGTATTGTAGTTGGCCTACTTAAGATTATTTCTGATTTCGGGTGGTTGTAAAGAAAATTTATATAATCAGTTTTTGGTATCCAATATGTCTGACTGATGCAAAATATGGGCAACAACAATCCAAATAATATGCAAAGTAATATCTTATTCATTTCTTCAAGATTGTAAAATCCGCCATTTTAGTATAAAAGATATGATTTTTTTAAATAGAAATTAAGTTATTGTAATAAAACCTTATTTATATATGTGTGATATAAAATACTATAAATTATAAATTTTTAAATAAAATCCCGAACCTAATTTGTATTCTAATTTATTCTGTGATAGTTGTTTTTATAAGTTCTTGATGAGAGATTTATGCAAAACCATTTATGAAAAAAATTTCATTACTTATTTTTTTAATTTCATTTTTAGGCATTTTTAATTCTTGCCAAAAATCAGTAGATACAAGTGCTGCAGATATATCTGCACTAAAAGCATCAGTTTCTGCTCTTCAAAAAACTACAGATTCACTTTCTAAAGCATTGGCTGCCACAAATAGTAATGTTTCTACTCTTAGTAGTAAAGTAGATTCTATCATGCTACAAATTGTTATAATTCAAACACAAATTTCTGTTTTGAATAGTCAATTGACAATCACGAATACCAATATAACTATCATTAATACACAGATTGTTATTTTGAATCAGCAGTATACCATATTACTCGCTCAATTAAATGCCATATTAGCCCAGCTTTCAGTCACCCCAACCTCTTTATCAACTGGATTAGTTGCCTATTATCCATTTACTGGAAATGCAAATGATAGTAGTGGAAATGGAAATAATGGTACTGTTTTTGGAGCAACTTTAATAGCTGATAGATTTGGAAAAGCAAACTCTGCTTATTCTTTTAATGGCACTAGTAACTATATTAGTACTGCTAATTCCAACTCATTGTCTATTACTGGTGATATAACTATGGTTGCATGGGTGTATGATTTTGGAGCTTCAAATCACTATCATACAATTTTGAATAAAAGGATTAATTCAAACTGGAGTTATGATTTAGATTATTCTTTCTACTATGGGCCAGGGGGCTCTCCGACTGAGGTAAATAAAATTTTCTCAGGCCGTAGATTAAATACAACTGTTGTGAGTGACTATCAATTTTCAAATGATACAATTTCTTTTAACCAATGGCAATGTGTTATTGTTACAATTCAAAATAACATAACTACGTTTTATTTAAATGGTAAAAATGCTGGATATAATATCAATGGAAATACTTTTACTAATCCAATGGTAGATCAAGCAGTTGGATTGACAATTGGCTCTGCAAATCCAGGCGAGTGGATGTCAGGGATTATTGATGATATCAGAATATATAATCGAGCACTTACACAATCTGAAATAAGTTATTTAGCCACACATTAAACTATTTCAATTCCGGGGGGAATTTGATGATAAGAGACCACCTTCTATTACAGAAGGTGGTTTTCTTTTAGTTTAAATACAAACTATCATTCCTGTTCCGTAATTCATTTTAATCTATTCCAG
>CAIYLW010000026.1 GCA_903927185.1 uncultured Bacteroidota bacterium
AAATTTATACGTTCTAAGGGACAGGATCCAGGTGAAACATCATCGGGCTGGTAAAGAATTTCATAAAAATTAAATAGTAAAAAAACTATGAAGTCAAACTCCTACATCCCTGCCCTCACAGGCGTAAGAGCCATTGCTGCGTTTTTGGTTTTTTTTCATCACTTTAACCAGTTAGATTTTCCTTTTCCATTGAGAAGAACGTTTAATGAATTTCACATGGGGGTAACCATGTTTTTTCTGTTAAGTGGTTTTTTAATTTGTATGCGTTATTACGACTCCTGCGAAATTTCAGAAACCTGGTTTAGAAAATATATTAAAAACAGGATAGCCAGAATCTACCCAATGTATTTATTACTAACCCTGGTCACCTTTGGACTCTATTTTATATTTGGGGGAGATACCAGTGTATTAAATGGTTTTGGATCTCCAATTGTTTTGTTGTTATTAAACGTATTTTTTCTAAGAGGCTTTTTTGATGATTTTAAGTTCACGGGTGTTGGTCAGGGCTGGTCGTTAACAGTAGAAGAATCTTTTTATTTTTTAGCACCTCTTTTTTTTATGCAAATGAAAAAGAATAAAAAAGCCATTATTTATTTACCACTGTTATTACTGTCTTCGGGTTGTTTGTTGGTTTTAATATTCAGAAATTTTTCGTTTTTCGGTTTCTTTGGAAATTTTACTTTCATGTTCCTATATACTTTTCTAGGACGATGTGTAGAATTTTTTATTGGAATGGGACTGGCTTTAATTGTATTAAAACAAAACGAAAAAGATAGAAAGTATTCGATATTTACTTTTCTTGGTATTTTGGGAATTGCTTTAAGCATTGGTATTATGGCAACAATTCCTTTGAATGGAATTGAATATGGTTTATACCACCCGCTTGGAATTATTACCAACAATTTAATTTTACCGATTGGAATTGCTTTCTTTTATTTTGGCCTGATTAAAGAAAAATCTTTTATTAGAAATTTTCTCTCCTCTGCTACGATGCAATTGCTAGGAAAAAGTTCTTATATTTTTTATCTGATACATATTGGAGTAATTGCCAACTTTGCCAAAATTTGGACAAGATCTGGAGTCGACGCTTTTTATAATTGGTTAGATGTTAAAGGGTTTGATTGGTTTTCAGAACATACAAACGATAGTGTATTGTTTATTGGCACCGTTTTTATTTTATTAAACCTGGTTTCGATTCTTTTATATAAGACGATTGAAGAACCCGTGAATTTATATATACGAAGATCAAAATTGTTGGTTAAAAATGCATAATCTTAGAACTATTCTGAAAGCTTATTATAAATCTAGTAATAAGTGTTCCTTTAATAAAAGATTAGTTATGATGAGGCAGATTACATTATTTTTAATCCTTTCACTGTTTTGTTTTAATAAAACTAAGGCATACTATATCCCTGAAAATAATTTTTCTGTTTTAACAATTTCCGGACAGATAAACATATCAATTACCCCGTTAGAAAAAAATGGGGTGTTCAATAAAAAAAACAATGTTGGATATAAACTTTTTATTAAAAATGGACAGCCTGAAGATCAGAAAGGTATTATCTATTACATAATTGATAACGAAAATGGTGCCACCATTTTAGAGAAGACTTTCGACTTAAGTGTTCCTGCAAATAAAAAGCTGGAAACAAATATTTCTATTCCACATAGCATTGACGGCTCCTTCAAAATCGTATTTCAAGTAGAGTTAAATAATATAAAATCTAATTTCGTTTTCAATTTTATTTATAATGACAAAGAAGCAAAAGAGGTTAAAGAAAAACCAGGAAAAGAAAATAGTAGCCCTGGTGTTGAAGCCCCAGAATCAGAAGGGGATATTAAAACTATTTTAAAACCCAGTAATTTTGATGCCACTTTTGATGGAAAAGAACCTATAACATATAACTTAGAATTACACAATAATTATTCAATTTCGCAAGAAGGTACATTTAAATATATTGTGAAAGAAGCAATCACCGGTGCGGTAATTTCAGAAAAAAAATATGATGTAAAGCTTAGCAAAAAAAGCAGTAAAAATTTTAAACTTAAAGTTGCTACTCCTTCCCAACCCGGAATTTATAATTTAGAATTTTCTATTAATACAACTACTTATGATGATACTACTCATTATGCATTTGGTTATGAGATAGCACAAATAAAATCTCCTTATCACCGCCCAGATGATTTTGATGACTTCTGGAAAAATGCCATGGATGAATTAGCTTCTATCAGTCCTTCTTATAAAATTGAAGAAGATTTTGAACAAAGTAACAAACTCTTTAATGTTTATAGAGTGGAAATGTCATCTATCGACAATATTAGAATTAATGGATGGCTTACGATACCCAAGACAGCAATGGGTGGGAAGTTCCCTGTTTTAGTGGGTTTTGGTGGTTATCAGGTTTTAGCAAAGCCATTATTTTTTGATGAATTTATTTCATTCACTGTAAATGTGAGAGGGGCTGATAGAAACAATATGTCGGATGTAAACCCCAATAATCAAGACATCTTAACATTAAATATTAATGATCCCGCAAAATATATCTATCGCGGAATTTATATGGATTGTATCAGGGCAGTAGACTTTTTATTTGCTAATGAAAACATGGGATTCGATTTAAATAGAATTGCGGTCTTTGGCGGAAGTCAGGGAGGATCATTCGCATTAATAACCGCCGCCCTATTAAATAAAAAAATAAGAACCTGTGTTTCAGACAACCCAACATTTTGTGACTATCATATAAATTTATTAATGGAACCACATATTAGAGAGGCTTCATTTGTTTTAGAATATTTAGGTAAATATCTTCGAGCAAATGCTTCCTTTTTTACAAAAGATGAAATGTTACAAACGCTTAGTTATTTTGAAATACAGAATTTTATGCCGAAAGTAAAGTGTCCTGTATTATTTGGAATAGGCTTATTGGATCCTCTAGCACCAGCTGTTACTACTATTGCGGCATATAATAAAATGAATAAGGATGTAATAAAAGCAAGTGAAATTTATATATTCCCAGAATTAGCACACGAAGTACCAGAAAGACATAATACGTTTAAAAGTACTTGGTTTTTTGAAAAATTAACGAAAGGCAAAAAGTGATAAAATCGCTATGAAAAAATCAATATTTTTTTTAATACTTATTTGTTTATCAAATATGGCAAAAGCAGATTGGCCAGTTGGTAAAAAGCGTTTAATGATCACTCCATCGTTTTCTTATTTTTATACATCTAGAGTATTCGACTCTACTGGTAAAATAAGAGGATCGGCTAATGGAGATCAGTTTATAGCTAAGACTTTGGGAATTTATGGAATAGCCGGTATGTCAAGAAGATTAGATCTAGTCTTTAATATTCCAATCAGTAATATCACTGCTAAAAACATTTATGTAAAAGAAACCAAAACGGGTATTGGAGATGCCATGTTGGGATTTGCCTATCATACGCCCTCTAATAATTTAAAAAGCTTTTTTACGATGAAAGCTTTAGTAATTCTTCCTGTTTACAGTAATGTTAGTGCACCATATATGGGCTATGGATCAAAAGGCGCAAGAGTTGCAGCGAATTATTCTTTTAGTCCGAAGAAAAGAAGTTTTGCAGTAATAGAAGGCGCATATGTTAGATATTTTGATGACAAAGATGGCCCCAATCAATATTCTTTAGACCTTACCTACGGAAAAGAATTATCCAACGGTTTTTTACTATCATTCTCATATAATCATTTATCATCTGTAAGTGATAATAAATCATTTAGCACCAATTTGAATATCAATAAAGATTTTATGGTTGGAAAGGTTTCTTGTGCTTTTGGTAAAAAAGTAAGCAGAACAATTACTCCTTATATTCAAACCTTTTATACCTTGTACGGAAGAAATGCGGGACAGGGTTTTGGTGGCTCTTTATTTGTAGCTTTAAAAATACCTTAGACCAACTATCGTTAAACAGCTAAAACGCGAATAAAAGTTTGATTTATTATTTACTTAAACCCCTTATTCGTTTTGCTTTAGCAATATTTTGTCCGGACTTAAGAGTGAATCAAAGGACCGTCCTTAATATAAGGGGTCCTGTATTAATTACTGCAAATCACCCCAATTCATTTCTGGATGCTATTATTATAGCGTCGATATTTAATCGACCCATACATTTTTTAGCCAGAGGCGACGCTTTTCAAAAGAATTGGCATAATATACTTTTACGGCAACTAAATATGTTTCCGGTATATAGACTAAGAGAGGGAAAAGAAAATCTTGGATTAAATGCAGCCGCATTTGAAAATAGCAGAAAAGTGCTGAACCAGCACGGGATAGTACTCATATTTATTGAAGGTATCTGTGTGAATAAACACGAGCTACAACCTTTTAAAAAAGGAGCAGCTAGAATTGCATGTGTTTGTTGGAAGGAGGGAATTCCTTTAAAAGTGCTTCCTCTTGGATTGTGTTATAGCTCTTTTGATAAATTTGGGAAAGCGGTTACAATAAATACAGGTGCGTTGCTTAATCAAAATGATTTAATGTTTCAAGAAGATGATGCAAAAAACTATATTCTATTTAATCAACTATTATTTAAAAAAATACAAGAGCTTATTATTGTTCCCAGTTTTAATAAGCAGGTATCGCTGCTAATAAAAATTATCGGTAAACTTGGAAATATAATACACTATCCTATTTATCAAGTTTTGCGCGGGTTTGTTAGAAATAAAACCCCAAACACAGTTTATTATGATTCTGTACTTTTCGGATTATTATTTTTTTGTTACCCCATCTATCTGATGTTAATTGGACTTATACTCACGATGGTACAGGTTCCTTGTTATATTGTTTTAATGATAATTGCAGTACATCCTATTCTAGCTTATTTTGCAAGCAGATCTAAAATCCACACAAGGAGTTAATTATCTGTTTAACTTCATGATGTTTTAAAAGCAATAAAAAATGTTATGGCTAATACAAAAATACTAGGCAAAAGAAAGCGAATTGCATTGGTGGCGCACGACCATAAAAAAGCAGATCTGATTGAATGGGCAATCTATAATAAAACAGAATTGGCAAAGCACGAATTATTTGCAACAGGAACCACCGGAAAATTAGTTGAAGAAGCGCTTGATAGGCCGGTTAAAAAATTATTGAGTGGTCCATTGGGGGGAGATCAACAAATTGGTGCTATGATAGCTCAGGGAGAAATTGATGTAATGTTATTTTTCTGGGACCCAATGGAAGCACAACCACATGATAGCGATGTAAAAGCGCTACTTCGTTTATGTGTAGCTTGGAATATTCCGATGGCTTGCGATCGCGCAACAGCAGATTTTATAATGACTTCACCATTTATGCATAATGAATATGAAGCTGCTCAACCCGATTATACAGGGTATTTAAACAGGGAAGTAAAGGATGATGAAAAATAGTATTCAGTTAAGATCCTGGCAAAAGCAAGACGCACAAATTTTGGCATCTATTGCTAATAATAGAAAAATCTGGAACAATGTACGTGACCAGATGCCGAACCCCTATTCTGTTATGGACGCTTTGCAATGGATGAATCATAACAAAGATCATCAGCCAGAACAAAATTTCGCTATCGTATATAATGGTGTGGTTGCAGGTAATATAGGTTGTAAACTTCAAGAAGATGTTTATCGAAAATCAATAGAGATTGGCTATTTTGTTGGAGAAGAATTTTGGGGCAAAGGTATAGCAACTATGGCGATTGGTTTATATGTGGAATACCTCATTAAAAATTTTCAACCGATTCGAATATACGCAGAAGTTTTTGAACACAACAAAGCAAGCATGAAGGTGTTGCAGAAGAATGGATTTTTTTTAGAATCGATAAGAAGAAAAGCAGCAATTAAAAACAATGTGATTGTGGATGATTATGTGTGGGTAAGATTCGTATAAAACAGAAATAATTTTTATAATGGATAAAATAACCAATTCAACAAAAAAAACGGTAGAACTTATCATTCGTATATCTATATTAATTCTCTTGTTGTTTTATTGTTTTGAAATTTTAGCACCATTTGTAATGCCCGTATTGTGGGCGATAATTATTGCAGTTTCAGTTTTTCCAATTCATAAGGCGCTGAAAAAAAAACTAGGTGGCAGAGAAAAACTTTCTGCGATTATTATAACCCTTGCAATTCTTTCTTTCATTTTTGTTCCAGTAGGATTTTTTATCAGCTCTATTTCCGATACTATTATAGATCTTAAAAATCAAGCAGAAAGCGGTGCCATACATTTAAACCAACCCAATCAAATTATAGAAACATGGCCAATTATCGGTAAACCACTTTATAATTTTTTAGAGAATGCATCTGGAAGTATCACAACAATATTTCAAAAACACCAAGATGAAGTTTTGTCAATAGCAAAAACGGTGATGCTGGGGATAGTGGGATCTGGTGTAACTTTTTTTCAGGTTATATTTTCTATCATTATTTCAGGCGTATTATTATCCACAAAGGGTACTATTGAAGCAAGCGAAAAAATATTTAATCGCATTGCTGATAAAAGAGGAGCAGAATTTTTATCATTAACGGCTAATACAATTAGAAGTGTGGTAAAGGGTGTATTGGGTGTTGCTGTGATTCAGGCTTTTTTAGCAGGTGCGGGATTCTTTTTAGCATCGGTTCCTCATGCTGGGATATGGAGTTTAATTGCACTAGTGTTAGCAGTTATTCAAGTTGGAACAAGCCTGGTAATTGTTCCAGTAATTATCTATTTATTTACTACAGGCAATCCATTGTTTGCAGGATTATGGTCTGTATATTTTGTAATTGTCATTTTTTCAGATAATGTTTTAAAACCATGGTTATTAGGAAAAGGCGCCGAGGTACCCATGTTGGTGATCTTTATTGGCGTACTTGGTGGTTTCTTTTTATCTGGGTTCATTGGTTTATTTACCGGAGCAATAGTTTTATCAATTGGCTATAAACTTTTTCTAGTTTGGTTGCACGATCAGGTAGAAGAAAAAGAAAAAATCTAGGATTTATGAAAAAAATAATGATTGTGTTTGCGGTGTTCACTTTTTTGGGTGTTACTGCACAAGATTCTATTCGAGTATCTGATTTAAAATCGGCCGCCAAATTAATAGACCTTACTTATACTCAAAAAGAACTGGACACCATGTATGCTGGTGTAATGGAAAATTTTGAGAACTATCGTTTAATGCACAAAGAACATTTAGACAATAGTGTTCCGATGAGTCTTTGGCAAAATCCTGTTTTACCAGGAATGCATTTTAATACGAAACAACAAATTATAGATTGGAATATACCAACCAACATTAATTTACCGAAAAACAAAAACGATTTAGCATATTATTCAGTTTTAGAATTAGCATCGCTTATTAAGAATAAAAAAATAAGTTCTGTTGCGCTCACACAATTTTTTATCGATCGTTTAAAAAAGTTTAGCGACACATTGCAATGTGTAATAAGTTATACCGAAGCGATTGCTATGGAACAAGCTAAACAAGCAGATGCAGAAATTGAAAAAGGAAAATATAGAGGACCTCTTCATGGAATACCCTATGGATTGAAAGACCTTTTTGCGGTTAAAGGAACCAAAACAACCTGGGGTGCGGCTCCCTATAAAGATCAGGTAATAGAAACAGATGCTTATGTGTATACCCGATTAAAAGATGCTGGTGCAGTACTTATCGCAAAATTCACATTAGGTGCGTTGGCAATGGGCGATTATTGGTATGGAGGGCGCACTAAAAATCCTTGGAATTTATCAAAAGGATCTTCCGGATCTTCAGCTGGATCGGCTTCTGCAACCGTCGCGGGTTTAGTGCCTTTTGCAATAGGTACGGAAACCTGGGGTTCTATCACTTCGCCTTCTGGCACATGCGGTGCTACAGGTCTGAGACCTACTTTTGGAAGTATTAGTCGCTCAGGAGCCATGACTCTCAGTTGGAGTTTAGATAAGGCGGGCCCAATTTGTAGAAGTGCAGAAGACGCTGCAATTGTTTTTAGTCTGATACACGGAACTGATGGAAAGGATCAGAGCGCTGTGAACATGCCATTTAATTATCAACCAACAAATAGTTTGAAGGGAAAGAAAATTGCTTATGCTAAAAATTATTTTGATAAGCTAACTGATACCAGCTTAACGGAGTGGAAAGTGCTGGAAGTTTATCGAAAACTTGGCGCTGAATTGATTCCAGTAAATTTTCCAGATAGTGGTGTATATAAATTCAATATCATGGATGTGGTAATTAGTGCAGAATGTGCAGCAGCATTCGATGAGTTTACCAGAAATGGTTTAGATGATCAGATGACCCGCCAGGGAAAATATGATTGGCCGAATAGTTTTAGGGTATCGAGATTAATGTCTGCAGTAGAATATGTGAATGCGAATCGACATCGTTATTTATTAATGCAAAAAGTAAACGAGTTGATGCAACAATATGATGTAGTGATTTGCCCCAATTTTGGAGGCAATCAATCTGCCATAACTAATCTAACCGGTCACCCCGTAATTGTTTTCCCTACAGGATTCAATAAGTTTCAATTACCCACAAGTATTACATTAGTGGGAAAACTATATGATGAAGCAACCATTATTTCCATAGCTAAAGCATATCAAACTGCCACAAATTGGAATAAATTGCACCCTATTATGTTTAAATAGATTGTCCATTTTTTAATTTATCAAGCAATTATGAAGAAAAACATTCAAACCATTCTCTGCATCATTGGTGCTAGCATTATTAGTGTTGCCGCAATGAGTCAAAAAACAATCACTGGTTTTACAGAAAGTAGTTCTGCAAAACAAAAACAGACCGAACAAAAATTCGATGCGGTATTAAGTGCAGAAAAAATTGGTGCTACCATCAAAGATCTTTCAGCAAAGCCACACCACTTAGGTTCTGTAGGAGGTAAATCCGTTGCTGAAAATATATTAGCTCGCTTTAAATCTTATGGATGGGATGCTTCGATAGAAACGTATCAGGTTTTGTTTCCAATGCCCAAGACCAGGTCTTTAGAAATGATATCTCCCACAAGTTATAAGGCTTTATTAAAAGAGCCTGCATTGAAAGAAGATGCAACATCCAATCAGGAAGATCAACTACCTACTTATAATTGCTGGAGTGCTGATGGTGATGTAACAGCTGAAGCAGTATTTGTGAATTATGGTGTACCAGCTGATTATGAAGTGTTAGAAAAATTAGGGATTGATGTAAAAGGAAAAATCGTAATTGCCAAATATGGCCATAGTTGGAGAGGTATTAAACCAAAAGTGGCACAAGAACATGGTGCTATTGGTTGTATCATTTATTCTGATCCACAAGATGATGGCTATGGTGCAGGAGAAGTATATCCGAAAGGACCTTTTAAAAACGAATATGGAGTTCAACGTGGCTCAATAATGGATATGGTTATATATCCTGGAGATCCTTTAACGCCAGGAATTGGAGCTACTGAAAATGCAAAAAGACTAGAAAGATCTGAAGCTACAAATTTGTTGAAAATACCAGTGTTACCCATTAGTTATCACGATGCAAAACCTTTGTTAGAATCACTAGAGGGTGTTGTTGCACCAGAATCATGGAGAGGTGGTTTACCTTTTACTTATCATATCGGACCTGGAAAAACTAAGATTCATTTGAAAGTTGATTTCGATTGGAAGATTCGTCCGGCATATGATGTGATTGCAAAAATGAAGGGCGCAGAGTTTCCTGATCAGTGGGTGATTCGCGGTAATCACCACGATGCCTGGGTTAATGGAGCAAATGATCCTATAAGTGGAATGGCTGCTTTATTAGAAGAAGCCAGATCCATTGGCGAATTAACAAAATCGGGATGGAAACCAAAAAGAACCTTGGTGTATTGCGCATGGGATGGTGAAGAACCAGGACTAATAGGATCAACAGAATGGGTGGAAGATCATGCTAAAGAACTACAAGAAAAAGCTGTGGTATATATTAACTCTGATGGAAACGGTCGTGGATTTTTGGGTGCAGAAGGTTCGCATGCTTTAGAGCAAATGGTTTTTGAAGTTGCAAAAGACGTGACTGACCCACAAACTGGTGTAACTGTATATGAAAGAAGAAAAGCCGCTGATTTAATAGGTGCTTCAAGCACAAAAGCAAAACAAGAAATCTTGAACGAAAAAGAATATCATATTGAAGCCATGGGCTCTGGATCTGATTATTCTTCTTTTATACAACACTTAGGTTTACCAGCTTTGAATTTAGGTTTTGGTGGCGAAGATGCTGGAGGGGAATATCATTCTATATATGATAGCTATGACAACTACAGCAGATTTAAAGATCCTAGTTTTGTTTATGGAGTTGCGTTGGCAAAAACTGCTGGTCGTGCTGCTTTGAGAATGGCTGATGCTGAAGTGCTACCTTTTGATTTTACGCGATTGCAAAAAACAATTTCCGGATATGTGAAAGAATTATCGGGAACAGTTGATCAATTACGTGAGACAACCAAAGTAGAAAACGAATTAATCAAATCTAATGCTTATCAATTAGCACAAGATCCAACAAAACCAGAAAAATTACCAGTTGCAAAAGCAGCAATACCATATTTAGATTTTCATGGTATTCAAAATGCATTGGATGATTTGGATAGGGCAGGAAAAAATTTGAATGAATGGTTGAGCAAACAAGAAAATAAAGTAAGTGCACAAACAAATCAATTATTATACCGTGCAGAACAACAACTATTGTCGGCAAATGGTTTACCTAGAAGAGGTTGGTTTAAACACACTATTTACGCTCCTGGATTTTATACAGGTTATGGAGTAAAAACAATGCCTGGAATTCGCGAAGCTATTGAACAAAAAAACTGGGTGGAGGCACAAGAGCAAATGAATATTGATGCGGAAAATATTGCATCATTGGCAAAATATTTACAAGCTATCACTCAATAAAAAATAAATCTTGAAAAGAATTATTCCGATAATAGTGATTGTTTTTTTATATAGTTGTGCTGTATCACATAAAGTGAGAACAAGTAACAACGAAATAGGATCCTTGAAATTTTTAAATGAGTATGTAATTCCATACAACCAAGAATTCAAAGGCACAACAATTGGAGGATTATCTGGTATTGATTATGATTCTGAGAAAGAAGTATACTATTTAATCAGTGATGATCGCTCTGCGATAAATCCTGCGAGATTTTATACTGCAAAAATTTTATTAAACACAAAAGGAATTGATACCGTACAATGGATTGCAACTTATCCCATGTTGCAATCCAACGGTATGCCTTATCGAAATTCAAAACAAGGCCCAGCGAATACACCAGATCCAGAAGCGATTAGATATAATATAAAAACAAAAGAGTTAATATGGACAAGTGAAGGCGAAAGAATTGTTCGTGGGAAGGAAATAGTCTTAGAGAATCCATCAATCACACGCATTACAACGGAAGGGAAATATATAGACACATTCCCACTGCCAGCTAATTTAATAATGCATACCACGGAAAAAGGACCTAGACAAAATGGAGTTTTGGAAGGATTAACTTTCGATAAAAATTTCCAAACACTTTATGTAAATGTAGAAGAGCCATTATATGAAGACGGACCAAGAGCAGACGTCCTTCCAAATAATGCGTGGATAAGAATTTATCAATATGATGTTGCGAGCAAAAACAATACAGCGCAATTTGCGTATCATCTGGAACCTATTGCCTATCCTGCAACACCAAAAGATGCTTTTAAAATTAATGGCATTCCAGATATTTATGCAGTTGGTAATAATCGACTCCTGGTTTTAGAAAGATCTTTTTCTTCGGGCCGTTTGCCTTGTACCATAAAAGTTTTTTTAGCTGATTTAAATGGAGCTGATGACATTAAAGAAAATAGCTCAATGCAAATCAATCCAGTTAAAAAACCAGTTAAAAAGCAATTGTTGTTGAATATGGATGATCTAAAAATGTATATCGATAATATTGAAGGAGTCACGTTTGGTCCTACACTAGCGAATGGACATCGGTCACTTATTTTTGTATCGGACAATAATTTTGCATCTTTCCAAAAAACACAATTACTATTATTTGAAATTCTCCCTTAGTAATATGCGTGCTATATTTTTTCTAATGAGTTTAGTTTTTCTAATGAGTTGCAAACCAAAAACTCATTATGAGAATCCGCATATTGCAATACAAACAAAATACGGAGATATAGAGATAGAACTATTACCTAAACAAGCGCCGAAGACGGTTGCTGCATTTTTAAGTTATATAGATTCAGGATTTTATTTCAATAGTAGTTTTTACAGGGCTTTGAATATGGAGAACCAACCATCCAATGCACCCAAAACGGAATTAATTCAAGGCGGTATTTGGAAAACAAACTATAAGAAGGCATCCAATATAAAAGGAATTGAACACGAAACCACCGAGCAAACAAAGATCAAACATACGGAAGGCGTGATCTCCTTAGCAAGAGCAAAACCTGGAACAGCTGGAACAGAATTTTTTATAGTGATTGGCACTCAACCTGGTTTAGATTATGGCGGCGAAAACTGCGAAGATCGTCAGGGCTATGCTGCTTTTGGAAGGGTGGTTAAAGGGATGAATCTTGTATTTAAAATCTCCGGCCAGCGGTTAAATGGCCAATATATTTCTCCACAAGTTGATATTTTCAATATTATAAAGCTTTAATAACCAACACATGTAATAGTATTCTATTCCCTTTAGCTACTATTTAAGAATTCGTGGCAAGTACATTGATTATCATATTTGTTAATCATTTATTAGTATTTAAACAAATGCTAAGAAAAAAATGTTTTATAATAAATAGCGTGTAAATGGATATTGTTTTAGTACAGCAGCAGTGGTTCTATAAAAGACATAAATAGTTGAGTGGATGTAAAATGGCTTGACAGATATTATCGTGACCCCCCGCACGATGATTATACAGGGCTATTCAGAGAGATCGGAGTAGCCCTTATGATTTTCTTTTGATAACAATTATTACCGATTTAACTTAGGAGTCCAATTCAACATTATGCCCTTTCAATTACATGCACCCTATTCGCCCGCAGGTGATCAGCCTTCTGCAATTAAGCAGTTGACCGATAATGTAAATGATGGTGAACAGTATCAAACTCTATTAGGTGTTACAGGGAGTGGTAAAACCTTTACGATCGCTAATTTAATACAAAATACACAAAGACCTACACTGGTTCTCACTCATAATAAAACACTAGTGGCGCAGTTGTATGGAGAATTTAAACAGTTCTTTCCAGAAAATGCAGTTGGATATTTTGTAAGTTATTACGATTACTATCAGCCCGAAGCTTATATGCCAGTTACGGGCACTTATATCGAAAAGGATTTGAGTATTAATGAAGAGCTCGACAAATTACGTTTACAGGCCACCTCACAATTATTAAGTGGTAGAAGAGATATCATTGTGGTAGCGAGTGTGAGTTGTATTTATGGAATGGGAAATCCTACTGAATATGAAAATGGTATTATTAGGATCCAGAAAGGGCAAGTAATTTCAAGACAGGGATTTTTGCATGCTCTTGTAAATTCGTTATACAACCGATCACAAGGAGAATTTGGAAGAGGAACTTTTCGCGTAAAAGGTGATACGGTAGATATCAATCTTCCTTATGTTGATTTTGGATATCGGGTTACTTTTTTTGGTGACGAGATCGAAGAAATAGAAAGTATAGAAACCTCTACCAGTAAGCGTATTGGGTTAATGGACACAGCTGCTATATTTCCAGCCACATTATATTTAGCGCCGAAAGAAATGATCTTACAAGTGATGCACGAGATACAGGATGAAATGATGGCACAGGTTGAATATTTTAAAAGCACGGGAAAATTCATTGAAGCACAACGATTAAAAGAGCGTGTGGAATACGATATTGAAATGATTCGTGAATTGGGTTATTGTAATGGGATTGAAAACTATTCCCGTTTCTTCGATCGTAGAAAACCCGGTACCAGACCATTCTGTTTGTTGGATTATTTCCCCAAGGATTTTTTATTGGTGGTGGATGAAAGTCATCAAACCATTCCTCAAGTTGCTGGAATGTATGGTGGTGATAGAAGTAGAAAATTAGTATTGGTAGAATATGGATTTCGATTACCAAGTGCCATGGATAATCGACCATTAAATTTTAATGAATTTGAAGCATTAACAGGACAAACTATTTTTGTAAGTGCCACGCCAGGGGATTATGAATTGGAAAAAACAGGTGGTGTGGTAGTGGAGCAAGTTGTAAGACCTACTGGTTTGTTAGATCCGCCAATTCAGATCAGACCGAGTGTGAATCAGATTGATGATTTATTAGATGAAATTGATAAAACTGTAAAAAAAGGGGATCGTGTTTTAGTTACTACGCTAACTAAACGCATGGCCGAGGAAATGGATAAATATCTTGGACGGATTAATATCAAATCAAAATACATACATAGCGATGTAGATACTTTGGAAAGAGTAGAGATATTAAGGCAATTGCGTTTAGGAGAGATAGATGTGTTGGTGGGTGTTAACCTTTTGAGGGAGGGCTTGGATTTACCCGAAGTATCATTGGTAGCCATTTTGGATGCAGACAAGGAAGGTTTTTTGCGTAATGAAAAATCATTAACTCAAACAGCTGGTAGAGCAGCAAGAAATGTAGATGGCTTTGTAATATTTTATGCTGATAAAATGACTGAAAGTATGCAAAGAACCATTGATGAAACAAGTAGAAGAAGAGAAAAACAGATTACCTATAATATAGAACATAATATTACCCCCACTACCATTATAAAAAGTAGGGAACAGGTATTTGCACAAGGATCTGTATTAGACATAAAAGGCTATGATCCTTCTAATCCATATGCTTTGCAGCAGGATGCACAATTGGTGGCGACAAAGGCTGCAGAAGAACAAGAAGTATATAAGACCATTCCACAAATTGAAAAAGCAATCAGCAAAACAAAAAAAGAAATGGAGAAAGCAGCGAGAGATTTAGACTTTATTGAAGCTGCAAGATTAAGGGACGATATGTTTAGGCTTCAAAAGGAATTATTCGAAATGAAATAGATTAATCTGAAAATCAAGAAGTAAACTCCTATTTTCTGCTATAAATTGCTTATTTTTCTCGCGTTATATAATAAATTGAGTCGAAATTTGTACTCCTTTAAAGAATAATGATATCCCCCTCATAGAATTTTCATATGCTGATAACAAGCAAAAACCGAATTATCTTAAGTATAGTAATGCTGATTATATTAAGCATTATTAATTACTATGTCCAGTTCGGAGATATTAATGGCTTACTCTTTATTGCTGTCATCATCTTCTTTTCTTATCAGGATGATGTAAAATTTTCTGGCGCCATTCTTTTTTGCGCGTTAACCAATATATTTTGGGAATATGGTGATCTGGCAAATCATAAGTTTACGAATGATATTGCTGCATTAATTACCAGTAGTTTTAGAATTATCATTTCTATATTAACATCAATTGGTACTCATACTTTTTATTTAGAAAAAATTCAAAAGGAAACAATCCTAAAACAAAAATTGGAATTAGAGAAAACGAACCTTGAATTGAATAAGTTTATTGCTATGGCTGCGCATGATATTAGAAATCCGGTGGCATCCATTAAAATGATCTCTGATTTTTTAGTGGAAGACGAGTATCTGACAAAAGAATCGAAAGAATGGGTTGAAATTATTCAAGTATCTGCGAGTAACTCTTTATTGATCTTGAATAATACTTTAAATATCAGCCAGATCAGATCGGGTAAAGTAGAGATGAGCTTTTTAAAAGAGGATTATATTCAATTTGTGAAAGATAATCTGCTGATCAATAATCATTTGGCCACTACCAAAAAACAAACCATTCTTTTCCAAAGTAATGTTCCGAACCTGGAAGTTGAATTTGATAAGAGCAGATTGGTTCAAGTAATGAACAACTTGATCAATAACGCAATTAAATATTCGCCGGAGGATAGTCATATTGTGATATATGTAGACTATAAAGAAGATGAAACAAATGG
This sequence comes from uncultured Bacteroidota bacterium, assembly GCA_903927185.1. Taxonomy (GTDB): domain Bacteria; phylum Bacteroidota; class Bacteroidia; order Chitinophagales; family Chitinophagaceae; genus Sediminibacterium. Next base: position 15,976 of record CAIYLW010000026.1, read on the forward strand.
AAAATATGTAAAAACCTTGGTCAAAGATGAGGGAATGGGAATTGATGAGGAGTTTCATGACATATTATACAATGCATTTTCTACCACTCCAAATCGCCCAACAAATAATGAAAGTAAAAGCGGACTTGGTTTAGCCATAGTTAAAAAAATTGTAGAGCTACACCATGGTAAAGTTGGTTTTAACAGTGTAAAGGGTTCTGGATCGGAATTTTATTTTTGCATTCCGATTTCACAAATTAGCTGAACTTAGTGTTAAGTAATATTGCTATTTTACCCATGAAATACATTTTTCTTTTTCTTTTTGGGCTCATTGCCGGTTCTGCTATTTATGGGCAGAATATTGTTATGAATAGCAATCTAGAAGATGTAAATATTTGCGATGAACATACTGCAAAGTGTAGTCCAGCCGGATGGTTTTATTTTAAAGCAGACCCAGTTGGTTATCTTAATCCAGGAAGCAATGAAAAAACAATTTCTGCGAGTGGCATACATCATTTTAATTTATTAGCTGCCGGAGAACAAGATAGTACCAGAGATTATTGGGAAACCAAATTAATGTGCAACATCTTACCAGGAAATAAATACAATATTTCATTTAAAGTTACTGCTCCTTGGGGGAATCCTAATTTAAGTGATATAGGTTTTTGGTTTACGAATCATTTTATTAATGCCAGTAAAGACACTTTGTTGCAACCAATAAACTTTATAGGTTTTCTTGATGCCAAAATAAAAACTATAAAAAATGGATGGTTTTTAATCAATAAAGAAATTACTGTTTCTGATACAGCGTCTATTTTAGTTATTGGAAATTTTTCGAAAGAAAAAAATAGCGATATCTTTTTTAAAAGACATCATGATATACAACCCATCTCTATTTTAATAGATGATATTGAGATTAATTGCGATAAGACTTCGCCGTGTATCATTAATTTGCTAATTAAAGATTCATTATATGCTCTTAAGAAAAGACACTCAAAAATAGAACCATTAAAACCAGCGATAATAGATTTACCTGCAATCATTTCTAATGACACAGTAATTAGTAAACCTTCTCATCTTATTGATACGATTAGTTTAAATAGTATCCAATTTGCATTGAACGATTCTAGAATCACTGATAAATCGGTAAGGAAAATGTTAAGTGTACTTACCGATAAAAAAGAGGATATTGAAAAATTGGAGGTGATTGGTTATACAGACGACCTTGGAACAGAAGAACATAATTTTGAATTATCGAAAAATAGAGCAGCTTCTGCCATTAAACTATTAGTGGAGGAAATAGGAATCGATCCAAAAATTATTTCTGTTCGTGGTGAAGGGATATCAAGAAGGTTTGAGAAAAAGGATTTAAATAGAAGGGTGGATATATTCATTTATTGGAAATGAATAGAACACAGATGACGCGGATAAAACGGATTTGCGTGGATAAAAAATTAAAAGTACCCCTCCTGTTCGCTTGCGAATAGGAGGGGTAGACCGAGCGGCTTAGCGATGGGCGGGGAGGTTCCTTATTTTTTTATCAATTGCTCCAATTGCTCACTCACTTGTTTTACTGCCAATGTTAACTGTGTTGTGGGTATCATTTCTGTTTCTTGTAATTGATCTAAGAGACTTGCAAATTTAGATTCTAATGATTTGGCACCTATTGCTTTTGCTTTGATGCGGCCCTCATAACAAGTCATTGAAAGCGTAAATTGTTTTTGTAAATCTGCCATACTAGTTTTTACACGAGGGTCCATTTTAATTGTAAAAGACTGACTAACTGTTTTTCCATTTACAGTAAGCTTCACGATATAATTTCCTGGTAATACCCATGGAGAAGTTGCGGCTGGCCCTGTGTTCTGATAGATGGCTGTCATGGGATAAGAAGCTGGTTCATTTAATGGAGTAAAATGCATATCCCAAAGGAAACGATGCGAGCCGGCTTCTGTGGAAAGTATTTGTTGAGGACGGATCCAATACAATGGAATATTTACCTCTGGTATTTTATAAAGTGTATCCTTACTACTATATTTTCGAACAGATTTTCCAACTGCATCAAATACTTCAAGTGTTACTTCATTAGTTGATTTTTCTGATAAATAATAATTAAAGATGGCACCATCTGGAGGGTTTTCTCCACCTGGTTCTTCTTGCGGCATGGGAGTGTCTGTATTCAAATTCCAACGAATACGCATGGCTTGTTGTGGCTTAAATAGAATTGTTTTTTCAGCAGCTAAACTCGCGCTCATTTGTCTTAATGCAGTAATATCATCTAAGATCCAAAAGCCTCTTCCATGGGTACCAATCACTAAGTCATCATCTTTAATTACTAAATCGCGGATAGATGTTGCAGGCATATTTAATTTTAAAGACTGCCAATTTTCGCCATCATCAAATGAAACATAGACAGCGTTTTCTGATCCTGCAAATAATAATCCTTTACGATTTGGATCTTCTCTTACCACATTGATTGGTTCATTATTAGGCAATCCATTTGTAATAAGCCTCCATGTTTTTCCACCATCTGAAGTTTTATAAGCATAAGGATGCATATCGTCGCAACGTATTCTGTTAACTGCAGCATATGTGGTATTTACATCGAAGTGGCTAGCATCCATTAGGGAAACCTTACTCCAAGAAGTGATAGCGTCGGGCGTAACATTCCTCCATGTTTTTCCTCCATCTCTGGTTACTTGAATATATCCATCATCAGTTCCAGCCCAAATTGTATTGATATCTTTATAAGAAGGAGCTACGGTATAAACGACCCCTCGACGCGGCATTTTTTTCATCTCATCATTCGTATAAACGCCAACACTTGTTGGGATATCCCATGCTTCTCTTGTTAAATCCGGACTAATTACTTCCCAACTATTTCCACCATTATTTGTTTTGAAAATTACATTACCCGCGAAGTACAAGGTTTTTGGATCGATGGGTGAAAATAAAACAGGTGCTGTTCTAACAAAACGATATTTACCACTACGAACTGCTTCGGGTGCAATATTTTGAACTTGTCCTGTTCTCTTATCATACTTAGTAATCTTACCACCGTAAATAATATTTGGATCAAGCGGATCAGCTGCTACATATCCATATTCTTCCACTCCTACAGGATGCCATTCGCGTAAACCAATTTGTCCATCGTTTCCTCTCGATGAAATTCCCACAGAGCCACTCTCCTGTTGTCCGCCATATACATTATAGGGGAAATCATTATCAGTACTCACGTGATAAAACTGAGCTGTAGGTTGATTGTACCAGGATGAGAAAGTTTCACCGCCATTAACAGTTACAATGCCCCCCTGATCTAATGCAATCAACATGATTTGAGGGTTGTTTGGATTGATCCAAATACGATGATAATCATCCCCACCAGGTGCCCCACGAAAACCAGTCCAAGTTTTAGCGCCATCAGTAGATTTCCAAACTACTACATTGGCACTATATACAATATCCGCATTAGTAGGATCTACTTTTATTTCAGCAAAGTCGCTTCCTCTGCCCCAGAATCTTCCATCAGGATTTGCTAGCGTCCAGTTTTCACCAGCATCATCACTTCTATAAATGCCTCCATATTGTCCTGCATCTACTGTGGCATATAAACGATTGCTATTAGTTGGCGCAACTGTAAATCCAATTCTTCCTAATCCTTGTTCGGGTGTTGGTAAACCTTTTGTTAGTTTTTTCCAGGTGCTTCCACCATCGGTAGATTTAAACAGGCCACTCTCTTTACCATTCCATGCACCGTTTTCCCAGGGTCCCTGACGACCAGCCCAAAGATCTGCGTATATAATATTGGAATTATTTGGATCAAAGTTTACTTGGATGGCACCAGTATTTTCATCTTTATATAAAACTCGTTCCCAGTTTTTTCCTCCATCTAAACTTCTATACACTCCGCGTTCTGTATTGGGTCCATAGGGATGACCTAAGACAGCTACAAAAATTCTGTTTTCATTTTTGGGATCAATGATAATGTCGCCAATTTGCTGGCCATCTCTCAAACCCATATTAGTCCAGGTTTTACCTGCATCCGATGATTTATAAACGCCATCACCCACAGAGAGATCTGGGCGTTGAATACCTTCGCCACATCCTACATAAACAACATTAGGATTAGATTCTGATACCGCGATATCTCCAACAGAGCCTGTGGGCATCTGATCAAAGATGGGTTTCCATACACGACCGTAGTCGTTACTTTTCCATACTCCACCATTATTTACTCCAATGTAAAATACATTAGGTTGGGATGGAACGCCCACAGCACCTACTGTTCTGCCGCCTCTATGTGGACCAATCATGCGATACTTCATCGCATTAAAATATCCATTTGAAAAAGGTTGTGCTTGAATGTTTGTGTTGCTTAAAAGAAGTAAAGAAAAAAATAAAGCGGGGAGAATTTTTTTGAATTGCATCTTGATCGATTTATCAAATGATAGATAACTCAAGATACAAATAGAAGGAATAAGTAAAAAGTAAAACAAAAGAAAGAGGAAGAGTGGTAGGCTCTTCCTCAAAAAATTATTCTTTATCTACATCATGTTTACTATAAGCATCCATTAATTTTTTCTGGACCTCAAAAGCAACAGGTGCATAAGAAGCAAATTGCATATTAAATCTTGCACGACCTTGTGTTAAACTTCTGAGAGATGAAGAGTACTGGTGCATTTGTGCAAGAGGCACTTTTGCTGTGATTTTCTGGAAATGGCCTTCTGCTTCCATGCCTTCTACCACCGCCATCCTGGTTTGCAGATCGCCCATCACTGCGCCAACCTGATCATCAGGACAAGAAATTTCAATTTGATAAATGGGTTCGAGCAATTGTGGATCTGCATCTTTGAAAGCGGCGCGGAAGGCCTGTAGCCCAGCAATTTTAAATGAGATATCATTGCTATCAACAGGATGCATTTTTCCATCATACACACTAACACGTACATCTCTCACATAAGAACCAGTGATGGGTCCGTTATGCATTTTTTCCATGATGCCTTTTAAGATGGCAGGCAGGAAACGTGTGTCAATGGCTCCACCAACAATACAATTGAGATAGACGAGCTTTCCTCCCCACTCGAGATTTATTTCATCTCTTCCTCTTACGTGTAATCCCGGAGGATCCGGAATTCCTTCGTACCAAGGTTCCACTAACATAAATACTTCTCCAAATTGTCCAGCACCACCACTTTGTTTTTTATGTCGATAAGTAGACTCTGCTTTTTTTCGGATGGTTTCTCTGTATGGAATTTTTGGTTTGTCGATGGTAATTTCTAGCTTATGAATATGTGCAATTTTCCATTGAATTACTTGTAAGTGTAATTCACCTTGGCAATGCAATAAGATTTGTTTCAATTCAGGAGATACTTCAAATCGGACAGTTGCGTCTTCACTAATTAATGTATGTAAAACCTGAGATAGTTTTTCATCTTCCCCTTTATTAACTGCAGCAATAGCAACGGTGACATTTGGTTTAGGAAATTGAATGGGTTGCAATTCTATATTCGCACCCTTATCATGCAATGTGTTATTTACATGTGTTGATCGAAGTTTTAAAGTAGCGCCGATATCTCCAGCAACTAATTCGTTTACCGGAATACGATTATGTCCTTCTAACAATAGTAGTTGATTCAACTGTTCTATAACACCTGTGTTTTCGTTTACTAGTTCGCAACCAGCTTTTATAGTACCGCTGTATACTTTAAATAAACTCAGCTCACCGATATGAGGTTCTGTAATAGTTTTAAAAATAAAAATACAAGCAGGACCCTTCGGATCACAGGATAATAATTTTCCTGATACAGTTTTTTGAGGTGGCATTTCATTAGCAGAAGGACAAACATTATCTATAAATCCCATGATCCTTCCGCTTCCCATATTTTTTTCTGCAGAAGCACAGAAGAGTGGAAATATATCGTGACGAATCATGGATTTATGCAAGCCTTCTTTCATATCATTCTCGTCTAATTCGCCCAACTCAAAATATTTTTCCATAAGCCCTTCATCATTAGCAGCAATTGTTTCAACTAATTCTTTGTGTAATAGATCTGCTCTTTCTTTTAAATGATTGGGAATGGGTTCTTTTGCGGGCTTACCTCCCTCTGGTCCGTACTGATACATGACCATATTCAATACATCCACTATGGCATTGAATTTAGCTCCTGTTTGAACTGGAAACTGAACAGCCACCACATTAGCACCAAAATGATTTTTAGCTTCTTGCAAAGTTTTATCAAAATCAGCCGCTTCTTTGTCGAGTTGATTCACCACAAAAAGCGTGGGAGTTTTAAACTTGTCGGTGTATTCCCAAATTACATCAGTTCCTACTTCTACGCCAACTGATGCATTTAAAATCATCAATCCAGTATCGGCTACGCGTAAGGCGCTAATCAATTCTCCAGAAAAATCGTCGTAGCCCGGGGTATCGATTATATTGATTTTATAATCGCGCCATACGGTATGCATTAAAGAAGAAAAAACAGAACTCTGGCGTTCTGTTTCTAATTCGTGATAATCGCTCACTGTATTTTTTGCAATAACTGAACCGCGTCTTTTGATGAGTCCAGATTCGAATAACATGCTTTCAGCTAAAGTAGTTTTACCGCTGCCGGGGTGTCCCAGCAGCGCAATATTTTTAACGTGATTTGAATCGTAAGTTGCCATGATAGTTTTATTTATTCATGAATTGATGAAAGTCCTTTTCAAGATTTTCTAAAAAATGAAACAGAATATCAAGTTTGTCTTTTAAATAATGATGTGGTATGCGGTGTCTGAAATTTGGATGCTTCTCAGCTTCAAAAATATGATGCTTGATTTCGTGTTTTAGATCGTGTAGATTGATGAGTTGAATGTGAAATTGATTATGAAAATGTTCAATGCCTTCAACCGTTTCTTTATCCGTTTTTCCGGGAGCAAATAAATACAATTCGTTTTTTAATTTGTTGATCTTTTCCCGATAGGCAGTTAGTACTTGCTTCCATTTTTTGCACTCTTCAATGAGTGCCAGATGCTGTGCTTCTGTGATCATTGCAATCTTTTTTAGAATGAAGAATTTGGTGGTGTTTAATCCTAAAGATTTGACTTAATAAATTTAAAAACAGACCAAAAAAATAACCATGACAAGTGTCATGGTTATTTATGAAAAATTATATTATATTAAAAAGAATTGTTGTTAAAACGATTTTGAAATCAAATTAATAAAAAAATCTAACTATCAGAAAAATGGGTCTACTAAGAAATTTTTGGATTCAGTAATTTGCTGTGAGAAGTATAAAACAAATCCGGACTATAAACGAAAAGACAACTGCCATCCCGAATTGTTTCGATGATGGGTTTCTTGAGAGTTTCAGGGATTGCAGGGCATCCCAAGCTTCGACCTATAAACCCTTTTATTTTTGCTGTTTTTTCGCTCACATAATTTGCACTATGTATTACTATGCCGCGCTTATAAGCGTTGTCGTTAATACCAGCTTCTTGTCCATCTAAACGTAAAGAGTATCCATGTTTACCTTGATAAGTTCCTGCTGTAGTATAAAAACCCAAACTACTTTTAAGGCTATTGAAAGAATTTGAAAAGTGAGTGGCTATTACAGTACCAGAATTTTTGCCGTGAGAAACAAATGTGTTGAATAATAATTGCCCACTTACCAGGTCAATTACAAACAAACGTTTTTTGCTGGATGGCAAACTAAAATCGATGATAGTTAGGATATTATCTTTTTGAATTTTCCCTGCTTCTATTAATGTATTGTAACCAGTTAATGCATATTCGAAAGCAGCCTTTGATAGACCTAAGTCTGATAATTGAAGTGAATCGTATAGGAATGCGTTTTTATCTAAATTTTTTATAGAAGGCGCAGAAGCAGTGAGCGTTGTTTTTTTATTGATTGATTTTGACTTACCGGTACCAAATACAAATGTGCCCATGAGCATAGCCACAGGAATCAGGTAAAATCTCATTTTTTTAAAATGATGCGACCGCAAGTTTGATGAATTTAGTGAGGCGCAAATTTACACTATTCAATTTTACCCTGCTGTTTTTCATAAAAACCTTAGCCTAGGTTTAACTTATTTTTGGTTATTTATAGCAATAATTAGGCATTTTTTGACAAAAAACAGTGAAAATAGCTACAAAAAACGCTAAAAATCATTTTTTTCATTTTATACATTTTAGACTGGCCTGACAAATTTTAGAATTGTTTTCCACGTTCTGTTTTTCAACAAACCATCTCTTTATCTTGCATTCATGCAGGAGTATCTGAATGGATTGAATGAACCTCAACGGGAGGCAGTGACATATATAAATGGACCCATTATGATTGTGGCTGGGGCTGGAAGTGGTAAGACCAAAGTTTTGACTACCCGAATAGCACATTTGATGGCGAATGGGGTGGATGCATTTAATATTCTTGCGCTTACATTTACCAATAAGGCAGCTGCTGAAATGAAGGAAAGGATTGAAAAGATCCTCGGCAATTCTGAAGCTCGTAACCTATATATTGGAACCTTTCATTCGGTTTTTGCCAGAATTTTAAGAGCCGAAGCACATCGTTTGGGTTATCCCAGCAATTTTACAATTTATGATACGGATGATAGCAGGTCGGTCATCAAAACCGTTGTTAACGAATTGAATCTGGATGATAAGCACTATAAGGCCAATGTGGTGGGCAACCGTATTTCACAAGCTAAAAATGCACTAGTGGGTCCGGCAGAATATGCGGTGGATTATTATATACAACAGGAAGATATGCGAGCAAACCGCCAAGCAATCTCTCAGATTTATCTTGCTTATGCGAATCGTTGTTTCAAGAATGGAGCGATGGATTTTGATGACTTATTGTTGAAGATGCACGAGTTATTGAAAAATTTTCCGGAGGCACTTTATAAATATCAGCACAAGTTCAAATACATTTTAATTGATGAGTATCAGGATACCAACCCTGTTCAGTACGAGATCACGAAGTTGTTAGCTGCTGTACATGAAAACATTTGTGTGGTGGGAGATGATGCACAGAGTATTTATAGTTTCAGAGGTGCGACAATTGAAAATATATTACAGTTTCAGAAAGATTACGATGATGTAAAAATTGTAAAGCTGGAGCAGAACTATCGAAGCAGTAAGAATATTATTCATGTGGCAAATGAAATTATCAAAGTTAATCAAGGACAGATTCCGAAAAATCTGTGGACCGATAACAATGAAGGAGAGAAGATTCGTTTGGTGCGTACAATGACAGATAATGACGAAGGAAAATTTGTGGCAGATACCATTCAGGAACAAAAATTACGCAATCATTTTTATAATCAAGATTTTGCTATTTTATATAGAACCAATGCACAGAGCCGTGCTTATGAAGAGAGTTTGAGAAGGATGGGTATTGCATATCGGATTTATGGTGGTGTAAGTTTCTATCAACGGAAAGAGATCAAAGATTTTTTAGCTTATCTACGTGTGATTGTAAATACAAAAGATGAAGAAGGCTTAAAAAGAATTATCAATTATCCGGTAAGGGGAATTGGTAAAACCAGTATTGAAAAATTGGTGATAGCAGCAAATGATTTAAATATTTCGATGTTTGATGTATTAGCGAGAGCAGGAGAATTTGGTTTTAAAGGTGGCACACTAGAAACTATGCAAAACTTTGTAACGATGATCCGTTATTTTCAAAGTTTGATGGGAGAGAAAAACGCCTATGACTTAGCTATTCAGGTAGGTAAGCATACCAATATTGTAAAGGAATTGTTTAGCGATAAAACCACCGAAGGTTTAGCACGATATGAAAACATACAAGAAATTTTAAACTCTATCAAAGAGTGGACGGAAAGTCCGAGTAATGATGATGGTGAGTTGGGTGATAAAAGTCTGGGATCTTATCTGCAACAAATTAGTTTGGTAACGGATGCAGATGATAATAAGCAAGAAACAGATGTAGTAAAGTTAATGACGATTCATGCTGCGAAGGGATTGGAATTTAGTTGCGTGTTTGTAGGAGGAATTGAAGAGACTTTATTTCCAAATGCAATGGCCATTAATACCAGAGAAGAATTGGAGGAAGAGCGAAGATTATTTTATGTAGCCATAACCAGAGCGAAGCAACATTTATGGTTAACATATGCAAACTCGAGATATCGATTTGGACAATTAGTTCAGAACGAACCTAGCCGGTTTATTGAAGAGATGCCGGAAGATTATGTAGATAAAAGTTATGCTGGTGGTGGAGCACGTAATAATGCTGGGACCCAGTTTGGTTCTGGGTTTGAACGTATGCAAAGAGGTGCAGGATATGGAAATGCTGCATCAGCAGAAAAACGATACGGCCCCCCTCCAAGTAAAAAACCAGATGCAGGAAAAACCAAGCCAGAATATTTACCAATAGTTCCCCCTTCTTCTAAAGTAGTAGAGCATCAACCTTCTGGAAATTTTGTAGCAAGCGATACAAGTCAATTAGCTGCAGGGCAAAAAGTGGAACATCAAAAATTCGGATTTGGAATTGTTGGTAAAATAGAAGGTTCTGCTCATAATCCTATTGCAACAATTCAATTTGAATTGAACGGAGAGAAAAAAATTATGTTGAATTATGCGAAGCTTCGGATAGTTGATTAGTTATTTTTCTTACTAGTTTTTAATTTTTTTTCTACTGATGCTGGTGCATAAACCCCTCCTTTTGGATTTGGTAATAGGGTAGAATTTGGTAAGAATAAAAATGTTTCTGGCAGCAAAAACGATAAGGAAGAATTTGTATTAGGATTAGTTTTTTTATATCTCAACAGCACTTCCATTTGAGGTCGATCTTCTTGTACATTTGGTTGAACAGATAAAGGATATTTATCCCATCTAGAACCTGCAGCCCAATAGCACCCATTGATATTATTTTCACTCAGGTATTTTAGAAAATTATCGAGTAGTTTCAACCAACGCAAGTCGTTATCAGGTACGCCATATTCTCCAATGGTCCCCTGTTTATTATTATCTTTCAACCACCTAACAAATGGCATGGTTCTCATCACACCCGTGTATTCATCTACGCCACTGTTTTCATAGGTTTCTGAATATCTGCCGGAAAAATTTTTATCAAAATAACAATGTGCATCATAGATAATACTATTGCTGGGGTCGGTTAAATTTTTCAGCACATCACTATATTGATACCATTTATCTGCACTGGCATAATTATCTCCCGAGATAATTATGGCTGTTTTTTTGTCAACAGTTCTAATCCCATTAATGGCTTCTTGCGCAGTGGTAAACCAATCGAATTCGCCCATATCATGCGGCTCACTCATTATTTCAAAGCCGTAAATATTTTTTTCGTTTTTTAGTGCCCTAGCCATCTTGATCCAGAAATCGGTAAAATGATTTCTCGTTACTGTTTTGCCCCCGACTACATGTTCTGTATCAGCAATTTTATAACGTCCAAAGTTGTGCATGGTTAAAATCACTTTGATATTTCTGGGAGCACAATACAAGAGTACTCTTCTGATCTCGTCAATATTTTCTTGATTAAAATCTCCACCAGGAATTGTTTGAACCCTTTCCCATTTGAAGGGGATGGTCATTAATTGAAAACCTTGCTGATAAAAATATTCAATATCGTTTTCAGAAGGATAGGCATAGTCTTTATTCAAAACCCCGGGGATTATCTTTTCTTCAAATTCAGCTCCACATATATTAATTCCAAAGGGAATTCCTTTAGTTTGAGCGAAACCGTTTAAACTCATTGTAATTAAAAGGCTGAAAAAGATATATAATCGCATAGGTTTAACTTCCTGGTATCAACGTAAAATACCCTTGAATTATTGATTGAATCTGTTAATAAAACAGTTTTTTAATCCTTATGAGGTTTTCGATATCCGAAAAATATGGCCTAATCGTAGTTTGCAAAGTCCCTAAATAGGCAAACCCTGTTTCCTTTTGATTAAATTTGCAGCTGTATTATTTAGGCAATGCCCGAATAGAAAATAGATAATTATGATCCAAACAGGCAATCCGGTAATTAGCATTTATACCGAAATGACACCCAATCCGGAAACAATGAAGTTTGTTGCTAATAAACTTTTATATCCCGGAAAGAGTATTGATTTTGCAGAAGAATCATTAGCAGCACCTTCGCCCTTGGCAAAAGAGCTGTTTAGCTTTCCTTTTATTAAGAGTGTATTTATTGCCAGCAATTTTATTACACTTACCAAAACACCGGAAACAGATGATTGGCAAGATGTAATTCCAGCTATCAAAGCCTTTATGAAAGAGTATCTTGAAAATGGTGGAGTTGTGGTTAATGATGATGAAGTAGCTAAAGTAAAACAAGAATCTTCTAATACGGTAAGTGAAGATGATGATGATATAGTGAAGCGTGTAAAAGAATTATTAGAGAATTATGTAAAGCCGGCAGTTGAAATGGATGGCGGAGCGATTCAATTCAAGAGCTATAATGATGGAATTGTAAACCTGATGTTACAAGGTAGTTGTAGCGGTTGCCCTTCTTCAATGATAACATTAAAGGCGGGTATTGAAGGAATGATGAAAAGAATGATTCCCGAAGTGAAAGAAGTGGTAGCTGAAGCGGAATAATTAAAATAGTTTTTTTGAGTGTAATTAGCGCCTCCCCGATATTCGAGGGGGCGTTTTTGTTTAATTATATCCCAAAATACTCCAAAATCTATTAAACAGCACTCAAAAACAAGGATTTTGAATAAAACCTTGACTATTATTTTATACTTTGATTTTCAATGATTTATAAGTGTACTTTCATTAAAGACATTTTTATCTTAAATCTAAACAGTTGAAAAAGAGTATAATATCAATTATTACTTTATTTATCATTTTCAATGCATCTGCACAACTGAAAACTACCTCACCTAATACATTAGAAGATAGAGTAAAAAATGAATCAAATAAAACAGAGGTAATCGAATTGTTAGAAATCTTAAGAGCTGATTTATATACCAACTTTAAACAAGAGTTTGTATTTGTAGTAAAGGACGTTTCATTTAAGAAAAATTATAGTTGGTTTGTTGGGGATGTACAAAGAAAAGATGCTGAAAATATTAGGATGCTTGATAATAATTCAACTTGTTGTAAGGTAGAAGCCCTCTTTAAAAAAAATCAAGGGGTATGGCATTTAATAGAAGCGCAAGCATTTAGTAAACATCCCTGGTACTTAGATTTAAAATGCAAATATCCTGACCTTCCAAAAAGATTAATTATCCAATAGTAGGTTAATTTTAAATTTTTTCTACTGTATTTAGTTTCATTTTACTTCTACTAAGCAGTAAATTACTGCACTACATAAATTGAATATTCTTTTCTGAAGCTTCAAAACTTTATATTTTGCTATTTTATTAATAAAGCATTAGTTTAAAGAATGCAAAATTCGTTCCTTTGATTCTTGTAATAAAATAATGAGAAAAATAGTTATCACATTTCTTAATAATCATTGGGATGCACTTATTGCTTCAGTTTTGGGATGTATTGTCATTTATTGTCTAACAAGATTTGGAGGTATTGGCATTTCACCAGATTCAGTTGGATATAGTGAAGCGGCCATCAACCTAAAAGATAAAGGAGCATTGTTAGACTTTAATGGATTGGCGCTTGTAGATTTTCCGGCTGGTTATCCACTATTTTTATCGTTCTTTTATTTATTAACTGGAATATCTCCTATCCTATTATCTCCATTCATAAACGCATTATTATATGTAGGTGTTATTTTGATAAGTAGTAGCATCATGCAATCTTTTCAAGGAGTTACCAGATGGTATCGAATTGCTATTTTAATTTTGTTGGCATCAAGTCCTTGTCTTTGGGAAGTGTATGGTATGATCTGGTCGGAGACTTTGTTTTTATTTTTGGTGTTGTTTTTTATGTTGGGATGGAAAAATTATTCTAATAAAAAAACAATCTTTTCACTTTTGCTATTAGCATTAGTAACTGCTTGTGCTTTTGTTACAAGATTTGCAGGGATTACATTAGTGGCTACTGGAATTGCGTTGATATTTTTTGATGAATCTATTTCGATTCTTAAAAAAATAAAACATTTGGCTTTATTTTTTGTGGGCAGTATTTCTTTTGTTATAATCAATCTTATTCGAAATCATTATGCCAGCGGAACCCTTTCTGGTGTGAGAGAGAAAGCTTTGAGAACAGCGGGTGAGAATTTATTAGATATTGGTTCAGTATTAGGCGGATGGTTTCCTTTTATTGGTGAACACGCTTTAGCTGGCGCCATTATTTTTTGTTTATTAGTTGCATTTGCTGTTATACAAATTGTTTATCGATTAATTCAACAACAATTTTATTCGAAACTTGAAACTGTTGTTTATGGTTTCTTTTTAGTGTATAGCATTTTTATCATATTAATTTCCAGTATTTCTCGCTTCGAAGAATTAAGTAGCCGATTATTATCCCCAATGTATATTCCAATCATTTGGGTAAGTACCTGTTGGATTCCGAATTTTATTCAGAAAAAAAGCAGAACCTTTCGAATTGTATTATTGATGGGAACTGCAGTATTTTTTATAGCGGTTTTAAAAAATTATTACCAACAAAATGTGGAAACTTGGGATGGAATTGCTTATGCAGGTATTCCAGGTTATTCTGAAAAACAATGGAAAGAATCACCTACTATTAAATATATAAATACCCATAAGGAAAGTATAAATGGAGCAATTTATTCTGATGCATATGATGGTTTGTATTATTTAACTGGCGTAAAATCTTTGCCACTTCCCCATAAAGAAATTGAATCTGAGAAAAATAAATTTTTAAATAATACTTCTCTAATTGTTGTTTGGTTTAAAGATGGTGTAAATACAGATCTGATAGACCTTGACTATATTAACTCCCATAAAAAATTACAACTCACTAAAAGTTTTGAAGATGGAGCGATCTATTTTTATACTGATTCTATTTCAGTAAAGCAATAATTTCTAACAATTATTTATGACAATAAACCATTTTTTGGATCAACTCATCAACGGAATTAAACAAACAGGTTTCTGGGAATTTATTGGTGTATTTGCAGGTATAGCTAGTGTATGGTTTAGCAGAAAGGAAAACATTTTGGTGTATCCTGTAGGTTTAATAAATACTATTATCTATATCTATATAAGTGTAAAAGGTCATTTATTGGGAGAAGCTAGTGTGAACTTATATTATACCTTGATGAGTATTTATGGCTGGGTATTATGGAGTAGAAAAGATCAAGTAAAACAAGAAAATATTTTACATATTACTAATAGCAATACCAAAGAATGGTTGATACAATTATTATTTTTTGCTGCATTTTATTTTGCAATATATTTTTCTCTGACTTGGGCAAAACAAGCTTTTGCCCCTGAAGCAATTCCATGGGCAGATGCTTTTGCCAGTGCCACAGCTTATACAGGAATGTGGTTGATGGCAAGAAAAAAAGTAGAGAGCTGGATCTGGTGGATTGCAACAAATATGGCTTCAATACCGTTGTACTTTATAAAGGGTTATGTTTTTACCAGCGTACAGTTTTTGGTGTTATTGATTTTAGCAATAGCGGGACTAATCAGCTGGCAGAAAAAAGCTTAGAAAGTATGACTATAAAAAAGGTAGTAGTAATAGGACCAGAATCTACTGGCAAGAGTAGCTTATGTGCAATGCTTGCAGCACATTTTAATAGTAGTTGGTGTCCGGAATATGGACGTGAATATCTAACTGTAAACGGTAAATCTTATCAGTATTCTGATTTATTAAAGATTGGGCAGGAGCAATTAAAATTGGAAGATCGATTTGCCAATGAATTAATTGAAGGGCAAAAAAGTCAAATACTATTTGTTGATACGGATATGTATGTTATGAAGGTTTGGTGCGAATATGTTTTTCAAGAATGTCACCAATTTATACTTGAGCAAATTTGTGAAAGGAAATACGACCTCTATCTTTTATGTGATGTGGATCTGCCTTGGGTGCAAGATGAATTGAGAGAATACCCAGAGGATGGTCCGCGTAAAGAGTTGTTTCAAATTTATAAAGACTTATTAATTAACCAGAATGTTCCTTGGGCAACAATTAGTGGAACTTATGAAGCGCGAGAACTTGCTGCAATTGAAGCAGTAAAAGGCTTAATGAATCAATAATTGTATGTCTTCATCATCTTCAATATTATGCATCTGTTGCAGGATTTGTGGATAGCGCCACTTAACACGATGGCTTATTGGTTTTACTGTAAATTTTTTCGGATTAGGTAAACATGCGATGATCATTGAAGCTTCGGTTCTGCTAAGTTGCTTTGCATGTTTTCCAAAATATTGCTGGGCTGCTGCTTCGATACCAAAGACGCCTGGGCCCATCTCAATGGTATTCATATAAACATCTAAAATGCGATGTTTACCCCAAATCAGTTCTATTAATATAGTAAAATAAGCTTCTGGTATTTTTCGAATGTATTTAGTTATTCCACCACCTTGCCAAAGAAATACATTTTTAGCTACTTGCTGTGTAATAGTACTTGCTGCTGAGCCAAGGGGTAATTTTTGTTTGTGCCCTTTTTTAGGTTTCAGGCTTTTCTCTATCGCGTCCCAATCGAAACCACTATGATCAGGGAATGCCTGGTCTTCACTTGCAATGGCAGCTAATTTTGAGTTGGAAGAAATTTCTTTACCACTTACATAATCTCTTTTTAAACCGTATTCAAAACTATTACTGATTTGTGTAATGGTTATAGGAGGAGTTACCCACTTACAAATAATCACATACAAGAGAGAAGAAAGAAACATCCATAACAGTATTTTCTTAGTCCATTTCCAAATCTTTCTAAACATCTTGCAATAAATTTTATAATTGTAAGGTAACCAACCTATATTTCGAACCTAATTGAAGATAGGATTTATGGGTGTTCTGTAAGATTTTTCCAATTATAAAAAACCCTGCTGCAATACTTAGTTTTGGTAGATTATCAGATCCAAAAACAGGATCTGATTTAATCAAACTATTGGCAACATTTAATAAAATAAAAGCAGCACTTCCTAATTGAAATAAGCTTCCATCAGTAATTAGATTGCTTGAGCTTCCTTTTTTTGGCATCCCATAAATTTCATTGATATGCAATTTCAAAATTCCAAAATGAACTGTATCAATGGTGGGAAGTCCGAATTGATTACCAACTTGTCGAACTTGTATCTGATCAATTATTAAACTATCGTTTTGAATTTTTTTAATAACTCCTTCAATCCATTGTTTACTACTGAATTGAAAAAGTATATAAGAGCCGTTAGTCCATGATTGCAGTGTTTGACCATGATGCTTCAACATCAACACATCCCTCTGCGCAAATACTGATAGAGAAAAAATGCAGCAGATAAGCAGACTTATTATTTTCATGTAATTATTTCTATTTTAACTTATCGCCAAAACTTAGGATCCCCCAACAAAGAGCTATTCCAAATCCTATTAAAATTAATCCAGAAAGGCGATTGATAAAATGTAAGTTTTTGACGGTTAGCTTAGGTCTTAATTTACCTGCTAAGGAAACTTTTAAGAGATCAGTTGCTAGAACAAAAACTAGGCAAGTGCCAAATACAACAGCCCTGTATTGAAAAGGATCTGCATGAGTAACTGAGTCGGCCAAAATTGCTGCTGACCAAGCAAACCAAAAAATGAAAACACCAGGATTGAGCATATTCATAAAATAACCTGATAGAAATATGGCTGCCCAATCGCGTTTTCGAAAAACTTTTTCTTTTAAATTATTTTCTTCATCTACTACCACTTTCTTAAAAAAGAAAGTATAAATACCTACTCCAATTAAGAAGAGACTACCAGTTACTGCAATAAATGTTTGATGTTTTAAAGCAGTATGAAAAAGAGAAGTAAAAAAATTGCAAATAAGCAAGAGTGTAACGTCGCTACTAGAAACTCCAGCTACAAAAACATAACCAGCCTTGTGTCCATGATTAATACTTTGTTTAATGATGGCAAAAATGACAGGTCCCACAGAAATTGCGAGAAGAAATCCCAATGCTAAACCTTTAAAGAGGGCTGCTACCATTGCTGAAAAATAAATTGGTATAAAATTTTTGCTTAAATGGGTTCGCCCTTAATAAACTTTTGCCAATCGGCTAACATAGCACCTTTCAATACTCGAGGAAATTTATGCTGGCCACCAATTTTACCCTTAGCGGTCATGAAATTCATAAAATCCTGTTCACTTAGCACGTCAAGCATTACATCTTTTAATGCTGTTCTTCTTTCTACAGCATAGTCATCGTTAAGTTCACAAAGATGTTTATCAATTCTTTTCGCCAATCGATCTTTATCAAAACTATCGTTACAAGCTACAAACCAATGATGCGCAAAGAAATTTCCATAAGGCACACCTGCCACTGTGAATTCCGGGATACAGATATTCAGTTCTTCGCTAGCCAATTGAATGGCTTTATTCATATTATCCACGCTCAAATGTTCTCCGACCAAACTTAAAAAGTGTTTGGTTCTGCCAGTAATAATTACTTCGCATCTTTCTTTGTCGACAAAACGAACGGTATCACCAATAAGATAACGCCAAGTGCCAGCAGTAGTGCTAATAAGTATAGCATAATCTTTTGCTTCTTCCACTTCGTGTATCATGAGTGCTTCCGGATTATCTATCATGTCGCCATTGGCATCGAAATTATTTTCATCAAAGGGAACGAATTCCAGGAAAATATGTTCGTTAGTAACCAGTTTCATTCCTTGCGCATACTGTCGATCCTGATATGCTATAAAACCTTCACTTGCCAAATAGGTTTCTATATATGTGATAGGTTTACTTAGTAATTTTTCAAACCCTTTTTTATAAGGTTCAAAACTTACGCCACCATGCACAAAGAAGGCAAGGTTTGGCCACATATCATGAATGGTATTCAATTTGTAACGTTCTATGACCATTTCCATGCACATCTGAATCCAAGCAGGAACGCCTACTAAAAAACTGATATCCCATTCTGGCGCTTTATCTACGATTTCTTCCAGTTTCTTGTTCCAATCTTTTTGTTTAGCTATTTGTTTACCTGGCTTATAAAAGGGTTGAAACCAAAAAGGAGACTTTTTTTGGGTAATTCCGCTCAAGTCGCCAGAATAATAACCGGGTCCTTTTTCCAAATCTGTGCTACCGCCAAGTGTTAACCACCCTCTGCCCAAAGCTCCAAAAGGAATATCTTCGTAGTTGCGAAGGGTTAGCAATTGTTTAATCATGACTATCTTATTGCCTCTGAGCAAGTCGTTGGTAACAGGTATGAATTTACTAGCTGATTCGCTTGTTCCACTACTTAGTGCATAATACTTGATTTTGCCAGGCCAGCAGATATCAGACTTGCCTTCCAGGGTTTTATGCCACCATTCTTGATAAATCTTATTATAATTATAGGTGGGAACCAATTCCTGAAATTTCTTACCAGGGTGTTTGCTAACCAGAATATCGTCGAAATGATAAGTTTGTCCGAATTCAGTAAACCTTGCCTTCCGTAGCATTTTTTTTAAAACCCTTAATTGTTGTCTTCTCGGATTATTCTGAGGAAGGCGCAAGGCTTTAAGAATAGAGTTCGGAAGCTTGATATCAAGAATTGCCATCGTAGAATGAACGTTATTGTTTACTAATTACGAAGCTAAAGCAAATGCTTTAAAAAACGCTTATGAAATGATATTTGCAGTAAGGGTCTCACCTTCGGATTCTTTAGAGTCGCTTCCTACTATACTTTGGCTATTACTAGCCCGAAAGCGAAATTGAGCGCCCGAATGGCTAAGCTCTTCTACTTTTTGAATGATCTCTTTCCAACTAAATTGCTTTGATTCGCAAAAAATCAAAGTGCTATTTTTGTCTAAAATAGGCTGATTTTCCGTCATTTTTGTTAAAAAAACCATGGGTTCTGCCCGATTTTTATCAAATTCACGCTTTTTTGCCCATTTTTTAAAAGGATAAGCACCAATTTTATAAAACGCTGAAAATAAGCCCCTTAGTATAATTGCTGCTTGAATAAAAAATCCAAAAAAACCAGCTTTCGACCCACGATAGTTTTTTTGAACGAATAAAAGCATGGCATTATAAAATAGTATTACATAATTCAAACTACCTTTTCTAGTGCTCTCCCCTTTGAAATGGATGATGGAGGATCCCGAAAAATAGTAATTAGTAAACCCGGCTTTTTGAATTCGGTAGCTAAGGTCAATGTCTTCGCCATACATAAAAAACCGTTCATCAAATCCTCCAGTAAGTTCTAAAACTGGTTTAGGTATCATCATAAAGGCACCAGCCAAAACATCTACTTCATGATTTTCGAAGGAGTTGAGATGACCTAATGAATAACGATTGAACCTGGAGGATTTTGGAAAAAGGGATGAAAAACCAAGTAATTTATAGAACGCGCGAACTGGAGAAGGGAAAGCCCTTTTGCTCTCAGGTAAAAATTTACCAGATCCATCCAACATTCGAATACCCAAGGCTCCGGCCTTGGAATGGGCTTTCATAAATTGTATACAATTGGTTAAGCAATCCTCAGGAATAAGGGTATCGGGGTTTAAAAAAAGGATAAAACTTCCTGAACAATGCTTTACTGCATGATTATTAGCAGCACCAAAACCGATATTTTTTTGGTTTTCCAGGAATGAAACTCCAGGGAAAAGAGGCCGAAGATAGTCAAGCGAACCATCTGTTGAATGATTGTCTACTACCCAGATTTCTGCATCGATTTGTTCAACCGCTTTTAAAACAGCGTGTAAGCACTGTTCTAAAAAGAATTTGACATTGTAATTGACTATGATGATTGATAATTCCAAGAAGTAAATCTATATCGAATTAAGAAAAAAATCAGCTCGAACACAAAGATGCTTATTTAGATACGAAATCTTTCATAATCCTGATATTCGGCGGTACTTTTGCAGTATGATGTTAAAGCATACACTTATCAAAGCAGCCGAAGCCGGTGCCGCTGTGATGCAAAGCTATTTCAACGGAAAATTTGAAATTAGCAATAAAGAAGGAATTAATAATCTGGTTACAGAAGCAGATCATGCATCTGAGAAAGCCATATTTGAAGTAATTAAAAATGATTTTCCGGATCATTATATATTAAGTGAGGAAGCAGGTGAGATCATTCAAGATTCAACTTATAAGTGGATCATCGATCCGATTGATGGCACTGTTAATTTTGCCAATGGCATTCCAATTTGTTGCGTAAGTATTGGGGTGGAACAGGAAGGTAAAATGATTTTGGGTGCGGTATATAATCCTTTTATTAAAGAATTCTTTTTTGCACAAAAAGGTTTCGGAGCTACTTTAAACAATAAAAAAATTCAGGTTAGTACTAGAACTGAAGTAATAAAAAGTTCGATGGTAACAGGCTTTCCTTATACTTATTTAGATGCACCAAATGGTCCCTTACAAATTTTTGAAAAATTGATTCGTAAGGGTGTTCCGGTAAGAAGATTGGGTAGTGCAGCGATCGATCTTTGTTGGGTTGCTGCAGGAAGATTTGATGGATTTTATGAACATAAATTACAAGCTTGGGATAGTGCTGCTGGATTTTTAATGGTAGAAGAAGCCGGAGGAAAAGTAACTGATTTTAAAGGAGATTATTATTCTCCCTATCAACCGCATATATTAGCAACCAATGGATTGATACACGAAGAATTATTAGATATTGTAAATGGCGGAGAAGTTCGCGGATAGGATCAGTAGCATTTGAAAATAATCAAAATAAATTATGGAAGAAAGAACAGAAATAGCCGACTTGGGTGAGTTTGGATTAATAGATCACCTAACCAAAAATTTCGAAATACAAAACGTATCAACAGTTTTAGGCGTTGGAGATGATGCTGCAGTGATTGATCATTTCGGAAAACAGACAGTGATAACCACTGATTTATTGTTAGAAGGAATACATTTTGATTTAATGTATACCCCCTTGAAACATCTTGGCTATAAATCGGTGATGGTGAATTTGAGTGATATCTATGCAATGAATGCAACACCTACTCAGATCACAGTAAGTATTGGTATAAGTAATAGAATTAGCATTGAAGCTTTAAATGAATTTTATGAAGGGATTTATATTGCCTGTGAAAAACATGGTGTAGATCTGATTGGTGGCGATACCTCTACTTCTCAAAAAGGATTTATTATTTCTATCACTGCTATAGGGGAAGTAACTCCTGATAAATTTGTGAAAAGAAGCACGGCTCAAAAAGGCGATCTTATTTGTGTAAGTGGAGATTTGGGTGGTGCTTTTCTGGGATTAACATTGATGGAAAGAGAGAAAAAGATTTATCTCGAGAATCCAAAAATACAACCCGACTTAGAAGATGAAAGCTATATAGTAGGTCGCTTATTAAAACCAGAAGCAAGAAAAGAAGTCATTGAATTTTTTGAAAAAAATGAAATAGTTCCAACGGCAATGATGGATGTAAGTGATGGTTTGAGCAGTGAAGTATTGCATTTGTGTAAACAGAGTAATCTAGGTTGTATCATATACGAAGAAAAATTACCGATATCAGACGAAAGCAGAAAAGCTGCTTACAAATTTGGGTTAGATCCTACTGTTTGTGCTTTGAATGGAGGAGAAGATTATGAATTAATCTTTACGTTGAAACAGGAAGACCATGATAAAATTACACTGAACGAAGAAATTAGTGTTATTGGATACATGACCGATATTGAAGCAGGAAGTAAACTATTTACCAAGGGCGGAAATGAATATCCTATAACCGCACAAGGATGGAATGCTTTTAATAAATAAATCATATCATGCAGAGAGGTCGTTTATTAATAGTTCTTTTCTGCCTATTTTTTTGTTGGTCATGTAGTAATTTAAGAATTGGGCAATATTCGATCCATCAAAAATATCCTGCATCTGCTCTCAAAGAAGACGCGCAAATTCTTGAGAAAATTCTCGAGTCTAATCATCCTAGTCTTTATTGGTATACACCTAAAGAACAAATGGATGTTTATTTTGCAGAAACTATTCAAGGTATTAAGGATTCATTAACCGAAATAGAATTTAGAAATAGAATTGCTGTATTGGTGAGTAAGATTAAATGTGGTCATACTATTGTTCGATATTCCAATCAATTTATTAAATCTCTTACAAAAAACAGGGCACCACAATTTCCTTTATCTATCAAGACATGGGAAGATAGCCTTGTGGTATTAGCTAATATTTATCCTGAATCGAATATCAAAAGAGGAACAATAATCACATCAATAAATGGAAGGTCGAATAAAGAGTTATTGGATAGCTTTTTTAAATTCATCAGCATTGATGGAAACAACAATTATTATAAGAGTCAAATTGTTAGTAATAATTTTGGAGCTTGGTACAGAAATGGTTTTGGAAATGATAGTAGTTATTTGTTTGGATATATTGATAGTTTGGGAATTGAAAGAAAAGAAACTGTCAGAAGTTTTCGACCATCGATTTTGGAAAGATCTAAAATGGACTCTTTGCAAAAACTAATGTATGCCTTTAAAATACCCACTAAAAAAGAAATTAGAAAAGCTAGAAGGAATGCAGAATTGTCTTTAAAATTTGATAATACAACGAGCACAGCCTATATGCATTTAGGGGGATTCTCCATTAATGGGTTACAAAAATTTATGCGAAAGTCGTTCCGGCAAATAGCAGAAAATAAAGCTCAAAACCTTGTCATAGATTTAAGAGATAATGGTGGAGGGCATTTGAATAACAGTATTCGGCTTACACAATACTTATCCAAGCATCCATTTAAGGTTGCAGACACTGTGGTTGCAGTTAATAGAAATTTTGAATACAGTAAATATATTCATCAATCATTTTGGTATTGGTTTCCTTTAAATTTCAATACTACCAAAATGCAAGATGGAAAGTATCATTATCATCGTTTTGAAACAAAAAAATACTTGCCAATCGTTAACCATCATTTTGATGGGAATATTTATTTATTACAAGGTCTATCTACTTTCAGTGCTGCTTCAGTTTTTACCGCAAGTTTAATGGGGCAAGATAATGTGCAATTAATAGGCGAAGAAACCGGGGGTGGATTTTATGGTAATTCCGCTATTCATTTGTTGAATGTGGAATTACCGAATACTAAAATTCAAGTTACACTTCCTTTGTTTAGAGTGGTACTAGATAAAGATCGTCCAAAGGGTAGAGGAGTTATGCCTGATATATTAGTGAAGCCCAATTCTTTTGCAATTAGGCAAGGGGTAGATCTTAAAATGCAGGTGGTGAAGGAGATGATAAGAGACAAAAGATAAGAGTGGAAAATAAGTTAAGACTAGGCTTCAGCCTGGGGCTGAGAATACCTGATGATATTGTGCTTTAGCCCTTACAGTAGACCCATCAAAAGAGAGAAAGGTCATCCCCTCCTAGAAGTTCACACAGCGTAAGGGCTAAAGCCCGATTCCTACTCCATTATACACCTCCAGTTTAAAAGCTGGGGTTAACTATACTTTTTCATCAAATCCTCAGCTTAGAAGCTAGGGTTAACCATATAATTTAAATCTCAGTCGTAATAAGATTTTCTATTTCTAAAGTTTCTGATAAGCAAACCAAATTTGCAGGTTTTCCGATTGCAATAGTTCCTAAATGGTGGTTCATTTGAATGGCTTTTGCGGGATAGGTACTTACCATTCTCAATGCTTCTTCCAAAGAGATGCCAACTTTATCGACTAAGTTTTTTACAGAAGATAACATCGTAAGTGCAGAGCCACTGAGAATGCCATTTGATTCGTATCTATCACCCACCAGATGATGGGGATAAGGTCCAACTGTTGTTTCTGCAACTGCATCTGTTATCACAAACAATCGATCACCCATTTGTTTTTTTGCAATTTTTATTGCTTCAAAATCAACATGGTATCCGTCTGGAACGATGCTACACATCACAGTAGGATGATTAAATACAGCCCCAACAAAACCAGGTGCACGATGTTGAAGTGCGCTCATCGCATTGAATAAATGCGTGGCAGTTTCGATACCATTATCGAAAGCTTCAGTGGCTTCATGAAAGGTAGCATTGCTATGGCCAGCAGATACTATGATCCCTGATGATTGGATGAATTGAATAATTTCTTGGCTGCAGACTTCTGGTGCAAGAGTGATAATTTTTATTACATCTTTACCATATTCAAGTAACTCTTTTACTTCGGATAAAGAAGGAGAATGAATATATTCTTCTAAATGCGCACCTTTTTTTATAGGGTTAAGCCATGGTCCTTCTATATGTAAACCAAGACAACCCTTTCCACCTTGTTGCCAATAATCTTTTACCGCATCAATGCATTCGTAAAAAACAGAGTTACTATTGGTAGCAACAGTTACCACAAAATGCGAAGCTCCACCTTTGCTACAATATTGGTACAAAGTAAAAATAGAATCAGCTGATGGATATACAGCTAATAATTTATCATGAGCGCCATAAATCTGAATGTCTAAAAATGCAGGTGCAACTATATCATAACTATATGCATGATTTGTAATGGGTTCTTCGTAGGGAAATATTTCAATTATTCTGTTATCTTCAATAACTACGGCATGTTTGAGTAAGCAATTGTTGCCTGTAAATAATTGCTTAGCAAGAAGGGTTTTTTTATGCATCTGGGTTGTTTTGGAAAATATTAAATTGGTCTGCGTCTTTCCAGAAAGGAAATTTTTTTCTTGTTTCGTTGAGTGAATCTTTAGATAATTCAAAACTATGTATCACTTCTTCCTGTTGTTTTGAGAATAGAATATTTCCAAGAGGGTCAATTAACATACTATCGCCACTATGATTGATTCGATTGCCATCTTCCCCTACTCGATTAACGCCAATGACATAAGATTGATTTTCGATAGCACGTGCAGTAAGCAATGTTTTCCATGCATGGTTTCTTCTTTCAGGCCAATTAGCCACGTAAATTAGTAAATCATATTCTGGCGATTCGTTAGATTGTTGGCGTGCCCATATAGGGAAACGTAAGTCGTAACAGATTTGTAAATTAATTTTCCATCCATTAACACTGGTAATGAGTCGTTTATTTCCTGCGGTATAATGTTGGTCTTCACCAGCATAAGCAAACAAATGACGCTTATCGTAAAATCCATAATTCCCATTGGGTAACATCCAAATTAAACGGTTAAAATAGTGGCCATTTTCTTCAACAATGATACTTCCCGTTAAAATTATTTTTTTAGCATTCGATATCTTTTTCATCCATTCAACGGTTTCACCCTCCATAGTTTCTGCTAATACTGCAGGCCTCATACTAAAACCGGTAGAGAACATTTCAGGTAAAATAACCAGGTTTGTTTTTTCGGTTATCCTCATTATTTTATCTTCCAGTATGGCCAGGTTGCGTTTCTTATCCTCCCAAAAAAGAGCAGTTTGAATCAGGGTTACAGATAGTGCTTGCATAAAGTGATGTGAAAGTTGACTATAATATTACTATTTTTCTTTTGATCGGATTTGTGCAATGGCATCTTGAATTAAGTTCGACTCATACCCTTTTTGCAAAAGGTAGTTGGTTGTTTTGGCCATTCTGCTAATCCATTGTTCAGATTTGATGGAATTCCATTTAGTGGAAGCTAGTTGTAGCAAGCATTTGCGGTAGTCTGCTTCAGCAATTACTTTTAATCCCTTTTTGATATTAAATGAGCTAACTTTTTTTTGTTGAAGGGCAGCATTGATTTTAATTCTTCCCCATTTTTTACTTCGAAAGTGTCCGCCAGCAAAGAGTATAGCATATCTTTCTTCATTAAGATAGCCTTCTTCAATAAGTTTCGATAAAAGGGGTTCTACCTCTGTTTTGCGTAATCCGAAAGAATAGAGCTTTTCTTTTGCTTCATGATGACTCCTTTCCTGATATGCACAGTATTGCTTCAATTTTTGAAATGCCTGTTCTGGTGTGTAATTTTTTATCAAAACAAATTCTTTGAAAAAGGAAAATAAGAATATTATATTTGTAGATAACCCCTTGTTAAATTTTACGAAGGTAGTTATAACCTTTTTCTATGAGTACTGTAAAGTATAGTGTTTGTTTAATTGATGACGATAAGGTCTATCAATTCACTTCAAAAATGATTCTAGAAGCTACACAGCTTACTAGCAAAATCATTACTTTCTTTAACGGAAAAGAGGCGATTGATTTTTTTTTAGCCCCTGAAAATCAGCATATTGATATCCTTCCTGATGTAATTTTTTTAGACATCAATATGCCCATCTTGAATGGCTGGAATTTCTTAGAATTGTTTGATAAAATATATTATTCCCTCCCTAAAAAGATTCTAATTTACGTAGTAAGTTCTTCCGTGGATGATAGTGATATGGAAAGATCGAAAAGCTTTGCTTGCGTTACAGACTATGTAATAAAACCCATTAATAAGGAAAAATACCGCTTACTACTTTCAGTGCCGGGATAAGTTTGTCGTTTTCAATCCACAACTCATTCACATTAATTGCATTATTGGCAGAAACCCCCATTTCTATCGAGGGAATATTAACATTTTGCACTAGGTTTGTTGGAACATAAATATGCAGAATGAAATTCATTGTTTCTTCCTCCTCTTTGTTAAAACACCTGCAACAAATTAGTGGTGTTATTAATGCAAATACAGTATTACCAATACTGGAAGACTTCCTTTTTGAAATTGAGGACAAAAAATTAAGTGTTGTAGCCACAGACCTTGAAACCGTTATGCGTGTTCAGATGGATGTAGAGAGCAAAGTGAATGGAAAAGTTTGTATTCCGGCTAAAATACTTTTGGATACCCTAAAGAATATTGCGGAACAACCCTTGACTTTCAATATCGATAAGAACTTCTCTGTGGAGATTACCAGCGATAATGGTAAATATAAAGTTATGGGTGAAAATCCGGATAATTTCCCAAAAGAACCTTCTGCTGATGATACTACCGGATTTAATATGTCTAGTAGTGCTTTACTTACAGCAATTAATAAAACTTTGTTTGCAGTAAGTGGTGATGATCTTCGCCCAGCTATGACAGGTGTTTTCTTTGAACTAACTAAAGAATACGTTCAGTTTGTAGCTACAGATGCCCATCGTTTAGTAAGATATAAACGTATTGATACCAAAGCTTCTAAAGTAGATTCTTTTATAGTTCCTAAAAAGCCTTTGAATCTTTTAAAAAATGCATTGCCTGATAATGATGACGAACTAACCATCAGTTATAATAATAACCATCTTTTTGTTCAACACGGCTCCACTCAAATGATTTGTCGTTTGATTGACGCTCGTTTCCCTGATTATAAAGTGGTGATTCCAACAGACAACCCTTATAAATTAATTGTTAGCAAAGCAGATTTTCAAGGTGCTTTACGTCGTGTAAATGTTTTCTCAAATAAAAGCACCAATCAAGTTGCTTTGAATATCAGTGGTAGCGAATTGCAATTGGCTGCTCAGGATGTTGACTTTAGCTTTGAGGGTAATGAGCGAATGAATTGTCAATATGATGGAGAAGACCTTCAAATTGCTTTTAATGCCAAATTTTTAATTGAGATGTTGAATGCAGCTGATACGAATGATGTTAAAATGGAATTATCAACTCCTACTAAGGCTGGTTTAATTAAACCAACTGAACAGGCTGAAGGCGAAGATTTGCTGATGTTGGTTATGCCATTGATGTTAAATAATTAGAAAAACCATACTATATATGTAGCCGTCTCGAGAATTCGAGACGGTTTTTTTGTGCTTTGATAAATCAGGAAAGCAATTATGTTTGTATATTGAACGAAAATTGCTTGCCCAAATGATTGAATCAATTGTAAATTATTTCGAACATATTCCTAGTCTACATCGAACTTTAATATTAGCGGGAGGTATTAGTTTTTTCTGGATCATTGAAAGTTTTTTCCCTTTATTTGGCTTTAGGTATAATAAATGGAAGCATGCTTCTATTAATATATTCTTTACATTAACCACAATTGTTATCAATTTTGCCTTTGCATTATTAATCGTAAAAGCAAGTGATTGGGCAATCGGTCGTTATTTTGGATTGATGCAACTAGTATCAATGCCGCTATGGGTATTTATGATCCTTGGATTGTTATTGATGGATTTGATTGGAGCTTACCTCATTCATTACATTGAACACAAGGTAAAGTGGATGTGGAAATTTCATATGGTACACCATGCAGACACGCATGTAGATACCACAACAGCCAATAGACACCATCCAGGAGAAAGTGTTTTTAGGGCAGTTTTTGCAATGATTGCTGTATTAATTTGTGGCGCACCAATGTGGTTATTGATGATGTACCAAAGTTTAAGTGCAGTTCTATCACAGTTCAATCACGCAAATATCCGTTTGCCTTTATGGTTAGATAACGCCATTGGATGGGTGTTAGTTTCACCAGATATGCATAAGGTTCATCACCATATTGTACGCCCTCAAACTGATAGTAATTACGGGAATATTTTTTCTATTTGGGATAAAATTTTCAGGACTTATAATTATACACCTATTGACCAAATTCAATATGGACTTGATGTTTTAGACAATAGTAAGGACGAGAGCTTAGCCTTCCAACTAAAAATTCCTTTTGATGGAAATGTGAAAACGGATTATTAGTTGTTTCACCCCATCTTTGCATAAATCGTTTTTATGAAGATCGCCGCATTTATTCCAGCACGTTATGCAGCCACTCGCTTCCCAGCTAAATTAATGCAGTTGTTAGGTGATAAAACCGTAATTAGACATACCTACGATAATACAGTAGCAACAGGTTTATTTGATGAAGTGTATGTAGTAACTGATAGCGATATTATTTTTCAAGAGATCAATAATTATGGTGGTAAAGCTATTATGAGTATTAAAACACATGAGAGCGGTAGCGATAGAATTGCAGAAGCAGCATTAAATATGGAAGTTGATATTATCGTGAATGTTCAAGGCGACGAACCATTTGTTCAAAGAGAACCTCTGGAAAAATTATTAGCTGCATTTTCGGGCAAGGATGGCGATACGGTAAAAGTTGCTTCTTTAATGCAAGAATTAAAGGACCATATATTAATTGAAGATCCTAACTATGTAAAAGTTACCGTGGACCGCAATATGAATTCACTTTTCTTCTCTAGAAGTGTAATTCCCTACCCCAGAGATAAATCGAATGCTATTTCTTATTACGAGCATATTGGCGTGTATGCGTTTCGTAAGGAATCGCTTATACAATTTACCAACTGGCCAATCACAGCTTTGGAAGCAGCAGAAAAAATTGAATGTCTTCGGTATCTGGAATATGGTATCCCATTACGAATGGTTGTAACAAATTATATGGGTGTGGAAATCGATACACCGGAGGATTTGATTAAAGCTGCCAAGCTCTTAAAGTAAATGGGTAGTGAATTAATAACAGCAATCGTTTGAAATTTTTAGGCTGAAACATTTTGCAATGCTTTTACTATCTTTCTGTTTCAAAATAACGATTGCTTATGAATCAGAACAAGCTTCTCCGCTGGTCTATTGTGGTAGCCCTTGCAGGTTTTATTTTTGGATTTGATACAGTAGTCATTTCAGGCGCTAACCAGCCTATAAAAGAACTCTGGCATACCTCCCCTCTTTTTCACGGTTTCTTTATCATGTCAATGGCCCTCTGGGGAACAGTTATTGGTGCTTTGTTTGGAGGAATACCAACTGAAAAATTTGGTAGAAAAAAAGTATTGCTTTGGGTAGGAATTCTATTTGCAATATCTGCTTTTGGTTCTGCCTTTGCGAGCAATCCTTATATGTTTTCTTTCTTTCGTTTTATAGGTGGATTGGGAATTGGTATTTCCTCAGTTGTGGCACCTATTTATATTTCAGAGATTTCAACGCCCGCTACCCGAGGAAAGCTTGGAGCACTTTATCAATTTAATATTGTATTTGGAATTTTGATTGCGTTTCTATCAAACTATTTTTTACAAGGTTTTGGCGGAGCAAATGATTGGCGTTGGATGTTAGGTGTATTAGCTGTTCCTTCCATTATTTATACCGCTTTAGTATTTGGTATTTCTGAAAGTCCGAGGTGGTTAATTACTAAAAAAAATGATCAAGGAGCTGCTAAAAAAATTATGCTCCAGATTGGAGTCACAGATGTTGAGGCAGAAGTAGCAAATATTATTCAAAGCAATCAGCATGATGCCTCTGCTGGTAAAGCATCTGATTTCTTTAATGCAAAACATAAGAAGATTATTTTCTTAGCATTTTTGATTGCATTTTTTAATCAGGTATCTGGTATCAATTTTATACTATATTATGCACCGGAAATTTTAGAGAAAGCTGGATTAGCGGCTAAAGAATCTTTATTCAATTCTATTGCTATCGGTGGCACCAATTTGATCTTCACGTTTGTGGGATTGTATTTGATCGATAGACTTGGAAGAAAAACACTTTTATTAATTGGTTCTTTTGGTTATATCATCAGCTTATCATTAGTGTCGTATGCATTCTATGCACATACTGGTCCGATATTTTTAATGACTTTCTTATTGATGTTTATTGCAGCACACGCTGTTGGTCAGGGCGCTGTTATTTGGGTATTTATTTCTGAAATATTTCCGAATAAAATACGCTCAGCCGGACAATCATTTGGAGCGAGTATTCACTGGGTGTTTGCTGCATTAATCACTTTGATTACACCCTATTTTTTAGATAAGGATAATGGTATATTTAAAGAAAATCCTTGGCCTATTTTTGCATTTTTTGCAGGAATGATGGTTTTGCAATTGATATGGGTTATTACTAGTATGCCTGAAACAAAAAATATATCTCTAGAGGAATTAGAAAAGAAACTAATCAACTAAATAAGTAAAATGTATAAGAGTATACTAATCTTAAGCTTGTTCTTTGCAGGAAAAATTGCTGCTCAACAACAAGCTTTATATAAAGAAACTTATCGACCTCAGTATCATTTTAGTCCTTCTAAAAATTGGATGAACGATCCAAATGGATTGGTATTTAAAAATGGAACGTATCATTTATTTTTTCAGCATAATCCATTTGGAAATGTTTGGGGTCATATGAGTTGGGGCCATGCAATTAGCAAGGATTTGATTCATTGGACAGAGTTACCACTGGCACTAGCAGAAGAAAATGGCATTATGATATTCTCAGGATCAGCAGTTCTTGATAAAGCAAATACTTCCCATTTTTCAAATTCAAAAGATAAACAACCTTTAGTTGCAATATATACTGCGCATACAGATACTTTGCAAGCTCAATCCCTGGCATTTAGTAATGACGATGGGTTGACCTGGAAAAAATTTGAAGGAAATCCTGTATTGGATTTGAATAAGAAAGATTTTAGAGACCCCAATGTGTTTTGGTATCAAGCCAAAAGACAATGGGTCATGGCCGTATCTCAGCCCTTGGAACATCAAATTTCATTTTATGCTTCAAACAATTTAAAACAATGGAAATTGTTGAGCAATTTTGGTCCTTCGGGTGACTTAAGCGGTGTTTGGGAATGTCCAGATTTAATGCAAGTACCAATTGAAGGACAGCCAGGAAAAACAAAATGGGTTTTATTCACTTCTCAGAATAGTACTATGCAATATTTTGTAGGTGAATTTGATGGCACCAATTTTTTAGTTGATAAAGCTAATTCTACCATCCATAAACAAGACTACGGTACAGATTATTATGCTGCTGTAACTTATCATAACACTACAGATAAACAACCAATTAGTATTGGATGGGTAAATAATTGGGAATATGCGAATACCATTCCAACAGCACCTTGGAAGAGTGCCATGTCGTTACCAAGAAAGCTTTCAGTAAAAAAAATAGGCCATGATTGGGTGTTGGTTCAACAACCCGTTCTAGCTCTTGAAAATCTTCGATTAATAAAGGAAAATATTTCAAATACTACTGTTTCCAAAGAATTAATTTTGGCTCAAAAGGGCAACAGCTTTGAAATGGAATTAAACATGATTCCATCAAAAAATGCCATTGGGGGAATTAAACTAGCAGTTGGGAATGGGCATTATTTTGAAATAGGCTATGATGCTGCAAGGGAAATAATATTCATCGACAGAGCAAAAACCAATCAATCCTTTAATGCTAAATATGCTTCTATCAATAGAAAAGAAGCTTCGCTCAAAACAAAACAAGGTAAAATTAAATTGCATATTTACTTTGATGAATCGATCATTGAAATTTATACTGCCGATGGAACTGTTGTATTTACTGCTCAAGTTTTTCCTGGAAAATCAGAAACGGGATTGGAGTTTTATAGTAACGGCTCAGCAATTCAGTTCGAAAATATCCATTACTGGAAAATGAAATCAAGTTGGTTTTAAACAAATGTTAGGATTGTTAGCTTATTTTTGAATTGATGTATCTTCGCACTATCAATTAAGTTTAAATAGTGATTTATGTCAACTTTCCGCAATTTTAAAATGGTTAGCTATGTGGTATATGGCCGCGGTAGTTTTAATCAATTGGATGAAATTTTAGCACCTCAACGAAATGGGGAAGCTCCCATGATATTTTTAGTAGACCATTTTTTTGAAGGCAAACCTTTAGCGAGCCGAGTTCCATTAAGAGGTAAGGACAAGATCATTTTTGTTGATGTTACTTATGAGCCAAAAACAACACAAGTAGATAAATTAGCACAAGGATTGCAAGACGAGTTTGGAACTATAAGTGGTGTGATTGGAATTGGTGGCGGGTCTGCAATGGATTTAGCAAAAGCAGTTGCATTGATGATGAATAACCCTGGATCATCAGCTGATTATCAAGGATGGGATTTGGTAAAACAGGCAGGTGTATATAAAGTAGGTATTCCTACACTAAGTGGTACCGGTGCTGAAGTAAGTAGAACAACGGTGTTAACTGGTCCGGTAAGAAAGCTAGGGATGAATTCTGATTTTACTCCTTTCGATCAAATAGTATTGGATCCGGAATTAACTAAAGATGCGCCGATTAATCAGCGTTTTTATACTGGAATGGATTGTTATATCCATTGTATTGAAAGTTTAGAAGGCACTTTTCTAAATGAATTTAGTAAGAGTTATGGTGAGAAAGCTTTACAATTATGTCAGAAGATATATGTTGAGAAAAACCATTGGGATGAAGAAAGTGATGATCAATTAATGATGGCCTCTTATGCTGGTGGAATGAGTATTGCCTATTCACAAGTAGGGGTTGCACATGCAGTGAGTTATGGTTTGAGTTATTTATTAGGCACTAAACACGGTATTGGAAATTGTATTGTAATGAATCATCTTGAAGAATATTATCCAGCAGGTGTGAAGGAGTTTAAATGGATGGTAGAGAAGAATAATATTGAAATTCCAGTTGGAATTTGTAAGGGTTTGTCGGAAGCAGATTTTGAAAAGATGATTAATGTATCCATGGGAATGAAACCCCTTTGGGAAAACGCATTGGGTAAGGATTGGGAAAAGATCATGACTCGCGAAAAGTTACGTACGCTCTACGATAAATTATAATTAACTGAATTTTTAAGTATAGTATGTTATGTCGATACGTATTTTCATCACCGGAGGCACATTTGATAAAGAATATAATGAGTTAAATGGACAGTTGTATTTCAAAGACACGCATATTAATGAGTTATTGAAATTAGGGAGGTGTAGAGTAGATGTAGATATCCGAACCTTAATGATGGTGGATAGTTTAGAAATGACCGACGATGACCGACAATTAATTGCACGCCAGTGTCAGAATTCAGATGAAGACAAAATCATCATCACACACGGTACAGATACAATGTCTGAAACGGCAGCAGTTTTGGCCAAAGAAACTTCTAATAAGACAATTGTATTAACTGGTGCCATGATTCCCTATAAATTTGGCAGTTCTGATGGGTTATTCAATTTAGGAAGCGCTTTAGCTTTTGTGCAAGCATTGCCTAAAGGGGTTTATGTTGCTATGAATGGACGTTATTTTACTTGGGATAATGTTCGTAAGAATAAACAGACGGGAGGATTTGAAGAAATCAATCCATAAATACATTATTCCAAATCCATCGACCGGTATACATTAGTATAGTGTAATATTTTTTTAAATAATTCTTCCGGTAAAAAAGGTTTTACCACCACATCATTGATTCCAATTTTTTCGATACGTTGTTCTATTTCTTTTGGTGGACTTGCTGTTAATGCAATAATAGGGATAGTAATATCTCTGTCTCTTAAAATTTTGGTGGCAGTAAAACCATCCATTATAGGCATATTCAAATCCATTAATATCAGCTTGTGCCTTTTTAAATCAATCATGTCTAAACATTCCTGTCCGTTTAAAGCAACATCTACTGAAGCGCCCCATCTTTCCAAAAAGTTAACTGCTACTAAAATATTTACTTCACTGTCTTCTACTAATAATATGTCGATATTTTTTAACGGCATAACTTCTTCAGAGGGTAATTGCTGATATTGCTCGGGACTAATTGTAAGGTTATTACTTAAAAGAAAACTTTGAGTGAAAGAAAAAATGGAACCTTTACCTAATTCGCTTTCTAGTTTAAGTTCAATACCCTGTAAGTTTAGTAACATTTTAGTAATTGCTAAGCCCAAGCCAGTTCCACCAAAGCTTCTAGAAGTGGAAGAATCTGCTTGTGTAAATCTTTCAAAAATAAATTGCTGTTGTATTTTATCAATTCCAATTCCTGTGTCTTGAATTATAAACAGAATCTTAATATTTTCGTCATTCTTTTCAAGTACTGTTATTGTGAAAATAACTGTTCCTTTTTTTGTAAACTTAATGGCATTGTTTAAAAGGTTATTGAGTATTTGAGTAAGTCTTGTAGGGTCGCCCAATACCGAAAGTTGGTAGGATGGATCATAATTTAAGATCAATTCATTCTGCTTATCGCTGGCATAGGTTTTGAATCCATTAATAATATTTTTACAAATTTTAATTAGATTCATTTCAATTGATTCGAAATTTATTTTTCCGGCCTCAATTTTATTGTAGTCTAAAATATTATTGACAATAGATAAAAGATTGTTAGCAGAAAATACCATTACATTTAAGTACTCTTCTTGATCTTTTCGAGGTTTATCGCGTAATAATAAATTGGAAAGACCAATGACTGAATTTAATGGTGTTCTTATTTCGTGCGACATTGTAGATAAAAACTCACTCTTGGCTTGTAACCCTTGTTCCGCATCATTTTTTGCCTTCTTTAGAATAAATGCAAATCGATAAGAAAGTATTAAAGATTGTAAGAAAAAGAATGTGAAATAGCATATAAAAATCAAACCTTTTTGCGCAGTTGTAATTCCAAAATGCTCTAATACTATTAATATAGTAACGATTAAGCCAATAGTTGTTCCCCATAAAGAATAATTTGCTCCAATTCTTTTATGTTGAGCGGCTTTAATGTAAACATAAAAAACATAGAGAAAAAAGACCAACATGGCAATCAGGAAATAATTAATGACAGCAGTAGAATAGATGGTTGGTAATAATAACGTAATGGCACTGAATCCAATGCTGAAAACAATCATTAATTTTAATACTATCTTATTAAATTCTTCTGGGTATAGATACCATGTATAAAATGAAAAAGTAAATGCACTGGCATATAGACTTAAATATTCTAATTGAAAAGTAAACCAAAATGATAGGTTAGGAAAGATATGATGCAATTCATAACCACCACCACCAATAATTCGAAGGCTATAAGAGATACAAAATAGCGAGAAGTATAAAATAGCTTTATCGTGTTTTCCAAATAAGTAGAGACCAAAAAAGAAAAGGCCTCCCATGAATAAACAACCTGTGAGCAAAAAATCGTAGGATTTACTTTTATCATCCATCAGTATCATTTTTGTACGATTACCGATTGCAATTTCTTTATAAGGGCCACCTTTTGCATGCCAGTAGTTGGCGATTTGCAAAACTAATACAAGACTGTCTTTATCAATTTCCAGAGGAAGTGTTTTACTAACCCAATTAACT
Source organism: uncultured Bacteroidota bacterium (assembly GCA_903927185.1). Classification (GTDB taxonomy): domain Bacteria; phylum Bacteroidota; class Bacteroidia; order Chitinophagales; family Chitinophagaceae; genus Sediminibacterium. Next base: position 52,834 of record CAIYLW010000026.1, read on the forward strand.
TTTGAAGTGGCTTTACTAGTATCTGGAATACCATTCAATGAAAAAACTTTCCCATTCACATAAAGTCGATAGCTTGAATAAACATCAGGAATAAAAAGAGCTAAATCGTTTTTATTTTTTGGTAGTAATACTTTCAGATAATAAGTGGCATAACCAATTGAAGGTAGTTGAACACCATTCAACTTTGTATCATTCCACATATTAGGATATTCAGTAAAAGTAGTTTTCGAATTGATACTATCAGGTGTTACCAATTGATGCCAATAAAATGCCCACTCACCTTTCATGCTAATAGTGGTGTTTGATAGATCAGTTTGGCGCAAATCTAGAACCGCTCTTTTTGCAATAGGTAGGGTGTCGGCCTTTGTATTTGTAGTTGCAAAAAGGAAAAAAAATAGCCAGGTAAGCGCTATTGATTTAGGTTTATTGGCTCGCTTTAGTAACCACATAAAAATGATAATTAAATTCAGCTGGATAAACCAACTTGAAGACAAATAAAAGTAAACAACTTTTATTTAATTGGTACATATATAATAAAATCGTTAAATAATTTTAATAAAAAAGCCACCCTATTTTGTAGGGTGGCAGTAGAATTTGGGTTAGCCTATCTATTACTTCTTAGTCTCTAATAATTTGAAGAATTGATCTAATTGTGGTAAGATTACAATTCTAGTTCTGCGATTGGCTGCACGACCTTCATTTGTTGAATTGTCTGCAAGTGGAAGATATTGACCACGACCAGCAGCCGTCATACGTTTTGGATCTAAGCCATAAGTAATTTGTAAAATACGAACTACCGTAGTGGCGCGTTTTACACTCAAATCCCAGTTGTCGGAAATGCCATTGCTTTTTATAGCAACTGAATCGGTATGTCCTTCCACCATAAATTCGATATCAGGTTGAGCATTTAAAACTTTAGCAACTTTTCCTAAAACTTCTTTTGCTCTATCTGTTACATCATAGCTACCACTTTTAAATAAAAGCTTATCTGAAATATCAACATACACAACACCTTTATCAACTTTGATATTAATGTCTTTATCGTCTAGGTTACCGATAGCACCTTTTAGATTCATCACTAATGCCATGTTCAAAGAATCTTTACGAGCAATAGAACCTTGTAAATCTTTGATATAAATATCTTTGGAGCCAATATTCTCTAAAGACTTTTTAATACTTTCAGCCTGAGAACCAGTTACTACAGAAAGATCTTTCAGTTGATTTAAAACAGTGTTATTGTTTTGTTTTAGGTAATCGATTTGACTTTTTAAATCAGCATTAGAAGACTCCAAAGCAGATTTTTTTGTATTCAGTTCGCTTACTTGATTGTTACATTTATTTTGTTCATCTTGAAGTGTGCGATATTTGCCTTGTAGTTCAAGGTATGCACCATTTAATTCACCATACTTAGCTTCAGCTTGTCTCATTTGTTTCTGGCTAACGCAAGAAAATAATAAAACTGAACTCAGACCAAGCACAACATAGTTTCTAATTTTCATATCTATTTGTTTTAAACCGTGTATAAGATTCTAAACGTAAAATTAACCCAAAAATTGTATTCTACTGATGTTTGAATAAATGATTCAACATAATATAGTTCAAGTACAAAAAATTACTAATTCATTGGCATTAGCCCAACCTTCATATTTGGTTTGGTATTTGCCATCAATTATATTTCGTTTTATTTTCAAGGTTGGCGTAAGAACACCGTTTTCTATTGTCCATTCTTCTGAAAGTATAACTAGTCTTACAATCTGTTCGTGATGTTCTAATTCTGAGTTTACATTTTTTAAAAATGCCTTCAAATCGTTTGTAAGTTGAATTTTTTCTACATTTTTTATAGACTCTGACAGTATACAAAGTGCAATAGCGTGTGGCATGGCATGACCAACTACACATGCTTGATCAATAAAGCTATGTGCAAGAAGTTGACTTTCTATTGGTGCCGGGCTGATATATTTTCCCTTACTCGTTTTAAACTGGTCTTTAATCCTTCCTGTAATCGTTAAATAGCCTTCTGAGTCAATTAACCCCTGATCTCCTGTTCGTAAAAATTCATCCTCAAAACAGGCGGCAGATAATTCTGGTTCTTTATAATATCCTTTCATTGAAGCATCACTTTTCACTTGAACTTCTTGATCTGAAGCAATACGAACAATTACTTCAGGATAGGATTTTCCAACCGTACCGAATCGTATATTGTTTTTTCTGTTTGCATGAGAGAGGGCTAAATTTTCAGTCATTCCATAAGCTTCCATAATAATAATCCCCAATTTTGAATACCATTCAAGTAATGCTTTATTAATTGGTGATGCCCCAGTGAAAATAAAATGTGCTCTTGACAGACCAAGTTTTTTGCGAATTATTTTTTTGAAAATGTTCGACACTACTGGAATAGATAAAATGCGATTTAGTTTTTTCTGAGGCATCTTTTTTAAAATCCCTTCTTGCATTTTTTCCCAAATACGAGGAACTGCCAGAAACATGGTTGGTTGTGTGTCTTGTAGATTTACAGAAAACCGGTCCATCGATTCTACGAAATACATAGTACTGCCAGTAAAAATGGTACCGCATTCAACTAACATTTTTTCCGCTACATGGCATAATGGTAAATAAGAAAAAAATATTTCTGTTTGAATGGTCGGGTTTGTTTTAAGAAAAGAATTAACTGCAAAATTCATTGCACGATGAGTGTGCATCACCCCTTTGGGTTGTCCGGTAGTACCAGAAGTATAAATGATGCAGGCTAAAGAATCCAAATCAAGCGTTGGTTTACCAATAAATGGTTTTTGCTCTCTAGTAAAATCGGTCCAACTTGTACAATTTTCAATCGGATAAAAGGGAAAACATATTTGCACAAGGTGTTTAGGAACTGCGGCTTGCATTTTTTCTGGATGATCTAATTTGCCTACGAAGATCATTTTTGAATCACTATGAAGTAATAATTCAGTTAAAGAGTTAGGACTGATATTAGGATAAAGTGGAACAGACACACAGCCAGCCATCATAATAGCTATATCTGCCATAATCCAGTAGGCACAGTTTTTACTGAGTATTGCAATTTTATCTCCATCATGTAAACCCATTGCATGAATGGCGGTAACCATTTTTCTAATTTCTTCTCCAGCAGACTGCCAACTAAAATTTTGATATACTTGATTAACTGGCTCAGCCAAAAAAAGTTTTTCGGGCTTTGTTTGTTCGAATCGACAAAAGCTATCAATGATGGAAGGGGGGTTATGCGATTCTGTCATATGCAACTGTTTCAAATAGTTTGTAAATGTGAAAGACTTAGTTCAGGATATTTTCCTTGAACAGGGGCGAAATAATTAATTATTTTTTTGAAGTCGGCGGCTTCATCATTACTGGTATAGAAGGGTTCTTCTATTCTAATTTCTTTATTGGCATAGTCAAAAGCAACCATCACAATGGGCACATTTGCTTTTTGGGCGATAAAATAAAATCCGGTTCTAAGTCGCTCTACTTTTTTGCGAGTTCCTTCGGGAGAAAGGGCTAATAAAAATTCGGAATGAATATTAAAAAGATCCACTGCCTGGTCAACCATATTTTTTTTACTAAAACGATCAACAGGATGTCCTCCAAAATAACGAAGCAAAAATCCACCGGGTCCTTTGAAAAGCTCTTGCTTACCGAAAAACTTCAATGATTTTAATTCTAGAATACTTCTAGCTGCAAGACCAATAAATAAATCGTCTACGCAAGTATGCGGTGCAACGATAATGACAGCTTTTGGTGTATTAATAGGAAATTGTACGCTAATCTTCCATCCAATAATACGAAAATAGAGTTTCCAGAGAAATCTCATGGGCAGCAATCTTTTAATAACAAGTTAAGGTTTGCTTTTGATTTTAAACAGAAAATATATCGTCAAATCAGATGAAATTGAACAATTTTATATTAGTTTACATTTTTACGCTAAAACCCCTACAATGTCTAATTTCAGAGGCTTTATTGGCTCAGAGCTTTTGGCTATTAAACAGCATCTAGCTTCAATAAAAAGTGCCATCCCCAATAAAGTAAAATTATCACCCCCAGAAAGAAGGAGTTTGTTCAAATTACATCTAAAAAGGAAAGATTTTGCTTTAAAAGCCATCGCATTAATGCGAAAGAGTCCGAGTTCAGCTCCAAGTTTTGTTGATATTCAAGCTTGTAATAGTTATATGTTATTATTCGAACAATACACCGAATTGATGCAGGAAGTAGAAGCAGTAAAACGACATCTTGAAGATGCAAGATTATTAGTTGGCCATGAAATATTAAAACAAACTCGTTCCTATTTTCAGAATGCAAAGAATGGGGCTGATTCTGGTGATCATCATTTTGAAAAAATAGTACAATCTCTAAAACCTTTCTATGCCGTTGGTAGAAACAGTAAAAAATTAGAAGAAGAGCGAGAATAAGAAAATTATCAATCCCTGAATCTGCGCTTTTATCCATTTATTGAGTCACTCAAATAAAGAATTATTTAATATATCAATTTTATGGCAAATTTGTGGTGTTGATATAGTGAAATCCATAAAATAATGAACAAGTACTTTAGAATTGACAAGATTAGCAGAAAAAAACTATACTGGATTTTCCAGGCATGTGGTTGGCTTGCTATGTTGTTTTATGAATTGATCAATTATGTAGGGCTCGGTTTCTTTACTGTTCCTGATTATTTATCCTTGGTGTGCTTAACAGTAATTGCCATGTTGTTCACGCATCTTTACAGATATATTATCAATCACTCAAATTTTAACAGACAAGCCTATATTTTTCAATTCTTTTGGATGATTGTGAGTTGGATAATTCTGTCATTACTGATTCCATTAACAGGTACTTTTCTATATCATTTCATCAATCATAAAGTGAAGCTCAGCTTTTTGAATCTAAACTTTTTTATGAATGTGATTAACTGGAGTCGATACCTGGTTGTTTGGTTATTAATGTACCATATTTCTAAATTCTTATACTATAAGTCGAGAGCAGATTTACGTCAACTGCATACTGTGCTTGAATTACAGACCGCACAATTGGAAATATTGCGTCTGCAATTAAATCCACATTTTTTATTTAATGCATTAAATAGTATTCGATCGTTGATTATTACTGACGGTGAACAAGCCAGAAATGCGACAACTTTATTATCACAACTATTGCGACATACTTTAAACTATGAAAAACAAAGTTTTATATCGCTGCAACAAGAATCAGATATTGTTAATGATTATTTGGCTCTAGAGAAAATTAGATTTGAAGAGCGATTAGAATATTGTGTAGATATTGACCCGGAAATATATGATGTTACAGTACCACCAAGTATCTTATTAACGCTTGCAGAAAATGCCATAAAACATGGGATTAATAAATTAGTAAAAGGTGGAACAATAGTTGTGGAAGTGAAAAAGATGGAAAGTCACATATTTATTTGTGTTACTAATAATGGTAAGATTACAGCAAATGAAGATAAAGCCAGACAGGGTATAGGAATTTCTAATTTAAATAAGCGGCTTAAGTTGTTTTATACTTCACATCCAGAAATGGTATTACAGCAGGTAAAAGATGATGTCGTAGCAGCAAGCATACAATTACCTATCGAACATAATAATTGATTTTACTACGAGGATATTTATATAAATTGTTTCTTTACATGAAACCTAACTCATGATCCATTCACAAAACAAGATCATAATTATAACGGCACCTTCGGGAGCAGGTAAGTCTACCATCACTCATTATTTATTGAATAAATATCCACGGCTATCTTTTTCCATATCCGCTGCTACGAGAAGTCCGAGAGGGAAGGAAAAAGACGGGATTGATTACTATTTTTTGAGCGAGGCTGAATTCAAACATAAGATACATGAAGAGGCTTTTTTGGAATGGGAGATGGTATATGAGGGAAAGTATTATGGTACCCTTAAATCTGAATTAGATCGTATATGGGCAGCCGGGAAAGTGCCTATGCTAGATATTGATGTAAAAGGAGCTATACATGTACAGCAGCAGTTTGAAGAAAATTGCCTTTCAATTTTTATTGAACCACCCTCTGTAGAAGAGTTGCGCAAAAGATTGGAAAGCAGAGGCACAGAAACTCCAGAGAGTTTAGCTACAAGAATAAATAAAGCTAGCTATGAGATTTCTTTCAATCATCGGTTTAGCAAAACCATTGTCAACGATGAACTAAGTAAAGCCTGTGAAGAGACGGAGGCGGTTATTAAAGATTTCTTAGGTTGGTAAGATTGTTTTACGGAAATTTATTATCTAACAATTTTACTATGCCATTTACAAACAGAACCATTTTAATTACAGGTGCCAGCAGAGGAATTGGCAAAGCAATGGCTATTCGTTTAGCCAAAGAAGGTGCGAATATTGTGATTGCCGCTAAAAGTGTGGATGAGGATCCAAGATTAGGAGGCACTATCTATTCTGCAGCTGCAGAAGTTGAAGCTGCTGGTGGAAAAGCGTTGGCTGTACAAGTGGATATCAGAAATGAAGAACAGATCCAAAGTATGGTAAAGCAAGCTGTTGAAAAATTTGGAGGGATTGATGTAGTTATCAATAACGCATCTGCTATTCAGTTAACTGGTACTGAGCAAACAGAAACAAAACGTTTCGATTTAATGCAAAGTATCAATGTGCGGGGTACATTCTTAGTGGTAAAACATTGCCTACCTTATTTACGCAAAGGTAAAAATCCACATATCATTACTCTTTCTCCTCCGGTAAATTTAAATCCAAAATGGATGGGGGGACATATTGCATATACCATCACTAAGTTCAATATGAGTATGTTGGCATTGGGTTGGTCGGCTGAATTAAAAGGAGCGGGGATTGCATCTAATGCTTTGTGGCCTAGAACCACTATTGATACAGCAGCAGTGAGAAATTTATTAGGAGGAGAAACCTTAGCTAAGATGAGTAGAACGCCAGAAATCATTGCCGATGCGGTATATTTTATTTTAAAGAAAAATGTATCACAGTGTACTGGTCATACTTTTATTGATGAAGAAGTTTTAGCTGGAGAAGGCATTACAGATTTAGAAAAATATTCAGTTGTGCCAGGCGCGCATTTATATACCGACCTTTTTGTTTAATCATTACTAACTAAATCACATGAAAAAGATTGTTACTGCAGGTGCACTATGCCTTGCAACGGGACTATTATTAGCGCAAAAGACAAAAATAAAACCTGCTGCAATTAATGCAGTTGACGTTTTAAAAACGCAAGCCATTCAAGATATACAAAGTGGATATAATGCTTACAAAAATGTGGCTTTGCAAATTTGGAACTTTGCTGAAGTGGGATATAAGGAAACAAAAAGTTCTTTATTACTTCAACAGACTTTGAAAGATGCTGGCTTTAGTGTTCAAGCTGGTGTTGCAGAAATACCAACTGCTTTTGTAGCTACTTATGGTAGTGGTAAACCGGTAATTGGTATACTGGCTGAGTATGATGCCCTTCCCGGATTAGCACAAAATGCAGTTCCTGAAAAATCTGGAATTGCAGGTAAAGATGCTGGACATGGATGTGGCCATAATTTATTTGGTACAGCATCTGTAGCTGCTGGTATTGAAATCAAACAGCTGATAGAATCTAAAAAATTTACCGGTACTATCAAAGTATTCGGTTGTCCTGCGGAAGAAGGTGGCAGTGGTAAAGTATATATGGTAAGAGCAGGTTTATTTAATGATGTAGATGTAGCAGTACACTGGCATCCTGGAGATGCCAATGAAGTAACAATGATCAGTGCCTTGGCAAATACTTCTGCCAAGTTTCGTTTTCATGGAATATCTGCACACGCGTCAGCTTCACCAGAAAGAGGAAGGTCTGCCTTGGATGCAGTAGAATCGATGGATTTTATGTCGAATATGATGCGTGAACATATCCCACAGGAAACCAGAATACATTATGTAATCACCAATGGCGGAAAAGCTCCTAATGTAGTACCGGATTTTGCCGAAGTATTTTATTATGTACGTCATCCTCAAAGAGATCAAGTGGTTTCAATTTTTGAGCGTTTAGTAAAAACGGCGAAGGGTGCAGCACTTGGAACAGAAACTACCATGGATTATGAGATCATTGGAGGAACCCATGATCTTTTAATTAATCAAATATTGGGAGAAGCCATGCAGGCGAACCTTGAAAAAGTAGGAGGTGTTACTTATTCGGAAGATGAAATTGCATTTGGCAAAAAATTACAATCTAGTTTCACTTTTAAAGCACCTGCAATAGAGAGAGCATCTAATATTGAAGCTTTGAAGAAAACCTCAGATAAACAAGTTGGACAAGGTTCAACAGATGTGGGTGATGTTAGTTATGCAGTACCTACCGTAGGTTTATCTGCTGCTACTTGGATTCCTGGAACACCTGCGCATAGCTGGCAGGCTGTGGCATGTGATGGCACTGAAATTGGTACAAAAGGAATGATGGTAGCCGCCAAAACAATGGCACTAACAGCAATTGATCTTTTTACGAATCCTGCATTGATTCAAAAAGCAAAAGACGAATTTAAAATTGCTAAGGGTGATTATCAGTATAAAGCTTTATTAGGTGATCGGAAGCCGGCTTTGAATTATAGGGACTAGAAATAAGAGATAAGAATGAAGAGATAAAGAAAGAGGCTGCATCATTTGATACAGCCTCTTTTTATGATTAGAACTTTATGTTATTTTTTATTAAAATCACCACCATAAACTAGAATCAGTTTTCCAGGTTTGATGTATTTAACCAACGCCTGATTTACTTCAGCCAATTTTAATGAAGTTACTTTTTTCTCCATATCAGTGTACCAAGTCAGATCACGATTAATATAGAGATATGATTCTAATAAATTTGCAAGTTGCCCATCTACACCGAGAGAAATCTTACGACCTTGTAACCAACTGTCTGTTGATTTCTTTAACTCATCTTCTGTAAATCCTTTATCAATTGCTTTGTTTATTTCTTGCTTCAATGCACTGTCTAAACGATTTTTATAAATTGGATTGAAGATGGCATACACGCCCCATTGTGCGGATTTATCTACACTGGAAGCTTGGAAGAAAGATCCTGCACCATAACTCATGCCTTCACTTTCTCTTAAACGCTTTGGTATGCGTGAAGATAGAAATGCGCCACCACCTAATAATTCATCAGCCATAGTTAATGCTGCAAAATCTGCATCACTATCAGACATTTGAATATTCATAAATCCTAGAGCCATTGCATTTGCCTTGTCTGGAGTAAGTATGGTTTCATCGCTACCAGCTACATCAAAGTATTGGCGAGGTATTCTAGTAAAGTTTGTTTTCGAATTCAATGATTGGAAAACAGAACTAATAGCTTTGTCTGCGTCTTCTTGAACGAATTCTCCTACAAGCGCACCTGTTCCAAAATTGGCACCATAATGACTATTAAAGAATTCTTCTAACTCAGATCTTTTTAATTGGTTTAGAGCAGCAATTTCTTCATCAGCATCCATAGTGTGATAAATACTTGATTTAGGATAACGCTCACTTTTTTGAGATGCTAAAATAGATGCACGAAACTGTGGATCGTTTCTGTTGGCATCTAGAGAAGCTTTAGTTTGTGCAATTAGTTTTTCTAATTCATTTTGATCAAAAGAAGGGTTGCTAATAATTTCTTTTACTAAAGCCATACATGCAGTAAAGTGCGGCTTGTCTGTATTAATATTAATATTTACTACCTGTCCACTTCCTGAAATATTAATCTGTGATTTTATTTTATCAAGGCTATCATTCAGTTGTTTTTTACTAAGCGTTTTTGTGCCATTTCGTAACATGGATGCGGTAATACTAATAATCACATCTTTGTTTTCTAAACTTTTTTCATTACCGATGCGTAATTTAAAGTTGCCGATAATTTTTTCTCCTTTTGCTGGTTTTCTCAATAAAGCATATTTAAAACCATTCGATAATTTCTTATACTGAGTATTCTTTTTGATATTAGCTACACTGGTTTCGAATGTTTCAGTTTGCTTTTTAACTTCCTTGCCTTTATAATCTTTCACTAATGCATTGATATCTCCAACATCAGCCACTTTTACTCGGTCAGGATTTTTGTCAGGAATAAACAATCCCCATGTTCTATTTGAAGGTTTGTAATAATTCTTAGCAAAATTTTGAACCTCAGGCAGACTTAATTTTTCAACTCTGTCGCGATTAATAAAAAACAACCTCCAATCACCTGCACCTATCGCCTCAGTAAGATTAATACATAAACTGATGGTATTGTTTGTTGTATTTTCTGTTCTTTTAATTAATGCATTCTTTGCTCTTTCTAATTCTTCAGTGGTAATGGTAGTTTTGCCAAGATTATCTAGGGTGGAAAGAAAAACTGTTTTCGCAGAATCAATACTTTTTTCTTTTGGAATTTCTGCTTGCAAATAAGTGAAGCCTGGATCTTTTAAAGCCAATAATTCCTGATCAACACTGGTCGCTAATTTTTTCTCAACTAGTGCTTTGTATAGAATTCCAGATGGATTATTTGTTAGAATATTTAGTAATGCTTGATTTGCTGCGTAGTCTTTATCAGAATATGCTGCTGTGTGATACATCATCCCCATATATTGAATATCACCAACTCTTTTAAGTTCTACATAACGTTCACCATCTTGAACCGGTTCAACTGTATAAGTGGGTTGTAATACCCTTGATGGTTTTGGAATATTATTATAAAACTGTTGAATCCATGCTAGTGCTTTAGCTTCATCGAATTTTCCTGCTACCATCAAAACAGCATTATCTGGCTGATAATACTTTTTGTAAAATGCTCGAAGATTATCAACGGGTACTCTTTCGATATCCTCTTTGCTACCAATGGTTGATTTTCCATAATTATGCCATAGGTAACCGCTTGCAATGATTCGTTCTTCTAAAACAGAGCTCGGGTCGTTTTCTCCTGATTCAAACTCATTTCGCACTACACTAAATTCTGTTTTTAATTCTTCTTTTAGGATCTGACTATTCACCATTCGATCAGATTCCATATCCAAAGCCCATTTTAAATTATCATCGCTTGCTGGAAGAACTTCGTAATAATTAGTTCTATCATACCAAGTAGTGCCATTGGCAGATGCGCCTTTGTCGGCAATTGTTTTCTTGATGTCTTTATATCTTTTGGATGTTTTGAACATCATGTGTTCGAGTAAATGCGCCATCCCGCTTTCTCCGTATCCTTCATGGCGAGAACCTACTAGGTAAACGATATTTACCACAACATTGTTTTGAGAATTATCAGGTAACAAAAGTATACGTAAACCATTATCTAGTTTGTATTCTTTAATTCCCTCAACTTGTGTAACCAACTGCGGCGTCGAGCCATTAGGTTTCATTGACTGACTATTTACCGAACTCATCAAAGTAAATAGGCATAAAAGCACTGATGAAATTTTGAGCATAGTTTTCGTTTTTATTAAAAAGAAAACCCACATTAAAAATATAATGTGGGTTCTTCAAAAGTATTACTAAAAAATAACGATGTCAATAGAAAAGTAGATTAAAATGAGTTAGACTTGATGAGCGGTATTTGTATCAGAACCATTGTTCTCAGGACGCATTTGCGGGAACAATAACACATCTTGAATAGATACCTGATTGGTCATCATCATGCATAGGCGATCTATTCCAATTCCTATTCCAGAAGTTGGCGGCATACCGTATTCCAGAGCTCTCAAAAAATCGTAATCGATAAACATAGCTTCATCATCACCTCTTTCCATCAACTTTGCTTGTTCTTCAAACCGTTCTCGTTGATCAATAGGATCGTTTAATTCAGTGTAAGCATTTGCAATTTCTTTACCATTCACCATCAGTTCAAATCGTTCAACAAGTCCAGGTTTGCTTCTGTGTTTTTTTGTAAGTGGGCTCATCTCCACTGGGTAGTCGATAATGAATGTAGGTTGTATATAAGTGTGTTCACTAGTTTCTCCGAATAATTCATCGATCAATTTACCTTTACCAATATTATTGGGAACAGAGATATTTAATTGCTTACATACATCTCTTAAGCCAGTCTCATCCATCCCACTTACATCTATGCCTGTATTTTCTTTGATGGCATCCAAAATACTAATACGTCTATAAGGTGCCTTAAAATTGATAATCTTATCTCCCAAAACCACATCAGTTGTTCCATGTAAACTCAAAGCAATTTTTTCAAACAATTGCTCTGTTGTTTCCATCATCCAGAAATAGTCTTTATAGGCAGTATACCATTCGAGTACGGTAAATTCTGGGTTGTGCGTTCGGTCCATTCCTTCATTACGGAAGTTTCTGCTAAACTCATATACCCAATCAAAACCACCAACGATTAAACGTTTTAGGTATAATTCATTCGCTATTCTAAGGTATAAAGGGATATCCAGTGCATTATGGTGTGAAATAAATGGACGGGCAGCAGCACCGCCTGGAATGCTTTGTAATACTGGTGTATCTACTTCCAAAGCACCCTGAGCATTCAGGAATTCACGGATGGTATTAACGAGTTTTGTTCTTTTTACGAAAGTATCTTTTACCTCAGGATTAATGATCAGGTCTGCATAGCGTTGGCGGTAACGGAATTCTGGATCTGTTACTGCATCAAATACATTTCCTTCCTCATCTCTTTTAACCACTGGAAGAGGCTTCAAAGATTTAGTAAGCAGGGTTAAGGTTTGTGCATGAATTGAGGTTTCCCCTGTTTTAGTGATGAATCCGAATCCTGTAACACCGATTATATCTCCAAGGTCAAGACCTGTTTTAATCACTACATCCCATAAAGTCTTGTCTTCATCCGGACAAACATCGTCTCGCTTCACGTATAACTGAATAATTCCTTTACTATCCTGAATTTTTATGAAAAGAACTTTGCCTTTATCGTTAATACTCATAATACGGCCAGCAACACAAACTTGAGCAAACTGCTCTTTGGTCTCTTCGGTATAATTTTCTTTGATATCTGTTGAGAAGTGAGAAACAGGATAAAGTGGTGCAGGAAATGGATCGATTCCTGCTTCTTGCATTTTCGTCAACTTTTCACGACGAATGATTTCTTGTTCAGACAAGTGGGATAAACTCATAATAATAATTGCTTAGAGCGAGCAAAATTAACGCTTGTTGAGCAGGTTGACAAGGGGTAGCTAAATAATAGGTCTCTAGTTTTGTTTTTTATGAAAAAGTTTTTGATAGATCTCTGCTTCAGATAACTCAATCAATTCTCCTGCATGCATATTGTTAAGACGAATATCTTCAATACTATTTCGTATCAATCGTAATGTTGGGAATCCAACTTTAGCGGTCATCTTTCTGACTTGTCTATTTTTTCCTTCAGATAAAATCAATTCGATCCAAGGTGCAGGAATTTCTTTTCTAAATCTGATTGGAGGGTTACGTACTGGAACGATTGGATCTATTTCGAAAATTTTTGCAACTGCATTTTTGGTACGATAGATTTTTCCATCGAGGTTAATATCAACTCCATTTGATAATTCTGTAATAGCTTTTTCATTAATTGCTCCTTCAACTTGAACCCAATAACTACGCTGATGAAAAAATTTTGGATGTAGCAATCGATGATTTAATTGTTTATCATTTGTAAGTAAAAGCAAACCTTCACTATCAAAATCCAATCTTCCAACAGGATATACATCTTTTGGAACCTTACAAAAATCAGCTAAAGTTTGTTTGCCTTCTTCCCGTGAAAATTGAGAAAGTACTTGATAAGGTTTGTATAATTGGAAGTAGTAATTCATAAAAAACAAAAGTCCCGCAGAAGCGAGACTTTGTATATGGATGGGTTAGTAAGTACCAGGAAATCAACTTTCCTTACACAATATTAAAAAACCTTTTATCTAATGCAAAAATATTTTTAAACAATTTTATTAACATTTTCAAGCAGGTTGTGAATTTCATAGCTTTTTTTGACATTGTTTTTCGAAATAATTATCATTTTTTCCCAAAATAAATAATCAAAATTTTAAAATAAAATTGGCTGAAACATCAACGAATAAAGGTTTTCAGCTGAAAATTAAAAATTTAAACTTGCTAATGAAATAGAATTTGATTCATCAAAGTAACCTTAAAAAAGTTTGGTTAAAAGGCTCGATTTTTATTAAAAATAATTTCTGCTTTGCAGTAGACATTACCTTTGATTTTCACAAAAAACTCAGTTATGAAGTTTCCTGCTCCTGTTTCTGTTGAATGGCTGGCTGATTTAATCGGCGCCGAAATTTCCGGTAATCGCAGTTTACAGATAAGTGGCATCAATGAAATACATAAAGTAATGAAGGGTGATCTTGTTTTTGTTGATCATCCAAAGTATTACGAAACATGTTTAAACAGCGAAGCAAGTTTCATCATTATTAATACAAAAGAAGTTTCTGTTCCAGCAGGCAAAACTATTTTTATTGTTGAAGAACCATTTGAATCGTATCTAAAAATTGTACAGTACTTTAAACCTTTTGTTGCTGCAGAAAAATCAATTAGCGATAATTTAGTGATTGGTGAAGGATCTGTTATAATGCCAAATGTATTTGTAGGGAATCAGGTAGTGATTGGAAAAAATTCGGTGATTTATCCTAATGTAAGTTTGTTGGATGGAACAATTATTGGAGATAATGTAATTATTCAAGCCGGCACCGTTATTGGTAGCGATGCATTTTATTATAACACAAAAAAGAATCGAGAGAGTTGGTTTAAGCGAATGCAAAGTTGTGGTAATGTAGTAATCGAAGACAATGTAGAAATTGGTGCTGGATGTACCATCGATCGTGGAGTAACTGCTGAAACAAGAATTGGTTTTGGAACTAAAATGGATAATATGGTGCACATCGGTCATGATACCACCATTGGAAAAAATTGTTTATTTGCGGCACAAGTGGGTATTGCTGGCGGAACAATTATTGAAGATGGTGTTACACTATGGGGACAAGTTGGGGTTAGTAAAACGCTTACAATTGGAGCAAATGCGGTAGTGCTTGCGCAGAGTGGTGTGCCTTCTTCCTTAGCCGGAGGGAAAACTTATTTTGGGTATCCTGCTGAAGATGCTTCCTTAAAGCGAAGAGAATTGGTATGGATTAAACGTATTCCTGAGCTTTGGAAAAAAGTAATGGAATAAAAAAAAGTCCTCCCGATTATTCGAGAGGACTTTTTTTTATTAGAAAGAACTCAAAGCTAAGTGGGTAGCTTCAATGGTCTTATCCAAATCTGCATATGTTAATGCATTATTCAAAAACCAGCTTTCGAAAGCTGAAGGGGGGAGATAAATACCTTGATCTAACATGGCATGAAAATACTTTTTAAACAAATCGTTATTGGCTGATGCTGCTGTAGCAAAATCAGTTACGGGATGATCGCTAAAGTGTATACTAATCATTGAACCAAAACGATTTATCACATAGGGTTGTCCCCAGTTTGACAATATCTTTTCAAGTCCTTGATGTAAATAAGCAGTTTTTTGATTCAACTCTTCATAAATATGGGGATTGCTCTTAAGTTCTTTTAATAAAGTATATCCAGCTATCATGGCGATGGGATTCCCGCTTAAAGTACCCGCCTGATATACATTTCCAAGAGGTGCAATATGTTCCATAATTGCTTGCTTGCCACCGAAAGCACCAACAGGCATTCCTGCTCCAATTACTTTTCCATAAGTAACTAAGTCTGCTTGTATGCCTAATTTTTCTTGAGCACCTCCAGCAGACAAACGAAATCCAGTCATTACTTCATCGAAAATAAAAACGATCGATTCTTCATCACAAATTTTCCTTAGTCCTTCTAGAAACCCAGTTGCAGGTAATACACATCCCATATTTCCTGCAACAGGTTCAACTATTATGGCAGCTATTTCGCCTTTGTTTTCACCTATTAATTTCTTTACTGCATCCAAATCATTATAAGGAGCAACTAAAGTATCGTTTGCAACTCCAGCTGTAACTCCGGGAACAGTTTGAATATTAAAAGTAGCCAAGCCGCTTCCTGCTTTTACAAGAAAAGAATCTGCGTGTCCGTGATAATGGCCTTCAAATTTGATAATCTTGTTTTTGCCTGTGTAACCTCTTGCTAATCTGATTGCACTCATACAAGCCTCGGTACCACTGCTTACCATTCTAATTAAATCAATTCCGGGAGTCATACTACAAATCAACTCCGCCATTTCAATTTCTAATTCTGTAGGGGCTCCATATGAAGTAGAATAAGGGGCATATTCTTGAATAGCTTCTACTACAGGAGCATAAGCGTGACCTAAAATCATGGGCCCCCAGGATGCGATAAAATCGATGTATTGATTGCCATCAACATCATATAAATAGGCACCCTTGGCCTTTTTAATAAATACTGGATGGCCTCCAACACTTTTAAATGCCCTAACTGGAGAGTTAACGCCGCCAGGGATTGTTTTTTGTGCTCTTTCAAAAAGTGATGCACTGTTTGTTCTATTCATCTTCATGATCATTCAAAAATTATCCAAGTAATCTTACTGCGTCTTTTGCGAAATACGTAGCAATCAAATCAGCACCAGCTCTTTTAATGGAACCTAGTGTTTCTAGTATTGCTTTGTCTTCTTCAATCCAACCCATTTTCGCAGCTGCTTTTATCATCGCGTATTCGCCGCTGATATTGTAAGCACTTACCGGCACTTCTACAGCATTTTTGATTTCGCGAATAATATCTAAATAGGAAAGAGCGGGTTTAATCATTACGATATCTGCACCCTCTTCGATATCCATCAATGTTTCCCTAACGGCTTCTATGCGATTACCATAATCCATCTGATAAGTTTTCTTATCGCCAAAACCAGGTGCGCTATCTAATGCATTTCTAAAAGGGCCATAAAAGCAAGACGCATATTTGGCGCTATAACTCATGATCCCAGTTTTACTGAAGTTATTTTCTTCAAGTGCCTGGCGAATTGCTCCGATACGGCCATCCATCATATCACTCGGTGCCACAAAGTCTGCTCCAGCAGAAGCATGACTAACACTCATTGCTGCTAAAACTTCTACTGTTGCGTCGTTTACAATTTCATTATTTTCTACAATGCCATCATGACCATAACTAGAAAACGGATCAAGTGCTACATCAGTCATGATGCACATTTCAGGAACGGCCTCTTTAATTGCGCGAATACTACGTTGCATTAATCCATTTGGATTAAGCGCTTCTGTTCCTTTGTTATCTTTCAAATTATCTTCGCACTTAATAAAGAGTAACACCGACTTTAAACCCATTGCCCACAATTCACGAACTTCTTTGATGGTTTGATCTAATGAGCGACGAAAATATCCAGGCATGGAGCTGATTTCAGAAACGATATTTTCTCCTTCCACTATAAATAATGGAACAATAAAATCATTGGGAGTTAATATTGTTTCACGCACCATTGCTCTGATAGCAGGGCTTTGGCGGAGTATTCGGTTTCTTCTTTGTAAATACATATTCTTAAGTTAAATACTGTATTCTTTTACAGCGTCCACAAATGCTCTAGCATGGTCAACTGGAATATTCGGAGTAATACCATGTCCAAGGTTTGCAATATATTTTTGTGCACCGAAACTATTGATCATTTCGATAACCGACTTTTTAATTTCAGGAATAGGTGCCAACAATTTAGCGGGATCAAAATTACCTTGTAATGTTATTTTGTTACCGGTTAATTCGCGGGCCATTTCTGGGCTTACACACCAATCAATTCCTAAGCCCGATGCACTGCTATTACTTAGATCTTTAAGTGCATACCAACTTCCTTTTGGAAAAAGAATAACTGGCGCATCTTCCTTCAAAGCATCGGCAATTTGAAGTAAATAAGGTTGAGCTAGTACTTTGAAATCTGCTGGACTTAATGCGCCAGACCAACTATCAAATACTTGTAAGGTATCAGCTCCAGCTTTTACTTGCGCTTTTAAGTAGGCAATAGTAATAGTGGTAATTTTTTGTAATAGTTCATGAGTAAGCGCAGTTTGGGTATAAGCAAATTGTTTTGCTTTTTCCCAGGTTTTAGAACCCTTTCCTTCAATCATATAACAAAAGATGGTCCAAGGTGCACCAGCAAAACCTATTAAAGGAACACGACCATTTAAAGCACTTTTTGTAAGACTAAGGGCTTGCATTACATAGGAGAGACTTTCTTCAACTCCTTCTGTAATCAAGGCATCAACATCGGCTTTGGAGATAATTGTTTTGGGTAAAACGGGTCCTTTATTTTCTTCTAATAACACTGTTAAACCCATTGCTTGAGGAATCACTAGTATGTCTGAGAATATGATTGCAGCATCAACTCCAATTTGATCAACGGGTTGTAATGTGATTTCTGTAGCAAGTGCAGGTGTTTGAACACGCGTGAAAAAATCATATTTTTCACGAAGTTTAATATAATCTGGTAGATATCGGCCTGCCTGACGCATCATCCAAACAGGAGGGCGTTCAACTTTCTCATTACGTAAAGCTCTTAATAGTAGATCATTTTTTAATAAGGTCATATAGAAATCTGGGATTATTATTTTAATTAGTATCTAAAAAATAGTCGATCATTTTTTTAACAAGCTTGTCTTTACCCGGCAATTCAGATACAACAATTTTATTTATTGTTTTGGAAGCCAATTCTGCAGCAGTAGTAGTTCCAATTGAAAATAGAACAGTTGAAGCAACTAATTGGTTTGATTTAAAAAAACTGGAAACTGCACTTGGACTGAAAAAAAGTATACCGTGATATGTTTTATCAAGTGTATGAGACACTTCTTTTGTTTGGTAAACTTCTATTTCGTTTACTCTGATGCCATTATTACGAAGGATATTGGGTAATTCCTCTCTTCGCTGATCGCCACAGAAAAAACAAAGTTTATTTGTCATTCTATCTTCCACAATCAATCCAGCTAATTCTGCTGCATTAGTTGCTGTTCCAATAATTACTCCTTCACCGAAATGATGTTTCACCAATTTATTCGTTGTAATGCCGATGCAATATACCTTCCAATCGGGTTTAGATTTAGTTATATAAGAGGCTACGGCATCTACAGCATTCATACTGGTAAACACAACTATCGACTCGGTTAGAAGTAATTCTTTTATTTTTTTGCTGAGCTCTTTATCATTGATTGGGGTAGTTTCAATAAAAGAGAGACAATCTATATCAATACCAAGATCCTTCGCAATTTTTATTTGCGAAGGATCGATGGGGCGTGTTGATAATATTTGAATTCTATTTTGCAGTAGTTCTAATTTTTTCGGCAATTGCTAAACCGCCATTTTCCAAAATCTTTTGAGCTGCTTTAATCCCAAGATCATGAATAGAGGATTCAATAGGCTCTATCATTTCTACTTCTGCTTTCTCTTTTCCATCTAATGAAAGAATATTTCCTTTAAAAAAAACATGTTCATTTTTGATTTCTGCAAAAGCACTGATTGGTGTAGAGCAGCCCCCAAGCAATGTTCTTAGGAAATCTCTTTCAATTTTCGTGCAACTTGCTGTTGTAGGGTTGTTAATTGTTGCAGTAGCATCTAAAACAAAGTTGTCATTATCTCTTGAAACTATCATGATGGCACCCTGTGCAGGAGCTGGTAACATCCAGTTAAGATCTATTGAGTTTTCAGGACGAACACCAATGCGCTCTAAACCAGCAGCAGCAAATATGGCTCCTTCCCAATTTTGTTCTTTCAATTTTTGTAGACGAGTATTTACGTTCCCGCGAATATTTTCAATAAGATGATTAGGGTAACGATTTAGCCACTGAGATTTTCTACGAATACTACTTGTAGCTATTACAACAGTAGATTCAAAATCATTAAGAAAAACAATATCCGATTTATATACAAATATGTCTTTCTGAGATGCCCTAGCTAATACAGCAGCCTGAATCAACCCAACTGGCAAAACTGTAGGCACATCTTTCATCGAATGTACTGCAATATCAATTCGATTATTTAATAAGGCAATGTCTAAGCTTCTTGTAAAAACACCTTGAACTCCCATTTCGTATAAGGGGGTCTGCAAATCAATATCTCCCTCACTTTTAATATAAACCAGTTCGGCTTCGTATCCTTCTAATTCCAACAGCCTTTTTACTTCATTTGCCTGCCAGACCGCTAACTGACTTTCTCTGGTACCAATTCTAATAATTTTTTGCATCTTATTTTTTATGCTGTAGCGATAAACTCATTTAAAGCTTCTAAATAATAGCAGCCTTGTTGATTTTGCTCTTTCATTTTTACCGCCATGCCATTAACCAATTTCTGAATCTTTTCGTCGTTCTTATGAACAGGAGCACTACTGAATTTCGCTGAATAGTTGATAAAAATATCACATTGATGCAACTGCTCCAACTTTGTTTTAATGGCTTTCAATACTGGCACATTTCTGCGCATCTTATGCCATTCAATAAACTCATGGCTATATTTTTCTATAATTTCCAAGGCTTTTGGCACTTCTTCTTGCCTTTTCTGAAGAGTACTATCCTTAATTTTTGAAAGTTCATCCACGTTCACCAATTGGATATTTGTTAATTCCTTTGCGGAAACTTCTACATTATAAGGAATAGATAAATCGAGAATGAGTTTTTGATTACCACCAGCTAATTGGTCTTTAGTGATAACAGGCTTTTGAGAATTGGTGGCTACTATTATAATATCTGAAGAAGCAACTACTTCATCCATTACTTCAATGGGTGCAAATCGAATTCCCATTTCTAAAGCCAACTCAGCTGCTTTTGAAATAGTTCTATTCACCAAAACGATATTTTTAGTATCCAGATAGTCTACTAAATTTTTGCAAGTATTCTTTCCGATTTTACCAATACCTAATAATGCAATTTTCTTTCCTTCGATTATTGGAAATTGATCACGAATGTATTGCACAGCTGCAAAGGAAACTGAAACCGTACCCCCACTTAATAATGTGGTTGTTTTAATTTCTTTTGAAGCTTGGAGAACAGCGTTCACTAATCTTTCCATATACCCACCCATGCAATGATGTTCTTTAGAAAATTTTACTGCTTTTTTAATTTGACCCACTATTTCATAATCACCTAAAATTTGCGAGTCCAGACCTGCTCCAACCTGAAATAAATGTTGCATCGCTTCTTCACCCTTTTTTGTATAAGCGATTTCATTAAATAGTTCTGCTCCACCTTCAGTATGTTGGCAAATTAAATTAGTTAAAGAAGAGGCATCTTCTGCAAAGCCATAAATTTCTGTTCTATTACAAGTAGACAAAACAAATAAATCAGTTAAACCGATTTTCTCCGCATCGGATAAAATTTGTGAATACTGTTCTTCACCAACAGCAAATAAACTTCTGCGAGTTGCATCTGTTTTTTTATAGTTGACTCCAACAACAAAAAAGTTTACTATTTCTATTTGTCTGTATTGCACTAGTTCTAAATAATGTTCAGCTTCAAAATTAGTCGTAGCAATCGTTATAGGGAAAGCCGGATGTCATATTACTGTCATTTCGTGATA
Source organism: uncultured Bacteroidota bacterium (assembly GCA_903927185.1). Classification (GTDB taxonomy): domain Bacteria; phylum Bacteroidota; class Bacteroidia; order Chitinophagales; family Chitinophagaceae; genus Sediminibacterium. The sequence continues at coordinate 74,269 of CAIYLW010000026.1, forward strand.
TGATTTATATCATGTTAACACTTGATTACCATCATATTTAATTAAGTATTTTTTACGCTAAGGCATGTTTAACTATTCAAATTTAATTTCTGACAATGCCATGACTCAAAAATAAGTTTGCGACTAAATACCTAACTATATTTGAATTTAACCAAGAAAGAATGTCCCCTAAAAAAGCTGTTTTATTGATGAATCTTGGATCTCCTGATTCAACTGAAGTTAAAGATGTTAAGAAATATTTAAATGAATTTTTAATGGATGGTAGAGTAATTGACTATCCTTATTTATTCAGAAAGCTACTTGTTCAAGGTATAATTGTTCCCTTCCGTTCACCAAAATCAGCTGAAGCATACAAAACTATTTGGACAGATGAGGGATCTCCGCTAGTAGTTTTAACAAAACAATTACAAGCTTCTTTACAAGAAAAACTATCAGCTCCCGTAGAAATTGCGATGCGTTATGGCAATCCTAGTCCGGAGCAAGCTTTTGATAAACTCTTAGAAAGAGATTCAGAAATTGAAGAAGTTATAGCAATTCCGTTGTATCCACACTATGCCATGTCTTCATATGAAACTGCCGTAGAGCATGCAAAAGCTGCTTTTGCAAAAAAGAAATATCCATTTAAACTTAATTTTATTAAGCCTTTTTATAATGAGTTTCATTATATACAAGCGATGGCTGATAATATGAAAAACTATCTTCAACAGGATTACGATCATATTCTGTTTAGTTACCATGGTATTCCTGAACGACATATTAAAAAAAGCGATATCACTGGTAAACATTGTTTACAAGTTGAAAATTGTTGTAGAGTTCCTTCAGAAGCACACGACTATTGTTATAGACACCAATGTTTTGAAACCACCAAGCTTATTGCGGCAACTTTAAGACTACCTGCACTAAAGTATAGTATTGCATTTCAGTCTCGTTTGGGAAGGGGTTGGCTACAGCCTTTTACCGACATTCGCCTTGAAGAAATGCCAAAAGAGGGTATTAAAAAATTATTAGTAATATGTCCTGCTTTCGTAAGCGACTGTTTGGAAACTTTAGAGGAAATTGCCGAAAGAGGAAAGGAGTCGTTTTTAGAAGCTGGTGGTGAAGAATTTACAATGATTCCTTGTTTAAATACACATCCAATGTGGGTTGAAGCACTTAGTGAGTGGATCAATGAGTATGGTGAAACAAGCCGACAAATGATTTTAGAACAGTAATTATGTATACTTATATAAAAGCACTCCATATTATTTTTGTAGTTACCTGGTTTGCAGGTCTATTTTATTTTCCTCGTTTATTTATATATAATACAGAGGCAAATGATAAACCATTAGAAGTTAAAAATGCATTACAAGAGCAGTTCCGAATCATGTTGAAAAGGCTTTGGTATGGGATTACTTGGCCCTCGGCGATTCTTACGCTGATTTTTGGATTAACTGTTATGTTTAATGGTAATTGGCAAAAATTATTGGGAGACTCTGCAGGAAAATGGCTTGAGATTAAATTAGCTTTCGTAGTTGTATTATATATTTATCATTATACGCTGCATGTTGTATTTAAACAACAAATGAAAGGTATTTTCAAATATAGTTCCCAGCAATTAAGAATATGGAATGAAGTGGCTACTATATTATTGATTGCAATTGTGATGCTGGCTACAGTTAAAGAAAGCATCAGTTTTGTTTGGGGTATTATCGGAATTCTACTTTTTATTGCACTATTACTAATAGCTATTAAAATTTATAAAAATCTTAGAAAGAATTAATACTTCTAAATAATTATTTTATTATGGATAATTCAATATTAGAACTTTTACATAAATACGATCTACCAACACCACGATATACCAGTTACCCCACAGTTCCTTATTGGGATTTTAATTCATTGGATGAGGCTAAATGGAAGCAGTCGGTTGTGGATACCTATGAAGCAGAGAATGGTGAGATCTGTATTTATATACACCTTCCATTTTGCGAGAATATGTGCACTTTTTGTGCTTGTAATAAAAGAATTACGGTTAATCATGCAGTAGAAGACCCATATATAAACACTGTTTTGAAGGAATGGAAAATGTATAGAGACTTATTAAAGTCTACACCGGTGATCAAGGAAATTCACTTGGGTGGCGGAACTCCTACATTTTTTAGCCCTGAGAATTTAGAAAAACTGATCAAAGGAATTACAGCTGATATGGAAATTAGTCCAGATCATGAATTTAGCATTGAAGTACATCCTAATTATACTACTGAAGCTCATATTAAAACATTGGCAGAAGTAGGTTTTAATCGGGTAAGTTTAGGTGTTCAGGATTTTGATCCACATGTGCAGTTTGTAATTAATAGAATTCAGTCATTCGAGAAGACCAATGAAGTAGTTGAATGGGCCAGAAAATATAATTTCAGTAGTATCAATGTTGATTTAGTTTATGGTCTTCCACATCAAACTGTAGCAAGTGTTGAGCATACTGTTAATTTGATCAAGGGGTTTATGCCAGATCGAATAGCCTTTTATTCTTATGCGCATGTACCTTGGAAGAGTAAAGTTCAAAGGAGATACACTGAAGCTGATCTTCCAACTGCTTCACAAAAATGGGCCATGTATCATCGTGGAAGGGAATTGTTCGAAGAAGCTGGTTTTAATAGTATTGGAATGGACCATTTTGCTTTATTGAATGATAAACTTTTTAAAGCAGCAGAAGAAGGAAATTTGCACAGAAATTTTATGGGCTATACAACTACAAAATCAAAGCTTATTATTGGTTTAGGCGTATCGAGTATAAGTGACTCATGGACTGCATTTGCTCAAAATGATAAAGAAGTTGAATCTTATCAAGAAAAAATAAATCAAGGAATTTTGCCACTTGTTCATGGCCACGCGTTGAACTCAGAGGATTTGGTAATTAGAAAAAAGATTCTTGAGTTAATGTGCGAGAATAAAACAAGCTTGGAAGAAGATAGTTTTGAAGAGGTTTTTATAAATTCAGCTATTGATAAATTAAAGCAATTAGAAGTAGATGGATTACTGAAAATGGAAGGGAAAAATATTATTGTTTCTAATAAGGGCAAATCATTTATTCGAAATATCAGTGCCGCAATAGATGCTCAGCTTTGGAGAAAACAAATGATTGGGAATACTTTTAGTAAAGCTATTTAATAAAAACTCATAATTGTAAATCATAGAAATGAGGTTGATAATGCTCCTTTCTTAAAATTTTCAGAAGGTCTTTTTCAAAAGATTCAATGGGTGAGTCGATGATTCTACCCATTTCTTTTTTCCCATCGAATATAATATAGGTTGGTGTACGAACTATATTTTTACCTTCCTCTTCGTGTTGGGGACTTTGTTTATACATGGCTGCTGTATTATTTAAAAAAATCAGTTTTATCTGATTACTATCAACTGCTGCCTCTTTTAATATTTTCAGCATATTTGGCATATCTGCTTTACTTTCTCTACACCAAGTGCCTGCATAAATTTCAATTCTCTTTTTTTTAAAAGCTTTAGAAAGCGCTTCAATACTATTACTATCGGTTTGATAACTATTATAATTAGGTACAAACCAATCGCTGAAGGGTTTTTCTAATAGCATTTGTGAAGAACAGAATCCCAATAAAACAGTTTGATTATTGTCGTTAATAACAATACTGTTCGAATAATGAGGTGTTGCATTATTTAGCAATGAGTGGTTACAAGAAAGGGTAACCAAGATTAGCATTACTAAAAAAAATATTTTTGAAATTATTTTCAAGAATTAATAACAATTACAATTGATACAATTTTTTTAACTCTGAACAAATTCGATCGATAGAAGTCTGTATGCTACGATATTGAAATTGTGGTAAGGCTTTTAAAAGTTTACTATTATCGAATTGAACATTAGCTCTTGCTGTTCTTGAAGTTTCTTTTGTTAACAAAGGAGTCTTACCTGTGAATCTTCCTTTTATTCCTTCCAGACGCCATACAATTTCAGCTAATAATGCAGTAACTTTTTTGTGTGGTGCTTTTTTATGAAAAGCATTTGCAATCATTGTAAAGATGTCTCGGTAGGGTAAATTTGCTCCACTTAAAATATAGCGTTGATCGCAGATCGAACTTTCCATCAAAAGTATCATAGCATCTACTACATCTGCTACATCTACAAAACCACTACTCCCTTCTGTATACCAGGGGAATTCATCATAAGCAGATTTGAAAATAGCTGTTGAACCTTTTGACCAATCGCTTACACCTAAAATAATTACTGGATTCACTACTACCACTTTTAATCCTTCACCCATGCCTCGCCATACTTCTATTTCAGCGAGATACTTACTTTTCCCATATTCACTATTACTGGTTTCTTCGGTCCAGTTCATTGTTTCATTAATAGCTTGATCTTCTCTAATTCTACCCAAAGCTGCTACTGAACTAACGAATAGTAATTTCTCAATATTAGCATTCAAGCATGCATTCACAATATTGGCCGTGCCTTCAATATTGGTATGGTGCAATGATTTTTTATTTTTTGCTGTAAAAGAAACAATTGCAGCGCAATGGTATACTTGTGTAATACCTATCATTGCTTCTTCCAATGCAACTATATCTAGTATATCTGCTTTAAACCAATCAACAGCAGCTAATTCTGGTGTGGATGGAATTTCTGAACGATATAATGCCCTCACTGACTTACCCTGAGCAACCAGTGCCTTAATAAGGTGTGATCCAACTAAGCCTGTTGCTCCGGTTACTAAAATCATGTAGAACTATTTATTTAAAGGGAAATTTTGGTCCGCTAAGATAAAAGATTCGTTATTGACATTTCAAACAGGTACCACTTACTACCACATCTACCTGACTTACTAAAAATCCAACAGGTAAAGCCACTGACGGAACAGTTACATGATCTAGGCAATAGGTAGTTCCGCATTGGTCGCACATAAAATGTACATGATTGTCGTGATGATGTCCTTCGCTGCAATCATCTTTACACAATGCATATCGAACAGAATTGTCGGCTGAAGGTATTGTATGAATAATACCTTTTTCAACAAAAGTTTGAAGGGTTCTATAAATCGTCACCCTGTCAAATTCCTCTCCGCTTTGTTGTTCTATATCTGCATGTGCTAATGCTCCTTTGCGTTGTAGAAACATTTCCAGAATTTTTTTCCGGCTATCAGTAATACTTAACTGATTTCTTTTAAGTGTATCTAAGATCCTTGGATGCATGCTGAAGCTATTAGGGATTATTACCAAAAATACTATTTACAAAATTGCCATTTCCAGCTTTTTCTTTTAAAAGTTTACGGATATCTACTTTTATTTTCTCCAATTCATCGGCTTTTAATCCATCGTAAACCTGACCTCTTACTTTGCCATCTTTATCTACCAATGCAAAGAATTGAGTATGTATAAATTGATCTTCAATTTTTTCAACATTATTTTTTGGGTCGTCCAATAAATAAGAACTTCTAGCCATACTATAAAGACTATCCTTACGACCTGTCAGGAATACCCATTTTTTGGTATCAACTTTTAAAGAATCAGAATAGACTTTCATTCTAGCAACAGTATCACGATTGGGGTCGCAAGTGTGAGAGATTATTAAAAAGTCTGGCTCGTTCTTAAAAGTTTCAGCGATACTTTTCATATTGGTATTCATATGCGGACAAATACCTTTACAATTTGTAAAAAAATACTCCACCACACATACTTTTCCTAACATATCTCGATCGGTAAAAGTTTTATCATCCTGGGTTTGAAAATGGAAGGGTTTCACATAACTAATCGTTGATAATTTGGTTCTCCACTCATCATTTCCTCGAAATAAAAAGAAATAGAATCCGATAAGGAGTGCAAAAAAGAAGAGTAGATAACCAATTAATTTCTTTCCCATAGTTGAACAATTAATGCAAAGTTAGGGCGCAAGTGCTTTTCTTCATGTGCTTTATTATTTTGCAACAATGTTGCATTTATGTATATTTGCATTATTATTATTGAATCGATGAAAGTTAATTTGGATTTTTTGGGAATTGCTACATCCTTGGCTTGTGCCATTCATTGTGCCTTATTACCCTTAGTGCTTACTAGTTTACCCATATTTGGTATCAATATTATCGACAATTTATATTTCGAAAATATGATGGTGGGTATTGCTTTTATTGTGGGGATTCTTGCATTAAGACATGGAAAGCAAAAACATCACCATAGTTTGATGCCAATTGTGGTCTTCAGCTTTGGGATTCTTTTATTATTTGCTAAAGTGATTTGGCATGAGTGGCAATATTGGTTCCTTTTTCCAGCAGTAAGTTTGATAGTTACGGCACATTTACTCAACTTTGGTTTTTGCAGAATTCATAATCATGCTCATGCAGATGATTGTGATCACTAGTTAATATTATAGCTAGTTCCCCCATCTTTTTCATCCTTCAATTGAATACCTAAAACGGCCAATTCATTTCTAATTTTATCACTTGTCATAAAATCCTTATTGGATTTAGCATCCTTACGAATGCTAATCAGTAATTGAAGAACTCCATCAAGCTGGCCATTATCGGCAGACCTTTCTCCTACTAATCCAAACACGTCTTCCAAAAAGACTTTCAATTGTTTTTGAAGAAGCAACGAGGTTTTACCACTAATTGCAGTATCTAAAATATGTTTGTCTTTAATTGAATTTATTACAGATGATAATTCAAACATATTAGCCAATACTTTGGCTGTGCTGAAATCATCATTCATGAATTCATCGAATTCAGCAATTTGTTTTTGAACCTTATCATCTAGCGAATTATCAGATGCAATAGTATCTGCAGAAAAGATTTGTTTATTAAACCATTCGTATGCTTCCCATAAACGTTTCAACGCTTTTTCTGAGGCTTGTAATGCTTCGTTACTGAAATCGAGCGTGCCTCTATAATGACTTTGTAAAATAAAGAAGCGGATGGTCATTGGAGTATAGGCTTGTTCTAAAATGGGACTATTTCCACTGAATAATTCAGTTAGTTTAATCACATTATTATAACTCTTACCCATTTTTTTACCTTGAATAGTAATCATGTTATTATGCAACCAATAGCGAGCTGGAGTTTTATGATTACATACGGTACTTTGTGCAATTTCACATTCATGGTGAGGAAATTGAAGGTCCATGCCACCGCCGTGTATATCAAACTCTTCACCTAAATATTTACTACTCATAGCCGAACATTCAATATGCCAACCCGGGAAACCCTCGCCCCATGGGCTATTCCAGCGCATAATGTGTTCTGGTGGAGCTGACTTCCAAAGTGCAAAATCGTTTTTATCTCTCTTCTCATCTTGATTATCTAACTCACGTGTAGTATCGAGTTGATCTTCTAAATTTCGCCCGCTTAGCATGCCATAGGGCTTACCCAACTTGGAGAAATCGATATTGTATTTTGCCACATCGAAATACACGGAACCATTAGCTTCATAAGCATATCCGTCTGAAATGATTTTTTTGATCATCTCTATCTGTTCTACAATATGACCAGTTGCTGTTGGCTCAATACTTGGAGGTAAATTATTAAATCTACTCATGGCCCAATGATAGAGATTGGTATATTTTTGTACCAATTCCATAGGTTCGAGTTTTTCTAAAACAGCTTTTTTGCTAATCTTATCTTCCGCTTCGCGACCTTCTTCTTCAAAATGACCAGCGTCTGTAATATTTCGAACATAGCGTACTTTAAAACCCAGATACATCAAATAGCGATAAATCACATCAAAAGTAATGAAGGGACGGGCATGACCTAAGTGACTTTCACCACTTACTGTTGGTCCGCACACATACATACCCACATAGGGTGCGTTAATAGGAGTAAATATTTCTTTTTGTCTGCTTAAGGAATTATAAACTTTCAAAGACATGTTATAGTACTTGTGAGATTGTGAATTGAGTTATAAGCCACTTAAATGGGCCAAATGCCTAATTAATAGCAGCAACAACAACTGTAGGTATAAAAATGGCTCAAATACATGGAGCGCAAGATAAGAAAATAAAGCCGTTTCGACAGAAGGGAAGAACTGATTTATTTGTTTAGCCTAAGATCAGTTACTAACATCATATGATCGCTTAAATCTTCATCCACCATATCAAATTGTTTCACTGAGAATCGATTATCTGCAAGAATATAATCGATTCGTAAGGTAGGGGCCAATGACAAATAAGTTCTGCCAATTCCAAAATCCTTTTTTAAAAAGCAATCTTGCCAATTTCCTTTGATATTAAAATAGGTATAAGAATTTGGGACATCGTTAAAGTCGCCGGTTATAATACTGGGTAAATTAGAAAGGTCTCTTTGGCTTCTAACAATATCGGCTTGAACCCCTCTTCTAGTAAAAGCGAGTTTCATTTTATTAAAAATATTTTTAGAAGCTGATACGGTTTCTTCATCTTGCTCTTTTATTTTTTCAATATCAATATAATCCTCTTTTTTAAATTTAAAGGATTGCAAATGGGTATTGAAAACGCGGACGGTATCATTGCCTTTTAAAATGTCAGCAAAAATGAGACTTTCAGCAATAGGGAAATTAGTTTTTCCCGAATCAATAATTGGATATTTTGAAAAGATGATACTTCCGGAATGATAATTACCATTGTTACGCAGGTAATCTCTTGAAAAAAAATAATATGGAAATGCTTTTGTAAATAAAGAAATATTATCTGCGTAATTTCTTTGGGTACTACTATTAAATTCTTGTAAGCAAACAATATCAGCCTGCATATTTGTAATAATTTCAGCCACTTCGTTTCTTGTTAGTCTCTTAGCATCAATATTTTTGCTAAGCCCATTGAAGCTTCTTACATTCCAATCTACAATTCGAATATTCTGCGTATGCTTTTTTTTATTGAAACCAGCCCCTGCATGCCAAGCAAATACAACGCCTAATTGTTGCCAACCAAAGCAAAGAGAAATAAAAGGAATCCAGGCAATAACTGGTTTGGCAATCAGCCAAAATATAGTTGTGAAAAATAGAAGTACAATTAAGTAAGGAACAATTAATCCAGTGAATCCGAAAAACCACCAATTTGCTGGATTGATATAAGGAGAAAGACAAGCAATTACAAAAACTGCTGCCATAAAAATTGTGATCGTTAAGCTGAAAGATTTAAATGTGCGTCGCAAAAAACTTTTTGCCATACGATAAAATTAATGAAATTCGATCTTATAGCTGAATATCTGTGATAATTGGGTAATGGTCTGATAAATGAAGATGTGGAGAACTGTATTGAATCGTTTTTATATTTGGGCTGGTAAATAAGACGTCGATTCTGAGTGTAGGAGATAGACTATCGTACGTTCTTCCAAACCCCCATCCTTTTTCAAGGAAGGCATCGTGAAGACCATTACTAACATGATGATACACGAAACTTGATGGAACAGAATTCATGTCCGCAGTATAAATAAATGGAATAGTAGAACTATCTAATGATTTTTTAATTAGTTCGGCCTGTTTTAAATGTATCTTATCAAAATATGCAAGCCTCCTTAATTTATCTCTTTTCATTAAAATTGCTTCGTCGTATTTAACAAATTTCAGGCGATTACTATTATTGTTGTCCTTTAATTCAATATGAATACCCATCGAAAGTAAATGAGTATTATAAACTCGCAATAATTTAGAAGGAGTTTGTATCTCAACCCATTGTAAAAATTCAGGCGAATTAATATTCGAAAAAGAAATATTATTTTTCTTTAAAAAAGGCCATCTTGAAAATATAATAACACCATTATTAGGATCTGCCTCACTAAAATAACTATACTTTAATCCTGTCAATAATTTAATGTTTTCTGTTGTTGCATTAGCATGTGGATAATAGGTAGAACAGTAATCTTGAAAACATATAATATCTGCATTTGCTGATTTAATATATTCAAGCATTTGGTTTATTTTTCCTGAGTTGGAAACACTTTGGGATAAAAAATTATTTACATTCCAAGATAATATGCGAATCTGATTTTGAGATTTTGCTTGAACAAATGCTTTACTTGGATGAAGACCATAAACCGAAATAATATTTTTATATCCAGCAAAAAGTACCAGAAAAAAAATCCAGGCAAATTTTTTAAATAAAATAAGACTAAGGATACACCAAATCAACATAATGATTAATCCTATTGGGAAAAATAAACTAGCAAAAGAAAAAAAATAGCCATAAAATGGGCTTATATAAGGAGTTAAACAAGTAAGCAAGTAGAGGATACTTCCAGTTATACCTAAGCTTAGAACTATTTTCTTGAATAGTTTCATAAAAGATCTTCCTTACTAGCCCTTTTTAAAAATGACTTTTCCTCTTCAGTTAGAAACTGGTAGCCTTGTTGATTAATTTTATCAAGAAGGGCATCAATTCTAGTTTGTGTAATGTCAGAATTTTTTTGCTTGATGTTACCAATTGACTTAGCAAATAAGTTATCTCTTGAATCTTTTTGTGGTCTTTTTTTATCAGGGCTAAATAAATCATTCAGCCAATCTATAAAGTGATTCATCCAGGCACCCCAATCAGTTCCTCTTCTTAATTGTCGAATAAAAAGGAATCCAATAGCTCCACCTGTAAGATGGGAAGCTGCAATACCGGCATTATTTCCAGCCAAGGTTGCAAAATCGATGGCAACAAAAACTACCATTAAAACCCAAAGCGGAATTCCTCCGTTTATTAATGGGAAGATTCTATATTCAGGTGCCAAGGTAGTTGTAGCTACAGCAATTGCCATTACCGCGGCACCTGCACCTATTAAAGGACCAATAGTAGTTACATGATTTGCTAATGCAGGGAAAAGGTTTACTGTAATTAAGAAAACTATTCCTCCTACTATTCCTCCATATAAATAAATTGGAATTAATTTATTATTTCCAGTAAGGTCCTGAAGTATATATCCAAATGCCCACAACCAAAGTAAACTGCTAATTAGTCCCCAGATACTTTCGTGAGTAAACATGTAAGTAAATAGTACCCAGGGTTTGTTTAAAAAATTATCTGTTACAGCTGGTAATGTAAACCAATCGAATACTTGTTTATAGAAAAACTCAATTGGTATTTCAGATAGATAGTAGATGATCTTTATAAATGTGAGTAGAACAAATACTAATAGATTAATCGCAACCAAGTATACCAGCGCATTATTATCCTGTCCTAATAAAATGCCACGATTTGATTTTGTTGATTTTTCAAACATAATGGTAACGGGATCTAATTAATAAAAATGCTTCTTATTCTTTTTGTTCCATGTCATTACAATAATCAAACCTACAATTGCTCCTCCCACATGTGCCCACCGTGCAATATTATCACCAGCAGAATTGCGTATAGCAAAGAATAGTTCCCAAGCAAAATAGCCAATACCCAGCCACTTTGCTTTGATTGGAACTAAGAAATATAAATAGATATAAGTATTAGGAAATAAGTAAACAAAAGCTGCCAAAATACCAAATACAGCACCACTTGCGCCTATAGTAGCTGTATTTAAGTTCGCTTCATAGTAACTCGATACATATTGAAATAAAGCATTAGTAGCTTCCAGGTTGTTTGGATTATTTGCCACCATACTCACTAATTCCGAGTTTTGTTCAAATGCATGAGGATGCTTCATTCCGAAATTGAAAAGAGCAGCAGTTTGTCCACTATTAGAAGCACGTTCCACCAAAACATTAGAATAATCTTTCATTAATGGAACTAACTCGTAGCTCAAAAAAAGCAAATGCATTAATGCAGCGCCAAGTCCACAGATAATGAAAAAAGTAAGAAATCGCTTTGGTCCCCAAAGGTTTTCCAGAACTGCGCCAAACATATATAAGGCTAACATATTTCCGAAAATATGTCCGAAATCGCCATGAAGAAACATATGGGTAATTAGTTGCCATGGCTTAAATAATGGACTTTGCCATGCATGCAGTGCAAAAACATTTTCAAATGAAAAGCTTGCACCTTGACCGCCCAAAGTATTTTGTGCTAGAAAAACTAGTCCGTTTATAATCAGTAGATTCTTTACAACGGTAGGTAATATTTCAAATCTACTGGGTCTGAATTCAGTCATTTCTAAGTTTTAATTGAACCACATTTTCGATATGTAAGGTATGTGGAAACATATCAACAGGTTGTATTTTCTCCACAGAATATTTTTCATCTAATAAAGCTAAATCCCTTGCTTGTGTAGCAGGATTACAGCTTACATAAACAATGGTAGGAGCTGCAATTTCTAATAATTTCTTAATCAGTTTTTCGTGCATCCCTGCCCTCGGTGGATCGGTAATGATTACGTCGGGTTTCCCATGTTCTGCAAAGAACGCATCATCGCAGATATCTATTACATCTCCCGCAAAAAAACTGCACTGTTTTAAATTATTTAACGCGGCATTTTCTTTTGCATCTTCAATTGCTTCTGGTACTACTTCTACACCAATGAGTTTTTTTGCCTGCTGACTCACGAAAATGCCAATACTTCCAGTGCCACAATATAAATCATAAACAACTTGGCTACCATTTAGTTCTGCAAAGTCGCGAGTAACCTGGTACAATTTTTCTGCCTGACGTGTATTTGTTTGAAAGAAGGACTTTGGACTAATTTTAAATGAATAATTCTCCAATTTTTCAATAATATAACCATTACCGCTATATACTTGAGGGAATAGGTCGTATAAGCTATCATTGTGTTTGGTATTTATGGTATATAATAAAGTAGTGATTTGAGGGAATTGTTGCAAAAGCTGATTAAGTAAGGCTTTGCGATTGTTTTCATCTTCATATCCAAAAACAATATTCACCATCAATTCACCAATCGTGCTATTGCGGATAAACATATTACGCAACCAACCTTGGTGTTTTCTAACATCATAAAACGGAAGATTGCGTTCAAGTGCATAGGCCGCAACCGCTTTTCTAATTTGATTGGTTGGTTCTTCCTGTAAATAGCATTTGTCGATTTCCACTACTTTATCAAAAAATCCTCTAACATGAAAACCTGCACCGCCAGGTATATCATCGATGGAAACTCCCTCCTCTTTCATTTTTCTAAAAACGTTGGACGGGATAAAAATTTTGGAACCAAAAGTATATTCGATTTTATTACGGTATTCTTCCGTATGATCCGCTCCAATAATGGTTCTAATTGGGGGCAATGCTATTTTGCCAATTCTGGTTAAATTATCAGCTACCTGCTTTTGCTTATAAAATAATTGCTGGTCATAAGGCAGCATCTGCCACTGGCAGCCACCACATACTCCGAAATGACTACAGAAAGGCGTAACCCTTTTTTCGGAATAAGTATGAATTTTCACTACATGTCCTTCGGCCCAATCTTTCTTGCTTTTTGACAATTGTACGTCTACCACATCGCCAGGTACTGCCCCTTCTATGAATATAACTTTACCCTCTATTCGGGCAAGAGACTTTCCCTCGGCAGCATAATCCTCTACCAATAATTTTTCTAATACTACTCTTTGCTTTTGTTTTCTCACGGGTGCAAATGTAAACTACAGTTCGGTATATGCCTATACTGTTACCAATTTTCCTATTTTTATAGTCAATTCAAGATCGTATGAACCGTATCATTTCTTTTTTTGTATTTATTCTTTTGAGCCTAACTGTTCAGGCTCAAACCAAAACTGCAGTTAATACTAAGCCTACAACTGAGGCAGGTAAGCAAATCCCGGTAACTCTTACACCCCTTAAAAATTGTTGGGTGTATCTAGGAAGTTATTATGGAAAGGGCAGAGCACTAGTGGATTCTGCCTATTTAAATGAAAAAAGTATGGGGGTCTTTAAGGGGAAGAAATTAACAGGTGGTGTTTATTTTTTAGTAACACCTCAAATGACTCCTCAGTTCGAATTTCTATTGGATAATAAACAACAGTTTAGCATTGCTGGCGACACTTTGCAGAAAGATAAATCTACCATTACAGGCTCGCCTGATAATGACTTATTCAAAGAGTATTTGAAATATTCTTCTGAAAAGGGGAAACTGATGCAAGAGCAAGAGGCAGCATATCATCAATCAAAAACTAATGCGGACTCTACAAAATATAAGAACTTGATTATTCAAGGGGATAAAGAATTACAAGCCTATCGTGAAAATCTAATAAAAAAATATCCTGCTTCTTTATTGGCAATGTTGTTTAATACTATGAAAAGACCAACTGTTCCTAGTATTCCAATGGTCAAGGGCAAACCAGATTCTTTATATCCCTACCATTTTGTGAAAGATCATTTTTGGGATGATGTAGTATTCAATGATGATCGTTTATTGCGTACTCCATTTTTCGAATCAAAACTCGATGATTATTTCAAGTATTATGTTTCCCCTGAACCAGACTCTTTGATCGAAGAAGTAAAATATCTTTTGTTATCTGCAAAAACTGGAAAAGAAATTTATCCTTACTTACTTACCAAGTTTACTAATAAATATATAAGTCCCGAATTCATGGGTCAAGACAAAGTGTTTTTGTATCTTTTTGAAAACTTTTATGCTAAGGGTGATACCGTATTATTGAACACCGCTTCAAAGAAAACAATTACAGAAAGAGCGTATAGTTTAATGGCTAATCAATTGGGATTAGCTGCATCGCCATTGGATTTGACAGATAGTAGTAGTAAAACCGTTTCACTTTACAATATCAAAGCGCCATTTACAGTAGTTGTATTTTGGGATCCAAATTGCGGGCATTGCAAGGAAGAGCTTCCCCGTTTAGATTCCATGTATCGTGCAAAATGGAAAGCACTTGGTGTGGCTATCTATGCCGTGAATATCTATGAAAACGAAATGGTTGCTTGGAAAAAATTTATAACAGAAAAAGGGCTACTTAACTGGTACCATGTGTATCAAACCAAGTTAGCAAGGGCTTCAGAAGAAAAAGCTGGTCAGCCTAGTTACAAACAATTGTACGATGTTTTTAAAACACCTACTCTTTATTTACTAGATAAAGACAAACGTATCATTGCCAAACAACTGAGTATTCAACAGTTTGATGATCTGATTGCTACTAAACTGAAACACTAATTTTAAAATAATTCTTCTACTACACTTCTAATTACTTTTGGTTTGCCAAGAGTATAGTAGTGTAGAACTGGCACACCAAATTGCTTTAGTTCTTTACTTTGCTGAATTAACCATTCTGCACCAACTTGTTCGCATTCTGCGTCTGTTTTACATTTGTTAATCGCATTAGAAAGATCTGTAGGAATATCAACATGAAAAATACGTGGCAATACTGATAATTGCTTTTTATTAGTAATTGGTTTTAATCCTGGAATGATGGGAACATTTATACCTATTGCTTTACAGGAATTTACGAAATCAAAAAATTTCTGATTGTCGAAAAACATTTGAGTCATAATATATTCAGCACCTGCCTCTACTTTTTCTTTCAGTTTCAATAAATCAATTTCCAAATTTGGTGCTTCGAAATGTTTTTCCGGATAACCTGCCACACCCATACAGAAATTTGTTTTTCCACCACTCTTGATGTCTTCATCAATATATACACCATTATTCATGCTACTCACTTGTTTGAGTAGATCGATAGCAAAATTATTTCCACCAGGTTCAGATTCAAATGATGTTTCATTCTTTGCTGCATCACCTCTTAACACCAACACATTATCGATTCCTAAAAAATCTAGGTCAATCAATGCATCTTCAGTTTCTCTTTTGGTAAATCCACCGCAGATAATATGTGGGACAGCATCGATTTTATAATGATTCATAATAGCCGCACAAATACCAACAGTTCCCGGACGTTTACGAACTTCTACCTTTTCAAAAGTGCCGTCAGCTTTTTTCTTGAACATGGTTTCGCTGCGATGGTAGGTAACATTAATCCATGAAGGTTTAAATTCCATCAATGGATCCAAATGATCATATAGTGACATAATGGTTTTACCCTTTAGTGGCGGTAAAACTTCGAAAGATAGCAGTGTATCGTTGGCTTTTGAGATATGGTCAATTACTTTCATACGTATAAATGGCTACAAACATACAATCAAAGAATAACAAAATATAAAGCTGAGGGTACTTATTCTTCGTTTCAACTGTCTTATTTTTACAATTACAATGACGAATTTAACTATCCATACCAAGGATCTTATTAAAAGTTACAAAGGTAGAACTGTTGTTAACCATGTAAGTGTAAATGTAGAGCAAGGGGAAATAGTAGGTCTACTCGGTCCCAATGGTGCTGGAAAGACCACTACTTTTTATATGGTTGTGGGTCTTATCAAGCCAGATGTGGGAGATGTGTTTCTGAATGATATGAATATCACTAAGCTACCCATGTATAAGCGAGCACAGATGGGGATTGGTTATTTACCTCAAGAAGCCAGTGTTTTTAGAAAGCTAACTGTTGCAGATAATATCATGGCAGTTTTGGAAATGACTAAACTCAGCAAACAAGAGCGACAGTATAAATTAGAATCGTTATTAGATGAATTTCATTTACACCATGTGCGTGATAATAATGGGGATAGCTTGAGTGGTGGCGAGAGAAGAAGAACAGAGATTGCTCGTGCTTTGGCTGTTGATCCAAAATTTATTTTATTGGATGAACCATTTGCAGGGGTAGATCCTATTGCAGTAGAAGACATTCAAAGTGTGGTAGCCCGTTTAAAGTTTAAAAATATTGGTATCCTCATAACTGATCACAATGTAAACGAAACCCTTTCGATTTGTGATCGTGCCTATTTATTAATTGAAGGAAAGATTTTTCGACATGGTACTGCAGAAGAATTAGCTGATGATGAAAAAGTTCGTAGGCTTTATCTAGGTACTAATTTTGAATTGAAAAGAAAAGACTGGATTATTGATATGGGCAAGGATAATGGAGCCAGCGTGCCAACAGCATCCAATGAAATAGATAACGGTTCAATATCTGACGAATAATACACAGGTAATTTCGAAAGCTTTGCTTATTTTTCAGGAACTAACTGTATGAAAATTCTCAGTCCCGCGATATCAAGATTAGCCCGGCTTCGTCAGGGGCGAATAGACGCCTGGGTAAATGAGCCTATTGCTACACAGCGGGAAGTACTTCAAGATCTGATTACGCACGGGCAGTATACAGAATTCGGCCGTAAGTATGGTTTTAAAGAAATCTTCACCATCCGAAATTTTAAACAAGCCGTTCCAATTCAAGAATACGATGATTTAAAACCATATATCCAAAGATTAATGGATGGGGAAGAACAATTACTTTGGAATACCCCAGTGAGTTGGTTTGCAAAAAGTAGTGGAACTACTAGCGACAAAAGTAAATTTATCCCGATAACTGATGAGAGCTTGGAAGATTGCCACTTTCAAGCAGCAAAAGATTTTTTGACTTTATATTATAATATCAATAACAACAGCGATTTGCTGACTGGGAAGAGTTTGGTTATTGGAGGAAGTCATCAGATTAGTCAAATAAATGAAGAAATACAGTACGGCGATTTGAGTGCGGTATTGTTGCAGAACACACCATTTTGGGGTCAATGGATCCGTACCCCGGAATTGTCGATTGCATTGATGGATGAATGGGAAGGGAAGATCGAAAGCTTAGCGTTGTCTACCATTGAAGAAAATGTAACATCCATTGCGGGGGTCCCTACATGGACCATGGTTTTAATAAAAAGAATTTTAGAGATTACCGGAAAGGCCAATTTAAAAGAAGTATGGCCTAATCTTGAATTATATGGACATGGTGGTGTTTCTTTTACACCATATCGCAATCAGTTTAAAAAATTAATAGGACCAGGTGTTACTTATCTGGATATATATAATGCAAGTGAAGGATTTTTTGCAGCTCAGAATGATCCAGATCAAGAAGGAATGTTGTTGTTTTTAGCGCATGGTATTTTTTATGAATTTATGCCAGTGGAAGAATATGGAAATGCAGATCCAAAAACAATTGGTTTGGGGGAAGTAGAGATTGGAAAAAACTATGCGTTGGTGATAAGTACTAATGGAGGTCTTTGGCGTTATTTAGTAGGCGACACTATTCAGTTTGTTAATGTATTTCCGTTTAAGATTAAAGTTAGTGGTAGATTAAAACAATATATTAATGCATTTGGAGAAGAAGTGATTGCAGACAATGCTGATAAGGCCATTGCGATTGCATGTGAAAAAACAGGGTTGGTGGTAAATGATTATACAGCTGCTCCAGTTTATTTTGGAGATGATACCAAGGGTGCGCACGAATGGTTGATAGAATTTGATCAGGCACCTGATAATGTAGACTCTTTTGCTTTCGAATTAGATTGCGCTTTGAAAACATTGAATAGTGATTATGAAGCAAAGCGATATAAAGACATCGCCTTAGTTATGCCAATTGTACATGCTCTTGAAAAGCATATTTTTCACGAATGGCTGCGCAGCAAAGGGAAACTGGGCGGGCAACACAAAGTACCTAGGTTAAGTAATGATCGTAAATATGTAGATGAGATTCTTCAAATCATTGCAGAAACAAAAAGCAATTAAGATGTCTTTTTTAAAGTCCATATAGGCCTTTCTCCCACCAATAAATTTGTTACTAAAAAAAGACTCAAAAAAGATCCTGTATAAAAAAGATAGAGGTAAGGCACGTCTACCAAAGTGTAAAAGATTACCAGTGTAAATTTTAGTGTTGCAATTGGAAGATGGTCTTTCTGTAAATGAGATCTCTTCACCAAAGCCAAGCAAATTATCATAAATATGGTTGGTAATATAAGTGCAGAATAGATCAATAAGTGATGCTGTAGTGCAATGTTTTTTGGCCCAAAGAATTTGGCAAATCCTAAACTTTCGTGAAACACCACAGGGGCATCTTTCCAAACCCTTTCACTGAAACTGATGTATTCTGATGGTATGGATGTCAGTGTTAAAAAGGTTTTCCAGCCAAATGGAATAAGCACTAATACGAGAAAGAATAAAATGCCCATTAATGAAATACGCAGAAGGTTTTTAAGGTCTTTAGTATATATATAAAAAACCAACATGGCAGGAATCCATCCAACTAATGAATAGCGACTTAAAACGCAAAGCGATGTAGCCATGCCGATCAACCATCCGTTTTTACTTAACAATGCAAGGGCAAGAAAACTGTAAAATAATATTACCACGCCTTCTTCAGTATAGATTAATAGCCCTGAATTATGTGCGTTTAAGAGCCACCAGATAAGTAAGAAAGCAGCAAAAAATATAGGACCAGATTTTCTATGAAGAGGTTGTATACGCCAAATGAATAAGGAAGCAAGGATAAATAATGCCACAACGGTGGTCCATCTCGGGTCTGCATCAAAAAATACAGGAATACTAAATGGCATCCACATTGCTGGAAGATAGATCGGATGCATTCCGCCCCAGATTTCTGGGATCACATCATACACATGGCTGCCCGCACCATGTATGAAACGTTCGCTCATGATTTTAATAATTGGCAACATATCTGCATCGTGAAAGTCGAGTGGTGCATCTTCCATCCAATGCAGTGCTGAACCTATAATACAAATCAGTGTCATTGCAAGAATCCACCATCGATATTGGTTAGTTTTTTTTGAAAGATCCAAAGGCTGGTTAGGTACTTGTTGTGGACTAGGTAGAACTAAAGCAAACCAACAAATGAATAGTCCTGCGATTGAAAAAGTAACACTTGTAAAGCCAGTAAGGAACTTGAGTTTAAGTGCATACGTAACACAAATGGTCTCTACCAGAAAGGCGATTAGTAGTATTTTTCTACGAGTAAGAAGGATATTCATCTTGTCTAAAATATCTAATTATATGAGAATGCAATAGATTTTTTTACATTTGCGACCTATCAATTAAGTAATCATGCAATTATTACAGAACAAAGTAGCGATAGTAACTGGTGCAGCCCGCGGAATTGGTGCTGCCATAGCCTTGAAATTGGCAGAGCAGGGAGCACATATAGCTTTTACCTATGTGAGCGATAGCAGTGCTGAGAAGGCTGCAGCTTTGGAAGCACAGATTCAATCTTTGGGTGTGAAAGCAAAAGCCTATAAAAGTAACGCAGCAGTATTTGCCGAGTGTGAATCATTCGTGACAGATGTACTCAAAGAATTTGGAGCTGTTGATATCTGTGTAAACAATGCGGGAATTTCAAAGGATAATTTGTTATTGCGTATGACTGAAGAACAATGGGATGATGTGATGAACATCAATTTAAAAAGTGTTTTTAATATGACCAAACAAGTGATCAGACCAATGATGAAAGCAAAATCTGGTTCTATTATCAATATGAGTTCTATTATCGGTATCAGAGGAAATGCAGGCCAGAGTAGCTACGCAGCTTCAAAAGCGGGTATCATAGGCTTTACTAAGTCGGTAGCGCTTGAATTGGGAAGTCGCAATATTCGATGCAATGCCATCGCACCTGGATTTATAGAAACCGATATGACTCATTATTTGAAGGATGGAGATGGTGCTACTGAGTTTTTGAAAAAAATACCATTGGGCCGTTTCGGGAAAGCAGAAGAAATTGCAAATACCACTTTGTTTTTGGCATCTGATTGGAGTAATTATATAACCGGGCAAGTAATTAGTGCTTGTGGCGGATTAAATATCTAATAATTTAGAAAAAAACTCTTAAAGCGTTATTCATTTTATGGATAGCGCTTTTTATTTGTATGAAAGTGTAATTTCACTTATAAAGTCGTAACATGTATTCGTATCAAAAATTGCTAGAGGAAAATAAAAACTGGGCTGCAGATCAAGTGGCAAGGGACCCGGAATATTTTTCAAGGTTGGTAGATATTCAACAACCTGAATTTATGTGGATTGGTTGCAGCGATAGTAGGGTGCCGGCAAATGAGTTAACAGGTTCTCAGCCCGGAGAGATATTTGTTCACAGAAATGTGGCAAATATGGTAGTGCACACCGACTTGAACATGTTGAGTGTTCTACAATATGCAGTGGAAGTATTGAAGGTGAAACATATTATTGTTTGTGGACACTATGGTTGTGGTGGAGTAAGAGCAGCGATGACGCAAACAAGTCTTGGATTAATCAATAAATGGTTGCGAAATATCAAAGATGTGTATCGTATCCATCGAGAGGAAGTAGATGCAATAGAGGATGAAACAAAAAGATCTAATAGATTAGTTGAATTAAATGTGAGAGAACAGGTAATGAACCTGGCTAAAACATCGATAGTTCAAGCTGCATGGAAAAGTGAGAACAGACCTGATTTGCATGGTTGGGTGTATGATTTGCATGATGGAGTGATTAATCCGGTCTTCGAAATACTCGCTGGAGATCATATCGACCCATTATATGAGTATGATAATTTATAGACCTTAAAGTGATTCCATCTAATTAATTATTTTATATTAAATAAATTTGAATATAATTAAAAATCAATCAGTTAT
>CAIYLW010000027.1 GCA_903927185.1 uncultured Bacteroidota bacterium
CGACAAACGCAAGGAACAATAAAAAATGATCATCCAAATTGGGAACCATGGGTATTGTTTTTCTTAAATACCATGAAACAACAAAAAGAAAGACTTGAAACAAAAATTGAGCGAGAAAAAATTCTAATGGCGAAACTGCCATATTTGTCATTGCAAATTTTAGATCTTGTTAAGTCAAGGGGGAGAATTACAATTAGTGAAGTAGTTACACTTACCAATGCAAATAGAAACACTATCAAAAAACATTTAGAACAATTAGTTACCGCAAGCCATTTAGAGAAAAATGGAATAAGTAAAGGAGTTTGGTATTCGATAAAATAAAGAGAGCACTAATTGCTTAGTGCTCTCTCAGTCGACATAACTACCCTCAGTTCGAACCAGATTTGGAGAGATTTGGAGGAAATAATCTGTCTAGGATATCCGAATATGCTATAATTTATTTAGATTTCTCAATAACATAACCCATTTTTTGATATATTTGAGCTATATGTATACAATACAACCCAAAACTAAACCTAAATGAATCAAATAGAATTGCTACCACCAAAAGCAAATATTGAAACTAAGGCTATTCTTAAAAAGGTTGCTCTAGCTCATCGATATTTAGCAGAATTAAAAGGTGTTGCCAGTTCAATTCCCAATCAGAATATTTTAATTGATACACTAGCATTACAAGAAGCACGCGAAAGTTCGGCAATAGAAAATATCATTTCAACCTTTGATGACATTTACCAATCAAGTTCAAAAAATGAAATTTATATATCTGAAGCCGCAAAGGAAGTACATGCATATTCAAAAGCCCTTAAAGTTGGATTCGAATTAGTTAAAAAAAATGGACTCCTTACTTCCAATCATATAATAACAATTCAGAGCACAATTGAAAATAATAAAGCAGGATTTCGAAAACTTCCTGGCACTAAATTATTGAATGAAACAACAGGAGAAACGGTATATACACCACCACAGGATTATGATACAATTTTAAAACTAATGGATAACCTACAAGCATATATCAATAATGATGAATTATCCGAAGTAGACCCTCTCATAAAAATGGCCGTTATTCATCACCAATTTGAAAGTATACACCCTTTTTATGATGGTAATGGACGTACAGGAAGAATTATAAATATACTTTACCTGATTAAAAATGATTTGCTTTCATTACCTATACTTTATTTAAGCAGATATATCATAAATCATAAAACAACCTATTATCAATTATTGCAGGAAGTACGAAATAATGATGAATGGGAAAATTGGATATTATTTATACTAGATGCAGTTGCTGAAACTTCTAAAAATACAATTCAAAAAATAAATGACATATCGATAGCCATTCAAAAATATAAAATTACACTTCGCGAAAAAACACCAAAAATATATTCTCAGGATTTACTCAATAATTTATTTCGTAATCCATATACAAAAATTGAATACTTAATGAATGACTTGAAAATTAGTCGCAATACAGCTATTAGATATTTAGAGCAACTAGAAAAAATAGATTTAATAACAAAGAAAAAAGTTGGGCGGGATAATTTTTATGTAAATAACTCCCTACTAAATATTTTAATCAACCCAAGTACTGATTTGTCAAAATAAAATATTCAATTCAATCTGTCCTAAATTGATTGTTTACCTACACTGGAGATAATCTATACAAAATCCTTTTACAGCTTGCTATAGGCACAAAAAAAGAGCACTAATTGCTTAGTGCTCTTTTGGTCGACTTGACTACTATCAGTTCGAACCAGATCTGGGAGGATTTGGAAAAAATTTTGGATTATTAGAGGTTATACATACCTTTGACGTTAGTAACGAAAAGCGTAACTATGATTATTTCATTTGGAGATAAGGAGACTGGAAAAATCTGGGAAGGAGAACGAGTAAAGAATCTGCCTTCAACAATTCAAGAAATTGCCAGAAGAAAGTTGAGGATGTTGAATAACTCTCAAAATATTATTGACCTGCAGATTCCACCATCGAATAAATTAGAAAAGCTAAAAGGAAAGTTTAAAAATTACTACTCAATCCGCATTAATGATCAGTGGCGAATAATATTCATTTGGAATAATGGCAATGCTGAACAAGTTCAAATAATTGATTACCACTAAAATATTAATCATGAAAAAATTAAAAAACATACATCCTGGAGAAGTGCTAGTTGAGGAGTTTTTAACCCCTTTAGGAATCACAGCATATCGTTTATCAAAAGATATTGGAATTCCCCAAACGCGCATATCAGAAA
>CAIYLW010000028.1 GCA_903927185.1 uncultured Bacteroidota bacterium
CTCATGCCGGCACCGAGTTCAGTGTTAGCGGCAATTGTTGTTAACCGATCATGTGCCAGCTCAGTGAGTGGTTGATCTGCTGCAGGCAATATGGCCTGGAAATTTTTCAACATCAGGAACAATTAAAGTAGCTGCTTTATCCCAAGAACTGCCGCATACTCCTCTTCCTTTTTTGATGCGCGTACAAGCAACAGGCCCTTGAAATGGACCAAGCACTAGTTCATCTTCTTTAACAATATAAAACCCAACCCAAAACCAGCCGAACTGTTCTTTCAATGCAGCCGTAAGGTTAGCAAGGTTCGCTATTAAATCAGGCTCGCCAAAGAGTAAACCTTTGATTTGTGGTATTAGGTTATGATATTGTTCGGTTTTATCACCTTTAACAATTTGTAAGTCATCTGCCATTGTGCAAAGATATTTAATTTAAAAAATTAGTATTAACTTTTATGTCTACTTCATAATATAAATATGCCAACAAAACCACTGATCAATACTGATGCTTTTAGAATAAAAGCGAATAAAAAAATCAAATTAAAGTCTTTACCTACCAATGTAAAGAAAAAGCCTGTGAGTAAAGAAAAAGCTGAAATAATGTTGCAGAAAGGCATTCTTGAGTTAGCAAATATGCAAGATAAATTATATGCTCATAATGAAATAAGTGTATTAATAGTTTTACAAGCAATGGATGCCGCAGGTAAAGATGGTACCATTAAACATTTGATGAGTGGCTTAAATCCATCAGGTGTTAAGGTGTCAAGTTTTAAATCGCCTTCTGCTGCCGAGTTAGACCATGATTATTTCTGGAGACATTATAAAGAATTACCAGCAAGAGGCGAAATTGGCATATTTAATCGATCGCATTATGAAAACGTATTAGTTACAAAAGTGCATCCAGAATATATTTTAAATGAAAATATTCCTGGAATAAGATCAGTAAAAGACATTGATAAAAAATTTTGGAAAAGGCGTTACGAACAGATTAATAGTTTCGAAAAAAACTTGAGTGAGAATGGAACCATTATTTTAAAATTCTTTTTGCACGTTTCAAAAGAGGAACAGAAAAAAAGATTTTTAGAGCGTATTGATGATCCGAAAAAGAATTGGAAGTTTTCTTTGGCTGACATGAAAGAACGCGGCCACTGGGATCAATACCAATCTGCTTACGAAGAAATGTTTAATCATACTTCAACCGATTATGCTCCATGGTATGTGATTCCTGCTGATGACAAATGGTATATGCGCATATTAATTGGATTAGCTATCTATCATCAGTTTGAGAAACTAAATATTGCATATCCGCATGTTTCGAAAGAAACAAAAGCAGCGCTAGAAAAAGCGAAACAATTTTTGTTAAACGAAAAGTAATTAGTGAATGTATTTTCCAATTACTGGAAGTTTTTGAAATTCCTTTTTTTCGACAAGAAGGATAAACCAAAGGAATACAAAAAATAGTAAAGTGCCTGTAGCAAACTGAAACCAAAAGGGATCGTAAAAATACAATATTCCTTTTTGAATTAAAAAGAAGCTGACTACAATTGCGATATACGCCACTAATTTTTTCCAGGCATAGGGGATGGGGTATTCTTTCTGGCCCCAGACAAAACTAATTACCATCATACTCCCGTAGCATGCAAAAGTTGCCCAGGCGCAGGCCATATAACTGAAGTGTGGAATAAGTGTATAGTTTATAGCAAGTGTGATAATGGCTCCTGCAACAGTTATCCAAGCACCAGCCATTGTTTTATTTCCTAATTTATACCAGACACTAAGATTGTAATAAATACCTAAGAACATGTTAGCAAGAAGTAGGATGGGAACTACTTTTAGGCCAACCCACATTTCAGGATTGCGAATAAATTGCTTCCATACGTCTAAATAAAGCGCTACCATTAAGAACATGAGGCAAAGTGTAATTACGAAGAACTTCATGATTCTTGCATACAGTTTGGGTGCATTTTTATCGGCAGATTGTGAAAAGAAAAATGGCTCTGCACCCATTTTAAATGCTTGTACTGCCAAAGAAATAAGCATTGCTAATTTATAACAAGCAGAATAAATTCCAACTTCTGCTTTTGCTGCTTCAACAGTAGAAACGGGTGCCCACCACTGTAACATAATTCTGTCGAATGTTTCATTGATCATTCCTGCAAATCCAGCAATGATCAGGGGCATTCCATAAATCATTAATTCTCTCCAAAGTGCAGCATCAAATTTCCATTTGAATCCAAAGAACTCTTTGCTTAAAAGCAATAACACAAATAAATTCTGAATAAGATTGGCCAATAATAAATAGCCCACACTCCAGTTAGGACTGTAATAATTATTCAGCCAATGAGTAGGATGAGTGTTTAAAAAATTAGGAATAGTGCTGATGAAAAAATAGGTTGCTGCAATATTTATAACTATTCCGCCAATTTTGGTGAATGCAAATTTAATTGGCCGCCCTTCCTGTCTTAATCTTGCAAATGGAATACTGCAAAGTGCATCAATGGCAATGATGCCGGCTGCTACAATAATATATTCAGGATGTGTTCCTACAGATAAAAGATCTGCAATAGGTTGCCTCGCTAATATTAATAAACCGCTTAAAATAATACTTGAAAAGATCAAAGAAATACTAGTGGTATTATAAACAGTGTCTTTGTCTTTCGAATGGGAAAATCTAAAGTAAGCCGTTTCCATGCCATATGTAAAGACCACATTCATAAAAGGGATAAAAGAATAAACCAAAGAAAACTCACCGTAAATAGATTTTGATAATTTATAAGTGAGATAGGGTAATAATAAATAATTGATAAACCTAGCCGCAATGGAACTTGCACCATACCAAATTGTTTGTCCAGCTAATTTCTTTATTCCACTCAAGGTCAATATTTTTTATTCAGATAGGGATTTCCCTTTCTTGTGTTTGCTAAAGTACAGAATGTGTTGTTAAAAGTATCGGAATCCTCAGAGGTTACGGTGATCAATTTTTTTCCGAAAAGATTTGTGCTCTGATTTCTTTTTCTTGCTTTCAATTCTTTTTTCAATTGCAGCTTTGCTTGGTTTGGTTGCCATTCTTGCTTTTTTTCGAAGCAATGCATTCGCCACCAAATCATTCATTTTTTCAATTACGATGCTTTTATTTTCCAGCTGACTTCTTGATTCCTGTGATTTTACCATCAAATCTCCATCCGTTGTAATACGGTTAGCTAACTTTTCTTGTATCCGTATTTTCTGATCATCTGAAAAAAGTTTAGAGGATTGAATATGCCAACGACCCTGTACCATGGTCTCTACCTTGTTCACATTTTGTCCGCCCTTGCCCCCAGAACGGGCAGTTTGAAACTGTATCTCCGATGTTATATCTATCTTCATCTTGATAAAGTTAATTCTAATATTAGAAAGAGAACAATGAGAGTGGTAATTCAACGCGTAAGCGAAGCTTCAGTTAAGGTAGATGGCCATATTACTGGTGCTATTCATAAAGGCTTATTGGTACTGATTGGAGTGGAAGACGCTGATACAAAAGAAGACATCGAATGGATCAGTAGCAAAATAGTTAACCTGCGCATCTTCGACGATACCGCAGGAGTAATGAACTTGAGTGTGAAAGATATTGATGGAGAAGTCTTATTAGTAAGTCAGTTTACCCTACATGCAGCTACTAAAAAAGGGAATCGACCTTCTTATATCAAGGCATCAAAACCTGATATCGCCGTTCCAATGTATGAGGATTTAATTGATCAACTTAAACATGATCTAGGGAAAGAAATCACTACCGGAATTTTTGGGGCTGATATGAAAGTTCAATTATTGAATGATGGGCCTGTAACAATTGTGATGGATTCAAAAAATAAGGAATGATGAAACAAGATATTTTAAATAGGGAAGACTTGCTTTTGTTAATGGATCGATTTTATAGTAAAGCAATGACTGATCAATCAATTGGTCATTATTTTACTGAAGTAGTACAATTAAATTTGCAAAAACATATACCTGTCATTACAGATTTTTGGGAAACAATTTTATTTGCTACAGGGAAGTATTTTGGTAATACCATGAAGGTTCATGAAGATTTACACGAGAAATCGCCTTTCAAATCGGAACATTTCAATCGTTGGATGGCCATGTTCAAAGAAACTGTCGATGAGAATTTTCAGGGAAATAATGCTGAAAAGATCAAACAGCGAGCAATTTCAATAGCTACTGTGATGAATATTAAAATGGTGCATGGAGGCGCGGGATTAAAATAAAATTTACAAAGATGACAATCGAACAAGCACAAAAAGACGTAGATCAGTGGATCAAAACAGTTGGGGTTCGCTATTTTAATGAACTAACTAACTTAGGAGTTTTGATGGAAGAAGTGGGTGAATTGAGTAGACTTATGGTTCGAAAATATGGGGAACAATCCTTTAAAGAATCCGATAAAAACAAAGAGCTAGCAGATGAAATGGCAGATGTACTTTGGATATTGATTTGCCTTGCTAACCAAACAGGCGTTAGTCTAACTGAAGCGCTAGAAAAGAATTTTGAGAAGAAAAACTTACGTGATGCAACTCGGCATCAGGAAAATGAGAAGCTTCAATAGCTGTAAAATCCTATTTTTGCGTCAATTATGAGCACGCAACAAGACAATTTATTTCAGGCAATTATTTCTCATGCCAAAGAGTATGGATTTGTATTTCCAAGTAGTGAAATTTACGACGGACTAAGCGCGGTATACGATTATGGTCCCTATGGATCTGAATTAAAAAAGAATATTCGCGATTATTGGTGGAAGAGTATGACTCAAATGCACGAGAATATCGTAGGCATTGATGCAGCTATTTTTATGCACCCAACTACCTGGAAGGCTAGTGGACACGTAGATAATTTTAGTGACCCCATGATAGATAACCGCGATAGTAATAAGCGCTATCGAGTAGATCATATCATAGAAGGGAAAGCAGATAAATTAAGAGAAGCTGGAAACGAAGCTGAAGCAACTTTACTGATTGAGGCAATGGATGCTTTATTAGCAAAAGATGATTTTGCAGGATTAAAGCAATTGAT
Organism: uncultured Bacteroidota bacterium; assembly: GCA_903927185.1. GTDB lineage: Bacteria > Bacteroidota > Bacteroidia > Chitinophagales > Chitinophagaceae > Sediminibacterium. The sequence continues at coordinate 5,038 of CAIYLW010000028.1, forward strand.
TGTTGATGAAAAAATTGTTTGTGCTGTGAGCGGTACAGCTAACTGGACGGATATTCGTCAGTTTAACTTAATGTTCTCCACTCAATTAGGATCTGTTGCAGAAGATGCAGATACGATTTATTTACGTCCGGAAACTGCGCAGGGAATATTTGTGAACTTTTTAAACGTGCAGAAAACTGCCCGTATGAAAATTCCATTTGGAATTGCACAAACAGGTAAAGCTTTTAGAAACGAAATCGTTGCTCGTCAGTTTATTTTCCGTATGCGTGAATTTGAACAAATGGAAATGCAATTTTTTGTACGCCCAGGCACGGAAGGTCAGTGGTATCAATACTGGAAAGAAGCGCGTTTGCAATGGCATTTGAGTTTAGGAATTAGTGCTGATAAATATCGTTACCATGATCACGTGAAATTGGCACACTATGCAAAAGAAGCTTGTGATATTGAATTTAATTTCCCAATTGGATTTAAAGAAGTTGAAGGGATCCACTCAAGAAGCGACTTTGATTTAACTCAGCACCAGATTTATAGCAAAAAGAAATTGCAATACTTCGATACAGAGATCAATCAAAACTATGTTCCTTATGTTGTGGAAACTTCTATCGGTTTAGATAGGATGTTCTTATTGATTTTGTCGAATGCCTATGAAGAAGAAACCATCAACAAAGAAGATGGAACTACTGATAGCAGAGTGGTATTGCATCTCCCGGCAAAACTTGCTCCTGTAAAGCTGGCAATACTTCCACTGACTAAAAAAGATGGATTACCAGAAATTGCAAGAGATTTAATGAATGAGTGTAAACCTTATTTCAAATGTTTTTACGAAGAGAAAGATGCCATTGGTAAGCGTTATAGAAGACAGGATGCGATTGGTACTCCTTTCTGTGTAACCATTGATCATCAGACTAAAGAAGATAATACGGTAACAATCCGATATCGAGATTCAATGCAGCAGGAAAGAATCCTGATCAGCAAAGTCAAGGATCTTATTTCGGAAGAAACTTTTTAAAATAATGGCCCCGATTTATTGGGGCCATTATTTATTTCGACTTTTTATATTGAAACCCATCAAGGTTTAAACCATCTACTTTGCCTTCTGTATTCAGAAGAAATTGCAAGTCGCTTTTGCCGTACCACTTTTTAGTAAATTCAGCTTTAAAGCTATTATAATTCCAATGGGTTAATTTGCCAGTGCTGCTATTATTGTTTATCAAAAATGATAATTCATTGTTCTCAAAGCTGATTACCAATTTGCCATATAATGGATCTTCATAAATTCCTGCATACTCATTTAAAGAAAGGGATGGATGCGTATTCAATACTCTTTTCTTATCTGTTTCGTTTACAGCTTTTTCACCAGCAGCATGAATATCGCCATACAATTTTAAAAATTCTTTACTCCAGTCTCTATTGCCGCCTAAAGCAAAAAAATCGATCGTTTTAAACATCAGGGCATGTCTAACTTCTACGTGATCAAGGTTACTAAAAATATATACTGCAATATTTTCTTCGGGCATTTGTGCATTGATGGCAACTGCTCCGGCTAAACTACCTGTGTGAAAATTAAGTTTCTTTCCTCTGTAGTCTTGTTGAAACCAACCTAATCCATAAGTCATGAAATTGGGTTTGGTTAACTCTTTGGTAGGATAGAATTGTTCAGCTGTAACAAGGGTTTGGGGCCTAAACATTTCTTTCCAGGTTTCAGGTTTTAGTAATCTGGCGCCAGCATATTTACTACTATCCATCATAGTTTTAATCCAGGTACCCATATCATCAATACAAGAAAGTACAGATCCGGCTGGCCCAACTACATCTGCAGTATCTCTGCTGATAATTTGAATTTGCTGATCAATACGAAAATGTAAAGAAGCTAAATTTGCACTTTTTACTTGAGCTATTTGAGAAAAAGTATTGGTCATTCCAAGTGGTTGAAAAACATTTTTGCGGATAAAATCAGCCCAAGGGATACCACTAATTTTTTCAATTACTTTCCCTGCTGCTAAATAAAAAATGTTCTGATAGATAAAACTCGAACGCATTGAATAGCTGGGTTTAACTAATCGCATTTTTTCAAGAATCTCATCTCCATTTAAATGATTATCGCCCCAAAGAAAATCTGCGTTACCCACTCCGGAATTATGTAAAAACAAATCGCGTACCCTTAGCTCGCGAGTAACCCAGGGATCATATAATTGAAATTCTGGCAGGTATTTAATAACCGGGTCGTCCCATTTCACTTTGCCCTGGTCTACTAATATCCCCATGCAAGTGGCAGTCATGGCTTTAGTAGTAGAAGCACAAGCAAAAAGTGTTTGGTTATCAACCGGATGGACAGTTCCAAGTGTTATTACCCCGTACCCTTTTTTAAAAATTACATGATTGTCTTTAACCACAACAATGCCTAATCCTGGGGCTTCCCAGTCTTTCACCGCTTGTTGTACATAGGCATCAAATAAGGCTAAACTGTCAACCGATTTACTCTTTTTCTGTGCTTCAACAGAAAGTATTATTAATAAAAAACCTATTGTTAATAGGAAGTTCCATTTTTTCATGACCATATTTTTTTCAATATAAGTAAAATAAAAAACTAAATTTAACCTACATATAAATTGCTGCCATGAAAAATACCATCTTACTGTTCTTAAACTGCTTTATTGTAACTATATCATTTGCTCAGATACCCAATAATGGTATCGAAAATAATTTGGGAAATATTTTTCGATTGTCTAATGCTAAAACAAGGTCAATTAGTCCTGAAAACTATACAGGTGCTAAAGGGAAGGGTGGAATGGCAGAGACAGGAACTGGTGCCAGTGCAGCGCGTGATTTAGGGATTGGCTGGAAAATAAATCCAAGTGTAATCATAAAAGCGAAAACAACATTCACAATTGCAGAGATCGATAGTGCAGGATCCATTCAACATATTTGGATGACACCAACTGGGAATTGGCGGCATTCGATTTTACGGTTTTATTGGGATGGTGAAACAAACCCCTCCGTGGAAGTGCCCGTTGGGGATTTCTTTGGGATGGGTTGGGGTAAATATGCGCCTTTGAATTCTTTGCCAGTTACCGTTAATCCAGGAAGTGCATTTAATTGTTATTGGCCCATGCCATTTAGAAAAAAATGTAGGATCACTATGGAGAATATTGATGATAAAGAAATGACTCTTTATTATCAAGTTGATTATGTGTTAACTGATGTTCCTTCTGATGCCGCTTATTTCCATGCTCAATTTAGAAGGGTGAATCCTTTGCCTTATAAAACCGATTATGTTTTATTGGATAGTGTAAAAGGGAAGGGGCAATATGTGGGCACTTATATTGCTTGGGGAGTTCACAATAATGGTTGGTGGGGCGAAGGAGAAATTAAATTTTTCATGGATGATGATGGAAAATATCCTACTATTTGCGGTACTGGCACAGAAGATTATTTCTGTGGTTCTTATGACTTTGATACCGAAAAGAAAAATGCAGCAGGTGTGTCAGAGTCTGATTACACTGAGTTTTCTACTCCTTATACTGGGTTACATCAAGTAATTCGTGGGGATGGTCATTATAATATGGCACAAAGATTTGGGATGTATCGTTGGCATATTACCGATCCAATTCGTTTCGAAAAGAATTTAAAAGTTACCATCCAGGCTTTGGGCTGGCGTGAGGGGGGCAGGTATTTGCCATTACAAGATGATATTGCTTCTACTGTATTTTGGTATCAAACTGCAGGTCATACTATATTTCCAAAATTGCCAAACAAAGACGCTTTGGAAGTAAATTAGAAATTATTCCTTGTAATTTTTTCGTCAAACTTATCGGGGTTACCTGTTTTGTTTATATTTGAATCTGATAAATTCCAGAATTGCTGAACAAAAATTATTAATCAATTGTCCCACAAATTGATTTTTTTTTGTTTTTGGCATAGTTTTTTCTACCATATAATTCAATAAGAACTACTGTTATTTATTTTTTCAAAGTCAATTATGAACTTAGATCAGCAAATTGAGGCCTTAAATGATAGAATTAGGGTTCTTGAAGCCGAGAACGAAAGCCTAAAGACAAATGAATTGGAATTGATTGAGATGAACGCCAGCAAAGACAAATTTTTAGCTATCATCAGTCATGACCTTAGAAATCCCATAAACACTGTTGTTGGTTTGAGTGAGATGTTGGAAAAGAATATAGAAAAAAATAATTTTCAGTCAGTTGCAGAATATGCAAAATTTATAAAACAGTCAACACATCGTATAAAGAGTTTATTATTGAATTTATTAGAGTGGTCTGTATCACAAAGTGGTAAGATGCAATTTAAACCTAGTAGAAATCGATTAGCATCTATCATACATGAGGTTTTAGATTTGTCGGAAGAAATGCTTAAGCAAAAGCAATTAACTGTGGAAGTAAATTGTTTTGAAAATGATGATGTGATTATTGATAGAGATATGATCAGTTCTGTAGTTCGGAATTTTTTAACGAACGCTATTAAATTTAGTTATCCAGAAGGTAAAATCAAGATCTCCTGTGAAGGATCAGGTGAGCATATTGTTTTTCTTATTTCCGATAATGGCATGGGAATGTCGCCTGCTATTCTAAATAGTCTTTTTAAAATCGGTGAAACTATTCCTACAAGGGGTACTGAAAATGAAACTGGTACCGGACTCGGATTGCTTTTATGCAAAGAATTTATTGAAAAACATCAAAGTGAAATATTGGTAGAAAGTGAAGAAGGTAAAGGAAGCACTTTTAAATTCCACTTACCTCTATCAAATAAAGTAAACGAGTTCGGGTCATCGTTCAATTAATTTATCCAGCCCAACCTTCTCTATCTAGATTTCTATAATTAATTGCTTCTGCTACATGTTCTGGTTTTATATTTTCTGATGTTTCGAGGTCTGCAATAGTTCTACTCACTTTAAGTATTCTATCGTAGGCTCTAGCGCTTAGATTTAGTTTTTCCATCGACCGTTTCAATAAATTTTCTCCAACCGTACTGAGGATACAAATTTCACGTACTAGTTTGCTACTCATCAGTGCATTAGTATATATGCCGGTATTTTCTTTAAATCTTGAAGCTTGGATCTCTCTTGCTTTCAACACCCTTGCTCTGATTGTTTCAGAGCTTTCGGATTTATGTTGCGTATCACTTAATTGAACATAGGGAACAGGGGTAACTTCTACATGTAAATCAATTCTATCTAAAAGAGGACCAGAAACTTTATTTAAATATTTTGGTACAGTACCAGGTAAACAAGTACATTCTTTTTCGGGGTGATTAAAATAGCCGCAAGGACATGGGTTCATAGAAGCGATGAGCATAAAATTACTTGGAAATTCAAGCGACATTTTTGCACGTGAAATATTTACAATTCTTTCTTCCATTGGTTGACGCATCACTTCTAATACGGTGCGTTTAAATTCCGGCAATTCATCCAAGAATAATACGCCATTATGTGCCAATGAAATTTCACCCGGTTGTGGGTTACTTCCACCACCTACTAAAGCGATATC
>CAIYLW010000029.1 GCA_903927185.1 uncultured Bacteroidota bacterium
GGAATTATAATTTCTATTGATTGGCCAATAGCCTCTTGGGCGGTGTACCCAAAGATCTCTTCAGCTGCTGGATTCCAGCTTGTAATAACACCGTTCAAATCCTTACCAATGATGGCATCGTATGAACTGTTGATAATAGAATAAAATCTAGCAAGGATTTCTTCTTCATCCATGATTAAAACTCTTTAAAATAGATTGTGTTTACAAACTATATTTTTAGATTTTATTTTAAGAAAATAATATAAGGTTAAGCACATACTGTCAATACTGTTCTAGAAAACAGTACGTTGAGTTGCAATAAGCACCACCATGTGGATGGCTGCTATGGGTCGGAAGCGCAGAACTTCAGAGTCTGCTTTGAGGCAGATTTAATTCACTTATCCTTCTTATTCGTAAATGGCGATAATGTAAAAAGCCAATATCATTAAAGTGTACCCCCACTCAATGAGCCAAATAATAATTACCCAAATAAAATCATTTTTCATGTTCCATTTGTATGCATGACAATTGGGATTGTAAAGATAATTGACGATATAACGAGGGTAAATAAGTGCAAACGCGTAGGTTGTGAATTATTGGCAATACTGCCAATGCAAATTAGAGGTAGCTAATTAAGTTTTTAAATAAAGGTGCGTGCGCCATCATGGAGATGGATTCGCATAGTCTTTGTTTCACTTCTAGCAATTGCGAAGTTACCGTCAATTTCAACTGACTTCACATTTGGCATTGAGAATTTAATTTCTTTTTTTAAGAAATCATCATAAACATAAAATAATTGTTCTTTTATGCTGATTGAAGAAAAGTACCATCTCTGTGCATTTTCAGGCATGTAAACACTCAGTTCATTAACGAAATATCCCAAAAAAGAAACCACACCAATCGCAATAGGGCCAACGATTTTTATATATGTGGTTTATAAACATGCTAAACATTGCGATTAAAGGAGATAGCATTAATTTAGATAATCACCTTTTAGAGTACTAAAAACAATATGTGCAACCACTTAGTGAAATTGACTGTCTGCTATGGGTCGGAAGTGAATATGTTGACTGACTGCTTAGGGGAGTAATTAACTATTTTAAGTAAGTATGTGTTTGCACGTATATTTAATTTTTATTGCTCAGATACTATTTCCTGAATTTAATCTTCTGAGTATTTGATATGACCGACAATCTGAAATCAGAAACTAGCAATAAAGACAGTCCTATAGATTCATCAAATCAACAAGATGTTTCTAAATCTAAGTTCTACCCTAATTCAGCTTACCGTTCTTCCATGAAAAAAACTCAGGTAACAAGAAAAATTCCAGCTGGAATCGTAGCTAAGTATATAAACGCAATGGTTGCTTATGATGCTTTGAGGACTAAAGAAAACTACAAGTACTTAGAGGAAGTTAAAAAGGAATATAAAGATTTCTTAGAATTAAATCAATAGTACTGATTATTTCAATTCAGTTGAGGGTCGAATGTCCGCTTCGGGTCGGAAGCGCCAAACTTCAAAGTCTGCTTTAAGGCAGATCCAATTTACTTATCCCCTTACCTGCAAAATAGTTTGCTATGAAGCAGACGGATATAAATCGGACTTGGGCCAACAGCGGACAAAATAATGCAGTGAACTTAGTTAATGCTACAATTAAAAAAATCTCATCAATCACATCATAAATGACACTAGAATTGTCTGGTCTTGTTATGGATAAATTTAGCAGCTTGTCAGACTTCCGTAAGCTTGGACTGTGTAACATATATTTGCAATATTCGCTCATCAACTAATTTTGAAGGATTAAATTGTGAAAAAAATTCTAGGTGCAATTGCTGTATCAACTTTATTTCTTGCAGGTGTGGCTCAAGCAGAACTCCCACGTCCTAATCCTGACAATCAAGCACAAC
>CAIYLW010000030.1 GCA_903927185.1 uncultured Bacteroidota bacterium
AATATTTGATTCTCTATTATTATTTCAGTTACTAATACATCTCCTATTTTAGGGAAATAATTAATTTCTAGATTTTTTATCGCAGCTATGAATCCCAATAAAACTGGCTTGCTCTCATTAAAAGCAGCATATCCTGCACCTGCCGCCGCTGTTTGTGCAATATTTTCAATCAAACCAGGTTCTTTAAAAAGACCCTCTTCTACAAAAATGTTATTCTCCTTTACTAAAAAGGTTGAACTAGTAAATTTATCATTAGAATAAATAATTTTATCAATCATCACAAAGGGATCCCTCTGTGGAATATAATTTAATATTTTTCTTTGATAAGTCTCCATTTTAAGCCCAGAAATTAAAATAATTGAACCATTGCTCAGGATATGCTTTAAGTTTTCCTTCCAATTCAATAACAAAATCGTTTAACATATTTTGAATTGCAACTTCTTTAACTTCATAGTCATATTTTTTCAATTTGGTAGCAAAAAAATGGTATTTCATATTACTCTCCTTTATTGCAAAAACAAAAGAAATTGGAACTTTAAAAATAGTCGCTAAAAGAAAGGGACCTTTTGGAAATTTTGCTTTTTCACCAAGAAAACAGGTCTCAATAGTCTTATTATCTTCAATGAATCGATCTGCATGCATACAAATTAATTCATTGTTTTTAAGAGAGTCACTTATCTCATAAATGTGGGAATGATCGTTTTTAATAAAAATAAAGTTTACATTTTTAATTCCTGTTACAGAATTAAGATATTCTTTGATTTGCTTTTGTTCGCCATCGAACATAACAATATTAATTTTAGTATTAAGTCTTTTTAAAAGGTAACCAGCAATATCCCAATTGCCAATATGAGCACTTATTAATATCCCTCCCTTTTTCATTGAGGCAATTTCCCTAAGATTTTCTTCGCCATCAAAATTATAAGTGAAATTATTTTTAATACCAGACATTACTACAACTTTATCTATAATAATTTGCCCCAATTTGTAATTATTTCTATATAATTTCAATATAGATGAAATAAAGGAATAGCCAAGTTTGTTATGATATAGAAGATAAATTTCCCGTGAAGCCTTAAAAGAAAAAAGCACAAAATATAATACAACAAAATTTAGGAAAAAATATCCAGGGAGTACTCCGAAATTTCTTAATATCCAAACAAAAAATTGGTACCCCGCTTTGCTACCTTTAGATTGGCCTTTCCAAAGCGACATTAGTTTAGTTTTTTTGAATTAATCTTAGAAATGACATACTCGTAAAAGTCATGAAGTGTAACTATCTGAGCAAACTCATCTGGCTTTACTTTAAAAGCGAAATTACTTTCTATAACAACTACTAAATCAATATAATCTAGACTATCTACCCCTAAAGTTTCTTTAAGATTAGCATCAGGGGAAATTTTGTCCTGTTCAACTTCGAATTCTTCAATTAAAATAGAATGAATCCTTTCAATAATTTCGTTCTTTTCCATAAGGCAAATATTATACTAGTTTTCTAATTATAAGAGAAGAATTCGTACCCCCAAAACCAAAGGAGTTCGATAAAAATACATTTATATTTTTAGCAATTGTTTTTTTTGCAATATTCAGTTTTGCTGAATCTTCATCAGGATTTTCGAAATTTATATTTGGCGCAACAAATGAATTTTGCATCATTAGTAATGAATATACTATTTCGCTAGCTCCTGCCATCCAACATTCATGCCCAGTCATAGATTTAGTAGAACTAACTAATGGCTTATGCATACCAAATACCTCATGAATTGCTTTGGCCTCGCTACTATCTCCAATTGGTGTTGATGTTGCATGTGCATTGATATAATCAATTTCAGAAGACATCACGCCAGAATCCTTTAAAGCTCTGTATAATGATCTTGTGGGTCCATCCACTGTTGGATTTGAAATATGTCCCCCATTAGATGAAAAACCATATCCAAGTACCTCTCCTAAAATGGTTGCCCCCCTTTTTTTTGCAGATTCAAGGCTTTCTAAAATTACAGTTGCAGCTCCGCCACTAGGGATGAGACCATCCCGATCTCTATCAAAGGGTCGAGAAGCTTTTGTTGGATCAAATTCATTAATAGAGAAAGCAGATAAAGCGTCAAATGCGCCCATTGCTAAATGATTTATTTCTTGAGCCCCTCCACATACGATACAATCTTGTAATCCTGTTTTTATGAAGTGGTAGCCAAGTCCTATTGAATGAGATCCACTGGCACATGCTGCACTTATTGTGAAGTTGATTCCTCTAAGTTTAAAAATAGTAGCCAAATTCATCGTTACTGTTGAATTCATAGTCTGAAAGACTGCCCCAGATCCAACCAACATTGTATCCTTTTTTTGTCTAATTACATCATTTGCTTCAATCACTGCTTTTCCAGAGCTATCATTTCCGTATAGTATTCCTATCTCATTGTCATTAATAAAATCTGCATCAATTCCAGCATTCCCCAAAGCTTCAACAGTAGACAAATAAGCATATTCGCCTTGTTCAGGAAGCATAATTCTTGCACGTCTGTCTAAAGCATTTTTTAAATTAGGCTTATCAACAAAACCTGTTAATCCAGAACGATACCCATATTCTTTTCTTACTGGGTCGATAATGATACCAGACTTACCTTTGAATAAGGATTCACGAACCTCATCTAAATTTTTCCCGATACATGAATAAATTCCAATGCCTGTTATAACAACTCTGTTCATGTTATTTGAAATTTGACAATTTTTACGAATACAATCCGCCATTTACAGAAATAACCTCTGCAGTAATATAAGCAGATTCTTTAGAAGCTAAAAAACCAACAACATGTGCAACTTCTTCAGGCAATCCAAAACGTTTTAAGGGAATTAGTGTTTGCAGTTCTTTTTCGTTTAAGTCATCAGTCATATCTGTTTTAATAAAACCGGGTGCAACAGCATTAACGGTAACGCCTTTCCTGCCAATCTCCTGAGCTAATGCTTTAGTTGCTCCAATAACTCCTGCTTTTGCTGCAGAATAATTAATTTGACCTGGCAATCCCTTAAGGCCAGATAAGGAAACAATATTAATAATTCTACCATATTTTTTCAATATCATATTAGTTACGACCATTTTAGTAACATAATAAAAACCACCTAAGTTTGTATTTATTACCCTTTCCCATTGCTCATCTTTCATCCAAATCATTAAAGCATCTTCTCTTATTCCAGCATTATTAACAAGTACTTCAATTTCATATGTTGGATGAGATTCAATCCAACCTCCTAAAACTTCCTGCACTTGATTTTTATCTGATACATCAAATTTTATCGTTATGGATTTAACACCTTTTTCTTCAACTAGTAAGCTAGTAATATTCGCTTCAACTTCATTGGACTTGTAATTAATAAGTACATTATATCCTAAATCAGCCATTTTAATACAAATGGCTCGCCCAATTCCTCTTGAACCTCCTGTAACTAATGCAAACTTCATTTGATAGTTTATTTTCAGTGAATTACAAAGTTATGACTACGGTTTAACATTAAAAAAAGATAAATAAGTAGAAATTATTATATTTAAAAATGCTATTAAATAACTCTGCAGGAAATAATTGGGCCTGCATTTTCAAAATGTTTTTTAATTATTTCTATGTACTTATATTTTGGAGTGTCCTCTTTAAATTTTGGAAACATTTTCCTAATTTGTGTATACACTTTGAAGGTTTCTGAAGATAATTTATCAATACATTCCAAATAGTCAATAGCTTGTAACACAGTCATCATTTGAATGCTTAAAACTTCAAATGAATTATCGATTACTTTTTTTGTCATTAAGGAAGCATTACATCCCATACTCACAATATCTTGATTGTCGTTATTATTGGGTATGCTATGAACATACATTGGAAAAGAAAGCGTTTGATTTTCTGCCACAGTAGATGTAGCGGTAAATTGCATTCCCTGCATACCAAAATTCAAACCAAGCACGCCCAAGTTTACAAAGGGTGGCAATTTCTGATTTAGTTTCTGATTTAAAAGGTAGTTCAATTGCCTTTCAGAAAGCATTGACAATTTGGTAATAGAAATTTTTAGTTTATCCATTTCAAGAGAAACATAGTCTCCATGAAAATTTCCACCATGGTAAATGTTATTATTTTCATGATCTATCACAGGGTTATCATTTACAGAATTAACCTCATTTAATATTACTTTTTCGGACTGACAAATAGTATCATATATTGGCCCTAATACTTGTGTTACACAACGCAATGAATAATACTCTTGCACTTTATCTTCAAAAACATCTTGATTAAGATTCATTGGGTTATACAAATGTTCAGAACGATTTCGTATCATTTTACTATCAGATAATATCTGTCGAAGTTTTTCTGCTATAAAATTTTGTCCAGTATGTAGTTTAACAATATTTAATTCATAAGAAAAATGATCATCAAATGCTTCCACAATTTCATTAACCATTGCAGATAACATAATTGACCATTCTAATAATTTATGTGCTTGTATAATATTAATTATGCCTATTCCAGTCATCGCTGAAGTACCATTAATAATTGCAAGCCCTTCTCGTATATGTATTTCAAGAGGTTTAATACTCAGTTTGTCAAAAACATCTTTCGTTAGATTTATTTCATTTTGGTAAATTACTTCACCCTCCCCAATCAATACTAAGCCTAGATGTGCTAATTGGATTAAATCGCCACTTGCACCAACGCCTCCATGTTCGTAAATACATGGGAAGATATCCTCATTGATTAATTTTGTCAATAGTTCAACAACTTCAGTATGAACTCCAGAATACGCAAGCATCATACTATTCAGGCGGGCTACCATTAATGCCTTCACTAAAATAGGGGACATTAGATTTCCTGCACCAGAACTATGACTTCTAATTAAATTATATTGAAGATTTAAAAGGTTTTCACTACTGACTTTATATTGAGCCATTGGCCCAAATCCTGTATTTATTCCATATATTAATTTATTGGAGGAGAACTTCATTAAAAAGCGAAAACTTGCATCAACTTTTTCAACTGCGAGCTTTTCAAGTTGAACTTTTTTACCTAGATATAAAATATCTGAAAAATCATTTATTGAAAGGGACTTCCCACCTATTTCTATCATATTGAAAATTTAAAATCCATATTAAAATTGAATAAATATATTGAAACTATTATTTTGTTATTGTATTGATTTTCATTTACTTCCGTATTTCTCTAAAAAACATTGCTATATATCTTTTTCGTCTAAAATTTTCTTTTTCTCTTTATCAAATTCTTCTTGAGTTAATATTTTATCATCTAATAATTTTTTTAATTCTCTAAGTTTGTCTGCCTTAGATTTTGGCATATTTTTATTTAAGTTGGAATCTACTTTTTCAGTTATTGATTCTTGTGAAAGTTTAGCAGTAAGAGAAACAAATCTGTCAAATGCTTCTTTGAAGCTACTATTTGAAGCGATTTTTCCGCTTTTTAATCCTAGTAAATTAAATTGTTTCCCTTCACCTTTTATTATAGAATCAACAATTAGTTTTTCACCTTTTCTATAATCAAATATTTTTAGTTCGTACGTAGTATAAGCAATATACATTCCAAGATAAAAAGTAGCATCATATTGAAGGAGATTAATTTTAATTGTTATGCTATCTTTTTGAGGGTTTACATCAAAAGTATTTTCGTCAAGAACCGATATTTTAATACTAGGATATGTTCTTTTAATACAATTAACAAACTCATTAAATATTTCATTTTTAGTACACTTCTCTTTTACTTTTTTAGCAAAACTTCTACTATCTTTAAAAACTAGTGATATATTAATATTATTTAAATCTCTTTTTACTTCTGTTTTAATATCAGGACAAAAAACAAAACTTTGACCATACACTATTAGAGGCATTACAATAACTATAAATAGTAAAAGTCTTTTCATGTTCACATATTTTTTTATGGTTCGTCTATAAATTTTGAAATAGAGGAATAACAAAGTTTCCTCTTTACTTTGAGAAAAGGACAAACAATAATAATTCTTTTATTAGAAAAAATATTTTAGGAGGTTACTTCATATATCAATATAAATAAGATACCACTGCTAACCGAGTAAAATAGAATATCGTCCATTTCACGGGCTAGAAGCCTTGATTTTATTGGTTTATTAATATTGTTTTCAAAGTAGACCTCCCCCTATTTTTTAGGTTGCAAATAAATCTGGTGTGGTTAATCCGCTGCCTTTTTTTATTCTTGCCCATGTTCTCTTTGTGTTTTGCAATAGTTCATTCACATCTAACATACTTACTAGATGTATCCTAACCATGGTTGCAATAGTTGAAAATGCTTTTTTTACATTAGCCTTCTGTTGCAAAACACTTAATAACAACTGCGCTATCATTGTACACCATACCTGCGTCCTTATTGCATTTTCATTCTCACCATAAAAATAATGCAACTGAAAATTCTGCTTCATCTTCTTAAACAATAATTCTATTCCCCAACGCTTCCTATATATTAATGCAATCTCCTCTGCGCTGATGGTCATATTGTTGCTTAGAAAAACATACTCCCTATTCATTTCATCCTGGTAACAGACTCTTCTTAATTTCAATACCCTTATCTCTTTCCCGATTTTATAACTAATCTCAATCAATTCTTCCCCCAATACTCGAGCGGTATCCTTCTTTGATCGACTTGAAGACACTTTCTTGATTACTTCATACACCGCATTTGTTTTTTGTCGCGTAACAAAATATATATCATCCTTTGTCCACTTTGCAAACTGCTGGTAATAATTGTATGCCTTATCAAAGACCAACATGCTGTATTTAGGCACCTGTATGTCTTTCAGGAAGTTCTTGTCATGCGTTTTCGCTTCCGTTATCCGCATAAACCGCCCAACTGACTGTACCGCATCTATCAACATATGAACCTTTAGCCCGCCCTTTTTCCTGCCATCCCCAATTGGGTTGCGACCCACACCTTTCAGTATATCACTAAACAATCGGATGGTTGTTGAATCTATGATATACAATTCCTTAATGCTCAATCCTACCAATCGGCTGACCGACAAAAATTGCTTATGCCGATTGATTAGCTGATAATACAAATCTTCGAAAAAAACGTTGTCCCGATTCCTTAGTCCATCTCCCGCCGAGCTCTTGGCTGGTGCCTTTTTAAGGTTCAAATGGTTCAGCTTACCACTCATTCCTTTAAGCCCCTCACAGGTCTCAGCCATGCTGTCACACCTACTTAGTATTCCAAAGAGCATCGTTACCAAATGATCCCAACTCTTAAATGACTTATAATACCGGTCACTATTATGGGCCTTTACCAACTTATTAAACTCCCATTTATCAATCAATTTTAACACCTGACTGAAAATCGGCTGACCGACTAATTTAAGTTCTGTATTTTTGCTCATGTTGTTTATTGTTCTCGTAAAACAAATCTACAACATTCCGTAGGCTCCATTTTGGAGCCTACTTTTTTACCCCTTTTTAATTAACTTTAGTCGGTTACTAGTGTTAAGATACTTATTTATAATTATCCCCAGTTAATCACTTCATAAAAGGGGTGGATATTTCACTCAAAGTTTACCAGCATTTCAGCGCAAAGTTTACCACCCGAAGGGAGGTGTTGAAGCTGATATAAATCTAGTTATTTTTTTTGGAGCGTAAGGAGTCTCCTTTTAATTCTATTTTATGTGCATTTGCTGTCAGTCTGTCGCAGATTGCATCAGCGAGTGTTGGTTCATTGATATATTCATACCATTTATTTACGGGTAGTTGTGATGTCACGATGGTAGATCCTTTCGCGAAGCGATCTTCTAATATTTGCAATAAAGACAATCGCATATCTGGGTTTAAGGGTTGTAATCCAAAGTCATCAATAATTAGTAAAGGTGTTTTTGCAATCATGTTAAGCCATCGGATATAAGTTCCATCTAATCTTGCTGCAACCAATGCTTCAATAAGTCGGTTCATAGAATAATACAAGGTTCGGTGCCCGAGTAAACAGGCGTTCCTTCCCATAGCACATGCCAAATAACTTTTACCACAACCTGTAGCGCCAGTAATGAGTAGGTTTTCTGATTTTTCAATGAAGGTGCCATCAGATAAGGTAGCTAGTGTTTCTTTGCTAATGCCTCTACCAGGCGTGCAATTAATTTGTTCTGGTGAAGCATTGTAGCGCAGCTTGGAGAGACGTAGGTAAAGTTGGGTTCGTTGGTGTACTCGGTATCCGGCTTCTGCTTCTGCCAGTAAGGCAACTACTGTATGTGGCTCTGGTTGTTGATGAACAGGTTGTTTGATAATGGCTTCATAGCGTTTGGCCATACCAATTAATTTTAGCTCTTGCAATTGTTCTAGTGTACTTTGTTGGTTCATGTGTTTGTTGTTTTAAATGATGGATGAATACAGACTTATTTATACTTATCTGGCCCCTGCAGATTACCATGGCCTGGCACTTTGAATAAAGTATTTAGCTCGGGCTGGTCTTGCTGGTCCAGATGGTTGATGAGTATATTTTGTAGCGTTCGGTAGTTAAAAGTGTTGCCACCCAATGCCCTTTTGCAGGCAGCTTCTAATCGAGTGCTGCCATACTGTTTGTGCAGCCGAAGAATACCTTTACAAGCATTAAACGTTTGTTCGGTATACACTCTGGCTTTTAATACCTTATCCATATACTGATAAACGGGTTCTCCAATGCGGGAGGCTTGTTCCAAAAAATAAGTAGGCGTTTGACCCAGTTGTTCTGTATAATGCTGGTGCCCTGCTGGCATATGTTCACCAGTGGTGGTGTAGTCGTGCTTTTTATAGGATCGTCTATGAAGCGCGATCCGGTTGTGTTTGTAATAGACCTCTACAATATCAGTGTCATAAACAGCACTCACCTGTTTGCCAATGTATTGGTAGGGTACACTGTAGTGGTGGTAGTTCTCTCCAAGTGTAATATGATAATTCTTTTGCACCTTGGCGGATACCTGGTGTTTAATAACAAAGGCTGTATTGGGCAGTGGCTGTAAAAGAGATTGTTCTTCTTGTTTAAATTGTTGCAGTCGGCTATAGTCTTTTAATTGAAACAATTTTTCATTGTGCATTACCAACTGTTTTAGCGATGCAGCATTTAGTTCATCAATGTGGTGGAAGATCTCATCGCGCAATGGCGCATAAATACGCTGGTAGGCTATTTTAACTTCATTCTCTACCGCACCCTTATCTTTTGGTTTGGCTACGCGTGTGGCCAGTAGTGTGATGTTATAATGCAAAGCCCACTGCTGTATCACTTCACTAAATAATGGTTCATAGCGGCAGGACTTGGTAACCACCTGCTTCATATTATCAGTCTTGAGACTTAAGGGAACACCTTCAAAATATTGTAAGCAGCAGTTAAGCCCTTTAATGACTTGAGGGATAGTAGCATCTGGTAGTGCCATGGTAAAAGTGTATTTGCTGAAGGGCAACACACAGACTAGTACAGGGCAAGAAATTACCTCGCCAGTGGATTTATTTACATAACTCATTTTATCGCCAGCAAAATCTACCATGACCATCTCAGCAGGTTTGTGAACCAAATGCATGGTAGCTTTTGTAGGTTGGATGGCTTCTTTGAGTAAATCACAAAACCTAGTATACCGATAAGGGCTATCGTATTCTTTGCGGTATTCTTCCCAGAGCAAGAGTCTTGTAACACCAGTACGTTTAAGCTCCGTGAGGAAGTAGGGTGTGCGTGCAATAAAATCCATCCGTCTTAGATCGGCTGAATAATCAATCACTACAGCTGGTTCATACACAACAGCACTTAATGCAGCATCATTAAGGTGTCGAAGTACTTCCATGGTTTGACCAGATTCTTTTAATCTAATCGCGTATAAGGTAACTGCTTGCCTAGATATGCCTAATTGAACAGTAATGGCCCGCAAAGAATAGCCTTTTTCTAAAAGTTGGATGAGTGCCCGGATCTGTTGCATTGATATCACTTGATTGGCCATGCTTTTATTACAA
>CAIYLW010000031.1 GCA_903927185.1 uncultured Bacteroidota bacterium
AAAAGACCTTGAACAAACCACGCATATTCCAGCAGATTCTTTTATCCATCATTTTCTAAACTCAACAGATTTTATACCCTCAATCAAAAAATATACACCGGATATTTTAGAAGAAGTAAAAGGAATAGCAAAAGGAGCAGGTCAATCTTTTAACGACATGTTCGCTTTTCAATTAGTAGACGAATATTGGGTATATGCTGATCAATTGAATGCTGATACAATCCACCATCGTTGCAGCGACATTGGTGTTCCGGCAATGAAGGGGCGACCAGCTTATGTGTCGCAAAACATGGATGTTGATGCATGGATGGATGGGTATCAAATTGTTTTACACATTCAAAGAAATGGCAATACTCCTGAACAATTTATCCTAAGCTGCGCAGGACTTATAGCATTGAATGGCATGAATGAAAATGGTATTGGCGTTTGCGAAAATACACTGATGCAATTACAGGCAAGTACTGACGGACTACCAGTAGCTTTTGTTGTTAGAGGTATATTAGAAAAGAAAAAAAATGAAGTATTACCTTTTATACAAACAACTAAACATGCATCTGGTCAAAATTACACTATTGGAATAGTAGATAGTGTGTATGATTTTGAAGCCTCCGCCAATAAAGTGGTTCGTTTATTTCCTGATGCTTCGGGTATTGTTTATCATACAAATCATCCTGTAGTAAATAATGATGTGAAGCAATGGCATCTTGACTATTTCAAACAATATTTAGAAGGAAGTACTCAGAAAATGAATAGTGAGATCCGTTTTGCTACGCTAAAAAGGAGAGCAGGTGAAACTACCAATAAAGATGATATTTTCATCAAAACAACTTTACGTTCTAAAGATGATAATAATAATCCAGTATGCAGGGCACATCTGCCAGGTAAACATGGTTTTTTCACTTTCGGTTCTGTAATTCTAACATTATCAGATAAAAGGTTCATGCAAGTAACAGCAGGTCCACCAGACGAATCAGAATACCAGATTTTTCATTTTAAAAAATAGAAAGCTATAAATAAGCTTCTCTTAAAACTATTTTTTGCTTCAGGTTAAAATATAAAATATCATCAATTCCAAATAAAAAAGAGAATCTCAATGAAAAAGAATTTTTTATTTACTTCAGGTTTCCTAATTGTAGCATTAATTATCTGCAGCTGCAACAACGCTGACAAATCCAAAACAAGTTCCGAAGTAGAAGTAAAAGTGGTGTCCTCCGACAAGCCCGAATATTTTAACCTGCGACCAAAGCTAGAAAAAGATTATGGTTATTCCCACGCAGTTAAAATTGGAGACGACCTTAAAATTTCCGGGGCAGTAAGCATGACCGATTCAGGTATCATCATTGGAACAGGAAACATGGAACTGCAAATGAAAAATTGCTATAGTGATCTTGAAAAAATATTACAGCAATATGGCTACACCATCGATGATGTGTATGCGGAGAATATTTACACCACCAATATGGAAGAATTCATCAAAGTATCGGGTTACCGAAATTCCATTTATAAAAAGCAATTCCCCACTGGAACTTGGTTAGAAGTAAAAGGATTAGCACTTAAAGGACAGTTGATTGAGATTGATATGGAAGCGCATAAAACAAAATAAAAAACTCAGAAAATTTAAGCACCCAATAATCATCCCAAAAAAATAAAAACAAAAAAAATGAAACAACTGTTTAAGTCAATACTCGCAATAAGCATTGCTGGTATCTTATTTGCCTGTAACAATAATTCCGCTGATAAAAAAGAGGAGGTTAAAGTTTCAACAGACAGTGCTACTAAAGTTGCACCAGCTCCTGCTGGGCCAACCCTTCCTATGGATGTAGCAACTATTTACCACACTGTAAAAGATTACAAGACTTGGCGTATGGCTTTCGACGGAGATACTGTTAGACGAAAAGAGGCTGGGTTTTCTTTTGTTGCAGTTGAAAGAGAAGCAGAAAAACCGAATAATGTTAAAATCGTTTTAGCTGTTTCTGATTTAGCGAAAGCAAAAGCATTTCCTTCTGATCCAGGTTTGAAAGCAGCAATGGATAAAGGCGGAGTTATTTCAAAGCCAGAAATAAAGTTTTGGAAAATTATAAGGTTCAGTCCAAGTAATCAAAAAACGCTTGATACCCGTTTAGAAATTGTACACAAGGTGAAAGATTTTGATGCCTGGTTGAAAGTATTTGATGCTGAAGGATCAGCAACAAGAACAGCAAACGGGATGAACGATATAGCTCTTGGAAGAGGTATAGATGACTCTACCTTGGTACATATTGTTTTTGAAATAAGCGATCTGTCCAAAGTAAAAGCAAGACTAGCTGATCCTGCATTCAAAAAAATCATGATGGATGCGGGAGTTCTAGGAAAACCTAGTGTCACTTTTTATAAAGATGCCTCTAATTAAAACATTTTAGGTTGATTTTTTAAAAAGCTAAAACAATTTGTTTTAGCTTTTTTTATAAGTAGATAAGGATACTAAATCAGTTAGTTATTTATAAGAAACAATCCTTGATTAGGATTGTTTCTTATGAGTTTTCAGAAGTTTCGTACATTGAGTAATTAGCTATCTCTCACTGAAATTCAAATTTTATGCGCAAGATTTATTTATTTCTTATTATACTTTTTTCTTTCCATAACAGCTTTTTGATAGCTCAGGTTAAAGTGATTCACTTTGGAAAATTAATTGATGGTAAGGGAAAAGTGATAATTAACGCTGTAGTAATTGTAAACGGAGATAGAATTATTAAAGCGGGTTCAGTTAATGAAATTGATATTCCACCTGCTTCAGAAACTATTGATTTAAAAGCCTACACTGCAATACCTGGATTAATAGACGCTCACACTCATATTACTTATTATTGGGATAAAACACCAGGTACAAATCCATGGGGCCAGCAGGGTTCACTGGGGCCAGCAATAACAGTTTTCCTTGCACAAGAAAATGCAAGAAAAACACTTGAAACAGGCGTCACAACTGTGAGAGATTTGGGTTCTTCTGATAATATGGACTTGGCTATGCGTTACTTAATCAATAAAGGCGTAATGATTGGGCCAAGAATGTTTGTTGCAGGTAATGGATTACATATTAGCACTAGCCCCTATAAAGTTGGATCAATTCCTGATGCAGGTCAATGTGATGGAATTGCAGCAGTGCAACGTGTGGCAAGGGAGCAAATAGCAGCAGGTGCCGATTGGATAAAAATGTATGGTTCAACTGGAAGCGATAAAGACGTTACAGGGTTTCAAACATTTAGTTACGAAGAAATGAAGGCCGCAACTGATGTGGCACATTTTGCAGGCAAAAGAATTGCAATTCATTCTTATGGCCCTGATGGTGCTCGTGATGCGGTTAAAGCAGGAACAAATACGGTAGAACATGCAATTGATATTGATGAAGCAACTCTTGAAACTATGGCAGCGAAAGGAATAATTTATGTTCCTACTGTGGAGCATAACAAATATTATATAGCACATAGAGATGAATATGGTTATGATTCAAGTGTTGTTAAAGGATTAAACGATTATGTCAATAAAAACTATGAAACACTTAAAAGAGCAATAAGAGCAAATGTAAAAATCGCAATGGGATCTGATGCTGTATTTACGGGCTTTGGGGAGAATACCCGTGAACTAGAATGGTTCGTAAAAGCAGGTATGACACCTGAACAAGCATTGAAAACAGCAACAACTACTGGAGCTGAAATGCTTGGAATGGAAAAAGAGTTAGGGGCAATTGCTTCTGGCTATTTTGCAGACATTGTGGTAATTGATGGAGACCCATTAAAAGACATTAGTACGGTCATTAAAAATGTGAAATGGGTCATGAAAGGAGGAAATATAGTTATTGATAAAATAGGGAAATAATGGAAGGTTATTGATAGATTTCATTACACTTATAGACAAATTAATTTCTATTATTATTTTAATGAAGCTGCTCGTATTTTTTTTGATGATTCTCATCTTGCTAGGTTGCACTAAACCTGTTTTCAAATCAGATTGGATAGATAAAACTGCTCCTGAAAGTTTTGTCACAAGATTTGAAACTTCAAAAGGCTCTTTTGATATATTGTTGAACAAAAAAGAATCCCCAAAAGCAGTAGACAGGTATTATCAATTAGTGAAACATCACTTTTTTGACAATGGAATTTTTTACCGAGTAGATTCAAACTTTGTTGTACAATTTGGGATTAGCGACACTATTAAATTAAATTATTGGCGGAAATATAAAGTGCCCGATGAAAAAGTTATTAAAGGGAATACAAAAGGAAGTATCAGTTTTGCGATTTCTGGTAAAGAAACCAGAGGAACCGATTTGTTTATTAATCTCAAAGACAATTCAAAACTTGATACTATAAATTATGCAGGAGTTACCGGCTTTCCATCATTTGGCTATGTAATCAGAGGGATGGAAGTGGTTGAATCGATTTATGCTGGTTATGGTGATAATGTCTTTACTAAATTTGATACATTGTATTTAAATCCTACCCATTTTTTAGAGATTTTTCCAAAACTTGATGTAATACAAAAGGCATATATATTGCAAACTCAATAGACCAACTTAAACTCAGCTTCTCACTAATGATCTTAAGCAAGAATTACGAAAGGAGCTTAAAAATTGTTAACTTTATCCGTATTTCTATTAGTTCAAATCATCAACAAATATTGCCATTTATGAAACGCCTAGCACTCCCTATTTTGGTTGCACTACTCCTAATTATACCTACATGTTTTGTGAATGCACAAACAAATGCGGATCAAGGAACTTCTCAAAAGATTTCTTCTATTGTAAAGCAATTAACACTCGAAGAAAAGATTGCCTTACTTCATGCAAATGGAATTTTTGGAACGGCTGGTGTACCAAGATTAAATATACCTGGGTTGATGACAGATGATGGTCCTCTTGGAGTACGTGAAGATGTATTGGAAGGCTGGGGTTCTGCTAACTTAAAAACCGACTCTGCAACCTTCTTCCCTAATGGTTCTGCTTTGGCAGCAACTTGGAATCCAGCACTCTCCTACGATTACGGTCATGCAATGGGTGAAGAAGCAAGAGCTAGAAAAAAATATATCATGTTGGCACCTGCCTTCAATATTGCACGCACACCCCTTAATGGCAGAACTTATGAATATTTATCTGAAGATCCTTTCTTAAATGCAAGATTAGCTGTTCAATCTGTGAAAGGAATTCAAAGTCAGAATATTGCTGCATGTGTAAAACATTACGCGCTGAATAACCAAGAAATTGAACGCAACAGAGTAAGTGTTGAAATCGATGAACGCGCCATGCAAGAAATTTATCTACCTGCATTTAAAGCAACTATCACAGAAGGCAATGCATGGACTATCATGAGTGCTTACAATAAATTAAGAGGTGTTTACTGCTCCGAAAATGAATACCTACTAAAAACTATTTTGAAAGACCAATGGGGCTTTAAAGGAATTGTAATCAGCGATTGGGGCGGCACCCATAGCACAATTAAGGCGGCTAACAACGGACTAGATTTGGAAATGGGTTCTAGACCTCCATATAACAC
This sequence comes from uncultured Bacteroidota bacterium, assembly GCA_903927185.1. Taxonomy (GTDB): domain Bacteria; phylum Bacteroidota; class Bacteroidia; order Chitinophagales; family Chitinophagaceae; genus Sediminibacterium. Next base: position 5,520 of record CAIYLW010000031.1, read on the forward strand.
GTACTATTTTGCAGACCCATTACTTAAAGCAGTAAAAGAAGGAAAAGTAAGTGTGGCAACTATTGATGAAAAAGTTAGTCGAATTTTATGGGTGATGTATCATACCACTTTAAGTACTAATCCACCTGCTGGAAGTATCAATACTGCAGCTCACAGCAAAACAGCTTACAATATCGCTTCTGAGTCAGTGATACTTTTAAAGAATGACAAACATCTATTGCCACTTAATACTGCAAAAATTAAAACTGTTGCAGTAATTGGTGATAATGCAATACATACACATCACTTAGGTGGATTTGGCGCCGGTGTAAAAACCCGATATGAAATAACTCCCTTAAAGGGATTAGAAAATAAATTAGATAAAAACACAACTATCAAATTTGCTCAAGGATACCGAGCGATTGTGAAATCAAAAGAAAATGTAAATGCAATTGAAACCTCCAAAGCTGATCCTGCACTTATTGCAGAAGCTGCGGCATTAGCAAAATCTTCTGAACTAACTATTTTATTTATAGGCGGCAATCGTGATTATGAAAGTGAGAGCAGAGACAGACCAGACTTGTCGCTTCCATTTGGTGAACAACAATTAGTTGACGCAGTAATTGATGCAAACGCAAATACAATCATCGTAGTAATAGGTGGTGCACCTTATGATATTAATAAGATCAAACAACAAAGTAATACCATCGTTTGGAGTTGGTATAATGGTTCTGAAAACGGGAATGCATTGGCTGATGTATTAACAGGCAACGTAAATCCATCTGGTAAATTTCCTTTTACATTTCCTGCTGAATTAAAACAGTCTCCTGCACACGCACTGAATGCGTATCCAGGAGATTCTGTAGAAACTTATAAAGAAGGTATATTAGTGGGATACCGTTGGTTTGATACAAAAAAAATTACGCCACTTTATCCTTTCGGTTATGGTTTATCTTATACCTCTTATATATATGCTGGGTTAAAAACTGATAAATCATCTTATAAAATAAACGAAACTATTAATGCTACCTTAAGTGTTGCAAACACTGGTAATTACTCAGGAAAAGAAATAGTTCAACTATACGTGAGCAAACCAAACTCTGCAGTTGCACGTGCGGATAAGGAATTGAAAGCTTTTTCTAAAGTATTGGTTAATAAAGCGGGAAGTGTAGAAGTGAAATTAAATATCCCTGTAAAAGACTTAGCATACTATGATACTAAAACATCAAAATGGATTGTAGAACCAGGGGTATATAAAATATTAGTAGGAAGTTCATCAGCTCAGATCAATCAAACTACTTCAGTAACTATCCAATAAATAGGCATTATTGAACTAATTCTAGCTCCTGTTGTTTAGTATTAATGACAGATATTTTTTTATCAGCTCGTTGGGAAAATTTAATCATGGCAAATTATGAAATTGATTCAGAGGTCTTAAAACCTTATTTACCCAATGGAGTTGAAATAGATACTTACCAACATAAAACCTACGTTAGTCTCGTAGGTTTTATGTTTAAAAAAACAAGCCTCTTTCATATACCCATCCCATTTCTAGGAACTTTCGAAGAAATCAACCTCCGTTTTTATGTGAAAAGAGTGGAAGGGAATACTATAAAACGTGGGGTGGTATTTATTAATGAAACAGTACCTTACAAAATAGTTGCCTGGCTTGCCAACAAATTGTATAAAGAACATTATACAGCAATTCCCACAAAAAATTTGATAGGTACTGAAGGCTTAATAAATAATATACAATACGAGTGGAAAATCAATAAAAAATGGAATCGCTTGTGTGTAGCTACGGCTAAGGCATCTGAGAAAATGTTAGCAGGGAGTGTGGAGGAATTTATTTTTGAACATTACTATGGCTATACAAAAATAGATAACAACTCAACAGAAGAATATAAAGTGAATCATCCAAGATGGCAAGTACATCAAGTCTTAAATAGTACTATTCAATGTGATTTTACATCCATGTATGGGAATGATTTTTCATTTCTAAATGATCAAAAGCCAGATTCAGTAATTGTTGCTGAAGGTTCAGGAGTAACAGTCAATTGGAAAAGAACTAAAATCTAACTACTTGAAAAATATTAAAAAAGAATTTTTACCTCAAAAGGTTTGTATCGTTTGCGATAGACCATTTTCGTGGCGGAAAAAATGGGAGAAAGTTTGGGATGATGTAAAATATTGTAGCGATAAATGCAAAACAAATAAAGCTAAAAATAAATCCTAAAATCAATATTGCTCATACCAACTAAATTTATCTTTGACAATTTGTGTTTTAGTTTTTTTTAAGTGCTCTAAAAATGAAACTGAAACTGGAGAATGTTTTTTTCCTTTTAGCCATATTAAACTCCAAGTTGTTTTAATGGGCATTCCTTTAACATGTATAATCTTTAGTTCTTGATCGTGTAATTCATTTTTTATTCCTATAAGAGGCATGATAGAATAACCTAATCCGGCCAGTATGGCTTGTTTTACGGCCTCATTCGATGTTAGTTCCATTTTCTTTAATACTGTAAGTTTATTTTTTTCAAAAAAACCTTCCATAGCTTGTCTAGTACCTGATCCTTTTTCGCGAAATATTAATGGCAAATCCTGAAACAATTCTTTTGTTGAAATTTCCTTTTTAAATTTGGATTGCTCATCTCCCACTAGGTATAATTTATTTTGCAACAAATCTAATTTCTCAATTTTCAATGAAGTTGGTAAAATAGACACCAGTGCAAAATCAACCTCATTATTTTCTAAACTACTAATCACTTTTTTTTTATTGGTCACATCCATTAATAATTCAATACTTGAATGTTGCTTAATAAAATCAGTTAGAAAATAAGGCATTACATATTTTCCTGTAGAAACCACAGCAATTTTCAATCTACCGCTCAGTTGCCCCTTATAGGCCTGAGTCTTATAATTAATGGCATATACTTGATTAAGGATATTTTCAGCTGCCTCTGCAATTTCTCTACCAAAATCTGTAATAAAAATTTTTCTTGCGATAACCTCAGTTAATGGAATATCAAACTGGTCTTGAAAATTTTTTAACTGGATTGAAACTGCAGGCTGGGTTAAATGCAATTCCTCAGATGCTTTTGTAACACTCTCTGTTTGCACAATTTTTAAAAATATCTGTAACTGATTGAGGGTGTAATTCATAAATTATTTTAATGCTTTTCATAACGAAGATAAATATTTGTTTATGTATTTATAACTCAATTTTGTAGCATCACTCAAAATAATAAATATGTCCAGAATTACAGTAGCTAAAGGAGATGGCATCGGACCAGAAATCATGGATGCCACTTTGGCCATCATTTTAGCAGCAGGCGCTCAAATTGAAATTGACGAAATAGAAGTAGGCGAAAAAGTCTACTTGGCAGGTAATTCCTCAGGTATTTCACAGGAATCTTGGGAAATCATCAGAAAAAACAAAGTTTTTTTGAAGGCCCCAATTACTACCCCTCAAGGTGGTGGTTATAAAAGCTTAAATGTAAGTACCAGAAAATTTCTAGGACTTTATGCTAATATAAGACCTTGTATGAGTCTATCGCCCTTTATAAGCACAAAACATCCGATTATGGATCTGGTGATTGTTAGAGAAAATGAAGAAGACCTTTATGCAGGAATTGAACATCAACAAACGGATGAAGTTGTACAATGTTTAAAACTAATAAGCCTTCCAGGTTGCGAAAAAATAATTCGCTATGCATTTGAATATGCCAAAAATCAGAATAGAAAAAAGGTAACCTGTTTTATATCAGCATCAAAGTCAATTAACACTACCAAAATATAAACGAAAACCTTCTGCTAATAAAATACTGGTGGGAGTAGATGTATTTGTTCATTGGAATGGAACTGATCCAAATGAATTGGCAGAAAAAGTAATGCAGGTAGAAAATAAAAATAATATGAAATTGAATATTATCACTAATAGAGGAATTAAGGTTTGGCCAGACTGATTTAAAGAAACCTTTTGTACAGATCATTGGAGATACAGGTTTAAAAAAACAGATACCACAGAAATTACCAATGAAAATATCATTACGCTTTTACAACAATTTCTGATTGAAAATTTAGATACAATTAAAACTGAAAATCTATACTCTTTTGATGGGGAAGCAGGGTATTCATTGGGACAGGGACAATAATCAAAATTAACAAATAAAATTTAAATTTTATGAATAATGAGGAACAAATAACACTTATCGTTGGAAGCTTTTCAGATATAGAAGCGAAAGCAATTTTATTAAATGTGATAAGTACCAAAATCCAATTTCATAGCATGAAAAACTTCAGTGCACAGGAGCGTTTCGGCAAAGATGATAATGCTTCAATGAAAAGAATAACCGATTTAAATCAGGGTCTATCAAAAATAAATGAGCTTATCACTCATGCAAAAGAAAATAATCTTCATTTGAAGATTCATTCAACCATTCATCTATCGCTAATAGAAAACAAATAAATACATAGAAATGAATTTTAATCTACTTACAGAAAATCTAACCAATCCAGCTTTATTATTTTTTGTTCTCGGAATCATAGCAGTTTATGTAAAAAGTGATTTGGAGATACCGCCTAACTCTTCAAAATTCATTTCTTTATACCTATTATTCGCCATTGGTTTCAAGGGCGGACAAGAATTATCGCACGAAGCTTTTACATCTGAGATTATACTTTCCATGTTATTTGGAATTGGTATCTCATTAGTAATCCCACTCTATACTTTCTTGATATTGAAAAAGAAATTGAATGTCTTTGATGCAGGGGCCATTGCAGCTGCATACGGTTCAGTTAGTGCTGTTACATTTGTTACAGCTGCTTCCTATCTCGAATCCAATCAATTAACTGTTCACGGCCAAATGGTTGCTATCATGGCATTAATGGAATCACCAGCAATTATTATGGGATTGGTTTTAATATCATTTTTTAATAAATCAGACATCCCTGACATAAAAAAGAATGTAGCTATTCAGCATTCCTTAACCAATGGCAGCGTATTACTGATTCTTGGAAGTTTGGTAATCGGTTTTTTAGCAAGTGCTAAACAGGCAGAAGGAATTAAACCATTCACTAATGATATATTTAAAGGGTTTCTTGCCATATTCCTTTTAGACATGGGCATTATCAGTGGCAAAAAATTAAAAACATTTTTTTTGGCTGGTTGGTTTCCACTCCTGTTTGCATTAGCCATTCCACTTATCAATGGTTGCCTATTCGCCCTAATAAGCAGATTTATCACACATGATATTTCCAATCGTTTTATGTTCGCCATTTTAGCCGCAAGCGCATCCTATATTGCAGTTCCTGCTGCCATGAAAATATCCGTACCAAAAGCTAATCCAGGTCTCTTCTTACCCATGGCACTCGCAATAACTTTTCCAGTCAACATCACCATTGGTATGCCAATCTATTTTATGATTGTTCAAAATAGCTGATGACCCAATTATTAAAACAAAATTAAACACCTATTATTTATTGGAAACTTCAGTATATTGTATAATCCTCCATTCTTTACCCACATATGATATATGACAAAATCAAATTTACTAGAGAAGTTATACCAACATGCTTTCGACATGGTTCAATTTGGCGAAGCAAAAAATACTACATTAATCGCTTTTAATGTAGTGGCAATAATTGGGATGGCCTTCCTATGCTATTTTACTTCGAATAGTTACATTTGTTATTATGCCTGTTTTGCAATTTTCTTTTCAGGCATTGCTATATTTATTGGCTTTTCCGCATTAATTGCCAAGGTGAAAAACAAATCACATGAAATTAATTTAACCAAGAACGACAATCTCTTATATTTTGCAACTGTTGCTCACATGACTGATATTGATTTACTCGATAAGATCTCTTCCATCTATGGCTTTATTACTGAGAATGAAAATTATGAGCGCGACTTAGCCAAACAAGCCATTATTACCAGCCAAATTGCTTCACGAAAATTTAAGTTATACAATCGCGCTATCGGATTTACATTCGCCGGAATTGCAACACCTGTGTGTATCTTAGTTTATAAATTAATCATCGATAGAGATAAATAATTCAAATGAAATATCTGAAAATAATTACTGGTTCCCTTTTAATCGGTTTATTGTTTTGTGCATTTTTCAATATAAAAGCACAAAATATTAATGCAATAAAAGTAAGTAAGGAATCGGCTAAGACTTCAATTAAATCTTACGAAAAATATATTGATGAAAATAATGACAAGCATTTGAAGGAGTTCTTGGCATTAGTTTCTATTCCAAGTATCTCTTCTATTCCATCAAACAAACCTGATGTAATTAATACTGCAGCTTGGATTGTAAATAAATTAAATAGCATTGGTATTAGCAATGCAAAACAATTAGCAACAGATGGGAACCCGGTTGTGTTTGCTAGCTGGGATAAAGCGCCAGGCAAACCAACTGTTTTAATATATGGTCACTACGATGTGCAACCAGTAAAAGAATCAGAATGGGATAATCCTCCTTTCTCTCCAATTATTAAAGACGGAAAAATTTATGGTCGAGGTGCAAGTGATGATAAGAGTGGTGTGATTACTTCAATATGTGCCATTGAAGCCATGTTAAAAACTGATGGGAAACTACCGGTGAATGTGAAGTTTTTGTTTGAAGGAGAAGAAGAAATTGGTAGTCCTAATTTTAAAAAATTTCTTGAAAACAATAAAGCACTTTTAAAAACTGATTTTGCAGTTACTGGCGATGATATTCAAGAAAGTGAAACCGTTCCTGCAATTACTTTGAGCTTAAGAGGGGCGGCACAATTAGAGTTTAGTGTAAAGACAGCAAATACCGACGCCCATTCCGGACAATTTGGAGGTAAAACTCCGAATGCAGTTTTGGCGATGTCGCAAATCATTAGCTCGCTTTATGATAAAGTGGGCAATGTAGCTGTAGCGGGTTTTTATAACAAAGTATTACCCATTACTACAGCGCAAAAAGAAATGGCAAAACGGATTCACTATGATCCTGCAACTGATATGAAAATGTTAGGGACCACTGCAGAAGTAGGTGATACATCTTATACAGCACTTGAAAGAATCTGGTATCGTCCAACTTTAGAAATCATTGGAGTACAAGGCGGTTATACTGCAGCAGAAGGACATTCTAATATTATTCCAAGTCATGCTATGGCAAGAATCACTTGTCGTTTAGTAAACAATCAAAATGGGCAGGAGATAGTTGATTTAATTGTGAAGCATATCAATAAGAATTGTCCGGTAGGTGCCACCGTATCATTTAAATACAAATCGGGATATGCAGCCCCAATGCAGTATCCAACAGATACCAGGGGATATCAATATGTTTCAGATGCCTTAACAGAAATATATGGCAATCAACCTTTGCAAATGGCCACAGGTGGAAGTGGTGGTGCAATGCTATCATTCAAGGAAACCTTAGGTGTGTATGCTTATTCTTTAGGATTTGAAATGCCCGATGAAAAATGGCACGCCTCAAATGAATATTTTAGATTATCAAGCTTTCGTAAAGGACAAAAAGTGTATTGCTATTTTCTGCAACACTTGGCGGATGAAGAAAATAAATTGAAAAAATAATTTCTGTCTTGAACAAATTATCCTTGAAATTTAAAAATATTTACCTGTTGATTCCTTTAAAAGGATCAACAGTTTTTGTATTACTATATATCCTCGGAACAATTTATTATCCCGGACGGTCACAAAAGTAATCAGGCCACCTTTCAAATAAGCCAACTCCCTTCTATCCTAATAAATAATAAAAAAAACATTTATATTAATTTTTTAGGATTTTGATTCGTACTTTCTAGAATCAAATCACAAATCATGACTAATTCTACCCATATAAAGTCTCAGCAAAGTACTGCTCTTGGTCTTGTTATATTTAGTTCCATTATACTGGCCATCATGGTCATTTTATGCATCATAAATTATTCAATCAGTCAAACATTGAATTGGTCACTATACCCTATTGGTGCGCTTTTTATGGTTTGGGCTACCTTGGCCCCTGCTATTGGATTACCTAAATACAAATTAGTGGGCTCCTATATTGGATTGAGTTTTACACTTGTCCCTTTTTTATATATGGTGGCAAATTTAACAGGAGATGGAGAATGGTTTGCTCCTTTGGCATTACCCCTAGCTTTAAGCCTTTTAGTAACACTAGGCATTTTTTTTGTTTTCTTTTCGCGCCTCAATAACAACTGGTATTTAGTTGCAATAGCCTTTTTCTTATTTGGTGTGGTTCTAAATTATGCAGTAAATCTAGTGCTCAGAAGTAATCATATTGAACAAGATATTAGAGGCAAAATGATTAATAGCTCTACCATTTACAGCTTCTTGCTTGCTACTTGTATTTTTACTTTGATAGGTTACCAAAGACGTTCAAAATAATAAAGATTAAGGCTTAATAAATAATTAAAAGTTATAAAACACTTTAACATTACAATAAAGTTCTATACTTTACAGTAAATAAAACTGAAGCTAAATTGGTACTCATGTAGCTTCAGTTTTTATTGATTTTACGATACCCTCCCGATTTTAGAGAATTCATACTTGCTTTTTAACCAACCAATTATATACTATGAAACAGTACTTAACTTTTTCTACTACTAGTTTATGCTTTTTATGTTTGTTTACTGCTTGTTCCAATAATGGAACCCAAAAAGTTGAACCATCAAAAGACAGTACCTCAGTATTTGATTTAGCAGCTGCAAAAAAAATGGTAGATCAAAAAGATGATGAATGGGCCAAAGCAATAGCTGCACCTGATAGTGCTGCTATGCTTCATCATTTTACAACAGATGCCACTATTCTTCCTCCAAATAGCGAACCTATTAAAGGAACAGCAGCAATCTCATCATTTATTTCACAAGTTTTGAAATTTGGAATTAAATCTTATCAAGACTCCATTGTAGAATTTAACGGCAATAACGAAAACTTAATTGAAGTAGGCAATTATAAAATGGGGGATTCAAAAGGGAATACGCTAGATAAGGGAAAATATATTGCCATCTGGAAAAAAGAAGAAGGTGAATGGAAAATTAAAACTGATATGTTTAGTTCAAATATTCCTTTGCCAGTTACTAAAAAATAATTGCCGCAATTAGAAAATAGCCAAAGTAATAACATTGAAATAAACTTTAAATATTGTATTTAATCAAAACTAATCATGGAAGATTATTTTCAAAAAATTATCAACTTCGACCAAAACCTTTTAGTGTTATCCCTATTGGCTATTTTCTTTACTTTAGAGCAACTCATCAATAGCAAAATTAATTTCAAACAAAGTGCATTTCATTTAGTGCATAATTTGCTTTTACAGATTAGTTATACTGTAGTAAATTTTGGATTCGCTTTTATAATACTCACTTGTTTTAAATGGATCACCGATTATCATATCGGTTTATTTAATCAAATACCAATCACATACACTTTTAAAGTATTAGTAGGATTATTATGTATTGATTTTACATATTATTGGTCGCACAGGCTTTATCATATTTCATCTTTATTTTGGCGATTTCATCGTGTACATCATAGTGATATACAAATGGCAGCCGACACCTCTTTTAGGTTTCATCCTTTTGATGCCTTATTGGACGGAGCTTCTTCAATTACAGCTGCAGCTATATTTGGACTTGACGCCAATATTATTTTATTCTTCTTTGCGATATACCTTCCAATATTATTTGCACAACATAGCAAGTTTGTTTTTCCTGATTGGACTGATAAAATTTTAGGAAAGATAATTATGTCTCCAAATTTGCATAAAGTTCATCATCATCAAAAACAGGAATACACAGATTCAAATTATGGCAACATTTTTGTATTCTGGGATAAACTCTTTGAAACCTACAAAATACTTCCAGTTAATGAAATTAAATATGGTTTGGAAGAATTTGATGACCCTAAAAAACAAAATGCTTGGTATCTTATTAAAAGTCCCTTTTCGAATATTAAAAGAATCAAATAAAATATAGAAGAGATTCATTGCAAAAAAAGATCACCTATTTGAATATTTTAAAAGAAGTAGATGTTTTAAAAAACAGCTAGTGACCCTATAGGTGATATTAGCTTCAAAAGAACAATCAGAAATATTACAATCCTGGATAGGGAAATAAAGATTTCAAATTCCCAGCTATCAATTTTGTATAGAAACCTACTCTTAACTGTTGTATATTGTTAGATAAGTTTTTATTTGATAAATATTAATCGATCACCCATGAAAGTTTTCAAACCCCTTGTATTGTTGATACTGGCAATACAAATTACCAATGCTTTTTATGCGCAGGATTCTATTAGTGCTTATACCAAACACACTTACATGATCCCCATGCGTGATGGCATTAAGTTATTTACAATGGTACTGACTCCAAATTCCGCAAAGCAAGCAAGTCCATTTTTAATACAAAGAACTCCCTATGGGGCTGATATACCATCACCAAATGGAGATAGTATCATTCCACTTCAAATTATGGGCTCTCTAAAGGCTATGGCCAAAGAGGGTTATATTTTTGTGTTCCAAGACATGCGAGGAAAATTTAAAAGTCAGGGAACATTCGAAATGACTCGCCCCCTTTATCACTTAACCGATAAAACAAAAACTGACGAAAGCACAGACGCTTATGATGCGATTGACTGGCTTCTAAAAAATATTCCAAATAATAGTGGAAAGGCAGGTATTAATGGAGTTTCTTATCCAGGTTATTTGGCATTAGATGCTTCTGTAGATCCACATCCTGCGCTCAAAGCAAGTTCGCCACAAGCTTCTCCAGCGGATATGTTTTTGGGCGACGACTTTCATCATAATGGTGCATTCCGCTTAAGTTATGGATTTGAATACAGTTATCTTGTAGAAAATGATGCAGCTGCTAATAGTGATTTCCCCTTCCCTAAATACGATCTTTATGATTGGTATTTACAATTAGGCTCATTAAACAATGTGAATGAAAAATATTATCACAATCGACTCCCTTCTTGGAATGATTTTACCAAACACCCTAACTATGATTGGTTCTGGCAAAAAGCTTCAACCTTAAAATCCATTCACAAAGCAGAAATTCCAATGATGCATGTGGGTGGTTATTTTGATCAAGAAGATTTAAATGGACCTCAAGTACAATATGCTCACATGGAAGCACAAGACAAGTCCAATAAAAACTTTATTGTGTTAGGCCCATGGAACCACGGAGGCTGGGAAGGTTCGAGTGCTGATAGTTTAGGCAAAATCAGTTTTGGAAGTAAAACTGCAGAATGGTTTCATGCGTATGAAAAGAAATGGTTTGATTATTGGCTAAAGGGTAAAGGAGATGGAAAATTTGAAGAAGCAAATTGTTTTCAAACAGGTACTAATGTTTGGAAAAGTTATACCACCTGGCCACCGAAAGAAGCAAGTATTCAAAAATTATATTGCCAACCTAACAATAGTGCAAGCTTTATTAAACCTAATAAACCAGAAACCAATGTTCAGTATATTAGTGACCCAGCACATCCTGTTCCGTATAGGGCTCTTCCAATTGAGGCAACTTATGGCGAAGGAAGTAGATGGTATCCTTGGCAAACAGAAGATCAAAGATTTGTTAGCACTAGACCTGATGTAGCTAGTTTTACAATGGATAGTCTTACAGAAGATTTAACCGTTACAGGAAAAATAACTGCTCATATTTACGCAAGCAGTACAGGGTCAGATGCTGATTTTATTGTAAAGCTTATTGATGTATATCCCAATTTTAATAAATCTGATTTATCAATGAGCGGATACCAATTACCGATAACTATGGATGTATTGCGAGGTCGATTCAGAAAGAGTTTTGAAACCCCATCTCCTTTAGTTCCAGGTAAAGCTGAAGAGTTTGTAATTGATTTACATACAATCAATCATAGTTTTTTAAAGGGACATAAAATAATGGTGCAAATACAAAGTACTTGGTTCCCTTTAATTGATAGAAATCCTCAAAAATTTGTTCCAAATATTTTCGAGGCAAATGAAAATGATTTTATAAAAGCCACACAAACTATTCATTGCAACAATGTATTAGCAAGTTATCTAGATTTACCAATTATAAAATAATATTAAATTTGTGATTCCAATAATAATTTATTGACTAAAAAAACAAGCCTTTAGAGCTATATATAATTACTTTAAATCATTTCTGTGCTTAACTAGAGAGATAGTTATTTAAAAAAATGAATTTATTTGTAATACACAAACATTTCAATATGAAAATATTCAAATCAAGCCTATTATTAATTATAGCATCTTGTGGCTTCTCTTCAATTATTTTAGCACAGGATGACTATATTAAAGAGATAAAACAATATTCAGTTCAACTAAATACTTCCTTCGATAAAGTTCAGAAACGCTCTAGTGCATTTGAATTCAGCGATACTAATCGTTTAAAATGGAATAACCTTCCGGTTGGATTAAGGCCTCGGGTAGGAACTAGTATTGGAAATATGACTGAAGATCAACGCAGATTAGTTCATAGAATTTTATCCGCATCCCTCAGTTCGCAAGGTTATTTAAAAGCCACAAGTATCATGCACCTAGATGAACTGATTAATCGATTTTATGATAGTATGTATTACCGCAAGGAGATTAATGAAGAGACTCATAAATTTTTAGTTGATTTATTATGGTCTCCTAAAAATTATTATTTTGCATTTTTCGGAGTGCCTAGTGATGGTAATTGGGGTTATAAATTAGAAGGTCATCATCTATCTATTAATTTCACTTTTGTAGGTGACAAAATTTCTGTGACACCTTTTTTCATTGGCACAGATCCTGCTGAATTTCTATATAATGAATATGCTGGCCTTCGTGTATTAGGGCAGGAAGAAGATTTAGGATTAAAACTAATTCAATCATTTACTGAAATACAAAAAAAGAAAGCCATCATGAGTGGAGAAGCCCCTGGCGACATAATCACTTCGGCAGAAAGTGGTAAACGCTTAATAGATAATTGGGGAATAAAAGGCGTTGATCTAAATGAAAAACAAAAAACAACTTTGGAGGGGATTATTAGAGAATATGTATTTAACTTCGAATTTGAGAAAGCTACAATTGAATTTAACAAGATATTAAAAGCAGGAATTGATAATATTTATTTTGGATGGATTGGTGGACAAGAAGAAAAAATTGCACACTATTTTATAATAAACGGCCCCACCTTTTTAATTGAATTTGACAATAATGGTGGGCCTAGAAACGCTGCTAATCATATTCATACAATTTGGAGAGAAAAAGGAAATGAATATGGTGAAGACGTTTTGAAAAAACATTATTTATTAGAAAAACACTAATCGTTTTAGCTATTTATTAAGTAAAAAATTTAAAATGAACTGGAAATTATTCAGACTAAGTATTTTTAGTATTTTATTTCTATTTGCAATTCAAGTATTTGCACAACAGAAACCTTTACGTGTGGGTATTGTAGGTTTAACACATGACCATGTTAATGGCATACTTGGAAGAGCTGATCAAGGTGATATACAAATTGTGGGTATCGTAGAAACTAATCGGGATCTGGCTTTACGTTATTCTAAGAAACACGGATTCTCAATGAGTTTGGTGTATAATAATATGGCCGAAATGGTTGCAGCATGCAAACCAGAAGCAGTTTGTGCGTTTGGTTCTATATTCGAGCATTTAGGCGTAGTTGAGTTTTGTGCCCCAAAAGGCATTCATGTAATGGTAGAGAAACCATTGGCTGTTAATTTGGAACATGCAAAAAAAATGGAAGAACTTGCAAAAAAATTCCACATTCAATTGCTAACCAATTACGAAACTACTTGGTATCCTAGTAACCAACAAACGCATGAGTTATTAAAAAAAGGGGTAATAGGCGATGCGAGAAAAATTGTAGTTCACGATGGACATCGGGGACCAAAAAAAATTGGCACTTCTGCAGATTTTTTTAATTGGCTTACAGATCCGATTCAAAACGGTGGCGGTGCCATTATTGATTTTGGATGTTATGGCACAAATCTAAGTACTTGGTTAATGGATGGGAAAAAACCTAACTCTGTAACAGCTATTACCCAACAATTGCAAACAGAAAATAATCCTAAAGTTGATGATGAATCTGTGATCATTTTAAAATACGATCATTCAAATAGTATTATTCAAGGTTCTTGGGATTGGCCAATTGGCAGAAAAGATTTAGAATTGTACGGACTTACAGGTGCAATCTTTGCAGACAATAAATACCAACTTCGCACGCGTATGGCTGTAGGTTATGATGGTTTTACAGAAGAAATCAGTAAACTAAAAGACCTCGATTCACCAAGAAATGATCCATTTGCCTTTTTAGCTGCTATTGTAAAAAAACAGATAACCCCTGCTCCATATGACCTTTCCTCTTTGGAGAATAATATGATAGTAATGGAAATATTAGATGCTGCAGTTCGGAGTGCTAAAACAGGAAAAACAATCTACTTAAATAAATAAAAAGTAGACCTTGAATTATACGATAAATGTTGGGTTCCAATTATTTAATTTAAACACTAAATAATGTCGTATCCTATTTTTGAAGAACAGATTTTTGAAAAGTTAGATTTTTCTTCTAAATCATTTCCAACAGCTGAGTATGAAGGATGCGAATTTAAATATTGCAACTTAAGTAATACGGATCTTTCAAATTGCCAGTTTACCGATTGCATCTTTACCAGTTGTAATCTAAGCAATGCGAAACTTTGCAATACTGCTATCAGAGATGTGCAATTCAAAGATTGTAAATTATTAGGTTTACGTTTCGACGATTGTAATGATTTTTTATTCGCTGTAAAATTTAATGAATGCAATTTACACTTGGCGAGTTTTTATAAACGAAAAATGCGTCAGGTAAAATTTAGTAATTGCGATTTACAAGAAACCGATTTTTCAATGGCTGAATTAATTCAATCCACATTTGATCAATGTAATCTTGCAGGTGCAGTATTTGATGCAACAAATATGGAGAAAGCAGATTTTAGAACTTCCTTCAATTTTATAATTAATCCAGCAACTAATAAAATTAAGAAAGCCCGATTTAGCAAAGATGGACTCGAAGGATTATTAACTCATTTAGATATCATCATTGAATAATATTTAAATATGGACCTTGAACAATTACGTGAATACACATTGAGCAAACCCGATGTTGAAGAAACATTCCCTTTTGGACCAGATACTTTGGTTTATAAAATCAATGGCAAAATGTTTTTGCTTACCGGTTTTGATAGTATTCCACTTCAGTTCAATGTAAAGTGCGATCCGGATCTGGCACTTGAATTAAGGGAACAATACGCATCTGTAATTCCTGGTTGGCATATGAATAAGAAGCACTGGAATACAGTAATCATTGATGGGTCTATTTCAAATAAGAAGTTACAAGAGATGATTGATCATTCTTATCAATTAGTAGCAAAAAAGAAATAAATAGCACACGGATAAGACAGATAAAACAGATTTACACGGATACTAATCTGCTACTATCCGTTTCATCAGTGTGCTATAAAAACATCCTCATCTAACCTTTTTCTTTCTTAAAATATTTACACATAGATGTAAGTCCGCACTCCTCACATTTTGGCGAGCGTGCTAAGCAAGTGTATCTGCCATGCAAGATGAGCCAATGGTGTGCACGGTGCACTAATTCTTCTGGGATATATTTAATGAGTTGCTTCTCTGCTTCTAATACTGTTTTAGCATTTGTAGTTAACCCCAATCTGGCAGATACCCGAAACACATGTGTATCAACCGCCATATTGGGTTGCTTATCAATTACACTGGTTATTACATTTGCAGTTTTTCTTCCTACCCCTGGTAATTTCACTAATTCCAATACTGTCATAGGTACCTCACCTTTGAAATCTGTCATGAGCATAATGGCCATGCCAATTAAATGCTTGGTTTTATTATTGGGATAGGAAATACTTTTGATAATTGGAAATAAATCATCAAATGTGGCTAACGCCATTTTATCTGGTGTTGGATATTTTCGAAAAATATTTGGAGTAGTAAGATTCACTCTTTTATCTGTGCATTGAGCAGATAAAATTACAGCTACCAATAATTGAAAAGGATTATCATATACCAACTCTGTTTCAGCAATTGGAATTTGCTCTTCGAAGTAAGTAATAGCTTGTTGATATCTTTCTTTCTTAGTCATTTTGAGAATCTAAAGATAGCACACAGATTACACTGATAAAACGGATATTCACAGATTAGTATCCCCATAAATCAGTTCTATCCGCGTCAACCGTGTTCCATTAAATTTTGAGTTGAAAACTGATTATGAATTAATCAGGCTTCTTATGAGAAGCAGCATATTTTAAAATAGCTTGCACAGACTCTTGGCTCGGTGATTCTAATTTCAATCGCTCCAAATGTTTCATGCTAAACTGTAATAATTCAAGCTGTTCTTTGATTGATGGATCTTTCACCATTGCTTTTTCTATTGCTGCAGCCACTGCTGGCGAAGCTTCGTTATATAAATAACTCATCAAATCCTCCTCTTTGATTTTTTTCATAATATGACATTACTCTAAGAGGATACGGTTCTTTTAAAACGGCGATAGTTCTTGAATATTGCCGACAGAATCGATTTCCTTTAGGAAATATTAAAAAAATGTTCGAACGTAAAAGGGGTAATATTATTTTGTTATTACGGTGGAATCTTCCATTGTGAAAATATCCTCTCCGTCTTTCTTCATTAAGTAACGCTCACGTGCGAACTTTTCAAGTGCAGCAGGGTTTGTCTGCAAGTCGGTTAATGTCTTACGCGCTTTATCAATTTCAGTTTGATAATAACGCTTCTTCATCTCTAATTTTTCTAACTCTGCTTTTCTTTCTCGCTGTTGAAAAAAATCGCGTTGATCAATAAATAACATCCATACCAAAAAAAATGCACCAGCTATCGCATATTTACTTGTTAGTATTTTTATTATTTTCTGTATCATATAAAAAGGTAAACAACCCGGTATTTAAAATTAATACAATCTCAAACTAACCGGGTTGTCAACTTATAAACAACTGTTTATTTTGTACCAAACTTGATCTTCCCATTAGGATAGATTCCAGTATTTCCTAATTCTTCTTCAATACGAATCAACTGATTGTATTTTGCAATCCTGTCAGTACGTGATGCAGAACCAGTTTTAATCTGTCCGCAGTTCAACGCTACTGCTAAATCAGCAATAGTGGTATCTTCTGTTTCACCACTTCTATGACTCATGATGGTATTGTAACCATTTTGCTGTGCCAAAGAAACAGCATTGATAGTTTCAGTGATAGAACCAATCTGGTTAACTTTCACTAACAAACCGTTTGCGATTTTTTTGTCGATGCCTTCCTGTAAACGTAAAACGTTAGTCACGAATAAATCATCCCCTACTAATTGGCACTTGCTTCCAACTGCTTCTGTCAAAGCCTTCCAGCCATTCCAATCGTCTTCTGCCATTCCATCTTCGATAGAGGCAATAGGATACTGATTAACCCAGCTTTCCCAGAATTTTACTAATTCATCGCTGCTCATTTCTTTACCAGAACTCTTATGGAAAACATATTTATTTAATTTGCCATTCCAAAGTTCTGAGTTAGCTGCATCCATTGCAATAACAATCTCAGATCCTGTTTTATAACCTGCTTGAGTAATAGCTTCTAATACAGTTTCAATTGCTTCTTCATTACTTTGAATATTTGGAGCAAATCCACCTTCATCACCCACATTGGTGCTATATCCTTTTTTCTTCAATACGCTTTTCAATACGTGGAAAATTTCAACACCCCAACGTAATCCTTCACTGAAAGATGGAGCACCTATTGGCATAACCATAAATTCTTGAAAATCGATTTTGTTATCAGCATGAGCACCACCATTCAAGATATTCATCATTGGAATAGGTAATGTTTTGGCATTAGTTCCACCAATATATCTATAAAGAGGTAAACCAGCTTCCTCAGCAGCAGCTTTTGCTACAGCCATACTAACCGCCAGAATTGCATTAGCACCTAATTTTCCTTTGTTAGGGGTACCATCTAAATCGATCATTACTTGATCAATAGCAGCTTGTTGAGAAACATCATATCCTATTAATTGCTCAGCAATAATATCATTCACATTTGCTACCGCTTTTAAAACTCCTTTACCACCATAAACAGCTTTATCTTCATCTCTTAACTCAACTGCTTCATGGATTCCGGTACTCGCACCACTTGGAACAGATGCACGACCCTGCGCACCATCATCGGTTAAAACCTCTACTTCTACTGTTGGATTACCACGACTATCTAAAATTTGACGGGCATGCACTTCTACAATGTAACTCATGATTACTTGATTATTTTATATGATAGATTAAATTCAGTTTGCAATTTAAGCATTAGTCAGCTTTTTTGCCTTGAAATCATTGATTGAACCAATAGTTTTACGTAATAATAACTCTGTGAAGCCCTTTTCGAGATAGTTTTCGAGTTTTCCTAACAACTGGTAGCCTCTGTTTTCATATAATTTTCTTGCCTTTTCATTGAAATCAGAAACACAAATAAAGGCATTGGGACTCACTTCGAATATTCTTTTTTCTACAAAATCCAACATTTTATTGCCGATTCCCATTCCCCTTGAAGATTCAGCTACCGCTACAATTTGTATATATCCCACAAATGCACCTGCCATTTTTATCACTACAAATCCTAAACGTTCTTTTCCTAATCTAGCCATATAGGCTTCCATTCCACCCTCAGTTACACGCATTAAAGCTTGTCCATCTTCATAAGTTCTTTTTAAGCTAAGCCATGGTTCAGAATGAGCCATTAATTCAGCACACCAATTTTGATCCTCTGAATCAGTGATTCTAGTGATACTAATTACTTCTAATGGTTCCATAACAAATCGTCTATTTAGTTAGCTCTCTAAAAATATTTTCTAAGCTATTACTTTCAGTTTGAAGAGAAATGATATTTAAATCATTTGCAATCGTTAATTCCAACAATTGTTTGCGCACTTTATCTGGATCATTTGTCGCTATCAGAAAATCAGTAGCAGAAAAAATATTCACAGAAACAACTGCCGAAAGATATTCTATCAATTCAACATTTACATTTTCCTGAAAACTAACACGCACTTGAAATTGATCAGATTTACTATTTTGTAAATTTTTCAATTGGTCATCTGCTACTATCTTCCCTTTGTTGATAATGATTACCCGATCACAAATAGCTTCCACTTCTTGTAAAATATGAGAAGAAAATAAAACCGTTTTATTTTTGCCTTGAGCCTTGATTACGTTTCTGATCTCAATAATCTGATTCGGGTCTAATCCACTAGTAGGCTCATCTAATATCAACACTTCTGGATCATGTATCAGTGCAGCAGCCAAACCAACTCGCTGCTTATATCCCTTAGACAATTGACTGATTTTCTTTTTCGCTTCAACGGTTAATCCTGTTAAAACAATCGCATCCTCGATGGCTTTTTTCTTATCAACAATCTTATGAACCCCTGCAATAAAATCGAGATATTCCCGAACATACATATCTAAATAGAGCGGATTTGCTTCTGGTAAATAGCCGATTTTTTTCTTCACATTGATGGGATCAACAGAAACATCAATTCCACAAACCTGTGCCCTACCTGCATCAGATGCTATATACCCTGTGATCATTTTCATTGTTGTACTTTTACCAGCACCATTGGGACCTAAAAAGCCTACAATTTCTCCTTTGTTGATACTAAATGAAATATCATTCACCGCTTTTTGAGCGCCATAATTTTTCAGTAAGCCTTCTACAACTATGCTCATAAAATGGGTTTAAGACAAATGTACAATTTGCAAATTCCTCTTTAGGTTAATGCTTTGATAAGTTTTCTTTCAATATTGGCTCACGTAATTGCACTGGTTTTCTTTTCTTCCGTTCTCGCATATTCATCATTTCCACTACAAATGAAAAGGCCATGGCAAAATATACATAGTTCTTTAATTGCAAATCGTGTGCACTATTACTATCCCATCCTTCTACAATTAAAACAAAACCAATCATTACCAAGAATGACAATGCTAGCATTTTTATGGTAGGGTGCTTGTGGATATACGCAGAAATAGCTGGACTAAATAAGAACATTAGCAGCATGGCAATTACAACAGCAGCAATCATTACCTCAACATGTTTAGCAGTTCCTCCTGCAGTTATAATACTATCAAAACTAAAAACCATATCGATTAGTAAAATTTGTAAAACGGCGTTCCCGAATTTTAATGGCTCAGTTACTATTCCATTTTCAAGATCTGCTTCTCCTTCTAATTTTACATGAATTTCTTTTACTGTTTTGAATATAAGAAATAAGCCTCCGGCTAACATGACAAGACTTGATAAATCAAACCCTTTTCCTAATAAAGTAAATACAGGCTTACCTTTTTGAGCTATCAGCCAGGTTAGTCCAAATAATAAAATACTACGAACAATGATTCCCATTCCCATCCAAGTGAATCTGGCTCTTTTATGGTCTGTCTCTGGTAAACGATTAATGATAATTGATACGAAAATAACATTATCAATTCCCAAAATAATTTCGAGAACCACGAGTACAAACAAACTCACTAAATTATCAATCGAGAACAAATAGATCATGCTACTCTTTATTTGAATTGCAAATATAAGATAGCGATAGTAGTAAATATGCTTAA
Source organism: uncultured Bacteroidota bacterium (assembly GCA_903927185.1). Taxonomy (GTDB): domain Bacteria; phylum Bacteroidota; class Bacteroidia; order Chitinophagales; family Chitinophagaceae; genus Sediminibacterium. Next base: position 26,158 of record CAIYLW010000031.1, read on the forward strand.
GTATTTAATAGGCTAAGTGAATTACCACTCCATTCGGGGAATAATATTTTATTGTTGCTGATTTTTAAATGGCGATTTGCTACACCACTGAATACAGATCTGAAATCAGTGGTAACTGGAAGGTCTCTCCCATCTTCCAAATCTTCTTTTGATAAAGACTTTATATTTTGATATACGGCCCCCCCCTTTACATCATTGCCTAAAACAAATAAACAACTTGCCCTTCCATGATCAGTTCCTCCTGTTCCATTCTGATGAGCTGTCCTGCCAAATTCTGTCATGGTCATAACTGTAACATCATCCTGATAAGCAGCCAGGTCTTTCCAAAATGCCGCAATACTATCACTAAAATCTTTCAGGTTACGCGCTAAAGCACCATTAGTAGTTCCCTGATTTACATGCGTGTCCCAACCTCCACTTTCTGCAAATCCAATTTCAAGGCCAACATCCATTTTTATCAGGATTGCAATTTGTTTCAGTGAATTTCCTAAAGGCGATGAAGGATAAACTACATCCTTTGCTGGTTGATAATTTTTAATGTTGTTTACATTCAACATTTTCATAGCATCAAAACTTTCCTTCCCTGTTTTATTTAATAAATCACTAGAAGTCTGATCATATAATTCTTCAAAACTTTTGGCAGTTAAATTATTAACCGAAGGAGAGCTCTTCATTTGAATCGCAAAATCTTGTAGGTTACTGATGGCTAAAGATTCATTATCTCCATACATACTTCTTGGCAATGAGTTGGTTAAACTCACAGAACGAAAAGGAGTTGCATCATGCCCCATTAATCCTGCTACCCGATTTAACCAACCGCTGGAAGTGCCTTTATTGAAAGGCGTTCCGGCTTCCATGTAATCTTGTGCATCAAAATGACTTCTTGTATTATTCGGACTTCCCACCCCATGAACAATAGCTAAACGATTCTCTTTAAAAAATGGTTGAAATGCAGACAATGAAGGATGCAAGCCAAATTTTCCATCCAGATCAAACAGTGACCCTTCTTTTTCTAAAGGACTCATAAATAAACCAGGGCGCAAAATTTTTAAAGCAGGATCTGCATAAGGACTTACTGCCATTAAACCATCCATAGCACCTCTTTGAAAAATACAAACTAGTACTTTATTTTTCTTATAGGGAGTCCATATTTTATTACAGCCCGCAGCTTCAGCAATAAAATTTGGCATGCCACCAATACCTGAAGCAAATAATGCAAGTGCACCAGATTTCATAAAAGCTCTACGATTAACCATATTAGTATTTTTATTTTCTTTGAAATTCAGGTGATCCAATAATTACCCCAGTAACATTTGCCACTGTAGTATTATTACTAGTTAGTATTGGGGTATTTACTATTTTATTCTTTTTACTTAACATAGCTTTTTCTTGCTTTTCTTCTGCCTTATTACTCATCATATCCATTTCGGCTTCTTGAGCTGGCATTTGTGTACGGTTAGCTGCTGCTACAATTTTATCGCCTACTTTATTATCATTAATAAGTAATATTAAGCGCTTGATATTTGCTTCTTGATTTCTTTCAGGAAGCAATAACTGACTATATATACGAAGTGCAGCTTCTACACTTTCAGGCTCATGGTGTTGATTTAATGCTAATAAATCGAGACTGATTCCTGGTATTTTTCCAGTAGCAAATGCCAACCCAAAATTCATTCTATTTAGCAAAGAACCTGTATTGATCCAGTATCCGGCACGATCAGGAAATCCAGTAGGGGCTTGATAGAAATAGAAACGCTGACCCATCCTACTACACCAATTAAAAATTTGCATCGGCATTTTTACATCGGCATTAGTTGCTCTAATAGAACTGATAGCTAACTCAAAAGGTGATTTAATTTTTTCTCTTAATGCATCTTCTTTCCAGAACTCAACACTACTTACCATGGTTAATAAAACTTCTTTAATATTTCCATGATGCCTTAAATAAGTATCCGACATTTTATTCAATAATTCTTGCGATGGCTGATCACTTACAAATCGAACAGCTATTTTTTTACAAATAAATTTTGCGGTATTGGGCATACTACTCAACATTTCTAACACATTCACTCCTTCTGCATATCCACCTTTAGCCGGAAATGATTTACCCAGAATTGTTTTGGCACTATCATCATGCTTATCGGCTCTATAAAAGAAATCACCTTCCGTTACAAATCCATTCTTAACCATTCTCTCAGATCCGATTTTATCAATTATTTTTTTCTCTACCCCTTCTTTTATCAGGGGAGATATCGACCAACCAGTTAATGCTCTAGCAACTTCGGTAACATCTTTTTGGGTATATCCACCATCTACACCAAGGGTATGCAACTCCATTACTTCGCGTGCATAATTTTCGTTCAAGCCCTGAACCTTACGAGCATTTATTGCCTGCTGAATAAAGCCATTAGCCAGACCTTTACTGGTATCTGCCATCTTTGCGTTAATCTGTGCATCAATTTTTTTCTGAGCTTGTATTCTTGCGGGTCGTTTTGCAAGGTCATTATTACTACTTACGCTAGAAGCGTTATCCAAGTATTCTAACATGGCCGGGTGTTTAGCTGTAGCAATTAACATGGTATTAAAATCTCCAAAAACATTGGGGCGAATCGCATCTCGTTCATAAGTGAGAATATATTGCTGGCATTGTGGTTTTGTGAGCGACACATTAAAATGATTAAACCAAAAATCAGTCATCACTTCCTGCAACTGATTTTTACTATAAGCAGCACGAATAATTTTTTGATTGATGAGTTGTGTCTGTAAATCTTGAAAGGGTTTGAATCCCTGTTGAATCATCAAAGTCTTGATTTGATCACGATATTCTTTCTTATCATCCTTTAAAGTTGAATCCTTGGCAATAAGTTTATTCTTTACTGAAACTCTTATTACCTGTGCGGGTGTTAGATAAGTATTTGCAATGGTTTCATTACTTAATTGCAAAGCGTCCATTCCTTGCAAACGCCTGTCTACTGCAGTATCCGGTAATGAAGCAGCTAGCTGTTCATCTAACCAGTTTTCAAGACCTATTTGTAAAACTTCATCTACTTCTCCTGGTCTTGCTCCAAAACTAAATCTACTCAATAAGTGAGCGGCAGCTTGTCGTTCTGTTAGACCTGCTTTTTTATAAGGTAATTTAACACGATAGTTCTCAGGGCTCTGTTTGCTCTGTGTAAAAGCAAAGAATACTGTTAAGCTAAGGCCAACAGTAAAATTCTTTAGCATTCTTTTCATATTCATAGACCGCTTTGTATTTGGATACGATTGGATGAAACAAGTTTAATCC
>CAIYLW010000032.1 GCA_903927185.1 uncultured Bacteroidota bacterium
AAACAATTATTAGTTGTGCTTTTGTAGCAATAAAATTTGCACTGGTGTTTTTAATGATCCACTGATCATTTTGAAATAGAAGTTGTTGGGTATTCATACAAGTGGGTTAAATATTAATACAATTTAGTATCTAATTAGATTACTACCAATATTTTATTAATATGAATTACACAAGAAAGCATAGTGCTTATAAGCTTCGGTGATTTTCACGAAAAAAATCGGTGTTTTAACTGAGTTGTTTAATCAGTAAGCGCTTTATTTTTAATAAAAATTTTAAACATGGAATTTAAGGATACATTAATTCAATTTGAAATTAATGACTCATTAGTAGTTGGCCTGTTAAATGGGGATATTACTTTTTGGGAATTCCGTTCAAATTCTCGTGAATTTAAAAAGGTATTTCAAGATGGAATTTTTAAAAATAGAATATCCTTCACAGAAATTAATGAAACAACTGAAAAATTGATTGACGCATTATACCATTCACTTGAGGATCAATTAATTAAAAATCCAATGATTAAATTTATTGACAGAGAAACCATCGAACTAATTGGTTTTGGAAATCGAATTTGAAATCTTTCGCTAAAGTAAAATGTTGTTTTAATATATATTTAAATCTTCTGCCCAATAAAAAGAGCAAAAAAACGTTACTAGCGTACAGATTTTACCCCAAAGTAGTTTATCTACTTTTTGAAAGAAGCTGATTAGCATGAAAAAAAGGCATTCAATTTATATCTTACTAACCGTTTTGTTTTTGTCGTCATGTATCAAAGCATATGAACCGATAGTGGCGCCTGTGATTCCAGTGGTAAAAGTTAAACCAATAGTGCCCTATGCAATTACAGACATTGCAGGTACCTATAAAGGAGGCACTTTGTTTTTAGTGAAATCCTTACTTGATTCTGTTACTTATAAAACATTAGATGATACCAGTAGCTTTTCGCTCACTAATTATATTAATGACTCTGTAATTGTGAGCTTAAATACTAGCCAAGGAGTCTCCTACAAAAGATACAAGTTAGGGTTAATAGATACTTTGCATACAACAGAAGCTACGGTTTTTAAGTTTCAAAAAACATTATTAGATAGTTCCTATTACTTGTATAACAAGGTTTTTAATTTAGAAATAACATTGTACTATCCTAATATTCAGAAAAAATCAATTGCTGTTATTTCTAATAACAGTATTGCAGCTAACACCCCCAATTATATCTATACCGAAAATGTAGATATAAGTGCTTTTTTGCTACCTAAATAACCTTGCAACTACTTATCTTGACTGATTCTTTTTGAAATTGTATTGCTGATTATGTTGTAAATTAGAAGGAATATATTCTTTCAGATTGTAATTTCTAAATCAGATACAATGAACAAAAAGCATCCACACAAACATCCAACCGTAAAAAAACCTAAACCCAATCATTTCTGGGTGGTGCTTGTAATTAGTGTTATTATTTGTGCTTATTGGATAAGCGGATTATTTATCAATGCCTATAGGAATCCAGGCATTGCTGAAGCATACCAATTACTTTGGCTGCCAATGGTTATGTGCATTTGTTGTTTGCCGGTATATCTGTTTGTTCATTTAAACAAAGATCATTTTAAACGAAACTCAGTATTTTGGATCCCAGTGATATTAATTATAGCAACCGGATTAATAATGCTTATCTATAAATAAAGATGCAGATCCCAAACTTGGATTTTAAACATCTGATTCATTGAATGATAAAACCAGATGTTTAATGTTTGTGGTTACTCTACGAAAAGTTACACCAGCACTATTTAACATCATTCTTGAAGCTTTGGACGAGTCAGTTCCTTCATATTTGTCTGATAAATAGATCACTTCAATAATACCAGATTGAATAATGGATTTGGTACATTCATTACAAGGAAACAACGCAGTATAAATTCTACACCCATGCAAATCCATACCAATATTATTTAGGATGGCATTTAATTCAGCGTGACAAACAAATGCATATTTTGTTTCTAAGAATTCGCCTTGTTTTGCCCAAGGGAAGGAATCATCACTACAGCCAGCGGGAAGCCCATTATATCCTGCTCCTACTATTCTGTTCTTATCATTTACAATACAGGCTCCTACTTGTGTATTAGGGTCCTTACTTCTTTTTGCAGAAAGTAGTGCTACGCCCATAAAATATTCATCCCAGTTTATATAATCTTCTCTTTTTTTCACAATAAAGACTTTAGATTTTGTATGATTACGAAAGTATGAATTTTAAAAACCACTAAACCATTTTTCAATAATAGCATCTTCTGTTTTTACTGTATTTTTAAAACTATATTCATTGCTTTCAGTATCGTATAAATAATCCAATTGGTATTTTCGGAAGTTGGTAGCTGTATCTTCTATTGCATCCATTATTTTTACCATTTCTAAATTTGTCATTGTTGGATGTATGGATAATCTAATCCATCCTGGCTTACAGGATAAGTCGCCTGAATGAATCATATCTAGGAGTTCGTATGACTCGATTTCATTTACGTGTAAAAGCAAATGCCCGTAAGTTCCCGCACAAGCACATCCGCCGCGGGTTTGAATTCCGAATCGATCGTTCAGTATTTTTACAATGAGGTTAAAATGTGCTCCTTTAACAATGAAGGAAATTACGCCGAGTCTTTTTTTATTCTCTCCTTCTAAAACTTCTATCGTATCTATTTTTGCAAAACGGTCAAATATAATTTTAAGTAGTTCTTCTTCTCTTTTTTGAATATTTTCTACTCCCATCGCTTCTTTCAATTTTACGCTCATTGCTACTTTAATCCCTTGTAAAAAAGGTGGGGTGCCACCATCTTCACGGTGTTCAATGTCGGTAATATACTCGTGTACTTTCCAAGGGTTCGTATAAACCACTGTTCCCCCGCCTGGTTGATCAGGTATAATATTTTTATATATTTTTTTATTGAAGATCAGAACCCCAGAGCTGCCAGGGCCACCTAAAAATTTATGAGGCGAAAAATAGATAGCATCCAGATGCGAACCATTTTCAGCGGGATGCATATTAATATTAATATATGGAGCCGAACAGGCAAAGTCTACAAAGCATAATCCATCAAATTCATGAATTAATTTTGCAATTTCGTAGTAAGGGGTTTGAATTCCCGTAACATTTGAGCAACCAGTAATAGCAGCAATTTTATTTTTTTTGTATTTATACTTTTCAAGAAGGGTTTTGAAATATAGTAAATCTACATTTCCATCATCATCAGATTTGATGATTTCAACGGTTGCGATTGTTTCTAACCATGTTGTTTGATTAGAATGATGTTCCATATGGGTAACAAAAACAATGGGCTTTAATACATCATCTATTTGCAGGTAGTCGTTAAAAAACTGATGAATGTTTCGAACATTTTCTTTAAGGGTTTCACTTTTAGGAATCATGCCTTGCTTAACATAGTCCATAATTCTTTCAGGCATTTTTAATCCAAGTATACGTTGTAATTTATTCACAGCACCCGTCATGCCACTTCCACAAAATATCAGCACATCATTATTATCGGCACCTACATGTTTTTTTACAATTAATTTGGCTTCTTCATAGGCCTTTGTCATCAGCGTTCCAGTAACTGTTGTTTCAGTATGTGTATTTGCCAAAAAAGGCATGAGTTCTTTTTGTATAGTTTCTTCTATTGGCTGGTAACATCTACCGCTAGCAGTCCAGTCGGCATAAATAATTTGTTTTTCACCTAAAGGGGAGATAAAATTTTGTTGATGACCAATTATATTATTGCGAAATTTTTCAAAGTATTGTTCCAGAGGGGTAGGGACTTGCATGGCTATTATTTTGATACAGTCCTTAAAATTAGTGAAAGGGTTTTGTAAACCTAAATAATAAGCCGTCCTCTGCGAACAATGCGGAGGGACGGCTTAAAAAGGTCTGCTTTAGTATTTATAGCTTTCCGTTTTTGATTTCTTCTACCACACCTGGATCTAAAAGTGTGGAGATATCGCCAACATTATCTAAATCGCCTTCAGCAATTTTGCGCAAGATTCTGCGCATTATTTTTCCGCTTCTGGTTTTTGGCAATCCGGTTACAAATTGAATTTTATCAGGTTTAGCAATAGCACCAATAATTCTTGTTATGGTTTGAATAATATCTTTTCTAACAAGATCTGCAGTTCCATGAGTATCCTGCCCGTGAGAACCTTGATAAATAACATAAGCATAAATACCTTGTCCCTTTATATCATGCGGATAACCCACAACCGCACTTTCCACTACGCCAGAGTGCATATTTATGGCATTTTCAAGTTCTGCCGTTCCAATTCTATGTCCACTTACATTTAGCACGTCATCAACGCGTCCAGTGATTCTAAAGAATCCATTCTTATCTTTTAAAGCACCATCGCCAGTAAAATACATACCAGGATAAGTGGCGAAATAATTTGTTCTGCACCTTTCATGATCTCCGTAAGTTGTACGAAGAATACCAGGCCAGGGACCTTTGATGCATAGATTTCCAGAAATTGTTTCATCTCCTTCAGCTACAATTTCTTTTCCATTTTCATCTACTAAAACCATTTGTAATCCTGGCATTGGAAGAGTAGCCCAGCTTGGAACTGCGGGGGTTATACCAGCTAGGTTAGAAATTAATGTTCCACCAGTTTCTGTTTGCCACCAAGTATCTACGATTGGGCATTTCTTTTTTCCAACATTCTCATCATACCAATGCCATGCTTCTTCATTAATTGGTTCACCTACTGTTCCTAAGACTTTTAAAGAGCTAAGATTTTTTCCTTGTAAGGGCCCTAAACCAAAACCCATTAAACTACGAATAGCGGTAGGAGCGGTATAAAGAATATTCACTTTGAATTTATCTACAATATCCCAGAATCTTCCTGCATCGGGGTATGTAGGGACTCCTTCAAAAATCAATGATGTTGCTCCAGCACTAAGAGGTCCATATATAATATAGCTATGGCCAGTAATCCAACCGATATCGGCAGTACAGAAATGGATATCACCAGTTTGATATTGGAATACATTTACAAAAGTATAATTAGTATATACCATATAACCACCGCATGTATGAACAACGCCTTTAGGTTTTCCAGTGGAGCCGGAAGTATATAATATAAAAAGTGGATCTTCAGCATCCATTTCTACTGCTGGGTAATCATGTAAACCAAGGGTCTCTACTTTTTTAATTTCATCTTCCCACCAAAGATCACGTCCTTTAATCATTGATATTGGAGTGCGTGTTCTAGTGGCTACAATTACTTTTTTTACGGTTCTATTTCCGATAAGAGCATCATCAATCACAGATTTTAATGGAATATCTTTTGCGCCTCGATATGCGCCATCGCAGGTAACAATAAATTCTGCTTGAGCATCATATAAACGATCAGCAATACTTTGGGCTGAAAAACCTCCAAAAATTACTGAATGAATGGCTCCGATTCTTGCACAAGCTAATACAGCAATGGCAAGCTCAGGTATCATGCCCATATAAATACAAACGCGATCACCTTTTTTAACTCCATTATTATTGAGTACATGGGCAAATTGACAAACTTTCTCGTGTAGTTTTTTATAAGTAATAATTCGATGGTGTTCATCTGGATCGTTGGGTTCCCAAATTAATGCGGGCATGTCACCAGATTTTTCGAGATGTCTATCCAGACAATTTTCAGTAATATTTAATTTACCTCCTTTGAACCATTCAATTTTCGGCTCTGTAAAATTCCAATTGAGAGTGGTATGCCATTTTTTTCGCCAAATAAAATTTTCAGCAACAGATGACCAGAATTCAGCTGGATCTTCAATGCTTCGTTTGTATTCAGCCTTATATTGTTCAAAGCTAGTGATTTGATAAGGATAATGCATGGCAATCGATTTAAGAACTCTAATGTACAGCAGAAAATTTTTTTTTCGGCATTAGCAAAGCGATATTTGTTATTTTAATGTTTCAATAGCATTTTTCAATCAAGCAATTGAATAAACATTAGCATTATTAAATCAAAAAGTATTTTTAAAAAATATCAGATAACAAATTTTAGAATACTTATGAACTCATAATAAAATCATATCTTAATTTTCGAAGCCAAAAATTGTCCCATGAGTGATCAAGATAAAACTAAAGGAATCTGGAAAGTAATCGGTGCCTCATCTTTGGGTACCTTAATTGAATGGTACGATTTCTATATATTCGGAAGTCTTGCTGTGGTTATTGCAAACCAGTTTTTTCCTAAAACAAACCCAACAGCAGCTTTACTTTCAACCCTAGCAACCTTTGCTGCAGGTTTTATAGTACGACCTTTTGGAGCTTTGGTTTTTGGTAGATTGGGCGATTTAGTAGGTCGTAAATATACATTTCTTCTAACCTTAGTTTTGATGGGAGGTTCTACTTTTGCTATTGGCTGTATACCTAGTTACGAAAGCATTGGTTTTATAGCACCTATTCTAGTTCTTGTGTTTCGATTAATTCAAGGATTGGCGCTTGGTGGTGAATATGGAGGGGCTGCAACTTATGTAGCAGAACATGCACCTGTTAATAGAAGAGGATATTTTACTTCTTGGATTCAAACTACTGCAACACTTGGATTATTCATTTCTCTCGGCGTAATATTAATGACTCGTCATTTTCTTGATGCAGATCAAGCAAAATCAATTGCAAAATTTAATGACTGGGGTTGGAGAATTCCTTTCTGGATTTCTAGTTTGTTGGTTTTGGTATCTATCTATATCAGATTGCGAATGGCTGAATCGCCAATGTATACAAAGTTGAAGTCTGAAGGAAAAACTTCAGTAAATCCTTTGAAAGAAAGTTTTGGACATAAAGCAAATTTAAAAATGGTATTACTTGCGTTGTTCGGAGCAACAATGGGACAAGGCGTTGTATGGTATACTGGTCAGTTCTATGCCCAATCTTTTATTGAAAATGTTTGTAAGGTTGAATTTGATCAGTCAAGAACCATCTTGATTTGGGGCATTTTATTTGCTACGCCTTTCTTTGTTGTATTTGCTACTTTAAGTGATAAGATAGGAAGAAAATGGATTATGCTTTCTGGAATGTTCTTAGCAATTATCTCTTATAACTATTTATTTACATCTCTCTACAATATTGCAGATTCCAAACAAAAAACTGAAATAGTTGCAAATACGAAAATTGAAACAACCATTAAAGTAATTCCAAATTCGACGGACTCCATTCGTAAAATAGTAACGAAATCCTATTTTACTGATGGGATGAGTATGGTAAATACAAAAACTGATACAGCGTATTCCACTTCAGGTAAAATAACTAAGAAACCTGTAGTAGCTATTTCAAAAACCTTAAGCAGTAGCGATTATTGGAAAATGGTTGGTATCGTATTTATATTGATACTTTATGTAACCTTAGTGTATGGTCCAATTGCAGCATTCTTAGTAGAATTATTCCCAACTAAAATTAGATATACATCTATGTCATTACCTTATCATATTGGGAATGGTGTTTTTGGAGGGTTAACGCCCTTTATCGCAACATTACTGACTACCATTTATGTAGATAACAAGATTGTTGGGTTGATGTATCCAATCATAATTGCTACGGTATGTTTGGTAATTGGTGCAGTTTACATAAGTAACAGAATTGATCCTGAAGTTGACCAATAGAACAATCTTCTATTAATAGCATAAAACATAAAAACATGAATGCGTTAAAAAAATATCTTGGTTTAGTATGGATTGTCTTAGGACCGCTTGCGATTCATTATCTATTACAAACTGCGAGTAGTGAAATTGCCAAAAAACCAGGTAATGATACTATGATTCAATGGGGTGTGTTTATCACCGTTTTTTATCCAATTGCAATTGGTTTTATTTTATTTGGTTTATATGCATTGGAAGGCAATTATGATCATATACCTGAGAAGAGTGCTGAATTAGTAGATTACGAAAGCAAGCCTTTATAGTGTTTATTGGATTTCATTTCTTTTCCAGAAAAAATAAAATGGAATTCCTGTTGCAATTAATGCCAATCCAGATAATGCCTCTTTAGGTTGATTCTGGAGTGTTACGGTAATTAATAAAGTGCAAAAGATTAAAAAGAAAATAGGCGTAAAAGGATACGCAAATACTTTATAAAAACGTGGTTCATTTGGTAAACGCTTACGCATTAAAATTACTGCTAGGGCTGTTGCGCCATAAAAAATAAAAGCAGAAAAAATAAGCATATCTGTGAGTTGATCAAAAGTGCCAGACCAGATTAGTAAGACCGACCAAATTCCCTGAAGCCATAATGAAACTGCAGGAGTTTTATAAGTAGGATGGATAATTGAAGCAGGTTTGTAAAAATTATTATCTCTTGCCATAGCATAAAAAAGCCGGGCAGATGTTAGAATAGTACTATTGGTTGCATTGAAAGTGGTAATAAGAATTAATACAGCTACAAAAAGTTCGCCCCACTTACCCCAAACAACTTTCATTACTTCTACTGCAGCAATCTGATTAGGGTGATGACTCATTTCAATTATAGAATCGATGGGTAATACATAGAGATAAACTACATTAAGCAAAACATAAACTAGAATAATAATTAGGGTTCCAATTCCCAAAGACAAAGGAATATTTCGTTTGGGATTTTTAATTTCCTCTCCTATCAAACCTACACAATTCCATCCTTCATATCCCCAAAATGCACCCAGACTTGCAATAGTAATAGCTTTGATGATTTGCCAATAAGACCAACTATGATTGGCATGAATACTTGCGGTAGTTAAATTACTAATTTTTCCCATCGGCGCAGAAAGGCCAGCAAAAACAATAACTGCAGCAGCAGATAACATTAAGACAGTCATTATTCTGCTCAATTTCTCTGCGTATTGAATTCCTTTGTAATTAATATAAGTTAGTAAAAGCAACAGAAAAGAGGCTAGTAATTTAACTGATAAATTATCAATCAATATTCCGCCATTAGAGTTATGATTAAATGAAAATTCAGGAAGAGGAATGATACTATTGAATGATTGAGCAAAAATATATGCAAGCGCAGCTATCGAGGCAGTTTTTAATACTACAAAATTTGCCCAGCCATAGATGTATGCAAAAAAACGATTGTATACTTTTTGGAAATAAAAATATTCACCACCTGAATTTGGAAACATACCAGCCATTTCTGCGGTACAAAGAGCCCCTGCTAAGCTGATGATGCCTGCAAGAACCCAACAAAGCAAAACCAATATAGGTGATTGAAGTGTAGCCGCCATCATGGCTACTTTCTTAAAAACGCCTGACCCCAAGATTACACTTATAACAACAAAAATAGCTGATCGCAGTCCTAATGAAGCGGTTAGTTTTTGCAAAATATTAATCGGATTTAAAAATGGTTATTCTAATTTTGTAATTCCTAAACCAGGTAAACTACTTGGATACATATATCCATCTTTTAATTCAAATCCACCTTCCACTAAATCTTTAGCTAAATCAAAACTCCCATCTAAGTCAAGATACTTTGTATTACTACAAGAGTATGCTGCATGCAATGCTGCTGTAATACTTACAATACTCTCGTCGTTGCAACCCCAAAATAATTCTATCCCTGCATTTTTAGCAATTGTAGCTATTTCTCTTGCACCCTTGATACCACCCGATTTCATCAGTTTGATATTATATACACCGAATGATTGAGGTAGTAAAGAAAATTGCCATGCACTTTTTGCATCAATAAGTGATTCGTCTGCTACCAGCTTTTTTCTGTCTTCTTCTCCCATCAAATGTAACACAGATTCTTGTCCAGTTTTGACTGGCTGTTCAATCAGCTCTAAGGTGGATGCTTCAGTATGACTAATAAATTTTTTTAAATCTGCTAATGAATAACCTTGATTTGCGTCAACGCGAACTAGCATTTTAGAGGAAAATTTTTCTGTAATAGAACGAACTCGTTCAATATCGGCATCAACATCCAATCCGGTTTTAATTTTCAATATTTTAAAGCCGAGTTTAAAATATTCTTCTGCTTCAATGAGCATTTCCTTTGTTTCTTTAATTCCGATTGTAACAGAGGTTGGAAGTGCATTAACTTTTGACCCATAAAAATCCAGTACAGATATGTTTAAAAACTTTCCGAACAAATCATGCAGTGCAATATCTATAGCAGCAATGGTACCAGGCTGTTTAGGAAAATGGGCACATGATTGATCGATTAATTCATTGAAAAAACGAATGTCTTTTCCAATAAATTGATCCAGATAGCCTGATTGTAAATTCGCAAGTGTATGTTGAGGGGTTTCTCCAACCACATCAACAAACGGATTTGCCGACCCAAGTCCGGACATGCCATTTTCTAAAGTTATTTCCAAAAAAACGACTTCTGTATCTGTAATGGTTTTGTATGCGATAGTATAGGACTTGGTTAGTGGTAAATGACTAAGCCAGGAATGAATGGATTTTATTTTCATGAGATACTATTTATGATTTTTTTTAATTCAGGAATTAATGAATCAACTCCCTGCTGAATTGGTAATAATATAGGTAACTTAAAAGTTGTTTCATATTCCTTTTGAAATGTAAAAGCTTCTTCCAAACTACAGTGTTCTGTGTTAATAGCAATGGCAATTACTTTTGATCCTAAAAGTTTTATTAATTCAATTTCAGAAGCAATGCTTGGCAACTCCCCCCATTCAGGTAAATCTTCATAATATTTTCTTTTAGGTGCAACAAGCAAAACGGTATGCTTTGCATTTCCAGAAATCAAAAGTTCTGATCCACAAGGGCCTGATGGGTTTCTTAATGCCGACTGACCTTCCAATAAAATAATATCGGGTTGCTTTGCTTCATTACAACTTAAAATAGCGTTTTCTAATTCACCTGAAATAAAATCATTCACAGTGGTATCGAAAACAAATCCAAATTCCCCACCTTGAAGCCAACCAGTTTGACCAGTATAAATCATTTCTGCTTTTATTCCATTTTGATTAGCGGCTTCGCGAATCATTCTGCAAGTTGTTCTTTTGCCCATGGCACAATCCATACCAATAACTGCAACTACAGGGGTTTTCAATTTAAAAATATCACCTGTCCAGAAGTGTAAATCTTTCCTAGCTTTTGGTCTGCGTACATCAGTTAGAGTTACCTGATGTTTTTTTGCAAGTTCTACGATTTCTGGTTTGTCATTTAAAAATTCATGTAATCCATTCACAATAGATATTCCATTGAGAATGCATAATTCAAGAATTGGCAAAAAGCTTTCTGGTAAAATTCCACCTACTGTAGCTACGCCAATTATACAATACTCAATATCATGAACTTCTGCAATTGCATTTGCTACTGTTTCAAATACAGGAATATTCCGGTGTTTGCCATCTAATACGGTTCCCGCATCATGACCTGCAAATTCTGGATCAATTACTGCCAGTATTGTAAAACGTTCTGTACCTCTAATAAGTCCATGTGCAGTTTTAGCATCTGGTTTCGACAAATAACCATTCGTTAATACAATGGCCCCTGTTTTTTTCTTTTCTATTTCCATTTTCTATCTTTCTTTTATCTGCCTATAAATGTTCCTGGAAATTTATTGGTTGATTTTTTTTCATTATAAACACAAACACCGTTAACCCATACTTTAATAATACCATCAGATAAAGCTTTCGAATCTTTAAAATTAGCATTGTCTTTAATAGTTACTGGATTGAAAAGTACAAAATCTGCATAATAACCTGCTGCAATGACGCCACGATTTTTAATTCCTACATGTTCTGCAGAAAGGCTTGTCATTTTTTGAATAGCTGTTTCTAAGCTCATTATTTTTTTATCGCGTACATAATTTCCTAAAACCCTGGTAAAGGAACCGTATCCTCTTGGGTGCCCTCCATTTGAGCCATCAGAACATATATTGGTATTTGACCAGGCAAGAAAATTAATAACGTCTGTGTCTGTCATAGATTTAGCTGCAATAGTTTCCACACCTTCTGCTTCTGGGTGTGCTTTTTTGTAATCATCAGCTTCGGCAATTAATCCCATTAAAGTTTTTGCCGGCTTTTCTTTTCTCATGTTAGCAATTTCAGAAATAGTTTTTCCTGCATAATTGGTATTAGGAGCAAAGCGAATTAGAATTGATTGGGTGGGATCAAACGTATGGTCTACTGCATATTGGGCACTAACAGGATTAGTATAATCTGTTTTTGGAAATAATACTTTTAAGGTACTATTCCATAATTCATAGGGATAACAATCTGCTGTAATATCAATTCCATTTAAACGGGCTGTTTGTAATTGAGCAATGATATTAGAAGATTTCCCCCAATCATCTTTCAATGCTAATTTAATATGAGAAATCTGTACTGGCAATTTTGCTACTCGACCAATGTTAATAATTTCTTCAAATGCATCTGCATACGCAATATCTTCACTTCGTATATGACTGATATATCTTGTCTTTTCAGAAGCTGCCGTTTTTGCTAATTCTAATACTTCATTACAACTTGAAAAGTAGGCACCCGCATATTCAAGCCCTGTTGATAAACCCAATGAACCTTTTTTTAATTCTGATAATAAGATGGCTTGCATAGCTACAATCTCATTATCTGTAGCAGGCCTATTTAATTGATTAACTCCTAATACTTTTTCACGAAGATCAGTATGACCAGTATAAGTTGCAATATTGATGGCAATTGGTCTTCTGGCAATCTCAGCTTTAATACTATCCACATATGAACCATAACCATCTTGACCTGATACAATAGTAGTTACTCCCTGATTTAGATCTGCTAAGGCTTCGGGATATTTTTCAAGAGAGCCCCCTATATGACTATGGCTATCAATAAATCCAGGTGCTAGTATCATTCCATTACCATTAATAATATCCTCACCTTGTTTTGCTTTTAATTCGCCAATCTCAATTATTTTATTACCTGAAAAACGAATGGAGGCTTTTCTGCCTGGGGTACCTGTACCATCTATTAACTCTACGTTTGTAATTAATGAGGAAGGTTCCACTGAATTTTTAATTTCTTGTGCAGTCACATTCAAAGAAATAAGAACTGTCAAAATATACAAAGTCGATTTCTGCGTCATTTTATATTACTTAGTGTAAATAATTTTATCTATAAGTCTAGACGACTTACAAGATAGCTCAATGATAGCTAAATATAAAACTGAAAATGATAAATTGAGTGTACTAACTATTTGGCTTTATTATCAACCTGGAAAATGCCAAATGTGTTATTGTCTTCGTCTATGAAGTAACCCTGCCAGCAACGATAAGGAATTGGAAATTTGGCAATTACAACTTTTCCTCTGTTTGCAATAATTTTTTCTGCCATTTTATCAAAATCACTTACTTGAATGGAGCAGGTAAATGCATTGCTTCCGCATTCTTGAGGAGGAAGATTAGATGGTCTTTTTAGTAAACCTCCATGCATATTTCGAGTTTCAATTCTGTAATATTCATTAGGAGCCTGTGGTTCTAATGAAAAATTCCATCCAAATACATTGTGATAAAAGTTGATCTCTCTTTCTGGATTAGAAGACTGAATTTCGAAATACCCTACTGTGTTCATATCAGTTACATTTATTGTTTCATAATTAATTAAAAAGACACTGTTGAAGTTAAACAAAATAGGGGTAATAAATACTTATTATATTTGAATTTCAAGTAATAATTATGGTATCAATAAAGTTGGTTACAAGCGAGGAAGAACTTCAGGGTATTCAATCACTTCAAAAGCAAAATTTACGTAAATTTTTAACTGAATCAGAAGCATTGGATCAAGGGTTTGTTACGGCTGAATATAGTATTGAATTTCTTCAGAAAATGCACCAAGCTGCTCCCTCTGTAATTGCTGTTTCAGAAGGAAAAGTGGTGGGCTATTCTCTGGTTGCATTAAAATCTATCAGAAATGAACATCCACTTTTATCAGATCTGTTCAACTGTATTGATCGTACAAAGTACCTGTCTTTAGATTTGAGTAAATCAGATTATGTGGTTGTAGGCCAATTATGTGTAGGTAAAGGTTTTCGGGGCATAGGTGTGGTGGATCAACTATACCAATATTTTAAAGATTGTTATTCCAAGGAATATACTTTTTGTATCACAGATGTAGCACAAGATAATCCAAGATCTCTCAAAGCCCATCAAAAAAAGGACTTTCAAGTTATTGATAGTTTAAGTTATGGTGGAATTGGTTGGGATATTGTTTTATGGGATTGGAATGCAAAATGAAACTAATGTATAGCTTACTTTTTAATCTTATCGATTTCAATAATCGCCTGTTTCTCTAATCCAGATAGAATTGGGGGTAAATCAAATGGAGTTCTCTGGAAATAAAATAAAGTAATCAGCTTTCTATTTTTATCTACCATATAAGCAGTGTTAAAAGCCCCTCCCCAGAAAAAACTTCCTTCTGAGGCGTTATTTAATATTGTCCCTTGTTTTGTAGTTAGTCCAACTCCTAACCCAAAATTATTCATCGATTTCATCCCACCGAAAATAAAAGTCTTATCGCCAAGTTGATTGCTAATAAATTGTTGTAAAGTTAGCCTACTGATAAGTTGTTTGTTTTTTGCATACACCCCATCATTCAATAAGCAGGTCAAAAATTTTGCATAGTCATGCGTGGTTGAAACTAAACCCCCGATGGCAGAATAATATGTGCCATTTTCTACATTCGGATAATTAATTGGATAAATGTCTGGTGAGATCTCAGATAAACTATCATTCTTAATATTCCGATATACTTTTACCAGCCTGTTTTGTTTATCCTTAGGCAAATAAAAATAGGTATCCTTCATTTGAAGTGGCTTAAATATATTTTCCTTTAAATAAGCATCCAGAGATTTTCCAGAGATGATTTCAAGCAACCTGCCTATTACATTAGTGCTTAACCCATAACTAAATCTTTCACCAGGCTGATGTGATAAAGGCATTTTAGCTATTTGGTCAACTTCATCTTGAAGCGTTTTGAATGCAACATTTAATGGCTGATCTAAACGATATTCTGAAAATAATTTTTTCAGTTTTGGATATTCGTCTGAGGAAGATATTCCGGATTGGTGACTAAGAAGGTCTCTAATTGTAATTGATCTTTTTTTACTAACAAGTTTAATTGAATCATTTTCTATAATTGCTACTTGTTGTTCTCGAAATGCAGGAATATACTTTTCAATTGGATCGTCTAATCCAATCTTTCCTAATTCAACTAATTGCAAAAATGCGATAGATACAATTGCTTTTGTTTGAGACGCAATTCTAAATATTGACTCAGTTTGCATAGGTATGTGGTTAGCTTTATCTGAGTAACCATAAGCTTTATCTAGCACCACTTTATTTTTAAATAGTATCATTGCTACAGCACCCGATACCTTTTGTTTCTTGATTTGATTCTCAATGATACTATCAACTGAAACAAAGCTTTGTGCAAATATTAGCTGAATTGTTAATAGCGTACTTAAAAAGAAGGCAGTTATTCGATATAGCATTTAGAAGAACTTTATTGAACTTGTTTCAGAATGTCTATTGCAGCTGCTTTTTGTTGATTGGTCATGTCAACTAATTTATATTTTCTTTCCAGCATATTATACATCTCTACTGTTTTTCTTATTCGATTAAAATCGTTTACAGGGATTTTTGAAATACTACAAGCTTCTTTTTGTTTCCAAACTTCAGCATCTAATAATTGATCTGCTTGTCTCCCATTCACTGTAGCTTTTGTAATTAGTTCTTTTCGGTATTTAGCTTTAAAGTTGAGTAGTAGTTGTGCTTTTTGTGCTGTATCATAAATAGGATTAAAGTTAAGTGTAACCAGAGGGCAGGACTCAGAATTTATATTTGATTTTCTTTTATCAGATAATGATTTTAATTGATCATTCGATAATGAAAGAGCTTTATATTTTTTCATTAATTCAGCCTCTACTTCATTAGCTGTAGCAAAAGTATCGTTTGTGTTTTCTTGTACTTTAATTTTTTGTAGTGTTGCCCAATAATTCAATTGGCCAATTTGATCTGCTTTCTCTTCTGGGATATTTAAATCATTTATCAATACTTTTTTTTCACAATATCCAAATAATTCTTTTTGTTCTTCTGGCGTCCAATTACTGATTTTGTCTTGGGCTATTACATATTGCTTCAATCCAAAAAGAAGGAAACTTACTATTAATAAACCTTTTAAAAATTTGTTTTTCATAATATATTTTATAGATGAAACACTACACGACTTATCATTTTGATTAGTTAAAGTACTTATTTTGTTTTAGTAGTTATTGTTAAAATTTGGCAATAAAAAAGGAAGTCGAAAGACTTCCTTTTTTATTTTTTAAAATATTCTTCCACTTATTTTTTTGACACTTTATATTTTTCTGTTCTAGCATCTTTAATAATACCCTTCCAGTTTAAACCGTAACCAAAATCATAAATATGCCCATTGGCATCTTTATATGGAATCATGTCATGAGGGGTATCTTCAAATTGTTTTTCAACAGTCAGCATATTAAGAGGCATCTGCATAGGCAACAAACCTGAAGGCTCAGTCTTTCCAGAAATGATGTCCATTAAAGCTTCTACTTGTACGCCAAATTCGCCAACAATTGCATCAACTTCTTTTTCGAATTCTCCAAATATCATTGGGTTTGTAATACTAACTGAAACAACTACAGGCTTACCCTTCATCGATTTCTTGGTTTCTAAAATAGTATTCAAATCAGGATAACTATTGGATTTGTTGGTTTTATTTAAATATGATCTGTTACTGATTGTAGGATCCACTACAGGGTCACCTGCTGCAATACTTTTCGCTCTAGATTCAGTAGCTGTATAATCTTTTAATTGTAAACTTATTGGCAAGTAGCCATTTCCCCCAGCAGCTCTATCTGCATCGCTATAGCCACCACTGATAGGGCTCTTTATAAATACAATTGCAAAGTCGGCTTTGCTGGGATCATCTGTAACTGTGTAATACTTCTTCAACAATTCAAGCTTAACAGGATAATCTGTTTTTTCTGGAGAAGGTTGCCCGAAAAAATTAATACTTGCCGGGATGGTTCTTTTTGGAACATAAACTGTTTTGCCTTTCTGAATAGGTAAAGTTTTGTTTTGATTTTTTATCAATACAATTGATTTCAACTGAGCAGTGAAACCGGCTTTCATGAAATCTGCATTACCTACAATCGTTTTTGTTTCGGCAGGATCTAAATAAGGGTTTTCGAATAATCCTACCCTAAACACGTTTAATAATAAACGTACAGCTGATTGCTCAAAACGTTTACGCATAAAGGTTTCGCCATGTTCTTTCACACCCATTTGATAAGCTTCTATTACTGGTTTGGCATCGTTGTTTCCGCCAAACTGGTCTACCCCTGCCATCAACACTTTATAATGACGCTCAGCTATTGTTAACTTTTCAACACCCCAAGATTTACCAGCAAACACACTTGGCTTCGCACCTTCATTAGCTGTGATTAACCAGTCGGTGCAAACTACACCATCATAACCGAACCTATTTCTTAAAAGGTCGGTGATAATATATTTACTAAATCCATTGCCAACATTTTCTCCATTCTTTTTATCCTGATTATATGAAATAGTATAATAAGGCATAACAGCTGCAGCTTTCTTTGTATTCCCTTCTAATTTAAAAGCACCTTCTGTAAAAGTTTTCATTTGAGTTTCTAGATTGTTTCCAGGATAAACTGCAAACTTGCCATAAGCAAAATGCGCATCCCGACCAGCTTCTTCAGGTCCACCACTTGGCCAATGTTTCACCATGGCATTCACGCTTTTATTACCCCAGCCTTGATAGGCACTAATTGAAATTGGTGATGTTTGAAATCCATCAACATATGCTCGAGCCATATCAATTGCTAATTTGGGATCTTCTCCAAATGTTCCAACAAAACGATTCCAGCGTGGTTCGGTGGCTAAATCAATTTGTGGTGAAAGTGCGGTAGTAATACCTAGTGCTCTGTATTCTTTGGATGCAATTGATCCAAATTTCTTGGTGATGGCAGGATCAAATGTAGCTGCTAAACCAAGTTCTTCGGGCCATTGAGAGATTACACCACCAGAACCTGCATTGTATTCGGCATCTTTATTTGCTCCGTTTCTTGGGTCGGTACTATTATTTGTAGGGATGCCTTTTGCTAACCCTTCTACCAAAGCTTGAGCTTTGTTATTCCAAAGTGCAGCAGTAGTTGCGCTTTCAACAGTTGTAATTAATACATGTCTTAAATTATCTTTTGTAAGAAAAGCAATTTGCTGATCAGATAAATCATAAGATTTTGCACCACTTTCCGAAAATATTTTTCCGCTATAAGTTCCTCTTGAAAAACCACCACCAGCTGCAGGAATCGCCTGATGACCACTATACAACATTAATCCAGCAATTTCTTCAACTGTCATTTTTGAAGCAAGATCTTTAGCGCGCTCACTAACCGGCAAACGCCAATCTTCATATGGGTCTAACATTCCATTTTTATTTAAATCTTTGAATGGAAGCCCATCTTTAGTAATAATCTTAACACCCGAATTAGAACTATATCCGAGTGCAATTTGCTCATTGACTTTAATTTTTTTAATTCCATCAGTTAAATCGATCTCCGCCCATTTAACTTGAGCGTTACTAAGTAATGGAATAGCCAACAAGAGGAAGGAAAGTTTTTTCATTTTCAATATTTAATGGCAAATCGGTTAAAAAATAAATCCTGGAAAGGCAATGAAGTTAATTCATAAATTTATTACCATGAAAAGGAAAGCAGTTTTACCAATTTTGATTTTTTTGTTACTTTCTACAGTTAGTGCCCTAGCACAATCAGAAAAAACGGAAGCTGGAATAAAGGCAATCATCCAGCAGTTCAATGCAATAGGCATTTCTGTAGCAGTAGTAAAGAATAATAAAATCATTTATACCCATTCATTTGGCTACAAAGATCTAGATAAGAAACAACCTTTAACCGGTGATTGTCTTTTTCGAATCGCTTCTATATCTAAATCTTTTTCTGCAACATCCATTATGCAATTAGTAGAAAAAGGAAAGGTTTCTTTAGATGATGATGTGAGCAATCTAATTGGTTTCACTGTTCGAAATCCGAATTTCCCTCAAACTGTTATTACTCTTAGAACCCTTTTGCAGCATCGCTCTTCGATTAATGATAGTCAGGGATATTTCTCATTAGATAGTATAAATCCTGCAACAAATCCTAATTGGGCGAAATCTTATAATAACTATGAACCAGGAAAAGGGTATATGTATTGTAATATGAATTATAATATGACTGGTACCATAATTGAAAACCTTTCAGGAGAGCGTTTTGATAAATATGTAAAAAATCATATACTAGATCCTCTAAAATTGTATGGAGGATATTGTGTGGATTCGCTCGATAAAAATAAGTTTGCAACTATATATGAATTCAACGCTGATTCAGCAAAATTCATATCCTCTCCAAATGCGTATGCACCTCGAAGAGAAGAAATAGCACATTATGAAATGGGTAAGACAACACCTATTTTTTCACCAACTGGAGGTATGAAAATTTCTGCAACAGACTTAGCTAAATATATGATAATGCATAGCAAGTTTGGCAGATATAAGGGAACAAAAATTATATCGAAGCATAGCGCTAGAGAAATGCAAACAAAGGTTTCAGATGAAGATGGATATGGAATGGCGATTGAAACGCAAGAAAATTTAATAAAAGGGAAAACCATGAAAGGGCATACTGGCTCTGCTTATGGATTGTATAGTGGCATGTTTTTTAATTCAAAAGAAAAATTCGGGTTTGTGGTCATCACTAATGGCTGTGAGATAAAATTTGAAGATGGATTTAATGCGCTAATTAAAAATACCATCAATTTATTGTACGAGAACTTTATATTGTAGAATCATTTTACTTCATTTCCATTTATAAATTCTAAAACGATGTTGCCAATTTACATTTCCGAAAATCATCACGAAGGAAGAAGAAACTTTATTCGTAATACAAGTTTAATACTTGGAGGTTCTATATTTTTGAATCTACCGGGTATTGCTTTTGCTCATAATAATTTCAATCCTTCACAAAGCTATACTGTTCAAAACATCATCGATTTGATAATAAAGGAAGCCAAACTAACAGCATTTAAAGATACTGTTGACAATATAAAGTTTGGCTCTGCTGATCAAATCGTTAGTGGAATTGTGAGTACCATGTTTCCAACTATTGCAGTAATTGAAGAAGCAATTCGGTTAAAAGCAAATTTTATTATTGCACACGAACCTACTTTTTATAGTGCAATAGACAATATGGCTAAACAGGAAACAAATGCAATGATTCAAAAAAAACAGGCATTCCTAAAGGAAAATGGAATAGTCATCTGGCGTTTTCACGACTATAGTCATTTTATGCAACCCGATATGATTAGTCTTGGTGTAAAGAAAAAAATGGGATGGGAACCTTTTCAAAAAAAGGGTGAGGCGATTTTAAATATCCCTCCAGTTACATTAGAACAATTAATCCAAGAACTTAAAAAGAACTTATCTATTCAACACCTTCGAGCAATGGGCGATTTGAATCAAAGCTGCAGTAAAATTGCATTATTGCCAGGTGCTTGGGGCGAACAAGCGCATATTAATAGTATTGAAAAAAACAACCCCGATGTATTGATAATCGGAGAATTAGTAGAATGGGAAACGGCAGAATATGTTCGGGATGCTAGAAAAATGGGATCTAAAACAGCTTTGATTATTTTGGGCCATTCAGTTAGTGAGGAGCCTGGGATGGAATTGTTTGTAGAATGGCTAACGCCGAAATTGCCCGGATTGCCCATTACTCATTTTGCTTCTGGCGACCCTTTTCTTTGGATTTAACTATAAAGTATTAAAATTATATATTACTTTGCGTCAGAATGACACAAACATATAAAAGTTAATACCGATTGCAATGAAAAAAAATTTCTCCACAATGGCTGGAATGTTTGGTTTGCTATTATTAGCATCCCTTGCTTTTAGCCAACAAACACTTCAACAACTTGGAAAAAGTTCTGTTCAGGATGTTGTGAAAGCAATGACTCTTCAAGAAAAAGTAGACTTAGTAATTGGCCAGGGAATGTTCTTGCCAGGTATGTCTTTCCCAGGAATGGGTGGTGGTTCTGAGCCTACTGCTGCTCAAAAAAGAGTATTAGGGGCAGCTGGTACAACTGTAGCCATTCCTCGTTTGGGGATACCCGCTATTGTATTATGTGATGGACCTGCCGGCACACACGCTTTTAATAGTGGTAAAAGCCGAATTTATTATGCAACTGCATGGCCTACTGGAACTTTGTTAGCATCAAGTTGGGATACTGCAGTACTTTATAAAGTGGGTAATGCATATGGTAAAGAAGCAAAAGATTTTGGTATCGATGTAATACTTGGACCAGGTATGAATATTCATCGGAACCCATTGGGAGGAAGAAACTTTGAATATTATTCTGAAGATCCTTTGATCACTGGAAATATGGCTTCTGCAATTATTAATGGAATACAGGCTAATGGCATTGGAGTATCTGCAAAACATTTCTTTGCAAACAATAACGAAACAAACAGAAATACAGTAAATGTTATCATGAGCGAAAGAGCTATGAGAGAGATTTACTTGAAAGGCTGGCAGATCATGGTGAAGCAATCAAATCCTTGGACTATCATGAGTTCCTACAATTTAGTAAACGGGCCTTATACTTCTGAAAATCCTGAATTGCTGAATACCATTTTACGCGAAGATTTAGGTTTTAAAGGAATGATTGTTACAGATTGGTTTAGCGGTAAAAATGTGGTAGCACAACAGAAAGCCGGTAACCATTTAATTATGCCCGGAACCTCTCAACAGAAGACTGCCATTTTAAATGCAGTTAAAAAAGGAGAATTGGATGAGAAAATTTTGGATCAAAATGTTACAGAGATTTTAAACCTTATCTTAATTACACCTACTTTCAAAGGATATAAAATTACCGACGCACCTCCATTAAAAGAGAATGCACAAATTTCTCGATGGGCTGCATCAGAAAGTATGGTATTGTTGAAAAACGATTCAAAAGTATTACCTATTGAAAAAGGAAATGCAGTTGCAGTTTTTGGGAACAACGCACTTGATCTTATTGCTGGTGGCACTGGAAGTGGTGATGTTAATAGAATGTATACTGTTCCATTAACAGACGGATTATTTCATGCGGGCTATTCTTTAAATGCAAATGTTTTTAGCGCATATAACGACTATGTTGCTGCCGAACTAGCAAAGAAGCCAAAAAGATCTTTGATGGAAGAAATGATGAGCCCTACAATTCCAATTGCGGAGATGACAGTTTCAAATGATTTGATTCAAAAAGCTGCTATGCAATCATCTATTGCCATCATTTCAATCGGCCGTAATGCTGGTGAGGGTAATGATCGTAAAGTAGTTGATGATTATTCATTAACTGAGAAAGAAGTATCATTAATTAAAAATGTATCTGCTGCTTTTCATGCAAATAATAAGAAGGTGGTTGTTGTATTGAATATCGGAGGAGTTGTGGATGTGGCTAAATGGCGTAATGAAGCAGATGGTATTTTGCTGGCATGGCAACCAGGTTTAGAAGGTGGTAATGCAATGGCAGATATCATTTCCGGTAAAGTAAATCCATCTGGTAAATTGAGTACCACTTTTCCACTTAGCTACGATGATGAAATTTCTGCAAAAAATTTCCCGGGTCGCGTTATTCCAGGAACAGAAAAGCCAGCTTTGTTCGGACAAAAAGCGGTAGATGCAGAAGCGATTTATGAAGAAGGAATTTATGTAGGCTACCGTTACTATAGCAGCTTCGGTAAGAAAACTGCGTACCCTTTTGGATACGGACTTTCTTACACACAATTCAAATTCAGTGATCTTAGTTTAAGTGCTCCTATTTTAAATGGAGCTATTCAGGCTAGTGTAACTATAACTAATACAGGAACAGTTGCTGGTAAAGAAGTGGCTGAATTATATATCAGTGCTCCTACAAATAAATTAGACAAACCTATTGCAGAGCTAAAAGCATTTGCAAAAACAGGTTTATTAGCTCCTGGAGCTTCTCAAACAATTAATTTCACAATTACTGCTGCAGATTTAGCTTCTTTTCAAACTGCAAGTACTTCATGGATTGCCGATGCCGGCGACTATACTGTGAAAATTGGAACCGCTGAAGAAACTTTTGCTTCTGCAGGTTTTAAACTTGCAAAAGAAGTGGTTGTTGAAAAAGTGCATAAGGTAGTTGTGCCAAATATTGCTATCAACGAATTGAAAAATGTTGTTGCAAAACCTAAAAAGTAGTTCATAGATGGTACAGATAAATAAAAGGGTCCTCAATGTTGAGGACCCTTTTTAAATAGAATGTCACAATCGTTAAATCCCCGTCATTTTTTCCATTGCTTCTGTATAGCGGTCTCCTTGAATATTTATTTTAGAAGCGACAGTTTGAATTTCATTTAATTCATTACTGGTTAATTCAATTCTAGCAGCACCTATATTTTCTATGAGCCTATGAATTTTGGTCGTACCCGGAATTGGCACAATCCATGGTTTTTGAGCAAGTAACCACGCCAAAGCAATTTGTGCAGTGGTGCCATTTTTTTGTTTTGCATAGGTTGATAATAAATCTACTAATGCTTGATTAGCTTCTATTGCATCTTTTGTAAATCTGGGTAAATTACTTCGTATATCGTTTGCGGCAAATTGAGATTGATTATTTATGGCGCCTGTTAAAAAACCTTTACCAAGCGGACTAAAAGGCACAAAACCTATTCCTAATTCTTCCAGTGTTGGAATAATTTCAAATTCGGGT
The DNA here is from genome assembly GCA_903927185.1 of uncultured Bacteroidota bacterium. Lineage (GTDB taxonomy): Bacteria > Bacteroidota > Bacteroidia > Chitinophagales > Chitinophagaceae > Sediminibacterium. Next base: position 23,749 of record CAIYLW010000032.1, read on the forward strand.
TTTCTTGTCCATAAAGAGTACTCACTTTGTAAAGCACTTACTGGTTGAATCGAGTGTGCTTTGCGAATTGTATTAGCGCCTGCTTCTGATAAACCAAAATATTTTACTTTACCTTCTTGAATCAAATCCTTCACAGCACCTGCTACATCTTCAATTGGAACTGATGGATCAACACGATGCTGATAAAACAAATCAATCACTTCCACTTTCAATCTTTTGAGAGAAGCTTCCGCTACTTTTTTGATATGTTCTGGTCTGCTGTTTAGACCGATAAATTTTGGTCCACCATTCGGGTCTAGTTCGAAACCAAATTTTGTAGCTATGGCTACTTTTCCTTTTAAAGGTGCTAAAGCCTCGCCAACCAATTCTTCATTCACAAAAGGTCCGTATACTTCTGCTGTATCAAAAAAGGTAACACCTAGCTCATAAGCTTTTCTCATGAGAGTTATCATTTCTGATTTATCTGCAGCAGGGCCTAAGCCAAAGCTCATTCCCATACAACCTAAGCCTAAGGCGGATACTACTAATCCACTATTTCCTAATTTTCTTTTTAGCATATTTATAAGTTTATTAATGCAACGAAATTATATGTTGCCGACCTAACTAATTAACTAAAACCAAATAAGTATTTACTAAAATCAAATATTCCTAAATTTCAAAGGACTAGTTTGTGTATGTTTCTTAAAAAAATTATTGAAGTGTGTTACTTCTGTAAAACCAAGAGCATAAGCAATTTCAGAAACAGACCATGCACTATGTTTTATAAGAATTTTTGATTCCTGCAAAATTCGTTCTGCAATTATTTGGGAGGTTGTTTTTTCTGTAGTGTCTTTTACGGAACGATTTAAATGATTTACATGCACGTTTAATTGACTAGCAAAATCAGATGCAGTTCTGAATTGTATTTTTGGGTGAACTTCGTCGATTGGGAATTGTCTTTCGAGTAATTCTAAAAATAAGGTGGAGATCCTTTGTGAAGCGTTAATCTGTTGCTTGTCGAAATTTGAATTTGGCTCCATCTTTATAGCAAAATGTAGCAATTCAAAAACTATATTTCTTAAAACATCATACTTATGAACGTATTCAGAATTTATTTCTTCGAAAATACGTTCAAATATTGCTGCTATTTTTTCGGCCTGTTCGTCTGTTAATTCAAATAAGTGTGTTCCATTTGGTTGGAAAACAGAATATTGACTCAAGTTGCCAAATTGATGAAAAAAATGTTGATTAAAAATACAGAAAGCACCAGATCTTATATTATCTAAGTGCTCCCATTTATAGGGTATATGAGGATTGGAAAATGACAAAGCCTGCTTTTTAACTTCCAATACTTTGTCGGCATAATAAACTTTACTGTTGCCTTCTACTAATGTTATTTTATAAAAATCTCTGCGTTTATATGGAACGGGTTGGGCTTTATCACCCGGCAATGGCTCTAGTCTAAATACGTTGAAGTGCCCGATTTGATTTTTTAAATTTTCGGGCATCCAATCGAATTTTCTTTTATAAAAATCCTCGAAGGTTTCAACTTTATACATCTACAAAAATTTATTCCACAAAGGAACTGCCTTTTCTACTATTATTTGAACGCTTATCAAATTGATTGTTACAATTATCAAATAATTATCAATATGGGGGTAGCTATCTTGTTAGAATGGAACATTGACCCCGAAGTTCCAGATGAAGGAATTCTTGGGAGTTACTACAATGGGGATGGAAGTTTGTAGAAAGAAATTGAATTTCCAATTAGTCATTTGAAAGTTGGATGTTTGGGAAGCAAAGAAGCCCTCCAAAGCTTCTGCATCGTATAAATAAAAAACACTAGGCCTAAATGCAATTAATGCATTGGCTCCTAATTTCAAGTTTTCCATTGCAAAAACTAAGTTTAAGAATTCTTCTCTTTTAACTCCTACTTGATCTAGACGGAAGCTTCGCCAAAAATTCAATTGTATTTTTCTATTATAGGTTATTCTATATTCTCCATTCAGCTCATTAGCCACATATCTTTGTAGTTGAAATTGCTCGTCATTATTCAAAACAGGGTTTCTTTGCAAAAAGAAAAAATTTGGATTAATTGCCAACCCTAGTGTTAGGTTCTTATTATCAATAAAATTGTAACCCAATCTTGTATTAAATATCCACGGTTTCGCATCCAATCCGAAGTAGAATTCCGGATTAAAATAAAATTTCCCCTTTTTGATTAATGCTGATCCGATGATAGCAGGTCTGCCCAAAGCAAAAATGGGTGCAGGTGCAATACCATTATTAGTTACTTGTATAAATCCGCTTACATTGATTGGAGTATTCGTATTTTCTTTTTGAGCATATAATAATTGAGTGTAGAAAATGGCTATTAAAACAATCGGCGTACATCTTTTCAAATTAGAAGATTGAAATATTATTTAATCGATTCAAAAAATTCGAATTTAAATCAATTAATTGAAAACTAATTCAGTAAAAGAATTTAAGTTAAAAATGGGTGTTTATGAAATCTTCGCAATATTTTTTTATAAGTTCTCTGACTCTTGCAAATTCAGCTTTAATTTCAGATTCTGTTCCAGTAGCCTTTGCAGGATCTGGAAAATTATAATGAAATATTTCGGCCCTACTTGGAAAATAAGGACATCTTTCTTTTGCATTATCACAAACAGTGATTATGTAATCAAAATCTATTCCTTGGTACTCTAATACATTATTCGAAGTGTGTTTTGAAATATCAATACTATCTTCAAGCATAGTTGTGATAGCTTTTGGATTCACTCCATGCGTTTCAACACCAGCACTATAAATCTGAGCCCTGTCTCCCACAAATTTTTGTAAATAGCCATGTGCAATTTGACTACGGCAACTATTGCCAGTACATAACACTAAAATTTTTTTCATTTTTTTCTATTTATTAAAATTAACAGCAGTTTGTTCCAGGTGCGCAGCAAGATTGGATTTCATTTAACGGTTTTTGTGCAAATACAGTGATGCTGAATATTCCAGTATTGCCAGATTTTAATAATTCAATTTTTTCTGGACTCAAGTAATTCTTTAAAATATCATCCGGAATTACGATTGTTTTTTCTTTTTGGATGGTAATATTTTCAAAACCATTCGCTTTAATTAATTCGAGGTAAACCTCCTTTTGAATGGCACCAGCCACACAACCTGCATACATTTCTGCATCTTTTCTTAAGCCTTCTGGCAGGGCACCTAAAAGAACAACATCACTAATACTAAAGTGACCACCAGGCTTTAATGCTCGATATATTTCTTTAAAAACGCCATCTTTATTTGGAACTAAATTCAAAACACAATTACTTACTATTACATCTGCAACATTAGATGTAATGGGCATATGCTCTATGTCGCCTTGTCTGAATTCTACATTGTTAAATCCTCGTACCTCAGCATTAGTTCTAGCTCTGTCGATCATGGCGTTAGTAAAATCAATTCCAATTACCTTTCCTGATTCACCTGTTTCGTGTCTTGCAATGAAGCAATCATTACCTGCGCCACTTCCTAGATCAACTACCACATCCCCTTTTTTAATTTTTGCAAATTGGGTAGGCAAGCCGCAGCCCAGACCAAGGTCTGCATCTGAGTTATATCCTTCCAAATTTGTATAGTCGTCGCTCATAATATTGTATACTTCCGTAGAGCATCCGCCTGCACCACAGCAGGAAGACATATTGGTTTCTTTGTCTTGTAAGGCAATTTCGCTGTATTTCTGCCTTACTATTTCTTTTAGTTGTTCATCAGTTTGCATAGTATATATTTTAAGTTGTTTATAATATCGTAATAAGACGATAATAGAATCAAAAAAAATCAACAGCACTTTCTCTTTGAAGTCAACAAAGTTTGAAATAACTCACCCATTTGTGACATTGCTTTTTTCCATTCTTTTTCGTCGATACAATAGCATACGGAAGCCCCTTCTATATCACCTTTGATCAAGCCCGCTTCTTTTAGTTTTATCAAATGTTGAGAAACGGTGCTTTGCGAAAGTGGTAATTCATCAACTATATCACCGCAAATACAAGCTTGCTTTTTTACTAACAAATTCAATATAGCAATGCGTGCAGGGTGAGATAATGCCTTAGCATAATTAGCTAGGGCAATTTCCTTTTCAGTGTATTCAGATGTTTTACTTGCTCCCATATTCATCGTAAAAATACGATGAATAGTTAAATTGCCAAATATTTTTTTCAAGTGTGATTTATAACACCTCTTTTCTTAAAAATTGATGGACTTTCGCCGGTTATTTTCTTAAAAGCTCTATTAAAATAAGATAGGTTTTCAAAACCTGAATTAAAACAAGCTTCGCTTACATTTTTATCTTGCAACAATAATTTTTTAGCGTAAGTAATTCTGTATTGATTAACAAAGTCTGTATAGGTGAGTTTGGTTGCCTTTTTAAAGTATCTGCAAAATGCAGGAACTGAAAGATTCACTTTACTTGCAATGGCATTGGTATTAATTTTCTCCTTAAAATTTTCATCTACAAATTTGTAGATCTGAAGAATCCGATCTTGTTCTTTGATAATTGACTTATTCGATAGTGGGCGAGTTTCTAGTTTAATATATTCATTACTGTTGGCAAGCAATTGGAAAATGCTAAGCAATTCAAAAAACTGATCGAATTTATTAAGAGAACTAAGATTTTTTAAACGCTCACCTACCATCAATTTGGTCGTACCAGTAAATGCAATCCCTGTTTTTGCTCTTTCAAATAAACCAATGATCTCGGTTAATTCTGGAAAAGTGTCTAACCCATTTCGAAAAAAGTTTTCTCTTAATTGTATTACTACCGTCTCAACTCTAGTCTTAATACCATAATCGAAATTCAGATGTGGTATGTATGAGCCAATTAATGCTAAATCACTTCCTTCATAAGTTGAAATATGATCCCCTATATGCCGAATTCCCTTCTCAGCTTCCACAAAAACAATTTCAATTTCAGGGTGAAAATGCCAATAAAAAATATTGTTCAAATTAGGAGTCAATAAAATTTTAAATGAACTCCCTGAGTCTGGCTTAATAGATTCGAATTGTAGTTTCATTGGTACTAAAATAACGAAATTGATAAAAATTGGATATAAAAAATATCAATACAGTTCAAATTATAGTCAATTTAGTTATTTTTTTAACTACCGTCTTTGTTGATTTTTGATCTACATAAAAACCCACATTATGCAACAACAAACAATGGCCACTACCATGATGCCCAATAATGCACACAAAGACATTCCAGGAAACCCTTCAACAGCAAAAAGTAGTGCAGAAAAATTGAATGATCGATCCAATGGAAAACCTTTAAGAGTTTTAAGTGAAGAAGATTGGAAATTTTGGATTCATAATGGATATATCGTTATTAAAAATGCTGTACCCCGTGAACAAGCATTAGAAACAGCAGCTTTTCTTTGGGAATTTGATGATAAAGATCCAAATGATATTAATACCTGGTACACTGATGCGAGAGCGGAAATGAAAATGAAAGAATTAGCTAATACTGGGATGGTTGAATGTTATAATAATCAACATCTTTGGAATAACAGACAGATGCAAAAAGTATATGATGCATTTGTAGATATCTGGGGAACTGAAAAGTTATGGGTAACTATTGATCGCGCAAATTTAAATTTTCCGATTAAACCTGGCTTTGAATACAAAGCGTTTATTCATTGGGATTATGATCCTGAAACCAAGCCTGTGAATGTGCAAGGAGTTTTAGCTTTAGCAGATCAAAATGATGAAAATATGGGAGGATTTCAGTGTATTCCTGAATTGTATAGAAATTATGATACCTGGAAATTAACCCAGCCCGAAGATCGTGATCGATTCAAGCCTGATACAACTGGATTTACTCCAACAAAAGTAAAATTAGAGGCTGGCGATTTGCTAATATTTAATAGTACTGAACCACATGGTATTCGTGCAAATAACAGTGGGGACAAAGTTAGAATTGCACAATATATCTCCATGATGCCTGCTGAAGAAGACAATGAAGCGTTACGTCAGTGGAGAATCAATTCCTGGAAAGATAGAATTGCACCAGAAGGATACGCATTTCCAGGAGATCCAAGAAACTGGGAACAGACAAAATATACGACTGCTGAATTGAATGGGCTTGGAAAGAAATTATTAGGATTGGACAATTGGTAAACTAGTTTCTAAGTCTTTAAATGATTTTTGCATTAAACTCATAATGAATAATTTTCTTTTATAATAACCAAATTAGTACTCACAAATAACAACGAAAGCCATCAATTTGATGGCTTTCGTTGTTATAAACAGAATAATAAATTAAAAAACTTTTAAATTCTATTAATAATTCTTTTTTGAAAGATTAGCAACACTTGTTTTTAAACTTTCAAACATATCGCCCTTACTAGTATCTTGTTCAACAAACCAATGTTTTAAACCAGCTTTCTTTCTTGCTGCAAATATTCTGTCAAAATCAATTACACCGTTACCAAACTCAGTAATCTCACCAGCGCCTGCTGTCATATCTTTCACATGCCATAATTCAAAACGGCCAGGATATTTTTCGAAATACTTAATAGGATCTTGACCTGCTTTTGATGTCCAATAAAGATCCATTTCCATTTTCACTAAATCACTCGAAGTCTTTGTAAGAATGTGATCATATACCAATGTGTCTTCAAATTTTTGAAATTCGAAATCGTGATTGTGATAAGCAAATTGAATCCCTGCAGCTTTAGTTACTGAACCTGATTTGTCTAATAATGATGGTAAAGCTTTATAATTTTCTGTTGTACGTTCATTAGGAAAAAGGTAAGAACATGCCATATATTTTGCACCAATAGCATGTAAGTCTTCAACAGACTTTTCCCAATTGTCGGTTAGAGTCCCTTTTCCTTTCATTGCAAAACCCGTGGTATGATGCGAACTGAAAACAGAAATACCCGTTTTATTTAAAATCGATTTGAATTCAGATGTTGATTTTCCAAAGAATGTTCCATTATAACCAAAGAGCTCAATATTGTCAAATCCTAAAGAAGCTAATTTTTCTAATGCTCCCTCAAGGTTTTTTGAAACAGCATCTCTAACAGAATATAGTTGAACTCCGAGAGATTTTCTTTTGCTAAAATCAGCAAAAAGTTGATTGGTATATAAACCTGCAGCTCCAAGCGTAACGCTTTGTAAAAAATGTCTTCTTTTCATAATTTAAAATTGATTATTTGTTTAGCAATCGTAATTAGTATTATTTCTAATGATGAAATAATACGGCAATCAAATTAATCATTTAATGCGTCAGTATGACACAAAGTTCAACTTTTATTTTAAAATGTTGCTGCTCCAGGAACAATAATTATGATCCTTATCTAATTCAAAACCACATTGGGGGTATAATTAGTTCCCAATGTGGTTTGACTTTGCTGTTCTAAACTTTATAGTACAATTTTATGTGAAATGCTAAAACAGTTTTTCTTGAGGCGGCTTAGCTCCTGCTAAACGAATGTACACAGTTGTTTGTCCTCTGTGATGTGTCTGATGTTCAAAACACTTATTAAATGCCATAACTTTTGTCATTTCGAAACTGCCAAATAATTTCACCGTTTCGTTTAATTGTTCTGGGCTTGTATTCTTAATACTTTCTATAACAAAGTCATATCCCAACATGACGATTTTGGTTACATTTTCTTTCGATTTATCGGCGGTTTTCTCTGCTTCACCCATTCCAAATGGACTCTTGGCTCCTGTTACAGTTGATGAAAATGAATAATTGGCATCCGTTAAATGCAACAACTGTTCAGCAAATGAGCGCATTTCAGGAGTGGGTTTTAAATTATACTTGTCTTCAGGCATGGCATCTAAATACTCTTTCGTATAAATTTTAGCTCTTTCCCATTCTTTGATCATTACATCTTTTGAATTTTGAGCATGAATGATTTGAAAGGAAGATAGTAAAGTGAATAAAACAAAGAAAAATTTAAACTTTTTCATTTTAATTAATTTTATTTTAAAAATTGGTTTGTGGGAATAATCTATTCGAATTCAAAATGGCGAATATTAAGTTACAAGAATTATTGGTATTAAGAAAGCCCAATTAAAAAACAAGAGATTTCTACTTGATTTTTGTTTAATAAATGCAATTGCTAAAAGATATTTATTTTTTTCCCTTAATACGATCAACCCTTGATTTTGTATTGATAATCAAACTCTTATTATTTTATTTTAATAATGTCTATTTAGAATTCATCAGATTTTAAATTTTTAATAAAATTAAAATTTGAAAAAACAATTATAATGATTATTTTAAATATCAAATCTGTCTTAAAATCTTTTTTTTAAAATGCAAATTAAAAATTATGCCTAAGTATGTTATTGAAAGAGAAATTCCAGGAGCTGGAAAATTAACAGGAGAGCAATTAAAAAGTATTTCACAAACTTCTTGTGGTGTATTAAGTAACATGGGTCCACAGATTCAATGGTTACAAAGCTATGTAACAGGCGATAAAATTTATTGTGTATATATCGCATCTAATGAAGCTATGGTTAGAGAACATGCATCGCAGGGAGGGTTCCCCGCAAATTCAGTAAGTGAGGTTATAAATATTATTGATCCAACAACTGCTGAGTAAATATTTGAATTTGAGGAGGATCTTAAGAAATCATAAAATCCTCCTCAAATTTATAAATCATGTTACTAGTTAAAGCGTATTAATCATATCTAAGTCCTCTTCTTCCACAAGTATTTTACTTGCTCTATTGATTACTATTTTTCGTCCAACAGTATATAGTAAAGAAGCAGACAGAGAACAACCTGCCATTACACCAGTCATTGGCAATGCTGTTCCATCTTGCAAAACACTTACAACAGCAGACATCAATGCTCCTATGCTCATTTGAATAAAGCCCATCAATGCAGAGGCACTTCCAGCATTATGACCAAAGGGTGCCATGGAAAGAGCTGATGCATTCGGAAAAATACAACCTTGACAACACAAAAAGAAAAATATTAGTATTATAGTTAAGTACAATTCGTGTAACCCAAGTAGTGATGTAGAAACTAATAATATACCAATGGTACTCTGTATATAAATGGAAGCACGAATAATTTTTTCTGAGCGATACTTTTTTAATAATAAATTATTGAGCTGACTAGCACTGATAAGTCCGGCTGCAATAGTTGCAAAAATCCAACCATAATATTGCTCACTTACTTTAAATAGTACCATAAACACATATGGTGAGCCGCTGATATATGCATAGAGACCCGCATATGCAACCGCACCTGTAAAAGTATAAATCCCAAATTGCGGGTGCTTAATAATGGTGATATAACTTTGAATAATTGAACTGGGCCTTAATGAATAATTGGGATCAGGCTTTTTGCTTTCTGGTAAAATAAAATACACAGATACAAGTATTAATGAGATAACTACTATTAGCATACCAAAAATATAACGCCAACCAAAATAAGCTGTTATATAACCACCTAATGTTGGTGCGATAATCGGGGAAACTGCAACAACCAGCATCAAAGTTGAAAATATTTTTGCATTGTCTTTCACTTCAAATAAGTCACGAACCATTGCACGTGAAGCTACCATCCCTACGCAACCCCCTAAAGCTTGAAAGAGTCTAAATAGAATTAATCCATTAACCGATAAAGTAGTTGCACAACCAATGGCAGCGATGGCATAAATTATCAATCCAAAATACAAAGGTTTTTTTCTTCCAAAACGTTCTAAGAGTGGCCCGTATATTAATTGTCCAATTGAGATCCCAATAAAAAAAGAAGAAAGAGATAACATCACTGAAGCGATCGATGTGTTTAATCCTTTTGCAATATCAGGGAATGCAGGGAGGTACATATCAATTGATAACGGACCAATTGCTGTTAGTAATCCTAAAATAAGTATGACGTATAACTGCTTCTGTGATTTGTTTTGAATCATTTTTGCTAGATCAACCGCTAAGTTAAAGTCATCTTTTCAGATATCTTTCACTGTTTGGATGAAAAAACTCCCATGAATGAAGGAATTCTTGATAACAATCAATTCTTTCCAAGGAAGTACCTTTTAATTTTCCTTCTAAACAAAGGCCTTCATAATTCCAAAGGGATTTTGTATTTAGATCAATGATGGTTTCGCCTTTCTTTTCAAAAACTAAGGATGTTTTATTAACACTTCTATTAAATGATTGAAAAGAAGCGGTATCATTTTCTAATAATATCAGAATTGATAAATTGGGTAAGGAATCTTGTATCATCCTGTCTTTCACCAATAAATTCCAGTCGTAAGTTCTCGCGTACATATTATTTTGAATTCCTAAAACCCATGACTTTTCTTTCCATGATAAAGAATCTCTTTTTGTTAAGTCGCTTAAAGATTTGCCTTTATCATAAGCGTCCATTTTCTCAAAATTTTCTTTGAACTTTTCATCAGGTTGTAACACCAAAGAATTCGGATGTTGTCGGAACCAAACATTTAAACTTAATTGTTCGGATTGTATTTCTTTTAATTGATAACCTTTTAAGGGCCCGGAAATGCACTCCCCAGTTGATTGCCTCCACCAGCTTTTAGTGGTGGCATCTTCAAACATGGCATTAAAATGATCCATTCCTACTAAACGAAATTCTTCTACTTTACCATTTACAATTGGGCTATATACTCTGCCTGTTCTGCAAACAGTGCAATAAGTTACCATAATGGGAATCCCATTTATCGAATCTCTTACTTGATGATGGTAACCAATAAGTTGAATAGGATAAGCTTTTGTTACTGCACCCGATGCAACACCAATTATTAATTTGTTTGTAGGTATTTTGTTTTTTGATATATCACCGAAATAGGTATTTGTTGGCTGATAAAACATTTTATCTGCTTCCATTATATAAGTAAATGAATAAAATATGATTAGATAAATAGCCGCGAGATAAATAGTTAGGTGCTTTTCTTTTTTCTGGCCTTTATAGATAAACGAGATAACTGGATATAAAATAAGTAAAAAGCCAATGATTCGAATAGTATTTTTATTTGATCCTAAAAAATAGGCTAATTCAATGCTATTATTTCTTTGACTTCCGGGCATTGGCATAATCAAATAAACTCTTATACATTCAAAAATGATTAAGAATGCAAACCCACCATATAGTAACAACTTTTTCATTTAAATAATTTATAATTCTCTGAAAAGAAGTGTATAATCAGAAATTCAAAAAAGACTAATGATCAAAACTTACAACCCTAGTTATTTTCCAATTTCCTCGATCATTTTTCCAGATTATTAAAAACCTAAAAATGCCAACTTTTAATTCTCCTTTTTCTAAATGTTTGAATCTATATTGCCCATTTTCTATTGCTCCATAATCTTTAATTGGGAATACTTCTAATGTCTCTTTTATTAGTTCACTTGTAATTTTGTCTCTTTTATTAAAGATCGCTTGAAATTTAGCACTTACAGTTTCAAGGTTAAGTAGGCCTCCATTATCTTCATACCATTCCAAATCTTTGGTAAAATAACTTTTCATTTTTGTAAGATCCTGTTGGTTATAAGCACTGAATAATGAGCTATCAAGTGCTTTAATTTTGTTGTATAGAACTTTATCTTTTACAACAAGTTTTTGTTCGTTCTTATATTCAATTTTTTGTGGGTTCTGTAATTCGGTTTTTGGATCGACCCTAGGTTGATTTTTTTGTTGGTTAGTAAAACGGTATTCGTTCCGGTTAATCCAATTGGTTGTCCCTTTAAATTTCACATCCTTTCTGATGATCAAAGAATTTCCTTCAAGTTGGTATTTGTTTCTTATTGTAGCTTGCTTTTTATCATTACCATCCACATCGTTAAACTCAGTTGTTAAAGTAAAGTCTCTTGAATTGAATTTTATAAAACGTACCACTTTTCCCTTACCAAAATATTTGCCAGATTGTTTAGTATAGGTTGTATCTGTTGAATTTGAATTTTCTTCATTTGGATAAGAATAAGCTCGGATATATCCAGTTTTGTTACTTGTAAAACTGATATCAATTTCAGCAGGTATGGTAACTAATTTGGCACTTGAATAATCTAAATACGTTAATGTGCCTTTCCAATGACCTTTTGAACTAGCTAAAGTTGAAAGTAGAAAATTTACATTTTTGGTTTGAGCTATTAAAAATTGAGTGCTTATTAAAAAAAGTATACAAAATTGTAATGCTATCTTTTTCTTCATAATTTTTGTTTATTGCAAATTTAAAATATTGTATATTATTTTTAATCCGATGAGTCTTTTATCTGTATATTTTTTTTATTATCTTCTCAAGTGATTCTGCAATCATTTCATAGCCTTTATCAGAAGGATGTAAGCCATCGTAAGTTATATCAATTGATTCATTTGGATATGGGTATTCATCAACATCGGGATTGAAAGCGAGGTCAATAAAATCAGGATAAGAATAATTTTTATATTCCCCTGTGGCAGAGTCTTTCAATTTTTTGAATCGAACAAGGTGGGAATAGTCCATCCCTTTTTTATGAAAAAGATCTACCACTTCAAAATGTTCATGATTGGCTATGCTTATAATTGCATTAGCAAAGTCTTCTAAATGTTGCCCATTTTTTGCTTTATATGAACCATATGCATTATTTCTATAGTCATTTATATACACGAAATCAACTCTTTGCATTGGAGTTATTAAAACAATGGTGGCCTTTTCATTGAGTGCGAGCAATTTATTAATGATTATTCTAAAGGCTCCATAAACTGTAGAATTTCCTGCATTGTTTTCATAATCGGCAAAACTGCCAAGTGGTTTTGAGCCCCACCAATCATTTGTTCCTAAAAAAATTGAGTAGAGGTCTGCTTTCTGAATTCCTAATTTCTCTATATCAGTGGCTATTTTCACGGCAGTCCAACCATTATACCCTTTATTAAAATAATGAATATTTGGAAGTTTCTCTACAACTCTGGTCATATAGCCTTTTGTAATTCTATTTCCAGTTTCATCTGGATGATCATTTAGATAAGTGATAGAATCTCCAATAGCCACCCAGGTGATTTCCTTTTTGGTAAAAGAGAATTGCAAAATGAGTAATAACGAAAACAGGAGAATCTTTTTCATAAACAGCTTTCTTGTTAAATGAAGATATTATTTATAACTTAAATATTCATATGAGAAAATTGTTTATTTTATTTCTATTATTGACCATTATAGTAACAACTAAAATAAAGGGCAGAATCTAGTTAATACTTATAGTCAAAATACAAATAAAAAAAGGAATTTAATGGTGTTCAATAGCTCCAGTTAACTAGGGGCCTATGCATTTCAGTTTTGGCAGAAGTGGTGATAAGTATGAATTGATTGATGCAGATAAAGTGAAAGATTTCTACGATTTTCTTCCAGGTAATAAAAAAGAATTTTTAATAATGAAAAATCCCTGACATGTAATTATTCCAACTGAAAGTTGGGAGCAAGTAGTTTAATGGTTAAATAAAAATTATTGAATTTAATAGGGGATCATTACAAGCTTTTCCTTAACTTATGATTGCAAACTCCATTTATGAAATATACTTTGTTTCTTGTCTTAAGCATTTTGCTGATTTCAGTTAAAATTACCGCTCAGAAATCTGTAATAGCTGCAAATAATTTCATGGCACTTTTAAATGATGGTCAAAGAAAAGAAACTATATTTCCTTTTGATACTGATGAACGATACAATTATCATTTTGTACCAATTGAGCGAAAGGGGATTACATTTAATGAAATGAATGAAAATCAAAAGAAGTCAGCTTTTGATTTATTAGAAACTTGTTTAAGTGAAGAAACCTTTAAAAAAACCAAAGAGATCATGCTATTGGATCAAGTATTGAAAGTACTTGAAATGCGAAAACCAGAAGACCATTTTAGAGATACAGGAAATTATCATATAACCATATTCGGGATTCCTTCAGATAAAACGATATGGGGCTGGCGATTTGAGGGCCATCATATTTCATTCAATTTTTCTTTTTTGAAAAAGTCACTTACCTCTGGAACACCTGGATTTCTTGGTTCTAATCCTGGAATTGTGTTAAGTGGAACAAAAAAAGGAACTCAAGTATTGAAGGATGAAACTGATTTCGGATTTAATTTATTGTGCTCTTTAAATGAAACCCAATTAAAGAAAACAATTATTGATACTATTGCTTTTAAAGATATTATCAGTTTTGATAAGAGAAGATTAATGCTTGATAATCCTCAAGGCATTTGTTATGCCGACCTTTCAATTGAACAAAAACAATTGATGTTGAAATTAGTTAGTTTATATGTTCATCGTTATACAAAGCTATTTGCCGAAGACATGCTGAAAGATATTCAAGCAAATGGTCTTGATAAACTTTGGTTTGCATGGGCAGGTGATAGTAAATCAATGATGGGAAAAGGAACATATTATCGTATTCAAGGTCCAACTGTTTTAATTGAATATGATAATACACAAAACAATGCCAACCATGTTCATTCTGTGATTCGCGACTTAAAGCATGATTTCGGGGGCGACGAGTTGTTAGAACATTATAAAAACGAACACAAACAATAAACTTAAACTCAAATTTATTTTATGAAGAAAATGCTTATTTGTACCATTAGCCTATTCTGTATAATGGCATTTAGCCCAAAGCATGCAATGGTTAAAAAGGGTTGGGTTAGTTTGTTTGATGGCAAATCATTAAATGGTTGGAAAGTAGGGGAGAATGCAGCTACATTTTCAGTAGATAGCGGAATGATTATTGTTCACGGAAAAACTGCCCATCTTTTTTATGTGGGAGATATTCACGAACATAGTTTTAAAAATTTCGAATTTAAAGCAGATGTAAAAACTATGCCGGGTGCTAATTCTGGAATATATTTTCATACCCAGTTTCAACAAGCTAGTTGGCCTGAAAGAGGATATGAAGTACAGGTAAATAATTCTCATACAGATTGGAGAAGAACAGGAAGCCTTTATGGTATTATGGATGTGAAAGAACAGTATATAAAAGATAATGAATGGTTTACTGAATATATCAAAGTAGAAGGTAAAAGAGTAATCATAAAACTTAACGAAAAAATAGTGGTGGATTATTCAGAACCTGAAAATGTAAAATCACAAAGAGGAGAGGATTCTTTACGCGTTATTTCAAATGGAACATTTGCATTACAAGGGCATGATCCTAAAAGTATTGTGTACTTTAAAAATATTATGGTCAAGCCCCTAAAAGATTGATCTTGTATTAGAATATCTGGCTATTAAATTGATCATTTACATTAAAGATATCATCCTTTAATTTGCGAAATTGCAAGATGAATCTATGATTTATAAAATGTAGGTATGATAAAATATCAAAGAGAGTACAATCTAAGTTCAGTGGAATTTGTAGAAGTATTAATGAAATCAACTTTAGCAGAAAGACGCCCGGTTAATGATCTTGAAAAGATTTCAAAAATGTTATCTCATGCTGATATTATTATAACAGCTCGAGATGAAGGTAAATTAGTTGGAGTATCTAGGTCTTTATCAGATTTCGCATTTTGTACTTATCTATCAGATTTGGCAGTTAATGAGACTTACCAAAAAAGCGGCATAGGTAAAATGTTGATTCGGTTAACGAAATTAGAAGCACCTACTGCAAAGCTCATTTTATTGTCTGCACCTAAAGCAGTAGAATATTATCCAAAAATCGGGATGAAAAAATGGGAACAATGTTATGTGCTAGATAATATATCTGACTTGAAGTAATTAAGATAACATGCTTGATTCTATTCAGCCTTTGAATTGAATTCTTGTAATCTTTTATGCATTACCCTAAACCATAAGGGAGGAATCAACGATAGTAATATCATCCCTGGATACCCTGTCGGCATTTGAGGTGAGTGCTCAAAATTTCTTAAAATCTGGTATTTCCTAGAAGCCATATAATGGTGATCACTATGTCTGCTTAGTTCGAATAAAAGTAATCTACCCATAATATGATCACTATTCCAGCTATGAATTGGAAGAACTCTTTCGTAATTATTTTCTCCTGTTTTTATTCTCTTCAATCCATAGTGTTCAATATAATTAACAGATTCAAGTAAAAGTGCTCCAATGAAAGCAGAGAATAGAAAAAGTGTCATCACTTTTAATCCGAATGCTAAATAAATCAATAGTAAGAACCCACATTGAATTATTTGAAAATAAAACATCTCGTTATTTATATTGAAGAATCTCTTTTTTTTCTTCGCTTCAGATATAGAAATTTTCCAGGCACCCAAGTATGTCCCAATAAGTGTTTGTGGTAAAAAGGCATACAAAGATTCATTCAACTTTGCAGAACTAGGATCTACAGGGGTAGACACATTTTTGTGGTGCCCTTTATTATGCTCAATAAAAAAATGCATATATAAACTTGTAAGGAGCAAAGACTTTGCCAAAAACTGTTCAAAACCATTTACTCTATGGCCAAGTTCATGGGCAACATTAATACCAAAAATACCACATAGTAAACCCATACTTATTGTTCTTCCAATTATATCTAAGCTAGAAAGATTGGATTGACTGATTCTTGATAAAAAAAGCCAAAGTAAAACGTATTGAAAAATAACAACCAGATATAAAATAAGATCGTACTTAATATCATTTTTAGCCATATCCTCTTCTGCTTTTTCAAGGTTTTTGGCATCAGGTAAAATGAATAATTCAATGAATGGAATTAAACCAAAAGAGTAGAATAAGGGTAGCCAAACTATTAAACCAGTTTTTGTAAATGATAGATAACCCAAAAAAAACAATATAAATGGGGTTAAGTATTTGAGCGATCTTGTCATAATACATCATTTAATTTAAGCAACTAAGTTGAAATTTCTTATTTTAATATAATCAAATTACTCAGGCAAATCAATTTGATTATATTAGAACTTTAATTGTTATTCTAATATAATCAAATTAGCAGTAATCAGCATTTTAAAATTGAACTTAATATTCTTTTGAACGCCCTTAGATTGTTTTACCAAATGAAAAGCATTCACAAAAAACCCAAATTATTTATTCAAAATAAATTAAGACTTCTAATTTTTATAGCACACTTATTGATTGGAACAAATGCTGTGGTTTCACAAATTAACGTAGTAACCCAGCATAATGATGCAGGAAGAACAGGATGGTACAACAAGGAAACTGTATTGAACAAAAAAAATGTAAGCCAGTCAACATTTGGTAAAATATTTACAAGAAAGGTGGATGAACAAATGTATGCTCAACCTCTAATAGTCAGTAACGTAAGTATTCCAAATTTTGGTTCACACAATATTGTTTACTTAAGCACTGTAAATAATACAGTCTACGCTTATGATGCAGACTCTGCCAATGCTTCAGATCCTTACTGGAAAATAAATCTAACTCCATTGAATTCAAGACCAATTTTGCAAAAAGATCTTGTAGGAGCTTGTCCAGGTAATTTTCAAAGTTTTATCGGCATTGTTGGAACGCCTGTAATTGATACGGTTACCAATACAATTTATTTGGTAGCTAGAAGTATTGATACCGTTACAAAAGTAATTAGTCAGAATTTGCATGCACTAGATATTAGAACAGGAACTGAAAAACCAAATAGTCCTTTATTAATTAAGGCTTCCGTAAAAGGGATTGGTGATGGCAGTGTAAATGGAATAGTAAACTTTGATCCTCTTAGAAATAATCAAAGACCGGCTCTGTTGCTTTTAAATGGAGTTGTATATATCGGATTTTCTTCGCATTGCGATTGGGGGCCTTATCATGGTTGGATTTTAGGTTACGATGCAAATACACTTGCTCAAAAATTTGTTTACAATGCAACCCCGAACGGTTACAATGGAGGAATCTGGATGAGCGGAACTGGGATTGCAGCTGATTCGTCAGGCAATATTTATTTTGCTACTGGGAATGGATCAGTGGGAAATACAAATGACCCCACCAATCTAATAAACCGTTCAGAATCTGTATTAAGAATGAATCCTAATGACTCTTTACAGCCAGTGAAAGATTATTTTACACCAAGTAATTTTCAAACTTTAGAAGCTGGCGATTTAGATTTGGGAACTAGTGGGGTAATGATTATACCTAGTTCAAACAGAACAATCACAGGATGTAAAGACGGTAATTTGTATCTCTTAAACCAAACTAATTTAGGAGGGTATAATACTTCTTTCAATAATAATGTGCAAACAGTTAATCTCGGTAACGCAGCAAATATGCACGCGCAATTTACCTATTATGGAGGAAGCCAAAAGGAATACACT
The DNA here is from genome assembly GCA_903927185.1 of uncultured Bacteroidota bacterium. Taxonomy (GTDB): domain Bacteria; phylum Bacteroidota; class Bacteroidia; order Chitinophagales; family Chitinophagaceae; genus Sediminibacterium. The sequence continues at coordinate 41,958 of CAIYLW010000032.1, forward strand.
TATTTCTGGCCTGAAAATACTGCCCTCAAGGCGATACCTTTTAATAGGGGCTTAGGATTACTTGACCAGCAAAATATTATAACAAGTGGTGTTCAAGGACCTGTTGGTCAAACAGGTGCCATGTTATCAGTTTCCTCCAACGACAAGTTTGATTCAACTGCAATATTATGGGCCAGTTATCCGGTAAATTGTGACGGAGAAAACTTTAATTGCCCAGGTATCTTAAGGGCCTTTGATGCATCGGATGTTACAAAAGAGCTTTGGAATTCTGGAACTTATATGATTGATAATCCAGGAAATTTTGCAAAGTTTAGCAGCCCTGTAATAGCTAATGGAAAAGTTTATCTCGGAACATTTTCAAATCAACTTATTGTTTATGGGGTAAAAGCAAATATCCCCGATACCTGCATCACGCCTAATATTGCATTGAATAAGCCAGCGCATGCATCAAGTGAATCCAGTGCTCAATATACTGCATCAGCTGCTTTTGACGGAAATTCAACCACAAGATGGTCAAGCATTTTTCAGGACCAACAATATATTTTTGTGGACTTGCAGAAGAGATATGATATCTGTAATGTTCATATTACCTGGGAAACAGCATTAGGTAAAGATTTTCAAATACAGGTAAGCGACGACTCTACTCATTGGGTAACAGTTGCAGACATCACAAATAATACATCGTTTTCCAATATAATTCCTGTTCAAGCATCTGCGCGTTATGTAAAATTATTAGGTATTACAAGAGGTACAGTTTATGGTTTTTCGATCTATGATTTAGAAGTATATGGACAATTAAGTGCTATACAATGTGTATCCCCAAATCAGTTTTCTGTAAGTAATATTTATGAAAACTCTGCAACCTTAAATTGGAATAATAATGGTTCAGACAAATTCATTATCAAATTCAAAACAGTTGCCGAAAGTATTTGGAAACAAGTAGATACTTCTGATTTAAAACTTGATTTGAAAAACCTCAATTGCGGTACTGACTATTATTACACGGTTCAAGGAATTTGTAATGTAACTGATACAAGTAGCATATTTGGTAATCAGGCATTTACAACACTGCAATGTGGGTCTAATTGTGGAATATTACCTTCCAGATGGTCATCTCAAGATATTGGAGCTACATTGATTTCAGGCTCTGCATGTTACAATGCAGGAACATTTACACTTCGTGCTTCTGGGGCGGATATTTGGGATTTTAGCGATCAGTTCCACTATGCGAATGTTCTATTAAATGGTGATGGAACAATTACAGCAAGAGTTACATCAATGGATAAATCTGATCCTTGGAATAAATGTGGCATTATGTTTAGAGAAAGTTTGGATCCCTCTGCTCGGCATGCTTTCATCTCACTAACTAGTGGAAACGGGATTGCTTTTCAATACAGACAAACAACTGACGGATTTAGTACTAATCAGAATTTAACAGGATTTAATGCTCCATTTTGGATTAGGTTGGTAAAGGCAAATAGTACTTATACTGCCTATGGTTCAAAAGATTCTACGAATTGGTTCAAAGTTGGCAACACAGTTGATTTAGGATTTGGAGCAAATACACCCATTTATTGTGGACTTGCATTATCTAGCCATAATACTAATTTACTTTCATTGGCAACAATTGACCACTTGTCTTCCTTTGGATTTACAGACTTTCAACTATTAAATTTTAGCGGAGAACTTATTGCTGGTCATCAAATCAAATTAGACTGGACTACTACACTTGAATTAAATACTGATTATTTTATTCTAGAAAGAAGTATCAACAATACTCATTTTTATGAAATTGATTCTATTAATGCAAAAAATCATGGAAAGTTTACATCTAATTATTCATTTATCGATTCGAATGCCAATCAAGGACTTAATTTCTACCGATTAAAAATTGTAGATAAATTAGGGAACTACCAATTTTCGAATTTGGTTGTGGTAAGAATACCTAATGGACAAAATCCGCTTGTTTGGCCGAATCCTGCCAAGCAGGTTATTAATATTTCAAAAGGATCAGAAAATATTACACAGGTCATTGTTTATGATATTCTTGGAAGAAGGGTTGCTCAAATATTAAATAGTGACGGATTGAATTATCTACAAATAAATAGTAGCAATTTTTCCGTTGGAGTTTATATTGTAGAAAGCAGAACAGATAAAAGTGTATATAGAAATAAAATTATAAAAGGTAAATAATTTTAGTATTCAAAACGCTGGCTAATAATATGAATCTAAATGTTGATGCATACTTGAGTAAAGCAAAAAATTGGCAGGAAGAAGCAACTGCATTAAGATTGATTCTGATAGAATGTGGTCTTACCGAAACTTTCAAATGGCGCGCACCATGTTATATGTTCGGTGATGCTAATATTATAATACTTCATTTATTTAAAGACTACTGTGCATTAGGATTTTTTAAGGGAGCGTTACTGCTGGATGAACAGCAAATTCTTAGTAAACCAGGAGAGAATTCACAGTCGGTTCGGATGGCTAAGTTTACCAATGTAAAAGAAATTAAAAAGCGGAAGGCTTTATTGAAGGCTTATATTTATGAAGCCATCGAAGTAGAAAAAGCGGGTTTAAAAGTTGAATTAAAACTGAGTAAAAATCTGGTTCTTCCGGAAGAGTTTCAAAATAAATTAAATCAACTTCCAGCTTTAAAAAAAGCTTTTGAAGAATTAACTCCAGGAAGGCAAAGAGCGTATAATCTCTATTTTTCTGCTCCAAAACAATCTGCAACTCGAACTTCAAGGGTAGAAAAATATGTTTCACAAATCATTTGTGGAAAGGGTATTAATGATTGTACTTGTGGGTTCTCTAAAAAAATGCCACAATGCGATGGATCACATAAACATATTAAATAAGAAAAGAAAGAGATAGTAATTGATGATTTGTTATTGGGTAGGTTAGTTTAAATTTATAGACACTTAATCGTTGTCGTTACATAAATATTCTACATTTTTTGGATCTCCGTGTAAAGCTTCTCTATTTTTAAGTAGATAATATAAGATACTATCATTTGCACTTAACTCTTCATTACTATAAGATTTAATAATTTTAGATGCATTTTCCGAGCGACTAATTACCGCGTAATTTTCTTGAGAATTATTTTGACAGAATAAACTCAGAATAGTAACATCAGAAGTTAATCTGATGCTTGAATCCTTTTCAAGAAGTTCAATTAAAGGCTCATATGGTTTTTTGTAAACAGCAAAAAGCTTAATGTGTTTATTACTCATATAGTTTGTCTTTATAATATTGTTTAAAATTTCTGAGCGAATAAGTGCTGATTTATTCTCTAAATCAAGGGGATTTTAAAAGTACTTGATAACATCTTGTAAAATCTATCTACTTTATGAAAAGGCCTGTCAATTTTGTAAAAGCCAATTTTCCTTTTATAAGCAACAAATATTTCTGGTTAATTATTATTTATTTCTATATATCTCAAGTGGTCATCAAAATTGTTGAATTAATAAAATTGATTTGTAAATTGCGACCTCATTGAATATTTAAGTATTGAAGTTTGTTATAGTATTGAGCGCCTTTTTTATCCTACCTCTTGCATTAATGGCGCAGCAGAAGGCCGTTGTTTATGAACAACAAATATGGCCCGGCTATAATGCCAATATTAAATTCACCAAAAGATGGGGGATTTGGCTAGATGGTGAAATACATACTAATGATCATTATTTCAATAATTTTTCACAATTTACTTTTCGATTCGCTGGCACTTATTTTTTAAAAAATAATAATAAATATACTGCCGGATATGGCTATACCGATTATTTACCTGGTGATGCTCAAAAAAATATTTCTATACCAGAACATTTTATATGGCAACAATTCCAGTGGTATAACAATTCAAGTAAACACAAACTCATGCAATGGGTTAGGGCAGAAGAAAAATGGAAAGAAAATCTATTGAACGATTCAACAGCAGCCAGTAATTATACAAATACCTATAAGTTACGATACAATATATATTATCAATTGCCTTTAAGTAAAAGGGTCTTCGATCCTAAATCTTTGTCTATTGCTTTTAGCGATGAAATCTATCTATACTATAGTCCAACATTGTCTAATCATGTTTTTGACCAGAACCGTATTTTTATCGGGTTTAGTTACGCAGTAAATAAACATGACAATTTTGTTTTCGGCTACATGAATATCCAACAGCAAAATTCATCTGCTACACAATGGAAATTATCCAGTATAGTGAAAGCAACCCTATTCTTAAATTTGGGTTATTGATAACCAAAACTTTGTTTAGAATTTAGTACTAAACTTTCTGTACATTTTATAAATTAAAAATCAATTATTGAGATAAATTTCTGATATTAGTTGCAAAATATTTCTAATGCGAACTAAGAAGAATCATTTAGGTTTTAATTTCTTAATTGTAATAGTTTTAATTTTCATACAAAGCAATATTATTGCTCAAGTAAAAACATTGTTAGCTCTTTCAAAGGGGGATCATATTTTGGCAATAATTGATCCCATAACGTTAAAAACAAAAACGCGGATTCCAGTAGGAGACGATCCTCATGAAGTGATTGCTTCAAGCGATGGTAAAACTGCTTTTGTGTCAAATTCTTATGGATCAAATCCACATGAAATAGATATGATAGATCTTATAAGTCTAAAGCGGTTGAAGGATATTAATATTCAGCCATTATCTGCGCCTCATGGATTAGATTTTGCAGATGGTAAATTGTGGTTCTCTGCAGAAAGTGCAAGTGCGGTAGGTAGATATAATTATACTACTCATGAAGTTGACTGGTCAATGGGTACAGGACAAGACCGCACGCATATGATCTATGTGAGTGCCGATGCAAAAAAAATATTTACTACGAATGTAAATGCGGGTACTGTAAGTATTTTAGTAGATACTTTAGTTAAACCTCGTTTTGGTCCACCACCACCACAAAAAGGACAAGCTGCTCAAAGTCCTCCGCCTCCTCCATTTCAACCCAAAGCACAACACCTCTGGCTGCAAACAGTAGTTAATGTTGGCAAGGGCTCAGAAGGATTTGATGTAACACCCAATGGTAAGGAGTTATGGACTGCTGCTGCAGATGATGGAACAATATGGATAGTTGATCTTATAAATAAGAAAACAATAAAAAGCCCTGCCATAAAAGCTATAGGAGCAAACAGATTAAAATTTACCCCTGATGGAAAGCTTGCTTTAGTATCTAGTTTAAGAACTGGTGACTTATACATAATAGATGTGGAAAGCCGTCAATTGGTAAAGCAATTAAAATTAGGGAAAGGATGTGCGGGTATTTTGCCGGATAATGATAACAAAATTGTCTATGTAGCTTGTAGCGCAGACAATTATATTGCTGTGATAGATTTACAAAAAATGCAAGTGATTAATAAGATTGAATTGGCTGGCCCTGATGGATTAGCATGGGCTATCTTAAAATAAACTATATATTTTTTATTTGTTTTGCCGGGTTACCCGCTACAATGGTATTGTCAGGTACATCTTTTGTAACGATAGCACCTGCTGCTACAATTGAATTTTCTCCAATGGTAATACCAGGTAAAATTGTTGCAGATGCACCAATCCATGCATTGTTTTTTATTACTATGGGTTTACCTATTAAACAGTTTCTTTGAGCAGGATCGATAGGATGGTTTTCAGAAACCAAATTCACTTTTGGTCCGATTAAAACATTGTCTCCAATGGTAATTCCTCCCATATCTAAAAAAGAGCAGGCATGATTAATGAATACATTTTTGCCTATCTTGATATAACGTCCAAAATTAGTATGGAAGGGTGCAAAAATGGTGGTACTCTTATCAATTTTACTGCCGATAATATCGCTCAAGCGTTCTCTGAACTGGTCTGAATTTGTGGATGCATTTAGCTCAGGCGACAAACTCAAAGTTCTGTCTTTAAAAGCAATGATTTCTTTAAAAGCAGGATCGTCTAATCGAAATGGGTTTCCCGATTGCATTCTTTCTAGTAGTTCCCTATTCATATTTTTTTATTAAAGCATAAATTTATGAATAGGGAACTATAGAATTTCTTAATGGAGAATAATTTATTTTATCATTTTTAATTTCATTGCATCTGGATCCCAATGCACAATTTTTTTTGTAAGAAAACTTTCGTTACAGGATAAAGCAGGTGCTGCGGCTCTAAATCCAAATTCAGCATTCTCAACAACGGCTTTACCCGTTCTGATAGAATCGAAGAAGTTGGTGATATGATCTAAATGGTCGCTATAACCTACTGGTGCTTTAAAAAGAATATCTGCTTTTGTTTTTCTTTTTCTTTGTTCGATAGTCCATTTGGCGTCATAATCTTTCTGCATTTCATCTTGCATAGATTTTGAAAAAGTAAATAAAGAATCATAACCGCCAAATCCCGGAGCTTCTGGCATTAAGCTATGTTTCAATGTTATATTATTTCCATTTACTTCTATAACACCTTCTGATCCTATTAATCTAATAATTTCTTGTCCGCCAGTTCCGCTTATGAAATTCACTTGAAGTGTCATCAAAAATGCAGCATGCTCTTTCGTTTCTGGGTATTGTAATACACCTGACATTACATCAGGTAAATTTCTACCATCTTTCCAATAACTAAATTGGCCTGTACTAAAAATGCTTTCAGGACCTTTTGAATTTGTCATAAAGTGAGTACCGCTAAGTAAGTGAATAAATAAATCACCTGCAACACCAGTACCAAATTCTTTATAGGCTCTCCACCAGAAGAATTTCTTTGCATCGAAAGTCATTTTTTCTGTGACTTCAATGAATTTATCCCAATTGGTGGTTAGGGCACTAGCATCTTTTGGTATGGTATATTCCCAAGCCCCTATTGAACTTTGTCGGTCATATACGGCGTTAACCATATTTAGCTTGCCTATCTCTCCAGCGGCAACCAATTCTTTTGCTTTTGCATATCCAATACTACTTACGCGCTGGCTGCCTACTTGTAAAACCTTGCCTGATTTTTTAGCTGCCTCCAACACCGGGTAGCCTTCGCTGATTTTATATACCATTGGCTTTTCGCAATACACGTGTTTGCCTTTAGCTAAAGCATCTAGTGTGATTCGTGCATGCCAGATGTCGGTGGTACAAATGAAGACTGCATCTATATCTTTTCTATCTAATAGATCTTGATAATTTCTGGTTGTGAAAAGTTCTTTACCGTAAGTTTCTTTCGCATTTTCAATTCTTCCGGTATATAAATCACAAATACCTGCCAATTCTACTCCTGGCACTTTAAGTGCGGTCGTCAAATCAAAATGACCTTGTACTCCATATCCAATAACACCGATTCGAATTTTATCGTTCGATGAAATTTTCCTGTCATAGGTTAACATTCTCTCTTCAGCTTTTCCACTTGCAGCAAGTGATGATAAAGGACTAGTTGCAGCTAACAAACTAGTAGCCCCAATTTGTTGTAAGAATTTTCTCCTTGAGTTATTGCTATTATTTAGCATAAATAGATATTAATAAATTGAAATGATTATTTTACTTTATAACTGACAAAGGCAATTTGTTTACTGTCTGCACTCCAAGAAGGAACATTAATAGTTCCTTGGCCGCCATAAAATACATCAGTAAGATCTTTGATCTCTTTTGTAACTGTATTCATTAATCGAAGTTTTACATTTTTACCAAAAAGATGATTTTGTTTTTCATCTGAAGTATAGGAAATATAAACAATCCACTTGTTATCTGGAGATGGGTGTGCAAACCAATTGCTGTTATCATCAAAAGTTAACTGTTCTTGATTAGTGCCATCAGTCTTCATTCTCCAGATCTGCATATGACCAGTTCTATAGGAGTTGAAATAAATATATTTGCCATCAAAAGAATAATCAGGTCCATCATCTAGGCCTTCGGCAGTTGTAATTCTTTTTTCTTCACCGCCTTCTACGCTAATAGTATAAATATCGAAGTTGCCATTACGTTCAGCGCAGTAAGCTAGGGTTTTGCCATCACGGCTCCAGCCATGCCAATAGGATACCACTTCTTTTGTTACTCGCCTTGGTTCGCCTCCAGAAATTGGAATAATAAAGATGGCTGATTTGTAAGGCTTTGGAGACGGATCATCTTTAACATTATGACTAACTACCAACCATTTTTTATCTGGAGAAATGCCATGATCGTTATTGCATGCTGTAGCATAACCTGTATTAAGTAAACCTAATTTTTTTGTTTTTAAATCGACAGTATAAATTTTGCCGTAGCTATTCACGATCAGATAATTATCTGGATGCCAATTGGGGGCTTCTATGTGTGATTTGATTACAAGAACAGTATCGATATAGCCAGTATTGATATTTATGGTTTGAATATAACTAGTAGTATCAGACACCGATTTTGCAATAACCGTTAAAGAAAGGAATATGCAAAAAACCGAAATGCAGATTTTTCGGAAATTATTTTGAAAGCAGAGCAATCGAAAATTGGTTTTCATAAACGAAGTATTTTTGTAAAATTTAAAATCCGAGTTAATTGTGTTATATCAAATGTAATAATATTATCTTTATTATCTAAAAAAAAGAAAATAGACCATATATTAACCTTTTACACTTGTATGAAGTAAAGAAATGAACCCTTTTAATGCTAGTTTTACATTGGACTATATTGAGCTATTATGAAGAAATTTGACATTGATAGTTATATAGCACATCTTTCTATTGATTGTGTAATATTTGGATACAAGGATCTTGAGTTAAAGATATTGGTCTCTAAATCAAAATTTTATAAAGAGATTTGGGCTTTGCCAGGTGGTTATATTTTTCAAACAGAGTCAATTGATACGGCCGCAAATAGAATTTTAAAAGAAAGAACTTGTTTAGAGAATATTTATTTAGAACAGTTTCGAGTATTTGGTGATGAAAATAGGGTGGTGGGAAGTAATAATAATAGCACTCTTAAGGAAGGCCTCAAGCTATATGACAAAAAAAGGTTTAATAAAAAAGTGATTGATTGGCTAACAAGCAGATTTATTTCTATTGGCTATTATGCGCTAGTAGATATTAATTTAGTGGAACCACACAAAGGAGAATTTGATCAATGCCTTGAATGGCGCAGTATAAATGATATCGAAAAAATGATGCATGATCATAAAGAAATGGTAGCTGCAGCTTTAGAATCACTTCGTTTAAATTTTGATATTAAACTCAATGGTTTTAATCTCTTGCCTGAAACTTTTACAATGAAAGAGTTACAAGAATTGTATGAAGCAGTTTATACTAAACCATTTGCCAGTAACAACTTTCAAAAGAAGATTCTTGATCTGAATGTACTTGAGAGATTAGAAAAGAAATTTACTGGGGCACAAAATAAAGCACCCTATTTATATCGATTTAAAAAGGTCTAAGTAAATAAAAGCCATATTTAAACTATATGAAAATTAATATTCAAGGAATTACTATTAATGATATTAAACTATTACAGGAAATAGGCATCCAAACTTTTACTGAAACATTCTCATCAGCAAATAGTGAGGAGAATATGGCTCAATACTTAAAAGAAGGGTTCTCCATTGAAAAGCTGACAGGGGAATTAAATAATTACAATTCTAAATTTTTTTTCGCCTTAGATCAGGAACGGGTAATCGGGTATTTGAAATTAAATTTCGGTGATACACAAACTGAATTAATGGATGCAAATGCCTTGGAAATCGAAAGGATATATGTTTTAAGTGAATATCAAGGGAAAAAAGTAGGACAATTATTGTATGATAAAGCTATAGAGATTGCTATTCAGCGGAAGCTAGATTATATTTGGTTAGGTGTATGGGAAGAAAACAAAAGGGCATTAAGTTTTTATAAAAAGAATGGCTTCATAGAATTTGATAAACATATATTCAAACTTGGCGAAGATGAGCAAATGGATATTATGATGAAACTTTACTTAACTAAATAAGACACAATATGCTAGGAAAAGTTCCTTGGGGAACAGTTCATAATATAACAGGTCATTTTTCCTTAATCATTCATTTACTTTTATTTAAATAGTTTTTCTATAAAAATATTTGAAACTTCTACTAAAATCAAAATAATAATCACCCACTCTAAAACAACTGAGTTTCGATATTGTAATAAATCTTTAAATAATTCGAGATTCTCTTTTACAATCTGCAAGCCCTCCTGAATAGTTCTAAAACGGGATTGAAGGTCAAAAGTTTTTTTCAGGCCTAGATCTAACTTATTTAAATTCTCGTCTTCCCATGTTGCTTCGGGAGAGTCGAAAATATATAAGTTGCCAGCAATTCTATTTTTTAAATTTAAGGTTCTTCCAATATATTTCTTAAGTTCTTTACCCCCAAGATCAATCTTCCCCTTCTTTTCTAATTCCTGTGTTTGATAATTTGTTTCTTCCAATAAAAGATTTGTCTGCTGATCAAAATAGTCGAGGGATACACTTTGGGATACATTGAGCATGATTAATCTAATTGCATCAATACTTGGGTTTGGTATTTCTATTTTATTATAGCCATAATTAATGGCAGGGGCATTAGTTTCAATATCAAATTCATCACTTAATCTTTGATCAAAATAATTTCTACAATAGGGTATGATTAATTGTAAAAACCCCGACATTTCAGTTTCATCATATCCCAGAAAACAAATAATGCCATATTTAAATACATAGAGATATTTAAATGTATCTACATGATAGAAAAGTTCGTCAGAATCTGCAAAGTGAATATTTGCAGTAAATGCAGTTTTAAATAATTTGATATCAATACTATCTGCAACTTGAAAGGATAATACTTTTAAATTCATGATACAGAGTTTAAGATTTACTTTAAAGTTAATATTAAACTATTAGAGGGGTAGATTATAATAATTTCAGTTGTTTACTTTATTTGTGCTTGAACCAACAAGCATAATCTTCTGAATAACTTTTAAATAAGGTATTTACAGGAATTCCGTGGATCACACTATTTATATACTTTTTTTTGATCAAGTAGTTAAATGCTCCCATATCACCGGTATAAGGAGTGTTATTATCAGAATTGTATTTTTGATGAATAGCACTTAATTCTTTAATAAAAGGGTGCATTATTGCAACACTTCCTCCCATTATTCCACAATTTAATAAAATGTCGTTTTTAAATTTTGTTTCATAAAAACTATAGTCCGTTATTTTGCTCCTCAAATGTTGAGAATGTAATTGCATCCACTCATTATCTAAAGTTTTCGGTTCATCTCCACAAAACAAGGAAGAAGAATTATTTAGATATAAAGTCTCAAGAAATGGATTTTTTAAAACCCGGACATCAGATATGTCGGTAAAAAAAATATTTTTAATAGACTCGGAATACAGTTTCAAAAATTCTGAATATATGATATACCTAAACACATTGGGATTATAATGTGCATCGTAATCGACTCTTATAAAATGGATTAGATTACTTTGATTTTGTTGGCAAGTTGTATCAGAAAAGTTATTGTGGAAAATGATACCATGTAAACCTAATGAAGTAATTGAGTTTACCCATTCTGAAACTAAAGTAAAATCATCGTTTGCTAAAATGCTATTTCTATTTACGTCATAGATGCCAGTAATATGTGAAGCAACTATAAGATTTTCAGATATTTCAAAATCAATATTCAACTTGTGTCTTTGTTTTAATTTTTGCAGTCATACTATCTTGATTATTTCTGTAATAAATATAGGTTCTCAAATCCAGTTTTTTTACAAAAAAGTTCTCTTCTGCCCTTTCGTAAAAGTTAGCGTCTGCTGCATACATGTTTTCAAAATTTAGCATGGTAAACACTTCTTTTTTTCCAAATAAAGTGGCAAACAAAACACAATCATCTACATGTATCACTTGATTGGTATCAAAACGGTCAGGAACATAATAATCGGATTCCTGCTTAACAATTGTTTCGGTAGTTGAAGCAATTAAATCGTATGATTTTATTTCAGCTAAACATTTGCTCAAATGGTTGGGTTTATATTCATCGTCAGCGTCTATAACAGTGATGTAATCACCGCTGCAAATTAGTACTCCCCTGTTTATAGAAGCGGATTGACTCCGGTTTTTATGACGGATGTATGTAATTTTATCTTCATGCTGAATAGTATAATTTAGAATTTTATTTTGGGTGTCATTATCGCTTCCGTCATCAATTATAATCAACTCAAAATCCGGGAAATCCTGATTCATTACTGAATCAATAGCTCTTTTGATCAATAGAAAGGAGCTATTATATACTGACATTATCACTGAAACCTTATTTTTAAAATTCATTTTTAACAGATATCTGATATTTACTGCAAGGTAAAGCTGTTTATTGAGTCAGTTTTTTTATTTTGTTTTATAACAGTTATTTAATCTCGTTTATTATCATTTTAGAATAAATAGGTGCCGTAATATCTGACTTAATTTATATACAACTTATTAAAATAAGTGGAGAAAAGATCTGGAAATATTGACAAATAGAATGAATACTGATTTAAATCAGGTCGTATATCTTTTTGAACTATTTTAAATTTAAAAACATTTGATTCAACAATGTAATTCATACTTATTTTAACATGAGTAGGTTATTCTCCAATATTTCACTTATTTTCCTTACCTAAATCTAGTTGCATGAGACATGCCCAATTTTTATTGGTACTAACAGTACTTTTTTTTTATGAGTTGCCACAAAGCAAAGCCGCATTTTTTAATGATTTCTATTCGATAAAAATAAATAGAGATTCTACGAAAAAAGATACTGCGAAATACACTCTTTATAAAGAGCTTCCTATTAAGCCACAACGCAAAATTAATTTTACCACTAATGAAGGAACATGGACATCAGTTGATATTAGTCCGGACGGGAAAACCATCGTGTTCGATCTTATGGGAGATATTTATACCATTCCTTCAAATGGCGGGAAAGCCACACAAGTAACCAAAGGGATTGCCTTTGATACACATCCACGTTATAGCCCAGATGGGAAAAGGTTATTGTTCACTTCAGACAGAAGTGGTGCCGAAAACCTTTGGTATATCGATTTTGAGAAAAAAGATACTGTCCAATTAACTAAAGATAATAATCAGAATTATCCATCAGCAGCATGGACCCCAGATGGGGATTACATTGTTTATTCAAAAGGCCGTATGAATATTCAATTATACATGATTCATAAAAATGGTGGTGGTGGAGTTCAGTTGATTGATCAACCTGCTAATTTAAAAACTATCGACCCAGCGATTAGTGCAGATGGAAGATATATTTATTTTTCACGCAGGTTTGGTCCATGGAATTATAATGCTTCTATGCCTCAATATCAATTGGGTATGTACGATAGAAATAACGCTAAAACAACAACTATTACTTCAAGATATGGTTCTGCCTTTACGCCGGTTTTATCTAAAGATGGTAAATGGATGGTTTATGGTAGTAGGTATGAAGAAAAAACGGGATTGGTTTTGCGTAATATAGAAACAGGGGATGAGAAATGGTTGGCTTATCCTGTTCAAAGAGATGATCAAGAGTCGATTGCACCAATGGGAGTATTGCCTGCCATGTGTTTTACGCCAGATAGTAAAAATGTAATAGCCTCTTATGGTGGAAAAATTCATCGTATTCCAATCGATGCTTCACCCGCTGTTGAAATTCCTTTTGAAGTGAATGTTGAATTGGAATTGGGTGCAAGACTAGATTTTAAATATCCCGTAAAAGATACTTCCTATCAATTAGCAACACAAATTCGAGATGCGGTTCCTTCTCCAGATGGTAAAAGATTGGCATTTACAGTATTGAATAGGTTATATGTGATGGAATATCCGAATGGTGTTGCAAAAAGAATGACTACTAATGAATTTACCGAAGCACAGCCTAACTGGAATTCTGATGGTAAGAGTATTGTATTCACTTCGTGGAATGCAGACGGAGGTAATTTATACAAAATCAATGCAGATGGAAGCGACCAAGAAAAGTTAACTCCCCTAAATGGTTTATATCAAAATCCTGTATTTAATAATGAAGGCGATAAAATTGTTTTTCTAAGAAGTAAAGCACAAGCGTATAAAAATGCTATTGGTCCAGGGTATAACGGATCTGAAGATGAATTATGCTGGATAGCAGCAAACGGTGGGAGTATTTCAGTTATTGACAAAACAAACGGAAGGGATAATCCTCATTTTGCAAAAGGCATTAACGACAGGATTTATTTGAATAGTGGTAATGGTAATTTAATTTCCATTAAATGGGATGGCACTGATGAAAAGATTATTGCTCATGTTACAGGTATTACCACTGCGGGGATGAGCAATTTAAAAGAAAAAATAAAAACTGGTGATAATTGTTTGTTGAATCAAAATGAAACTGAAGCTACGGAGATGAGTTTACCTTCTTCAGCAAATATGATAACAATTTCACCTTTGGGCAAAAAAGCATTGGCGCAAATCAATAACGAAATTTATGTATTAACAATCCCTCAAACAGGAAAAGTAGTTAATCTATCTCTCGCAGATGCAGGCTCTGCACAATTTCCGGCCCGTAAGCTAACAGAATTGGGAGGTGAGTTTCCTTCATGGGAAAGTGATGGGAAAAAAGTGCATTGGAGTTTAGGCGCCTCACATTTTGTGTATGATATTGACCAGGCTGAATTTTTTGATGATAGTTTAAAGACAGCTAAGAAAGAAGAAACAAAACGCTTAGCAGATTCTTTGGAAAAAGCAAAACTGGATACTGTTAAAGTTGATACCTCAAAAACTAAGTCAGCTATCGAAATCAAAAAAGAAGACCCGAAGTACAAGGCAAACGAAACAGAAGTAAATGTATTTTACGAGAAAGATATACCCACCGGAATTGTTTTATTAAAGGGGGCACGAATTATTACCATGAAGAACGATGAAGTAATTGAGAATGGTGATATTTTAATAGTTAATAATCGTATCAAAGCTGTTGGCAAACATGGGTCGCTTAAAATACCATCAAATGCAAAAGTGATGGATATGAGTGGTAAAACTATAACACCAGGTTTTGTGGATACACATTCTCACATGTGGCCTAATTGGGGTATTCAAAAAAATCAAATTTGGATTTATGCCACTAATCTAGCGTATGGGGTAACGACCACACGTGACCCACAAACACAGACAACAGATGTATTAACTTATGGTGATATGGTTGAAGCGGGTAAAATGGTAGGACCTAGAATTTATTCAACAGGCCCGGGTGTCGGGTTTTGGGATTATAATATGAAAGATTCAGCGCAGGCAGAAAATGTATTAAAACAATACAGCAAATATTATCATACCAAATATATCAAAATGTATCTGGCAGGTAATCGTCAGCAACGCGAATGGATCATCAATGCTGCGAGGAATCAACAATTGATGCCTACAACTGAAGGAGGATTAGATTTTAAATTAAACATGACTAATTTATTGGATGGTTATCCTGGTCATGAACATGCTATTCCAATTTATCCTTTATATAAAGATGTGATTACTTCTATAGCCCAATCTAAAATGATAGTTACCTCTACATTATTGGTTTCTTATGGTGGACCATTTGCCGAAAATTATTTTTGGGAAACAGAAGATCCTTATCATGATAGTAAGATGCAATATTTTATGCCTTATGAAGAATTAGCAGCTAAAACCAGAAGAGTAAACGAAGGATGGTTTATGAAAGAAGAACATGTTTTCCCTAAACATGCCAAATCTATGAAGGCACTTGTTGAAGCTGATGGGTTAGCCGGTATTGGCAGCCATGGCGAATTTCAAGGGTTGGGCTATCACTGGGAGATGTGGGCTATGCAAAGTGGAGGTATGAGAAATTTGGATGTATTGAAAACTGCAACTATCCTTGGTGCAACAGGTTTGGGATTGGATAAAGAGTTAGGAAGTATTGAAGTGGGTAAATTAGCAGACATGGTTATCCTTGATAAGAATCCATTAATAAATATTCGCAATACAAACTCCGTTAAATATGTTATGAAGAATGGTAGATTGTATGAAGGAGATAGCTGTGATGAAGTGTACCCGCAAAAAAGAAAGTTGATAAAAACTGAATGGAATTATGAAAAGCCTGAAAACAATACAAATGTGAATTAATAAAATGTTTTCATTTTAAACAGTAAATTCAAATAATAATAACTTATTGATAAACAAACAAGCCATCATTTTTGATGGCTTGTTTGTTTATCAATAATCGATGCTTATATCATCAGCCATTAATTAATAGCTTCAAAAAAATATTCCAACTTCTTCTCATCTAATTGTCCATTGGTTCTTACACTACTGCACAAATCAATGCCAAATGGCTGAACATAATCAATAGCCTGCCTAACATTGTCTTTATTTATTCCTCCTGCTAAAAAAATGGGAATGTTAATATGCTCTCTAATTTTCTTACTTAAATCCCAATTATGAATTCTTCCAGTTCCACCAAGTACTTTTGTTGATAAATTTGGATTGCCGCTGTCAAGTAAGATGGCATCTACAAATGAAGAGATTTCAACTGCTTCTCTAATTGAGTTCTCATCAAGAACATGAATTACTTGAACTATTTTGACATTTGGAAGCGCCTCCCTTATTTTTTGATATTGCCTATCATTTAATGCATCTACAATTTGAATAGTGGAAGTATTAACTTTTTTGTAATGTTCAATTATCGATTGTGAGTTTGTTTCGCTTGTTAATAAAAAGGTTGCAATTGGAGGAGGAACCATTTTAGCAATATCATGTATTAACTCATCAGTAATAATTCCGGGGCCACTTGGCATTTTCCCAACTAAACCTAAAGCGGAAGCACCATAATGAACTGCCATTTTTGCTTCTTCCTTACTGCTAATACAACAAATCTTTACTCTTATTTTTGACATACGATTTTATGAATTTCAATTCATTGATCAATTTTGGAATTTAAAAATAATAAAAGAAAGGGTTAGTTATTATATAAATTTCATGAGTTTTTTTATTAAGTAATTCATATAAAAAACATAATTTCAAAAAAATAAAAATTATTTCTATGGCAAAAATCAACCCCCATATTCACTTTAATGGAAATACAGAAGAAGCCTTTGATTTTTATAAATCAGTATTTGGAGGTTCCTATACAAGAATTGTCCGCTATAAAGATTTATCGAGCATAGGGTATGCCTTTCCTGAAAATGAGTTAAATAAAATAATGCATATCACTTTGCTAATAGGAGCTTCGAGTGTTTTAACTGGAAGTGACGTTCCTGATATTTTAGGTAAGGTAAATGAAAATGAAAACAGAAGTAAGATTACCATTAATGCAGAAAGTAAAGAAGAAGCTGATTCCTTATTCAATGGACTTTCAGTTGGAGGAGATATTGAGTGTCCCATCGACAATAGCCCTTGGGATTCTTATTTCGGCGCCCTTAGAGACAAATACGGGATTGAATGGATGATTGAATTTACAGGAACTACAACCATTATTTCCTAATTGAGAATATAACTATCAGGAAATAGAGGGTTAAACTTCCTTTAATATCAATATTTAATTACTTTAATTTTCTTTCAGTTTTAGTCCACTTAATTGAAGGAAATTTATTTGAGATTTGAGCAGTTGATGGATTTCTAACTTTACTTAATATTCCTTCAGTAAACAGTTTTTCAGAAATCGTATTCCAAGCTGGAATTTCATTATCTTCTTGAACCCAATGATGGTAGGAGGCTTCATTGCACCAATCAGGAAGATGAGTTCATTGCCAATATTCGACTAATATCTTTTCAAAGAGCTTCATTCTTACAATTTGTTTATTTCTTCCTAGCCTTTCTATTTATGTTGTTATTTAAGAAAGAGCCATCAGGAGATGCAGGATTAGAAATGTTCCTAATCCTATCAATACTTTCGTTTTGGTTATTCTATGTACTTCATTTCAATATCTCATTGTTTTTAATCAAAAAGAAAGCAAATGAAGAACAGAGTTAAGGAGGAAAGGCAGAAAATAAATATGACCCAACAAGAATTAGCTGATGAAATTGCGGTGTCGCGTCAAACAATATTTGCCATTGAAACAGGAAAATATATTCCCTCGGCTATTCTTGTATTAAAAATTGCCAGAACTTTTAAGAAAAAAGTTGAGGATATTTTTAATTTGGAAAAGGGCGACTAATTAAATGATTTGTCTTAAGAAATGATCAAGATCAGGAATCTTGTTTTCAACAATATCCCATACAATATCATAATCAATGCCAAAATAATCATGTATTAATTTATCTCTTGTTCCAGCAATTTTTTTCCATTCAATTGATGGTGGATTGATTTGAACTCATCATCAATTTTCTTTGATGCTTCACCAATTATTTCAATACTTCTTACAACCGCACGACAAAGCACTTCATCATTAACGACTTCATCCTTTGATTTATTACCAATGTGATTTAATATGAAATTTGTTTCAACCAATATATGTTGAACCAGTTCAAGATTCGAGGCTAACATTTTGTACCTCTTTTAATATGTGCGGACCAATATATTTACTTAACGACTGTGGAGTAATTATTTCTACTTTTCTTCCTAACAAATCTTCTAAGAAAAACGATAAATCCATAAAGTTGTCAAAGCTCTTTTTTTCAGGCAAAAAATTTACTAAAAGATCAACATCGCTGGCATTATTAAAGGAACCTTTTGAAAACGAACCAAAAATTCCGAGACTGTTAACCCCATACGACTTTATAATCTCTCGATTATTTGAAAGTGCAACCAAAAGGTCTTGTTTCGAATTTAATTTTAACTGGTTCATCACGAGTTAAATTTAAGCTATAAAAGCCATAAATGAAAAAAGCAGCCATTTCTGACTGCTTCTCTGCTCCCCTTATAAACAGAAACTGCAACTTTTATTCCCTGATAGAATACATAACTATCAGAAAATTAATGGTATAAGCTTCTTGCAAGTTTGCAGAAGGTAGTTCCTTAGGTAGCGTATTCTTTACCCCAATTGTGCAATGAAATAATACTTGGCAGTAGTTTTTGGCCTTTATCAGTTAGTGTATATTCAACAGTAGGAGGTATGGTTGCAAATACTTCACTTTTAATAATTCCATTGTGTTCCATATTTTTCAATTCCTTTACCAGCATCCTTGTGTTAATTCCTTCTACACTTCTTTCTAATTCCTTGAAACGTAATTTGCCTTTAGATAAAATATAAATGATAGGCATGGCCCACTTTCCACCGATAATTTCTAAAACATCCTTTAAAGAACAAGTATTTTCAGAAATCTTGATTTTATTTTCTGACATAAGTCGCTGATTTTTAATAATACTTTACAATAGGTTACTACTGTACATTAGTGTAACTACTGTCAAAAGTAAAGTATTGGTTTTACATTTACAATCAAAAAATAAAAATCTTAAAATGAAATTGTTAGAAAAAACAAAATTGGGTAATCTGACCCTAAAGAATAAAATGGTAATGGCTCCAATGACCCGCTCAAGGGCATCGTTAAATGGAGTTGTTGGTGATTCAACAATTCTATATTATACTCAAAGAGCCAGTGCGGGTTTAATTGTAAGTGAGGCAATTAACATTTCTGAACAAGCAATAGGAAGTCCACTAACGCCTGGTATTTTTTCAAATGAACAAATAGATGCGTGGAAAAATGTTACAAAAGCAGTTCACGAAAACGGTAGTATAATATATGCTCAATTATGGCATACTGGTCGAGTTGGACATTCATTAGTAAAGAATGGGAAGTTGCCTGTTGCCCCTTCACCATTATCAATACAAGGGCAACAGCATTTCACAATGGAAGGGCAAAAAGATTATGAAACCCCAAAAGAATTAACTATTGAAGAAATAAAATTTATTATTCAAGATTTTAAACAAGCATCCATAAATTCAATTGAAGCAGGATTTGATGGGGTAGAATTGCATAGTGCATTTGGATATTTACCTAACCAGTTTTTAGCAGATAGTTCAAATCAACGTAATGACCTATATGGTGGTACGATAGAAAATCGTAATCGTTTTGTTTTAGAAATAATGAAAGAAATGATTGATGCAGTTGGTGAAAATAGAGTGGCTATTCGACTTTCACCAACAAGTACTTATAATAATATAATACATAATGATGTTATTGGTCAATTTACCAGCCTAATTACCGAATTAAATAAACTACCATTATCATATATCCATTTGATGAATGTTCCTTTTCCTGCTGATAAATTTCCACAATACCCAACAAATAACATTGAAACATTTGGACATATTTCTAAACATCCAATTATAGCAAATTGTGGATATACAAAGGAAACAGGCGAAGAAGAATTGGAAAAAGGAATTGCAGATCTTATTTCTTACGGGTCATTATTTTTGGCAAACCCCGACTTACCAAAAAGATTTGAATTGAATTCTGAACTGAATCAACCAGATAGAGCAACAATGTATGGTGGACAAGACAAAGGCTATATAGACTATCCATTTATCCCCTAATTCATAATTTTACTATTAAATCAAAAATAAAATGAATAGAATTCAAGCAATTTTAACCTTAGATATGGATAATATCCCATCTAATTTTCAGGAAATTCTTATAGAAGAAAAGAAAGTAGTTGAGCAATGGAAATCAAAAGGCATTTTAGAGCACCTCTATTTAAGAGAGTTAAAAAATGGTGCTGTTTTAATTTTTAAAAATGTAACCGAAGATGAGGCAAAAGATTTGATGACAGAACTGCCTTTATATCAATTGAAAAAAAGTGTTGAATATTTGAATTTGATACAGCAGTTTTAATTACGCTATTAGATCCTAACTATTGGGCTTTATTTAATTAGAAAAAGAAAAGGGTCATACTATTAAAGTATAACCCTTTTACTTTTTTATCTGCTCCCCTTATAAACAGAAACTGCAACTTTTCTTCCCTGATAGAATACATAACTATCAGAAAATTAATAAGTTAGACTTAATTTATAAATTTGACAAAGTT
This sequence comes from uncultured Bacteroidota bacterium, assembly GCA_903927185.1. GTDB lineage: Bacteria > Bacteroidota > Bacteroidia > Chitinophagales > Chitinophagaceae > Sediminibacterium. Next base: position 62,843 of record CAIYLW010000032.1, read on the forward strand.
GATTATTTGTAAATTCGTTAATAAATATGTTATTCTGTATGTAAATTTAACTTTACATACAGAAAATCTACTTACATTTATAAAAAAAATGAAAACTGCGATTCTTCTTCCATACTATTTTAAAAAAATTGGAATTATATTAATCCCTTTTGGTTTAATTATTTGGTGTTTAACTCAATTAGGTTATTTAAATGATGTAGTGAGAAATCAAAATGGACATGCTAATTCGCTTTATTCGCCAATACTCATTATTTCATTTTTCAGTTTCTTGATAGGGTTTTATTTTTTAGTCTTTGTAAAGGAAAAACAGGAAGATGAGTTTATTACCAATATTCGACTACTGTCTTTTCAAAGAGCTTCATTCTTGCAATTTGTTTATTTCTTTCTAGCTTTTCTATTTATGTTGTTATTTAAGAAAGAGCCATCTGTTGATGCAGGATTAGAAATGTTCCTTATCATATCAATACTTTCCTTTTGGTTATTTTATGTACTTCATTTTAATATCTCATTGTTTTTAATCAAAAAGAAAGCAAATGAAGAACAGAGTTAAAGAGGAAAGGCAAAAAATAAATATGACCCAACAAGAATTGGCGGATGAAATTGCTGTGTCACGTCAAACAATATTTGCGATTGAAACAGGAAAATATATTCCCTCGGCTATTCTTGTATTAAAAATTGCCAGAACATTTAAGAAAAAAGTTGAGGATATTTTTAATTTGGAAAAGGGAGATTAGTTCTTTTGTAGTAATTTTTTAAACTAATGGTTCAATATCATTTAAACTTTCTTGGTTTCTAGCTCTAACCCAATTATCCATTAATTCAAGTTGATGAAGCGCTGTCCATTCTGTTACAATTCCTAATACCCTTGGTGGTAGGTACCCTCCAATAATTTCATTTTTCTCAATATCTATAATGCCTTCAAAATCGGCATAAACTGCGTGAAAGTGTGGTGGGTTGTGATCCCTGTAAAACATCCTAATAATTACCCCAAGAAAGTAACTAATTTGTGGCATAAGAGAATTTTGGACTTATAATATCTCCAAAATGTTTACCTGTGATTTCTGAATAGATAGTGGTAGCATCAATTTCAAGTTCGTTTGACCAAGCTATTGAATATCCATTAGTATATACTTTGGCAAATTCGTTTTTATCTTGTAAGACTTTAAAAATCCCTTTTTCAACAAGGTCATTTAATTGAACAGTTCCAGACACACCGTCCTCAAACTTGACGCTGATAGTGTAATCTGATAGGTATGTAACTTCCTGAACTTTCATACTTCAAGTTACAAAATAATTGAAAGAGTGACTCAAAAAGGGGTACGGCTGAAATAATTTAACTGCTTGATTCAAGTTTTACGGGAAATGCAACCATCCTAACTCACTGATAGACAAAGAAAAAGCCATCATTGCTGATGGCTTGTCTAGTTGGGCTCCCCCTGTCTGACTTGAACAGACGACCCTCTGATTAACAGTCAGATGCTCTAACCAACTGAGCTAAGGAGGAATTTCCGTTTTAGATTTCTCGTTAACGGGCAGCAAAAATAGGGAAAAATGTATTTA
>CAIYLW010000033.1 GCA_903927185.1 uncultured Bacteroidota bacterium
CCCGGGACTGCAACGCCAGCGATCAATAAAAGCTACTCTATTAGTGATACTTGCAAAATCCTGGTTAAACAAGAAATAACCAAATGGTATGCCAATGCCATAACCTACCAACATCCACATCGTATAGGTAGATGTACTGAGTTTATTATTGAAAAACCCCCACCCAAATAGAGCCATCCCTATAAACATCATTGATAGCATATCAAATATGCCAAAGTAAGCTTCCCAAGCTTCGCCGCCAGCATTATTAGGTATCCAATACTTGAAAATGGTTACATAATCGGAATGCATTTTACGCATATTCTCGTTGGTTTGCGCAGTATCTGGTTTGTTTACTTTAGCTATCTGTTTCCAGGCTGTAATTGATTGTTGTTGCTCATCAGTTAGTTTATTCTTTTCCTTTTTTGCTGCCATTGCTTCCAGATAGTTGGCCCTTTTCTCGCGCGTTTCTGACCAGCGCCAAGAGTTCTGTATCATGGCACATGCAATCAGAGAAAGACCAATAATTAACAACCATTTGGGTGCTGTTTTGCGAAAAGCAAAAAGGATCATACCAAAAAGTCCGTAGTAAAATAATATGTCGCCAAACCATAAAATTACAAATGCGTTGATTACCCCAAATAATACCAACCAGAGTAATCGACGATAATAATACACTGCAACAGATGGCTGACCAGAAGTTTCTTTTTTATTCGTCATGAATAAAATCATACCAGCGCCAAATAACATGGAAAATAATCCGCGCATGGTTCCTTCAAAAAATACACTAACCCCTTCCATTGTGAGATAATCATATCCTGATCTATGACCAGTATAAATATTATACCAAAAATCCCAGTTCATGCCAAAGCCAGGAATATTCATCATTAAAATTCCCAGCAATGCAAAACCTCGAATTGCGTCAATACTTTTTACCCTATCGGCAGCGGCAACAGGAGCAACTCCGAGATTGGTATCTAAATTATGTTTGGGAGAATTATGTTGATCCATACGAATGTTTTTAGTTTGTGAAATCAGTTTGTAGTTATTGTTACGGCTTATAAATGGTTAGGGAACTTTCTCTGGTAGATGATGCTTTTCATCGCCCATTCCAATGGTCCTAATTTGTAATAGCGTAACCAAAATACTGAGACAACAATTTGCACCAAGGTAATTTCTGCTACAGCTGCATACAGTTCCCATTGATCAAACATGCCATAATAACCCAACCCATATCCATAGAACCAAAAAGACCCAATCAACACTTGAAGGAAATAATTGGTAAGGGCAAGCCTGCCCACTGATGAAAATATTTTCATTACCCCTTGTAGTGATTGTATCTTGAGAAGCCACATTAACAATGTTGCATAGCCAGTTGCTAAAAATAATTTTTCCAACGGCAGAAACTGGTTATAGGGTATGGCAAATCGATCAAAATATTTTACATAGTCTGTTAAGCGCAAAGTGGTGCTGTGAATTCTGAAGAAAGCAAATGCAACACCCAACGAAATTAAAACTACAGCGAGTATTAAGTAAGTAGCAGAAGAAAACCTGCGATGAAAAAATCCAATGGCCAATAATGCCATACCTAAAAACATAGCTGCAGAAAACTCCCAAACGCCAATTGAATAAACACCAGAAGTTTCTTTATTTTGAACGCGATCCTTAAGATAGAACCACATTTTACTGTATCCCTGCCGCATTGATTTTTTATCCGCGGCTACTTTAGCAGAATCGTATTTTAAAGATTTTAGCAACCCCTCCCATTTGCCCTTTTCTTCTACTTGTTTAGAATTTAAAGTGTCTTTCTTTTTAGCCAAGGAATCGGCCAGTATCTTTTTTGTAAGTATTTCTTTCTGGCTCGCAGAATCTTTTGATTTTATAAAGCCTAACTTAATTGATCTTGCCGCACTATCATCTGAAAACTTTTTCTCGATTGATTTTACAACTAGATATGCTTTATAATCAGCTTTATCATCGGCATAATACCAAAAGTTTTTACCACAATAAATCATACTACAAACCATTGCAGCAATGAATAAACTTTTAGCAGGAAGATTCCAGAAAGCAAACAATAGTATTCCTACTATTCCAAAAGGAAATAGCAGATCATTCGGCCAGAGTAATATTAAGCCTACAAAAAGGCCTAATATAATCAGGCAGATTTGTTTTCGAATATGTGCATCTATTCCGTCAATAGAGCTGTTAGGTTCTTTCTTTTGAACAAGCAAAACAATACCAGCACCAAAACTGATGGCAAGCATTGTAGCCATCTTCCCTTCAAACAAAATAGAAATAGTGGCTAATAAATTATAATTGCTGTCTTTAACATTGGTATAATACAGTGCCTGTAATTGTTCGGTAAATCCTCCAAAATTCCAGATAGAGGTTAGCAGTAAGCCTAGTATTGCAAATCCGGTAATCACAGACAATGAAAAATTCCTACCTGCGTCAGTTTCCTGAACTGCTGCTGGTGTGGGGCCAGGAGTTGGGTTCATAAAGGGGTTTTGGTTAAGGGATGTATTGATTTTAAATATAATATAATTATTGCAATTTATTTTTCTCTTCCCCTGCTCTTTTTTTAAATCTGATTACTTGTCATTAATTGACTTAAGCAACTTCCCCCTTACTTCCCATCTGATCAACTCAATAAATGGCTGAATAAGAATTCTTTAGGTTTATTGTTGACATTTAAATTTTGGGGGATAAAAAAATGCCCCTCAGAAAACGCTAAGGGGCAAAGAGTATTATTTATTGAGAACTAAGATCAGTTCTCAATGTTTAATCCTAACATAGCGATTGTTTAATCAATAAAATTGCCACTTCTAATTTGTTTCCTACTGCTATTTTGGGTTTTGGTAACAAGCTATTTCATCCGCTATAATTTTGCAAATCTTTTGATACCTTCTGTGCTATATCGCTTTCATCCTGTTACCTTTTGGATCATGTGTTAGTTCTGCGAGTCCGAGTGCTTCCATTAGGGGCGGTATGTACATTCCAAATCGTCCACGAAGTCCTTTTTTAAGACCGTACCAACCGCCAACTGGATTTTTTTCAGAACGACCCCATGCCTCAACCGTTCCATCTTTGGCTGGTTTTTGCTCATCTGCACTTCCAAGTTCCATCCAGTCACCATGTTTTTTTAGCATTTTATGCAAATCGTTTAAACACGCAATATTATAAAGCAAAACTGTTTTACCAACAGTACAAACCAATACCTCTTTCCCATCTTTTAGGTCAACATGCATGGTATATTCACTTGATAATGGTGGTGTTTTTAATACCATTGGTTTTTCTTTGGTTCCGATTTTAGTTTTCATGATGATTAATCTTTTAAGGTTGAATATATTTTATTGTATCAGGAATATCCTTTTGAGGTTTTTCTTTAGCTGGAATATAACAGGGTATCATGCCTTTGGATTAATTTGCTTTTTGATATTGATAAATGATCAGGTCAATAATAAGCATCATAATTATTACAATTAATCTAATTGTATTTCTATTTGTCATTCTAAGCCATTTTTTGCTCTACTATCTCTTCCCCGCTGGGAGTCCAAATCCAAAGCCCGATAGCTAAGAATATACAATAAGCAATATCGGTGTACATTTTATACATCATTCCTACCATCATTGCCTGAGGAATCATTAGTATTCCGTGTGCAAGATTTGCCCAAAGTGTAAATTTGAGAAAAGAAAGATTAGATAATGGTTTCCGTGCGGCAATGAGCATAAAAATGCCCCATATCAGATAAACGATTTCAATCATCAGTTCTACATGTTTAGAAAGTATATCCCACCGTAAAAACCTTAATGCTCCGCCTTCCTGCATAATGGGAGCATCAATTGAAGTAAGTAAAAATAGAGTACCGAAAAGCATTATAGAAATAATGCCATAAATAGTTAGAAATATTTTAAGTGCTTTAAGATTTGATGTATGTTTCATTGGAGTTCTCTTTTAGTTGAAAATATTTGTTGATGAACCTACTAATTGAAGCAATTCTTGTTTTTGTGATATTACCTGATGTATGTTAGTTTGATTTTGCAATTATGCAAATTATACGGCGTTAAAGATTGGTTCCCAAATTTTTTCATCCATGGAGAAATTTGTTTGCCCATTGACAATACTTTTGACTGCCTGAATGTTAATGCTGATAGCAGTTTCTCTGCTAAAAGTCTTTTTGATTGTTATGGCTTTGCTGTCGGATTTCAAATTCGTCATTGCTAATAGTTTTTTGATTATATAGCTTTTGACGCTTGAGCTTAATAAAACGATAGGCTATTCTTCTTTTTTTTCAGAATAGTTTTCCATTATTTTTTTATTGAATTCTAAATGGTGTAGTTGAAGCTCTGATCCATTAGAACAAAAAGGGTCTATGTCTCTCAATATTTGAAGGCGTAAATCTAATAGATTCTCTTTGTCGCCATTATCCGCCAGTTTTGCCATTTCAATTTTATTTTTTTCTACTTCAAAATTTTGCTTTGGATTAAAAATTCCATTGAGTTCAGAACATTGATGGCAAACACCTTCTTTATTTATTAATGCACAACGTCCGTCAAAGACGCTTATCATTTTAGCTCTGCTCTTATGGAGATAGTATTTTACCATTGCTTCACTAGTGTCAAGAATTTGTGTAATTTCCAATACTTTAAATTCATAAACCTCTTTTAAAAGCATACATATTTGTTGTTCCAGTGGTAATGATTTTGAAATGCATGTCAGGCAAAAAGAAATATGTTCCTTTATTTCAAATTGTCCATGTAGTGATGTCTGTTGGATTTGTACTAATTCGGGAAGGTAATTTGGATTAGCTAATGCCTCAGATTTGCAGATATCATTTACATTTTCTGTCCACCTTTTTTTAGCTCTTAAATTGTCTTTTGCTAAATTTGAAGCAATGGTAAAAATCCATGTCTTTACAGAAGATTTGTGTTGAAATGTATAGATTTTTTGTGCCGCTTTAATAAAACTGTCTTGAACAATATCTTCGGCATCTTCAATACTTGCTGTAATTCTTAAAATATAAGATTTCAGCTGAGGTCTTGCCAATTCAAACTCGCTGGTAAGTTGTTCTATTGTCATACAATTCTAAATATGTCAGTTGAATTTTAGTACTGTTGCACAAGCCTAGAAAGTAGCTTGTGTATTTATATGTTATAAGAAACAATATAAAACTATAAACTCTAATTTTTAACTTTTGAATTTCAACAAAATAATATTCCTTTTATTTTAGTTTTAATTTTTTGTCGATTTGTTTAAAGCGGATTTGAAGGATTGAACGGATTGTGAAACATCTTGTTCCGTAGTAGCCCAGGAACATACACTTATTCGAATCACTTTTCTGCCTTTCCAAGTTGAACCACCTACCCAACAAATTCTTTCATTTTGGACGAATTGAATTACTTGATTTGTAATCTCATCATTATTACAACATACTATAACTTGATTAAAAACAACGTCATTTAAAACAGTGAATCCGTCAATAGATATTAGCTCTGTTTCAAATTGTTTAGCTCTTTTGTGTAAACCTAAAACCATTTGATCTATTCCAGAGGTACCAAGATATTTTAATGTTGCCCAAAGTTCTATAATTCTTGCACGCCTTGACATTTCAGGGGTGTAAAACATTCCATCTCTGTCGTCACTTAATATTAAGTAACCACCTGAAGTATGTAATGCGCTCGTAATAGCTTCTTTATCATTGCACATTACAATACCACAGTCATAAGGTGTATTTAGGGTTTTATGTCCATCAACAGCCCATGAGTTAGCGTACTCTATGCCATTAGTTAAATGAGAAAGTTCTTTTACAGCTGCCGCCCAAAGTCCAAATGCACCATCAATATGCACCCAAGCGCCTGCCTCTTTAGCCTTTTTGCATATTTCTGAAAAGTTATCGAATGAGCCACTGTTTACATTACCGGCTGCTAAAATCAATAAAGTTGTATTATCCAATTCAGGTATTAATTCTGTTTTTATTCTTCCTTGTTCATCAGTGTCTATGAACTCGATATTGTCGTGCCCAAAACCTAAGAGTCCAATTGTCTTAATTACCGATGAGTGAGCGTCTTTGCCTGTAATTATTCTGATTGATGGCGCATTTGAAAATCCTTTTTTGTTGAAATCCCAACCTTGATTTTTAAATAATCGAAATCTTGCTGAGGCTAGTCCACATAAATTTGCAGTTGATGTTCCACTTACAAAACCAGCAACTGTTTGAGGAGGAAGATTGAAAATTGATTTTAACCATTGCTCAACTACATTTTCCAACTTAGCTGCAATTGGAGATATTACATACATTGCCGTATTCTGATCCCAAAAAGTACCTATTAATTTTGCAGCTAATCCTGCAGGTACAACACTTCCATTTACAAATCCAAAATATCTTCCACCAATTTGAGAAACTGTTGCTGGCGATCCATATTTATTTAAACCTTCAATTACATCTAAAGCATTAGATGATTCTATTGGCATTGCTTCATCGAAATAATTTAAATCTTCTAAAGCTATATCAGTTGGATAGATATTTCGGTCTATAGAAGCATCTATATATTCTGAACCAAATTGTAAAGCTCTATTGAAAATTTTTTTGTCTTGCATTTCTGCAAACATCTTTTTCTGAATTTCAGTCATACTAATTTATTAACGATAGATTTTAATTCCAACTTTATCCTTCGGCACTATTTTATTACTACAGTTATTTTTTAAATATTGATTTGCCTTCTTTAATGGTTTCAAGCACTTTGATATCCTTAATATCATTTGCCTGAACCTTTAATGGATTTTTATCTAAAATCACTAAATCAGCCATTTTACCAGTCTTTAAACTTCCTTTATTGTTTTCCTCGAAATATTCATACGCACCATTAATGGTAAGTGCCTTTAATCCTTCATATGCTGAGATACGCTCTCCTTCGCCAACAATCACACCATTTCGTGAAATCCGATTCACTGAACTCCAAAGTAAAAAGAGCTGATCCATTGGTGTAACACTACCGTCAGTATGATTCGTGCAAATGATACCCATATTAATTGCTGACTTCATCGGACTTAAAAAGCCGGCTCTTTCTTTACCCAAATTGGCAATATGAATATCGCCCCAATAATATGTATGGTTTGTGAAAAAAGAAGGGACCATCTTATACTTTTTATAAAGCAATAATTGATCTGGTCGCATGATTTGTGAGTGAATGATAATTGTTCTACGTTCCGTAATACTATCATTTAATTGTTTAATAGCGTTCTCGTGTCCTTTTATCATCATGTCTATTGATGCATCACCATTGCAATGAGAATATACCTGCACTTTATTTTTATAACATGCCAGCATCAATCCATTAACCTGTTCTTGAGTTAAATTTGGAAACCCTTTACAATCATTTGAACAACCAGGTACCTGAGTTAAATAAGGTTTAGTAAGGAATGCCGTTTTGCCTTGTGGTGAGCCGTCTACCGCCATTTTTAATCCACAATATTTTAAGTGATTATTAAATACACCCCATTTTATTTTGCCCGTACCCAATACTTCTTTTGCCATTAAGAATGCAGGTGCAGCTTCAATATCTAGAAATAATTGATTAGCTGCCGCCGCTTTTTCAAGAAGGGGTAATTTTTCTGGCAACACTAAATGTTCCGCAGCAGTTGTTACACCACAACTTGCATAATAAGTTTGAGCAGCTTTAATTTTTTTAAACTCTTGCTCATCTGTTAATGATTTTTGAGTTAAAGGAGAAAATGATGCCATTGCCATTTCTTGGACAAGACCTTCAAGCTCAGTACCCCCTTTTTTTCTAATATAAGTGCCTCCACTTGGGTCTTTAGTAGAAGCTGATATTCCTGCTAATTTAAATGCAAGTGAATTTGCCACTAACATATGACTAGAGGTATGCATTAGAATTAC
>CAIYLW010000034.1 GCA_903927185.1 uncultured Bacteroidota bacterium
AATTATTCTTCAGAAACCTGGAAGGTGATGCTTTGTTTGTGACGATAGATAACGTTTCTACCGTTTTGAACTGCAGGCTTCCATGATGGTCCTTTTTTGATAACACGAACTGCTTCTTCTCTAGTACCATAGCCAGGATCGTTCTCAGCTTGTACTTCAGAAATACCACCGTTCTTATCAACAATGAAAGAAACTACTACGGTATATTTTCCGGGAGGTGCACCATTGTTTACAGGTAAATCCCTGTTCAGGTTACGTTCCAGATATTTTGTCCATGCAGGCAAACCACCTGGGAACTCAGCTGGAATTTGTACTACGGTAAATACTTTATCGTAATCTTCATCCTGCTTAGGCGCTTCCACTTTACCAGTACCAGTTTCAACAGGAGGAGCAACGATACCTTCGTCCTTTGTTCCTTCCTGGTTAACGGTACCGATTTTGGTATCTTCCAGTTTTTCTACTTCTTTGATTTCATCTTTTTCTTTTACTTCTTCATCCTTCACAATTTTTGGAGGGGTGAATTTAGTGATCTCCACTTTAGGTGGTTCTTGTTTTGGTGGCGGCGGTGGCGGTGGCGGTTCAGGTTTTTTCTCTTCCTGCCTGTTCTCAAGATTAACGTCCTGAGCAACCATTTCCACTACTTTCTTTTTTGAAGAATTCGCTACCACTGAACTGATCACTAACAAGGCACAGATGATTAGCGTTCCTATCAAAGCATAAGTGATACGCTTGTTATAGGTTTTACGCAGATCGTATGCCCCATATGATTTGTTTCTGCCCTCGAAAATAATATCGAGGATATCGGCAGATAAAATTTTGCTTACGTCCATGTTTTCAGTGTCTTTAATTGTATGCTTCCTTTCGGAAAATTCCACTTATTATTTTGCAGGTGCTGCAGCATTAGCTGCTTCAGATGCTTTAACCAATTTAGTTTCGATATCTGAAATATCTACTAAGGCATAACGCTTTAAAACATTTACGGCCATCTCATCCAAAATATCTACTACGTTACGATAAGTACATTCTTCAGAAGGTTTTAGTACAACTACTAAATCCTTTTCCGGAGTACGCGCTTTCTTATCTAATAATACGTTGCGAATCTCTTTAAAAGTTGATGATTTAAAGTTTGAAGCGCTATTGTCTAACTTTCCTTCGTAGTAGAAAACATTATCGTCTTTTCCTAAAAGGATGGTTATAACACCCGATTCCTTGGCTTTATTCTGATCTTCAGGCTTATCTGCATCCTTTGGTAAGAATAGCTTCATCGCCGTCGGCTGACTCATCGTGGTGGTAAAGATAAAGAATGTAATCAACAGGAAACCCAGATCCACCATTGGTGTTAGATCCACACGGGTTGACAGCTTCTTACTTTTCTTGACCCCAGGTCCTTTCTTATGACCACCTCCACCGGAGGTATCCATTTCTGCCATGTCGGATAAATTTATTTTTTAAATAATCTTGTTTACTATTATTCTGTTCTCTTTTCACCCTTCATTGCACTTTTCCAAAGTTCAGATCCAACAGGAACACTCTCAGGATTGGTGATCATTTGAAACTTTAAAATATCATTTTTCTTGAACGCATCAATTACGTTTTTGAAAGCAGGAAATTTTGCAGCATTATCACCTTTCAACTGGATGGTAGCTTTTTGACCCGCATAAGCAGTTAAAACTAAACTCATCCATTCTCTGACTTCACTATTAGTAGAATCTTTAGCAGGAATGCCTGGTAAGGCACTGCCTTTTCGTGCTTCTTCTGGAATTGAAAGAAAAGCAGCTAGCCCACTGAATGGTGCTCCAAAGAAACCGGCTTTCTTAAATGCTTGCACATTAAGACCTAGATTCTTGGTAGAATTCAGCGTGTTTGCGATGATCTCTTTTTTAGATTCATCGTCCATAGAAAGAAATACTTTACCGTCTTTGTCGATTGTGATCAACACGATATCTTTTGTATCAGCAACTTTTGCTGCCACAGAGCTAGGTGTTGTTACCGCAATGGCTTCAGCTGGCTTGAACTTTGTTGTCAAGATAAAGAAAGACAACAAAAGGAATGCCACGTCGCACATCGCCGTCATGTCGATACTAGTACTCTTCCGTGGTAATTTGGCTCTACCCATTGTTATTAATTTATAATTTCACTAATTAGATTCAAAACAGTTTGCTTTCCACAAAAATCTTTCGATTATTTGTAATTAGCTGCAAAGCTTTGAGTAAGTGTGAAACCTGATTCATCAATACCATAGGTAATTCCATCAATACGAGTAGTAAACACGTTATACATAATGATCGCTACTGCAGATGTACCAATACCTAAAGCCGTGTTGTAAAGGGCCTCAGAGATACCTTGAGACAATTCACGAGCAGCTTCTCCACCACCTTCATCTCCTAATTTAGAGAAAGAACGAATCATACCCATTACCGTACCTAACAATCCCATTAGGGTTGCTACTGAAGCGATAGTTGATAAGAATACTAAGTTTTTCTCCAACATAGGAAGTTCCAAAGCAGTTGCTTCTTCAACCTCTTTTTGAATATTCAATACTTTCTGATCAGTTGTTAATTCTGTATCAGTAATCATTTCTTTGTACTTCTTAAGACCTGATTTCATTACATTTCCTACAGATCCTTTTTGCTTGTCGCAAGCAGCCAAAGCCTTATCTACATCTTTGTTAGCTAAATGGAATTGTACTGAACGTACAAACTCGGCAATATTGCCAGTACCATTTGCTTTTGTGATAGTCAAGAATCTTTCAATACAGAAAGAAAGAACAATTAAAAACGCACCAATCAAAATTGGAACGATAATTCCACCTTCATACATTTTAGACAGAGCACCTTTAGGTCCTTTATGACTAGGCCAAAAACCACCAGATGCATCAGGTGTAGTGAAATTACTGTCGGCACCGATTACGAAGCGCCATAAAACATAGCCTAAAATAATACAGGCAATAGGAGCGATAGTTGCAACCAAGTTGCTGCTCTTTTTAGGTTGAGCAGATGTTGCGGTTTTAGCAGCCGCTGGTGCAGTTGGTTTGATGTCAGCCATGATTCAATTGATTTTTGGTTTTAAAAATTACAGTTGATAAAAATTTACTTTCGCAATGCTACATAAAAATGTCTTGAAAAAATCAAAACATTTCCCTCATTTTCTAAAGGGCTTACAAATTAGGTATTTTATTTAAACACCAAACAAGAACGGCCATTCTTTTTTTACTTTTTTTTAAAAGAATAAATTAACTGTCTGAAAACCGCTCTATAAAGGGTTATCAGACCATTTCACCGATTAATTTTGGTTTTCTCTTCCGTCGATATAAGAACTGTCATTAAAACAGTTATTGGAAAGGTTTGCGGAGTATCTTTAGTCATAATTTAATAATAACTACTTATGAGAATTTATTTTATTTCGTTGGCATTATTGTCGGCATCACTCAGTTTCGCCCAACAAAAACCCCAGAAATCAGACCCTTCTTCGGGGAATTCTGCCACTGAAGCGACTCCTAAAACAGGTACCGGCTTACCCATTACTCCTAAAACTGGCCCAAAACCTTATAAAGAGGTCATTACAGAAAAGGCTATTACCAGCATTGGTCTTTTTACCGTGCATAAAGTAGATGAAAAATTCTACTTCGAAATCGCAGATAGTATTATGGGAAGAGAGATCTACGCGATCACTCGTTTTTCAAAATCTCCCGGTGGTGGCGGACTTTATGGAGGTAATGAAGTAAATAAACAAACACTCAAATTTGAAAAAGGGCCCAATAACAATGTTTTTGTAAGAGTTGTTACCCTTATTAGTATGGCAGATTCTACTAATAATATTTCAAAAGCCGTTTCGAATTCCTATCTCGACCCTATCGGTGCTGCATTTGACATCAAAGCTTTTGGAAAAGATTCTACCAGTACAGTCATAGAAGTGACCGACTTTTTTAAAGGAGATAACCAAATTGTAAGTGTTGATCCTAATTTGAAAAAGAATTTCAACTTAACATCTATCGCTTCCGATCGGTCCTATGTTCAGTCGATCAACACATTCCCAATAAATACGGAGATAAAAACGGTAAAAACTTTTACAACTTCATCGGGAAGTCCGATGCCTAGCATGATGCCAGGTTCAAGTGCCAATTTCCCCGCTGCAAATAAAGCAGGAGCTGTAACTATGGAATTAAATACTTCCATGCTATTACTCCCGATAACTCCTATGACACCTAGACTTTTCGATAGAAGAGTTGGTTTTTTTACTGATCGCTATGTTTTATATAGTGATGATCAACAAAAAGTTGACAAAAAAGAATTCGCTGTTCGTTGGAAATTAGAGCCTAAACCTGAGGATCAGGATAAATATAAAAATGGTGAATTAGTAGATCCTATTAAACAAATAGTTTATTACATCGATCCTGCTACCCCTAAACAATGGCATCAACCATTAATAGATGGCATTAACGATTGGCAAAAAGCTTTTGAGAAAGCAGGTTTCAAAAATGCTATCATCGGAAAAGAATGGCCTACAGATGATAGTACCATGAGTTTAGAAGATGCCCGATATTCTGTTATTCGATATTTAGCTTCTGATATTGAAAATGCTTCTGGCCCTCAAGTGCACGATCCACGAAGTGGTGAAATTTTAGAGAGTCATATTAACTGGTACCATAACGTAATGAAATTAGTGCACGACTGGTACATGATTCAAACCGCCGCTGTTGACCCGAAAGCTAGAAAAATGAAATTCGACGATGAACTAATGGGACAGCTAATCCGTTTCGTTTCATCGCATGAAGTAGGACATACATTAGGCTTGCGACATAACATGGGAAGCAGTAGTAAAACTCCGGTAGAAAATTTAAGAAATAAAGCTTGGGTAGAAGCAAATGGACATACCGCTTCCATAATGGATTATGCACGTTTCAACTATGTGGCACAGCCGGAAGATAGTATTAGTGAAATTGGCTTATTCCCCCGTATCGGAGATTACGACAAGTGGGCCTTGCAGTGGGGTTATACTTATACTGGAATAGCAGATCCGGAAAAAGATCAAAAATTAACCAACAAATGGGCCATTGATAGTCTAACTAAAAATCCAAGACTTTGGTTTGGAGGTGAGGGCCGTACAGCAGATCCACGTGCACAAATGGAAGACCTCGGAGACAATAGCATGAAAGCCAGTGAATATGGTATTAAAAATTTAAAAAGAATTATTGTTGCGATTCCAGAGTGGACAAAAGAAGAAGCAGATCCTTATGAAAATCTTGCAGATATCTACAACCAATTGATCGGACAATACAGACTATATATTGGACATGTATTAAGAAATGTTGGAGGAGTTAATGAAACTTTCAAAACCATTGAGGAATCTGGAGATGTTTATGAACCAGCACCAAAAGCCAATCAAAAAGAAGCTATCGCTTTTTTAAACAAACAATTATTTGAAACACCTAATTGGTTACTTGATAAAAATATCCTCAATAAAATTTCCAGCCCTATTTCTTTAGAAAACATACAGTCGATTCAAACAAGTGCGCTTAATAGTTTATTAGATGGTCAACGAATGTTTAGACTAGTAGCAGCAGCAAATCGTTTTGGAAATGTCAGTTATAATTTAAGTGATATGATTACTGATTTGCATAAAGGCATATTTAGTGAATTGAGTGGCAATAAAGTAATTGATGGATATAGAAGAAATATCCAAAAAATTTATGTAGAAAAACTACTCGACTTAATAGACCCGACTCCTACATTTTCATTTAGCATAGGCGCTGCTTTTGGAATGCCTGCATCAGTGAACATTGCAAACACAGATGTTTTTTCAATAGCAAAAGGAGAATTAAGATCATTACAATCTGAGATTAATGCAGCAAGCATTATCAATACTGATAAAATAAGTAAGTACCATCTGCAAGATCTTGCAGACCGAATTAAAAAAGGACTTGATCCAAAATAATAGGTCAATCTAAACTAAGAGCCGGAGTTTGACTCCGGCTTTTTATTTATAGGCCCTTCTAATTCTTTACCTTTGATTAAAATCATTTCATGAAGTGGCTACTTGTTTCTTTAGGTTTTTTGTTTTGTCTGCATCTTTCAGCACAAAAAAACAAAGTGGTGATTGGTTATTTGCGAGATAGTGTTACACATGCTCCCATAATTCTAGGTAGTGTTACCAATAATAAAACCCATGAAACAGTGATGAGTGGGAATACTGGTCGTTTTAAAATACAAGTTAAAGAAAACGAAGTTCTTTCTTATGCTGCAGTTGGCTATCATTTCGACACCATTCAATTTGTTCATAAACTTGCCCTACAAGATTCAATTGAAATTTATGCATCCCCACTTTCACATGATTTGGGAAATGTAACAGTAACTGCAAAAGGAATGAGTGCTTATCAAATGGATAGCATTGAGAGAAGAAACGATTTATTACATGATATGGTTTCTTATAAAAAACCAACTTTCGCAGTTTCCAATACAGGTGCCGGTCTGGGAATAAGTATTGATCGTTTTTCAAAGCATGAGAAAAACAAAAGAAGGGCACTTGATTTTTTTGAAGCACATGAAAAGGAAGAATATATCAACTACCGGTACTCTGCAACATTGGTGGAAGAAAGTACTGGATTTAAAGACGAAGTACTTAGAAGCTTTATGCAACAGAGTAGACCAAGCTATAATTGGCTTAGAGCTAATACAAATTCTGAAGATATTCGATATTATATCAACGATCAATTAAAGAAGTTCTCTACAAAATAATTATTCGTAACGTAAAGCAACTATCGGGTTTAATCTAGCGGCTTTCATTGCTGGGTAGATGCCTGCTGCTAAACCAACGATTGAGCAGATTACAATTCCTAATATTACCCAGAACCAAGGGATTACAAATCCCGTATTTAATATCATAGAAAATATATTTCCTACCAATACTCCTAAGAAAATTCCAAAAAATGCGCCAAGCATACTAATGATGATACTTTCAAAAAGGAATTGCTGACGTACATTTCTGCTTTTACCTCCAATCGCTTTAATTAATCCAACTTCTTTGGTTCTTTCGTTTACAGCAACCAGCATAATATTCATCAAACCAATTGCAGCACCTATTAAAGTAATTAATCCAATTGCCCCAGCAGATTCAGTAATACTGCTTAAAAAGCCAATAAACATTTCTGCAAACTTATCGCTCTTTTCTATTGCGAAGTTGTCTTCATCAACAGGTTCTAATTTTCTAACATTACGAAAAACAGCTGATGCTTCACCATCAGCTACCGTTAATTCTTCTACGTTCTTCACCATTACACCAATATTGTACGAAGGACTTCCATTTGTAAATCGCCTAAGGTTGGAATAAGATGTTACTACAACATCGTCTTGACGAAGCATGGCGCTGGATCCTTTTTCTTTCAATAATCCAATTACACGATAAGGAACGCTGCCAACACGTATAATTTTTTCGATACATTTTTCGGGTTTATCACCAAATAATTTGCTGGCCACACTTGATCCGAGAATACACACATTTCTACCACTTTGCACATCCAGATTATTAAGATTCCTACCAAGAATTAGTATATATCCATTTACAATTAAATAGTTTTCGTCTCCTCCCATAATTACAATATTGGGATTGGTTTTCTTTTCTAAAAAATGAATTTCATTACCGCCTGGGCCTCTACGATAAACCGTAGAAATGGCACCCGGAAAGCTAAAATTAGCTTTGAAACCGGTAGCTTCTTCCAACCTTATTGGCTTACCAAGGTTAGATTTTTTTTCTTTCTTTGCTCCTTTCTTTTCTTTAGCAAAATTATCATTCCCTCCACCCATTCGGAAATTGGATTCCTTAAAGCGGATACTAAAGGAATTGGCACCCATAAAAGAAAAACTTTCTTTCAAACTCTGATTCATCGCTTGAATAGCTGTAATAATGCCAATTAAAGCCATAATTCCAAAGGCAATAATGGCTACAGTAATGCTGGTTCTAAGCAAATTGCTTCGAACATTTCGCCAGGCTAAACTTAAAGAATCGAGTGTGGTCATGCAGATTTAGATTATTCCTTCAATAATTTAAAGGTAATCGAGATTCTGCGATTGGAAGAAAGTGTACTAATAAATATGAAGAGCGGTTAAAAATAGAAATAATTGAGCAATAGAGAGGGTAGCACTCCGATTAAAACGATTAAAGCCGCTACAAAAATCAAACCCGCCTTAAATCCAGAGGTGATTTCAGTGGTCTCTGAAACTCCTTCTCTGAAATACATCGCCTGTATTACTCTGAAATAATAATAGACACTTACTGCTGCAAAAAGAACGGCTACAATAACCAGCCAAAGACCTGTTCCGGTTTTAACAACACTTGCCAGCATATAATATTTTGCAAAAAAACCTGCGGTTAATGGAATCCCTGAAAGTGATAACAAACAAATGGTTGCAGTTAAGGCAAGTACCGGTTCCGTCTTTGCCAATCCATTAAAACCATCGAGGGTATAATCTTTCAGTTTAATTAATACTGCAAAAATTCCGATTGTTGCTAAACTATATGCTGCAGCATATAATAAGATCCCTTCTTTAGCCACTTCGTTGAAAGAATAGAGCGCAAACAACATAAAGCCTGCTTGAGCAATACTGGAATATGCCAGCATTCTTTTTACACTCTGCTGAAAAACTGCAGTAATATTTCCAATCAATAAAGTGGATATGATTACAAAGGATAATAATATTTTCCAAGTTGGTCCTAGAATGGCAGTCTGGCCTTCCAATAATCGAATGAATGCAAAGAAACCAGCAGCTTTTACCACTGTTGCCATGAATGAAGTGAAAACACTTGGGGCACCATCGTATACATCAGGTGTCCAAAAATGAAAAGGCGCCGCCGATACTTTAAAGCACATGGCTACAAATAAAAGAAGTACCCCTGCAATTTCAAGGAAAGATGCTTTTGGAGCCGAACCTGGTGTTGGCGTATTGATAAAAACTGGAGAGGTAATTCCAAATGAACCAGTTGCTCCATAAATTAAAGCAATACCCATCAACATGATGCCGGCAGTGAAGGCTCCCATCAAAAAATATTTAAGAGACGCTTCATTGCTTTTTAGATTCCGCTTGTCTGCACCAGTAAGAATATATAAAGGGATGGATAAAATTTCAATTCCTAAGAACAACATCAGTAAACTATTAAAACCGCATAAAATACTTACCCCACACAAAACAAAAAATATTAATGCGAAATATTCTGCAGGATAGTTACCTACATTTTCAATATCCTTTCCACTCAAGATTACATAGATTAAAGTGGCTGATATGGCTATTGAATTAAAGAATA
Source organism: uncultured Bacteroidota bacterium (assembly GCA_903927185.1). Classification (GTDB taxonomy): domain Bacteria; phylum Bacteroidota; class Bacteroidia; order Chitinophagales; family Chitinophagaceae; genus Sediminibacterium. The sequence continues at coordinate 9,295 of CAIYLW010000034.1, forward strand.
ATCCAAATTTTTGAAAACGCAAAAGATCATGACTATTCACAACTATTGTATATACGCCATAGGTCTGAAACAAGTTAGCAATCAGCAATAACAATAAGCCGCCAATAGCTATATACTTCAATGATGATTTATTTTTGAGTAAGATGCCACTAAACATCATTACTACTCCTAATAAAGCCGAAACAATAATTGCATTCATGTGTTTGTTTTTTTCCTCTTAACCCCTTTCGGAATTTTTGTTCAATTAACGGTTTGCGAATATAGCGCTCACTGTATCTTTTGTAAGTTCAATCATTGGTTGAGGATAAACACCCATTACCAATACAATCAGAACTAATATGCTCAATACCCATTGTACATTTCCACTTACTTCAACAGCCTCGAAAGTTTTTTCAACAGTATTGCCATAGAATATTTTCTGAATCATATTCAATGTATATACTGCCGCCAAAATAATGCTGATACCTGCAATAGCTGCTACCCATCCATTAAATTGGAATAGTCCATTAAACATTAAGAATTCACCTACAAATGCATTTGTTAATGGCAATGCCACATTTGCTAAGGCCATAATTACAAATAAAATAGCCAACACTGGGGCCTTTTGTGCAAGTCCGCCTAATTCACTAAACTTACGAGTTCCTAATTGTTGTTCAATCACATCAGCTAAAATCCACAATCCAATCACGTTGATACCATGATTAAACATTTGTATCATCACACCCTCTAATCCAATTTGATTTTGTACAAAAATAGCAGCGCACATTAAACCGATATGTGCAATAGAAGAATAGGCAATTAATCTTTTAATATCGTCCTGGCGTATGGCAATTAAAGATGCGTAAATCATGCCTGTTACAGACAATGTCACTACAAATATACTATGTGCCTGAACAGCCTGAGGAACCATTGGTAGCAACCAACGAATCACTGCAAATATTCCCATCTTCACCATTACACCACTCAAGATCATAGTAACAGCAGTTGGTGATTGCTCATATGCATCTGGTTGCCAAGTATGAAAAGGAAAAATAGGCATCTTAATTGCGAAGGCAATGAAGAATAAAGCAAACACTGCATTTTGTGCATGCCCAGGTAAATTGGCATGATAAAAGCTCTGCATAGCAAAAGAATGATCAGCTGTTTGAGCATACACATACAACAAACCAACCAACATTAATAAAGACCCAATAAATGTATACACGAAGAATTTAAATGTAACTGCAATTCTTTTTTCACCACCCCAAATTGAGCAAAGAAAATAAACTGGTATTAGTGCCAGTTCCCAGAAGAAATAAAATAACAAAGCATCAGACGCTAAAAATACTCCTAATAAACCTGCTTGTGTTAAGAGCATCAGTCCGTAAAATGCAGAAGAACGTTGATACACATTTTTATAAGTGGCTGCAAAAACTACAGGGAATGAAATGGCAGTTAATAGACTGAGCATTTTACTCATCCCATCTTGCAACAAACTAAAACGGCTTCCCAATCCTGGCAACCATGCCGCATCATAGGTTAATGCACCTTTAGTAAAAACCGCCATTAGCGACAATACCAAGGTAGCCAATGAAGATACAAGGGCAAATACCTTGGATGAAGGCGAATCTTTAAGCAGAAATACTGCAAGTCCGCTCAACAATGGAATTAATATCAGTAAAAGAGGAATCATATATTTTCTTTAACGCTTAGGCCTAGTTAAATAATCGGTTCAAATAATATACTATGGTGATATCATTAAACCAAACCAATACAAATACAACAATTGCTAAAACCATAATGATGAGATAGTTGCCCACTTGTCCGCTTTGCAACAATCGCAATTGCCTGGAACCATATCCCACTAATCTGCCAACACCATTCACAGCACCATCGATCACAAACTTTTCTAAGAAACTTTTAAAGAATCCAGCAACTGCATCTAAAGGATTTACAATAATGGTATCGTACAATTCATCCACATACCATTTGTTCTCCAATACAATTCCAAGTCCGGTACTTTCTGCAGTGGATGTCTTATATTTTTTATAGTTATTGATAGCATAAATTATAACAACAGTAATTAATCCAGTTGATCCCAACAAATACATCCACTCTTGTGAAGCAGGCAAATGTGGGTGTTCTGAAATAGCAGTTGAAGCAGCAAAAATGGGTGCTAGAAAATGTTCTAAGCTATGTGCATCTTTTGCAAATAACTCAGGAATCCCTACCCATCCACCAATAACAGATAAGATTGCCAATACAATCAAAGGAATAGTCATGGCAATCGGGCTCTCCTTTAAATGATGTTCTTGTTCATGAGTACCTCTGAATCCGCCTAAGAAGGTTAAAGTATATAAACGGAACATATAAAAAGCAGTCATTAATGCGCCACCTAATCCTAAATAATAATAGATAGGATTTTTAGCAAGGGCTGCCATTAGAATTTCATCTTTTGAAAAGAAACCAGAGAATGGAGGAATACCTGAAATAGCTAAACAGGCTAATAAGAAAGTAATATTAGTGATGGGCATATATTTTTTCAATCCACCCATTTTACGAATATCTTGTTCATGATGCATGGCATGAATTACTGAACCAGCTCCTAAAAATAATAAGGCTTTGAAAAATGCGTGAGTCATTACATGAAATACAGCACCAGTATACGCTCCAACACCAAGACCTAAGAACATATATCCTAACTGACTTACGGTTGAGTAAGCCAAAACTTTTTTAATGTCGTTTTGTTTGATTGCAATGCTAGCAGCAAAAATGGCTGTAGCCAATCCTACCATTGCTACTAAAGATTGTGTACCCTGAGCCATAGTATATAAAATATTGCTACGAGCAATCATATAGATACCGGCTGTAACCATGGTGGCAGCATGTATCAATGCAGATACAGGAGTTGGACCGGCCATTGCATCGGGCAACCAGGTATATAAAGGAATCTGTGCACTTTTACCCATGGCACCAATAAATAACAGTGCAGTGATGGCAGTGATATCGAAAGTAGATAACTGACCAACTTGTGCAAATACATCGGTATATGTTGTAGTGCCAAGTTTAAAAATTAACCAGAATACGGCTAATAAAAAACCAAGGTCACCGATACGATTCATTACAAATGCTTTCTTAGCAGCATAATTATAATTATTGTTTTTGAACCAAAAACCAATTAATAAATAAGAGCACAATCCAACGCCTTCCCAACCGATAAACATGATCACATAATTCGCACCCAACACTAACAGTAACATGGAAAATATGAAAAGATTCAAATAAGCGAAGTAACGTGCAAAGTGATGAGGTTCTTCCTCATGCATATAAGCAGTAGAGTAAAGATGTATTAAGAAACCAATTCCGGTAATGATTAACAGGAATAATGCAGAAAGCTGATCCACCTGGAATGCAAAAGGAATCAATAACCCTTTAATCTGAATAAAATTAAAGAGTGTAATTACTGAAGCACCATTCGTTTTTATATCAAAAAATACCAATACGCTTACTACGAAAGATGCCAAAATAGTGCCACTGCCAATGATGCCGATCAATGATTTCGACAATGATTTCCTTCCCAATCCATTGATCAGAAAACCCAGCAGGGGAAATAGCGGAATTAAATAAACAAGTTTACTCATAATCTACTGAAAGCCTGAAACCAACCACAAAACTGCAGTTGAAAACAGTATTTTAATTTTTCAATCTGTTCAAAAAGTTAATATCAACCGAATGCGTATTTCTAAATAACATAACAATAATCGCTAGCCCCACACTTACTTCTGCTGCTGCAACTACCATGATGAAGAAAACAAATAACTGTCCGTCGGTTCCCACTGTAGAAGCTTTATCAGCAATAGTAGCCGCAGCTAAATGCATTTTAGAAAATGCAACCAGCAACAGGTTCACTGCATTAAACATCAACTCTATACACATAAAAACGATAATCACATTTCTACGTGTTAATGCACCAATGATTCCAATGCTAAATAAAGCTAAACAGAGATAGATATAATATTGTATTGGCATAATCTAAATTGATCTTTATTAATCTTTTTTACCCATTACTATGGCACCTATCATAGCACTCAAAAACAAAACGCTAGTAATTTCAAAAGGCACTACATAATCACTGAACAAAACTCTTCCTAAATTTTTTATTAACCCTATATCTCCACTAGTTGTCATGGCCACTTTTGTTTGCATATCTAAAGTTTGACGAACTAATGAAACTAAAACCATCATGAAACAACCACCAGAAATTACACCAGTAAGCTTCATCCAAAAATTCTTTTGTGGTTCGTTCTGTTGATTTAAGTTCATCAACATGATCACAAAAAGGAATAATACCATAATGGCTCCGGCGTATACTATGATATTTACTATTGCAAGAAATTGTGCATTCAATAAAATATAATGGCCTGATATTGCAAAAAATGTGACAACCAGCCATAGTACACTGTGCACAGGGTTCTTACTAATCAATACCATGCTGGCACTAAACAAGGCCAACGCACTTAAAAAAAAGAATAATATTTCTGTTGTACTCATTGTTGCTATAATTAGTAGTTAATCAGTATGATCAACCAGTAATTGTTAATTATTAATTACTCCTTGACGGCCCTTTTGCTTTTGCAAATCCTTCAGGATCTGTAATCGGATTTGGAATTATTAAATCTTCTTTACCATAAATAAATCCTTTGCGTGTATAGTTTGCTGGTGCAAAAGTTTCACTCATGAAAATAGCTTCTTTTGGACAAGCTTCTTCGCATAATCCACAAAAAATACAACGTAGCATATTGATCTCATACTTTACTGCATATTTCTCTTCGCGATATAGACTCTCCTCACCTGGCAAACGCTCAGCTCCTTCCATTGTTATAGCTTCTGCAGGACATGCTACAGCACACAAACCGCAGGCAGTGCAACGCTCTCTTCCTTCCTCATCTCTATTCAAAACGTGTAAGCCACGAAACACCGGACTAAACTCTCGTTTCTTTTCAGGATAACGAATAGTAGGCTGTTTCTTGAACATATGGCTGAAAGTAATGGCCATACCTTTTAAAATGCTAGGTATGTACAAGCGTTCGATGAAAGTCATCGGCTTGCGGTTTACTTCTTTTACTCTATTAGTTAATGCCTCCATGTATTTGATCTCTTTGCTTGCAAAAATATTTTTTATTCTAACCGAAATATAAGATCCATGCTCCTGTTGCCACCATGTTTGCCAAAGCTAATGGTATCAAACTTTTCCAACCTAAGTTCATCAACTGATCATAACGGAAACGAGGAATGGTCCAACGAATCCACATGAAGATGAAGATGAAGATTACAATTTTTATCAGTAGTGCACCAACACCAACTAGTGCAGCTATATTCTGTGGTAATACTTTCTCATCAAAAAATGGAATATCATAGCCTCCGAAATAAAGTGATGCCATTACAGCACTACTCATGATCATATTGATGTATTCAGAAAAAAGATAGAATCCTAATTTCATGGAAGAATACTCTTGGTGGTATCCAAAGTTTAATTCATTTTCGGCCTCAGGCAAATCGAAAGGAGTTCGATTACATTCTGCCATAGCACATATAAAGAACAGCAAAAAGCCTAATGGCTGATAGGCAATATTCCATAAATGCCCAGGCTTCATTTGTTGATCAACTATTTCTTTTAGACTCAAAGTATTGGTGGTCATTAGTAAAGCTATCAATGCAATACCCATTGCCAACTCATAACTTATAGCCTGAGATGCACCACGTAATGCAGCCATCAATGAGAATTTATTATTTGAAGCCCAACCGCCAATCATGATACCATAAACACCTAAACTCACTACTCCAAAAACATATAAAATTCCAATATTGATATCCGCAATTTGTAAATCAATTTCTCTACCAAACAAATGCACTGTGCTACCCCAAGGAATTACCGCACAAGTCATCAATGCTGCAGTCATTGCTAATCCCGGACCCAATATGAACAAGGCTTTATTGGAAGAATTAGGAATGATTTCTTCTTTCATAATTAATTTCAATCCATCGGCTAATGGTTGAAAAAGACCAAAAGGTCCAGCTCTTTCAGGACCCGGACGATCTTGCAGAATTGCAGCCACTTTTCTTTCAGCAAAAGTGGTATACAATGCAATACCCAGACTCGCAAAAACGATGATGACAATCAACACCAGTTTTTCGATTAGTAACAGCATATCTAAAGAAAGTAATGTCATGATCTATAATCAATTAGTCTTTGTTAGAATTAAAATTGTTGGAATGTGCCGGACCATTTATTGAACTTAAATCAATATCTGTCTGATTCACTTCACTCACCGAATGAATATCCATCAATAGTTTAGGCTGTCTGCCATGATGCACCGCAGAAAAAGTTTCTGTTGGCATTGTTAATCCAATATTACCGGCATAATGACCTTGAGAAATAACAGAATGTCTGTCAATCAATCTCGGTCCTTCTATGATCCAATCGGTAGTTTTCTTTTTTTCAAACCGGCAATCGTTACAAATCCATTCTTCCACTTCACCCCATTGATCTTTGCGTGCTGTAACACGATATACCTCATCACCCCTATTCCATAAAGTAACTTTACCGCTACAGTTAGGACAATCACGATGTGCATCCATTGGTTTTAAAAACCAAACACGATTTTTAAAACGGAAAGTCTTATCGGTTAAAGCGCCAACAGGACAAACATCAATTACGTTTCCAATAAAGTTATTATCTAAATTCTTCTCAATAAATGTGGCAATCTCTGAATGATCTCCACGATCTAAAATACCATGGACACGTTTATTGGATAGTTGATCTGCAGCAAATACACAACGATAGCATAGAATACAACGCGTCATGTGTAACTGAATATATTTTCCTAAGTCGTGCTTCTTAAATGTTCTGCGTTGAAATTCATAACGAGTGCCATCTTTACCATGTTCATAACTCAAATCCTGTAAGTGACACTCACCAGCTTGATCACAAATTGGGCAATCTAATGGATGATTCAATAATAAGAATTCAACGATACTAGCTCTTGCATCAACTACTTTCGGACTGGTAATATTTTTAACTTCCATACCATCCATCACCGTTGTTCTGCAACTTGCAACCAACTTAGGCATCGGGCGAGGATCTTTTTCAGAACCTTTGCTCACTTCTACTAAACAAGTACGGCATTTACCACCGCTTCCATCCAACTTGCTATAATAACACATAGCTGGAGGAGCAACATCTCCACCAATGATCCTAGCTGCATTCAAGATAGTAGTTCCTGCTGGCACTTCGATGCTGATGTTATCGATGGTTACTTTAAATAATGGTGTATCTGACATAATTCAAAATTCAAAAGTCAAAATTCAAAAGTCAAAATAAATTGACCCTTCATTTTTTATTTATTTCCTATACAGGCACATGAATAGCATCAGCATAATGTGCTAATCCGTAGTTCCTTGTTTGAGCTTCAGCAGCATGTGTTACATGCCATTCAAACTCATCTCTAAAATGACGGATTGCAGCAGCCACCGGCCATGATGCAGCATCGCCCAATGGACAAATAGTGTTACCCTCAATTTTGCTTTGGATATCCCATAGCAAATCTATATCGCTAATTTTCCCTTCGCCTTTTTCTAAACGCAATAAAACTTTTTCCATCCAGCCTGTTCCTTCTCTGCATGGGGAACATTGTCCACAGCTTTCGTGGCGATAGAATCTTGCCAATGAATAAGTATTTCTCACCACACACTGATCTTCGTCTAATACAATAAATCCACCCGAACCCATCATCGAACCAGTAGCAAATCCACCGTCACTCAAACTTTCGTAGTTCATATAACGTGTTTCGCCTTTAGCTGTTTTTAATAACAGATTAGCAGGAAGAATCGGAACTGATGATCCACCAGGGATACAAGCTTTTAATCTTTTTCCATTTGGTATACCACCACAATATTCATCGCTATAAATAAATTCTTCTACTGAGATGGTCATATCAATTTCATAGACACCTGGTTTATTAATATTACCACATGCAGAAATTAATTTTGTACCGGTTGATTTACCTACTCCAATCTTTGCAAACTCTTCACCGCCTTCATTAATAATTGGAACTACCGCAGCTAAAGTTTCTACGTTGTTTACAACAGTAGGTCTACCCCATGCTCCTTTGATTGCAGGGAATGGAGGTTTGATTCTTGGGTTTCCGCGTTTCCCTTCTAATGATTCTATCAAAGCAGTTTCTTCGCCACAGATATAAGCGCCAGCACCGCGATGTACATAGATCTCACAATCAAATCCAGTTCCCAATATATTCTTACCTAAAAATCCATTTGCTTTTGCTTCTGCAATTGCTTGTTCCAAAATATCTGGGATCCAGGCATATTCGCCGCGGATATAAATATAAGTATCATGACTTCCTAAAGCATAGGAAGCAACAATTAAACCTTCAATTAATAAGTGAGGAATAAATTCCATCAAGTAACGATCCTTGAAAGTACCTGGCTCGCTTTCATCGGCATTACAAACCAGGTGACGTGGTACGCCTTCTGGTTTCGCAATAAATCCCCATTTCATACCTGCAGGAAATCCGGCACCACCTCTACCCCGAAGACCGCTCTTCTTCACTTCTTCCACAATCTCGTCTTGTGTCATTGTTTTGAGAGCCTTCTCCACACTGCGATATCCTCCTTCACGGCGATATACATCGAAATAACGAATTCCTTCAACGTGTGCTTTTTCTAATAATAATTTTCTTCCCATTGTCTTCAATTGCAGGGCTTACGCCATTCGTTGATTTAAATATTTTCTTCTTAATTATTAGCAGCTGCAGCAGTTCTGCATTCAGCAATAATTGTGTCTACTTTTTCTTTTGTCAAATGCTCTCTATAATGTTTACCCAATTGCATCATCGGGGCATAACCGCATGCACCTAAACATTCAGCAGTTTTTAATGTAAACAATCCATCAGCTGTTGTTTCGCCTGGCTTAATTCCTAAAGTCTGACTGATATAAGCAATGATATTATCGCTTCCATTCAACATACAAGGTCCGGTTTGACAAACTTCGAAAACATATTTACCAACCGGATTGGTGTTATACATGCTATAGAAGGTAGCTACTTCATACACTTCAATAGGCTCAATTTGTAAAAGTGAAGCCACATAGTCCATCGTTTCAGCACTAAGCCAACCACCGAAGTTTTCTTGTGCTAAATGCAATAAAGGCAAGAGTGCACTCTTCTGTTTTCCTTCCGGATAGCGTGCAATGATTTCATTCACCTTCGCCAGTTTATCTTCTGAAAATTGTACCATATCAATCATTTTCAATAATTCAATTCTATTATGCGTCTAATTCTCCTGCAATTAAATTCAGGCTACTCATTACAACAATCGCATCGCTTAACATACCACCAGTAACCATTTCTGGATAGGCCTGATAATAAATAAAGGATGGTCTGCGGAAATGTAAGCGGAAAGGAGTTCTTCCTCCATCGCTAATTAAATAAAATCCTAATTCACCATTACCACCTTCTACTGAATAATATACTTCACCTTTCGGCATATCCACTTCACCCATCACTATTTTAAAGTGCCAGATTAAAGCTTCCATTTTTGTATATACATCTTCTTTCTTTGGCAAATAATATTCGGGAACATCTGCATGAAATACTTCTGCTTCAGCACCCTTAAATTCCTGCACTTTTTTGTATGCTTGATTGAGAATGCTAAGGCTCTGCCACATTTCTTCGTTGCGCACCAAGAAACGATCATAACTATCTCCTGTTTTTCCTACAGGTACGGTAAAATCGAAATCTTCATAACTGCTATACGGACTATGTACACGCACATCGTAATCAACTCCAGCAGCGCGTAAATTCGGACCAGTAAATCCATAATTTAATGCACGCTCAGCACTAATCGGACCAGTACCAATGGTACGTTCCATAAAAATTCTATTTCTTGTAAATAGATTTTCCAATTCCCGCAAAGCAGCAGGATATTCTTTTAAGAATTTCTCGAGTTTCGTAAACGCTGTATTTGTGAAATTCCTTTCAAAGCCGCCAATACGCCCAATATTAGTAGTAAGACGGGACCCACATATTTCTTCATATATCTCGTAAATTAATTCGCGGTATTGCATGATGTACATGAAACCAGTGTATGCACCAGTATCTACACCCATGATGGAATTGCAAATCAAGTGATCAGAGATCCTTGATAATTCCATGATGATGATACGTAGATAATCAACACGTTTTGGAGTTTGTACACCTAATAACTTTTCGCAGGTTAAATGCCAGCCCATATTATTAATCGGACTGCTACAATAATTCAAACGGTCTGTAAGTGTAGTGATCTGATATAAAGGTCTACGCTCAGCAAGCTTTTCAAAAGCACGGTGAATATATCCTACTGTTTGTTCCGTAGAAATAATCTGCTCTCCATCGAGTTCCATGATGTTCTGAAAAACACCGTGAGTGGCAGGGTGAGTAGGACCAACATTTAAAGTAGTGGTCTGCTTTTCGATAGAACCTTCTGGTAATTTAATATGGTGTTGGTGATGTTCTGTCATATCCAAACCCCAAGGGGCTTATTTATTTTAATTAATCAACTTTTATTAACCTCTACCAAACATTTGATCGTCTTTATCGATACGTGTTTGATCTTCTAATGGATATTCTTTTCTAAGTGGGAAATAATCCATTTCATCCACATTTAAAATACGCTTCAGATTATCATGACCTACAAAATTTATTCCGAAAAAATCGTAGGTTTCTCTTTCCATCCAATTTGCTGAAGAGAATAATTTACTTGCCGTAAAAATATCGGGAGATAGAATATCAGTATACACGGTTAAACGAATTCTCACATTGTCTTTCAAATTATGCAAATGATACACAACAGCTAATTCACGACCAGGTTGGTCTGGATAGTTAACCGCAGTTATATCTGTCAGAAATTGAAAATTCAAATCAGCTTCATCGTATAAAAATTGTAAAACTTTCAAATTCTGATCCTTAACAGCTTCAAAACTGAGCATGTCATAGGGCGAATGAAAATTGGAAACAAGTTCTCCAAATTTTTCTGATAGTCTTAATTGAATATGTTCTTGTGTTAATGCCATTTCGTTTTTATTATTCTATTCCGTAACTATTCATCAACGCTTTGTATTGCTCACTATTTCTTCTTCTGATGCTTTCTTGTCCTACTAAATCCTGAATCTTCATAAATCCGTCTAAAACAGCTTCAGGGCGGGGAGGGCAACCTGGTATGTAAACATCTACAGGAATCACTTGATCAATACCTTGCAGTACACTATAAGTATCAAAAATTCCACCACTACTAGCACAAGCGCCCATAGCAATTACCCATCTAGGTTCTGCCATTTGTAGATAAACCTGGCGAACTACTGGTCCCATTTTCTTTGAAATGGTACCCATCACCATTAACAGGTCGCACTGACGAGGAGAGAAACCTACTCTTTCTGCGCCGAAACGACCCAGATCATAGTGAGATGCCATAGTAGCCATGAATTCAATACCACAGCAAGAAGTTGCAAAAGGGAGGGGCCACAAGCTATTTTTTCTAGCCAAACCCACTACATCACTCAGACGAGCTGAAAAGAAACCCTCACCGGCATAGCCTTCTGGAGCTTCCGTCATTGAAATCGACTCCGAAATTTTAGACTCAGTGGGATGTATATTAAATCTTACCGGACGAGACATATATCATTCAAAATTTAAAATTCAAAAATCAAAAGAACATTAGTTTAATAACCTCTAAAACTCAGTTAAGTTCATTTCGAAGCCATCCTAATTAAAGTAAAACTTAATCTTCCCATTTTAGAGCTCCTTTCTTTAGGATATAAATAAATCCTACTAAGAAGAACCCTACAAACATGAGCAAAGCACTAAACCCAGACCAACCTAATTCCCTGAAATTAACAGCATAGGGATAGAAAAAAATGACTTCCACATCAAACAAAACAAATAAGATCGCCACTAAAAAATACTTGATCGCCATTGGCTGACGTGCATTTCCGTGTGATTCGATACCACTGGTAAAGTTTTCTAGCTTATCGTCTGTTTTTCTTTTAGGACCCACCCAAGCAGAAAGTCCAATCATTGCAGCCACAAATCCCACTGCAAAGATCAATTGGATCCCAATAGGAAGGTAATTTGCTGCAGAATTTGATTCGTTAACATCCAATAAAAATGAAATCCAATTCATGAGAAGCGTTTAAAGTGCTGCAAAAATAAGCCTGTATGAGATATAAAAGAAAAACTCCCCAAAATAGGAGAGCTTTTCTTTTACAATTCTTAAGAAATAAGACATTAATAATGTTATTTATGTCGATTCTCATTATTTCTTACCCTGAGGTTTGGTATAATAATCTATATTTTTCTGAAGTTCTGCTTTTACTCCCACTGCAAACTTGTTATTGTCGTCTGTGGCATCCGGGTATTTTTGTAACATACTATCAGTTACCAATAATCCTTTTTGACATAATTCTATAAACTGATCAACTGCAGGTGTTCTTGTACCATCGCTCTTAACTTTAAATTCAGTGCTTTTCTTTAAGCTATTAGTTTTACTGATATAGTAAAGAATACTGTAATATTCATTTAAGAAGATATCTTTCTTAAATTTTTCCTTGTTAACTACGGTATAAACTGAATCAAGATATTGCAAATATTCCACTCCTTTACCGCTTGTAGTATCCGGGTCTGAGGCTATAGCTGCTTTTTTATAAAAACTATAAGGCTGAGGCTTATCAGGATAAGCAGTCATATATTTTTTAGCCAATTCAATTGCTTGTGGAATATCCTTTGCATTAACAGCAGCACTAGTAAGTCGATAGTAGTCACCCTCGCCCATGGCTCCTTTAGCATCTACTACTTTTCTCATCCAACCTAATTGTTCTTTGTACATTTTAGCCTTACCATAGATATCAGCTGCCTGATTCATATAGTTTAATTTATTAACACGAGAAGTATCGTTAGCAATAGCTTGTTCTAAGTAACCAACAGCTTGTGCTTCATTACCTGGAAACTTAGATAGTAATTTTACGGCCAAATCATAATCGGTTGATTGAATATCCAATTTTGCATTAAAGAACTTTAGTACATTATCTTTTGCGGCTAATGAATCGCCCAAGCGATCATAGTTATAAGCATATAGTACGCTCAAACGAGGAACTGCGGCTACGCCACCAGCTGAAGCTTCAATTTCTTTTGCTTTAGCTAAAGACTCAGCATATTTACCTGCACGGAATAAATACTCTGCATAAAAGAAGTCGTTCAAAGGATCTTTATCAGCATATTTCAAAAAGTCATCTAAATAACTTTTTGCTTTAACAACATCTCTATTAGCATAATAATTAAATAATTCTAAATAAGGTGCAGGAAAAGCAGGCTCAGCCTGAATGGCACCATTGAAGAATAATTCTAAAGACTCTTTATTATTCTGACTTTGATAAATTTTACCTGTGCGCCAAAGAGCTCTGCCACTTTTAGTGTCACGAAGATTAGCTTCCTGGAAAGCTTTTACAGCTTCTCCACCATTTTCTCCGCCCATTTTCAAATAACAAACACCCATATTAATATAAATATCAGCATTGTTAAGGTCGATAGTAGATGCTTGCTTTAATTTTTCAACACCATAGGCAGGGTCTCCAGTAGTAGAACTTCCCAAAGAATTAGCATAACCAATTGCATTCAAAATAGCAGCACTAGGCTTTCCTTTGTTTTTGCCTTTAGTTTCTGTTGTAGTAGTTATTGCCTGCTCAAACTTTTGTTTAGCCGCATTTACATTATTCCCGTCCAAAATATCCAAGGTACCCTGACCAACCCAAATTAAAGGATCGTTCACTCCATCTTGTAATGCTTTCTGATAAAGAGCTCTTGCAGATGCAACTCCTTCTTTAGACAACACTTCTCTATTCTTTGCTACAAGGGCAATCCCCAACCAATAAATTGTCTGCGGATCTTTGGGATTCGCGTCATAGGCTTTTTGTAACACAGCCTTTGCACTATTGTTTTTATACACGTACTGTAACAATTTAACACCCTCCTGAACGGATTGTGCCATCGCACACTGAATTAAAAACAGTGCTGTTAACATCATCGATACGATCTTCTTCATTGGTCGAAATTTATAATTGTTGCTTTAATCTGACTCTTTAATTTTCCCTGATCTTACTTTGAAATTCATTTTTGCTGGAACCAGGAGTGCTCTTTTAAAAATCAATTGTCCCCTTTCAAGGCTCATGAAATTCATAAAACCAGTTCCTAGTCCTGCTGAATTTTCTTTCAAAATATAATACATTGGTCTTGGTAATGGATACTGTGCGTATGAAATAGTAGCCTGTGAAGGCTTTGCAAATAATCCCTTTTCAACACACCGTACGCATTCAATCAATGCCAAACGAATTTTTTTCAAGTTCTCTTTTTGTTTCGGATCATAACTATCTCCCACCCAACTCAATCCCACAAATCCAACTACATTTTCATTTTTAGAAACGATATCAATTACATCATCACTATTTTTAGAAGCAAATACGTTAGCTCCAAAATCAGCTCCTCTTAAAACTGAATCTTTCAAAAAGCGAACAGTACTTGTAGCATTTTTCCCGTCCATCACTGCGATTCTTTTGCTTTTGCCGCTTAGAATATCTTTCAAATCATTAATTGTAAAAACACTATCCGCTGATGCATGATTTACAATCACTGCAACTGCATCATAAGCAAGAACAGCAAATTGTGGACGGTAACCCAAACTTGATTCAAAGATCGAAGATTCTTTTTTCGATAGCCCTCTAGCAATTAATATCATTCTAGTGCTATCGTTCTGTAAGTCTTTTAAGCACTCTACTTCGGGCTTATAACTCGCGATTATTTTGGTATCTGGAAAGGAAGAATGAAATACTTTTATCTGTTCTTCCATTACAGGCTTAAAACTCTCGTCAACACTTATTCGGATGGACCCTTTATTGGGTGTATCCCGTTCGTCAATTGCTCCCACCTTACCAGTACAAGCCGCAAAGAAAAGCAAAACAGCTAAAATCAAAAAACTATGTTTTATCCTTTCCTTCATCACTAATAATCTCTCTTTATTCCCCTGTACAATCTAAACCCACCATACAAAACGCAAACTCCCCCAAATAGGTATCTACCGGTGTCGTCTAACCTTGTGATTTGCTCAATTTTTAACCTTTCAGCAAAAAACATCACAAATGCCGTCCCTAAGATTATAAATGCCATTGCCAGGTCATATGTCATCTTCATTAATGTATAACCTTTCTTCTGTTTATCTCTAAAACTCTCTTGCATGTATCTTCTAATTGAACAGGGTGAGCAATTTAGTCAATAATTGCATTGGGTAACCTAAAAAAGGCCTGCAATTCAAAACAAAAACCATGTTTTATTCTAAGATTCGAAATTTTATTAATTCCATAACTAAAAAACAATAAATAAACTAATATTCGTTAGTAAAAGAAATGAGGAATGAGAAGTGAAAAGTGAGGAGTGAAGAAACAGTGAAATGTAGAGGGAGAGTAGCTAAACCTTTCAGTTTACTTATATTTGCCGCGATTAGAATTAGTATATGAGCAAACCTAGTTTACCACAGGGCACCAGAGATTTTAGCGCAAGTGTTGTTAGAAAAAGAAATTATATTTTTCAAACGATCCGTTCAGTGATGGAGAGCTATGGCTTTCAACCATTGGAAACGCCGGCCATGGAAAATCTTGATACTTTAATGGGAAAGTATGGGGAAGAAGGAGATAAACTAATATTTAAAATACTGAATAACGGGCTCGACAATCCTGCGAAACTCGATCAGGCAAAACTCGAATTCGATAAAATACTGGCAGGAAAAAACACGAAGGGATTAACTGAACGTGCATTGCGTTACGATTTAACTATCCCCTTTGCAAGATATGTTGCCATGAATCATGCGCAACTCACCATGCCTTTTAAGCGCTACCAGATTCAACCAGTTTGGAGAGCCGATCGCCCTCAAAAGGGCCGCTACAGAGAGTTCTATCAGTGTGATGCAGATGTGGTAGGGAGTTACTCTTTATTAAATGAAGTGGAATTAGCCAATTTATATGCAGAAGTGTTTAAGCAATTAGGAGTGGACGTGACCATTAAAATGAATAACCGAAAAATTTTAGCAGCATTGGCTGAAATATGTGGAGGTGCAGATAAAATGTTAGACATCACAGTGGCTATTGATAAATTGGATAAGATTGGCATAGAAAAAGTTAAGGAAGAATTGAGTGGAAGAGGATTAAATACAAATCAAATCAATACTATCGAAACTTATTTACAGATCGATGGCACAAATGAGGAAAAATTTATTGCACTTAAAAAAATAATTGGCGAAAACGAAACTGGCAATAAAGGAATAGCAGAATTAGAATGGGTATTAAAGTATCATCAACACAATTTTGTAAGTAAGCATTTACAAGCAGATTTTACTTTAGCAAGAGGACTTAATTATTATACAGGAATCATTTTTGAAGTAAAAGCAAACAATGCACAAATGGGTAGCATTGGTGGAGGTGGGCGCTACGATGATCTTACTGGTACATTTGATGTTCCTAATATTCCAGGTGTTGGAATTTCTTTTGGTGTAGATAGAATTTATGATGTGATGGAAGAACTCCAACTTTTCCCAGCTGAAGTACAAACAGGCACCAAAGTTTTATTTTTTAATTTAGGTGATGCCGAGAGCAGGGCTGCTTACACACTGGTCCAAACCCTTCGCAGCAAGGGTATTTCGGCTGAATTATATCACGAGAACAGCAAGTTTGATAAGCAATTCAAGTATGCAGATAAAAAACAAATTCCTTACGCCGTAATAATTGGCAGTAAGGAATTGTTGGAGAATTCTGTGGTGATAAAAAATCTAATGACTGGCGAACAGCAAAACTTATCTAATAGCGAATTGCTTTCTTTCGCTTTTTAAAAATAATTGACGATCAATCAAAGCAACTGGAGGTGTTTCCTTTACCCCTTCAATATGATAACCCATTACATCAATGATCACACCATTGACTTTGTTATCAGCATTACGCGTGTATTTGCCTGTGCCCTGATATTCTGGTATTGCAAAAGAATCTGCAGAAACTCTTTCAATAGTTCCAGATCCTTTATCCGAACTAAAACTCAATTTTCCAGCTTCAGCAGTTACTGTTACATAAGAAACAATGCTACCTTCTGGAAAATTAAATTTTCCTATATACTGTGCTAAGCTGTCTTGTGCTTTTGTAGAAAACCCAATTGCTAAAAAAGCAATAAATAAGTAGGTGATTTTTTTCATATGGTGATTCTTTTATGGTGCTTTATTTAAGCAGATGAAAATAATATTTATTTTCTTAGTTATTATACCATTAATAAAAATTTAAAGCCCTTCATAAATGACAGCTGCTCCCTGACCCACCCCTACACACATGGTTGCTAAACCATAACGAGATTTTGTACGATACATTTCGTGCAATAAAGTGGTAGAGATTCTAACACCGCTACAACCTAAAGGGTGACCAAGGGCAATCGCACCGCCATTAACATTCACTTTGCCTGGATCTAATTCCAATTCTTCGATACAAGCCAGGCTTTGTGAGGCAAATGCTTCATTCAATTCTATCAAATCGAGATCTTGCATTTTCAGATTAGCTCGAAGTAAAGCTTTTTCTGTTGCCAACACCGGGCCCATCCCCATTATCGCAGGATCTACACCGGCAACACCCATACTTACTATTCTTGCCATGGGTTGTAAATTAAATAGCTTCACCGCTTCTTCGCTGGCTAATAACATGGCCGCAGAACCGTCATTTATTCCCGATGCATTTCCAGCAGTTACTGAGCCATCACTACTAAATGCAGGCTTTAATTGTGCCAACTTTTCTAATGATGTTTGGCGTGGATGTTCATCTTCATTGAACCAGGTAATCAATCGGTCTTCCGTCATCAATTCAACGGCCGCCAATTCATCTTCCCATTTATTAGCTTCTTTCGCTGCAAAATATTTTAATTGAGAAGATAAGGCGAAAGCATCCTGTGCCTCTCTGCTTATTTTCCATTGTTTAGCTACATTTTCTGCTGTTTCACCCATTGTATAAGGATGATATTGTTCTGCCAATGCCTTATTTACAAAACGCCAGCCCATCGTGGTATCAAAGGTTTCTACTTTTCTGTTCCAGGCTGAAGCAGATTTTGAAGTAACAAAAGGCGCCCTGGTCATACTTTCCACACCAGAAGCAATATAAAATAGTCCCTCATTACACATGATGGCTCTAGAAGCATCCATGATTGCTTGAAGACCAGATGCACATAATCTATTTACGGTACTTCCTGCTACCGATACTGGTAAGCCTGCTAATAAAGCAGCCATTCGAGCCACATTTCTATTGTCCTCTCCTGCCTGATTTGCTGCTCCTGCAATCACATCTTCTATAGTGGAGGGATCAATATTGGGGTTACGACTTAATAAAACCCGAATCACATAGGCCAATAAATCATCTGGTCTAATAGTACTCAATTTACCCCCATAACGACCAATTGGGGTTCTAACAGTATCAATTATATAACAGGTCTTCATCATATTCAACTAAACTTTGACTGAAATTAGGGTGTTTTTAAAGGCCAAACTTATAATTTATACTTTAAAATTGTCGGTCCTTTTGCAAAAGGTATCTTTGCAGCATGAATGAATCTTTAAAAAATATACGCCATCTCAGTTTGGCTGAGTTGGAAAACTATTTTGAAACTATCGGAGAGAAGAAATTTCGAGTGAAACAAGTACACGAATGGCTATGGCAAAAACATGCGCATAGCTTTGAGGATATGACCAATTTGAGTAAGGATTTACGAAACAAATTGGCACAGGAATTTTCATTGCCCGCTTTAAAAGTGAATCTTACACAGGTTAGTGAAGATGGCACAATCAAATCTCGCTTTAAGACCTTTGATGGACATATGATTGAAGGTGTTTTAATTCCAACAGCCGAAAGAAAAACAGCCTGTGTTTCTTCACAAGTTGGATGCAGCTTGTCGTGCAAATTTTGTGCAACCGGTACCATCGATCGTAAAAGAAATTTGACTTACGATGAAATTTACGATCAGGTAGTTCTGATTAATCAAGAATCGGAAAAAGTACATCAGCAAAAATTGACCAATATTGTTTTCATGGGAATGGGAGAACCATTATTGAATTATAATAATGTATTAAAAGCAATTGATCGGATTTCTGCTGAAGACGGATTATTTATGAGTCCAAAAAGAATCACTGTTTCAACTGCAGGTGTTGCAAAACAAATTAAACAATTGGGTGATGATAAAGTGCGGTTCAAATTAGCGGTATCGTTACACGCAGCAACCGATAAAAAGCGTAACGAAATTATGCCCATCAATGAAACCAATAATATTGAAACATTAGTTGAGGCATTGAATCATTTTTACAAGCAAACACAAAACGAAATAACTTTCGAATATATCCTCTTCAAAGGATTCAATGATAGTTTAAAGGATGCAGAAGATTTGGTTAAAATTTACAGAAAGGTTCCGGCAGATTTGATTAACATCATTGAATACAATCCCACTGATGCTTTCCGTTTTACCAAACCCGATGAACATACTACCGCAGAATTCATGAACTATCTCGAAAGAAATAGAGTGAACTCGAGATTGCGTAAAAGCAGAGGAAAAGATATTGATGCAGCTTGCGGTCAGCTTGCAAATAAATCAGCTAATAAAACGAGTTAATAAAAAACTCGTTTTATTTATTGATAAGTTAGTCCAAATCCAAAATGATATAAAGGGTTTTCAGAATCATAGGGCACATCTTCTTTCTGTTTTTCTACTGCAGTCATGGATGAAGGCAATTCAAAGGGTAGCTTTCCCTTTGGTTTGAATTTTCCGAATATCAAATCGAGAATGATATTGTCCTGACTACTAAAATCACCTATCACTGCTTTACTCGCAGAATTAATTTCAGGGAAGACCGCGGGCCTTTCAAGATTCATTACTGTGATAGTTGGTTTAGTTTGTATCAGTTTAAGGATCTCCGCTTTTTTGGAATCATCAAAATCCAGGTGACCCTGATGAAATACTTTTTGCATCAAATATTTTTCTTCTCCCGGTTTTAATCCGTATGGCGTATTGAGTTTTAAAATAATTACATCCGCATTTTTTGCATCCGTTACCAGATTTGCATATCCTTTGGTTTCTTCTTTATCAAACCCTTGCAAATATATTTTTGTTGTTGTCTTTAATGGAAGAATTGATTGATCATTCTTAAGAAGAACGAGCGACTTTCTTTGAGCTTCTAAACCCTTTTCAACGAATTTTTCATTGTTTACGATCGATGCATTTTCTGCTTTCAAATATGGATTATCAAATAGTCCTAAACGGAATTTTTCTTTAAGGATCCTTTTTAATGATTGATTAATTCTTTCTTCAGAAAGTTTTCCATCTTTTACTAATTTCACAATTACTTCTGGTAGCGATTCTCCTCCAAACATATCGCATCCTGCATCTAATATTTTCAAGATCCTTTGTTCTTGTGAAAGACCTTCTACTCCATGAGCAGCAGCCGGTTTCACCATGATTCCAAAAAGTTTATAATCAGAAATTAAGGCCCAATCTGTACAAACAATTCCTTCAAAATGGTATTTATTTCGAAGTAATCCAGTAATAATATCTTTATTATATCCAAAGCCCACATCTTCTTTTGTTTGCCCAACTGGCACACCATAATAAGGCATCACTTGCGCTACATTTGCAGCAAATGCTCCTTTTTCAAAAGGTATTATATGATACGCAAAATTATTTCCTGGATAAGCTTGTTTACCGGGAGGAAAGTGTGCATCCATTCCGCCTTTCTGCGGACCACCGCCAGCAAAATGTTTCACCATGCATTCTACACTTTGCGAATTAATAGTATCTCCCTGAAATCCTAGAATATAGGCTTTGGTCATTTTAGCGGCGAGTTCTGCATCCTCTCCAAATGTTCCATTTATTCTAGCCCAGCGAGGTTCTGTTGCCAGGTCTGCCATGGGAGATAAGGTTAAACGAATACCCATAGCTAAATATTCCTGCCGAGCAATGTTTCCAAATTCTCTTGTCAATATGGTATCACCGGCAGCAGCTAAACCTAGGGTAGATGGCCACTTTGAAAAGAAAGGAGTATAAATACTTGCACCATGTGCATTTGGCACTCCATGTCTTGGGTCTGAAGCGATAGTCATAGGAATACCTAGTCTTGTTCTTTCAGCCAACTTTTGAATATTATTATTCCAAATGATCATGGCCTCGGGTGAAGGGGATTGCAAAATATTTACATGTGTCATCTTTTTTCTAGCCACCATCTCCACATTTGATTCTAAAAGCAATGAAAAAGGATTAGTAGGCGACATTACATTACTCAATTTTCCTGTGCTATTCATTGCTGCCATATTGATAAATATGGAACCAGCTTTTTCTTCGAGATTCATTTGTTTGATGAGGTCATCTACACGACTATTGATCTCAGTCCTACTATCTTCATAAATATCCAGTTTGCCATTCTTATTTAAATCACGAAAAACAAAACCATTAATTTTTAAAATGGGGGCCTCTGCACCTAAAAGGCTCATATCTTTCATTGACTGACTGGAAGTTTTCACATAATAATAAGTAAAGAAGCCAATCACTAAAAGGATGAAAAACAAAACAATCAACCCTAAATATTTGAAGAATTTTTTCATATAAATCGTTTTTAAAGCCTTCAAAGATACCTTAAAATATAAAAGACTACCTTCACATTTCCTGTTGAAAAACAGCAAAAATAGTAAACATGCAAAAAAGAACAGACAATTTCGACAAGTTCGGACAGAAAAGAGGTAGTGCCATTAAAGAAGAATATCGCCAGGCAAAGAAAAAAATAAAGGCAGAAGCCCGCGCAGCAGGAGAAGCCATGCGATTAAAAAAGAAAAATGCCAAACTCGGCATAATCACTGAAGAACCTAAAAAAGCAGCTTCTAAATTTCCTAAACGAGCCCCTGGAGCTAGTAAAGCAGAATATCACGAACGGAAGGAGAATTCCAAGAATATTGGGAAACCTGCGCCTCGTGTAAAGCCCGAAGCAAAGGATGCTGCACCAAGAGATCCGGATGCACCCCGTTCAAAAAGAGCTGGTGCACGACCTCCAAAATCAATGAGAGAAGCAGGGTTTGTTCCTGGTAAAGACGGTGGCAAACCTGGTTTTAACGGAAGACCTGCATTAAGAGATAAAGATTCGCAAGACAAAGAGCAAGTAGATAGTAATTCTCCAGATACAGTGATGCCTCTGAATAAATACATTGCACATTCTGGAGTTTGTGGAAGAAGAGAGGCAGCAGAATTAGTGAAAACAGGAAAAGTAACTGTAAACGGAGATAAAATATTTGAACCAGGTTATAAAGTTTCTGGAAGAGATAAAGTTGTAGTAAAAGACAAACAAGTATTTCTTCAAAAGAATTCAGTTTACATACTGCTCAACAAACCCAAAGATTTTTTGACCACTGCAAATGATCCGCAAGGAAGAAAAACGGTGATGGATATTGTTAAGTCTGCAACACAAGAAAGAGTTTACCCAGTTGGACGATTAGATAGAAACACAACAGGTGTTTTATTATTAACCAACGATGGAGAGCTAGCACAAAAATTAACGCATCCTTCTTACGAGGTTAAAAAAATCTATGAAGTAACACTTGATAAAGCTGTTACCAAAAAAGATATGGAATCAATCGTATCAGGTATCACATTAGAAGATGGTTTGATTGTGGCAGACTCAGTTGCATATGCAGATGCGAAAGACAAGACGGTGGTGGGCATTGAAATTCATAGTGGACGAAATCGTATTGTTCGAAGAATATTTGAGCACTTGGGCTATGATGTAAAAAATCTGGATCGAGTGATGTTTGCAAACCTTACTAAGAAGAATGTGGAACGCGGTAAATTCCGTTTCCTGAACGAAAAAGAAGTTAGGTTACTAAAGTTCATGAATAAAGCATTTGTACGCAAGTCGGCAAATACTATTAGTAACGAAGACACTTTTGAATAGAATAGATCCTATGCACCTCGACATTATTTTCGAAAACGAACAGTTCATTGCTATTAATAAACCATCAGGCTTATTAAGTATTCCAGACCGCATGGGGAAGGATATTTCTTTGAAAGATATACTCAAAGAAAAGCTGGGTGCTATCTATACAGTACATCGTTTAGATAGAGACACTAGTGGTATTATTGTGTTTGCCAAATCGGAAGAAAGTCATAAAGAACTTTCTGTTTTGTTCGAAGGTAGAACCATGGAAAAATATTATGTGGGATTGGTATATGGAAACATGATGACTCCTAAAGGAAGTATTGATGCTCCCATTATGGAACATCCTGGTAAGGCTACTAAAATGATGACGCATGCGAAAGGAAAAGTTTCGCTTACTGATTATGAATCTTTAGAATCATTCCGTTCTTATTCATGGGTACAATTTCAAATTCATACAGGGCGAACACATCAGATCCGTGTGCACATGCAACATATTGGGCATAGTATTGTTTGTGATTCGATTTATGGTGATGCAAAACCCATTTTATTATCGGCATTAAAACGCAATTTCAAACTCGCAAAAGTTGCAGATGAAGAGCGCCCGATTCTAAACAGACTAGCCCTTCACTCACATCGATTAAAGTTTACATTGAACGATGAAACTTTTGATCTGGAAGCAGAAGTTCCAAAAGATTTAAGAGCTGTTTTGCAGCAATTGAGGAAGTGGAAAGGATAATAATTTTTTGAAAATTTATCAACCACCCCGTCTGTTCGCTCAGCCGCTCCATCCACCCCTCCATCGCATGCGATGGAGGGGAAACCTTTTTTTATTTATACTCTTATTCTCCGACTTTTTTTACTCCTCACTCCTCACTCCTCATTCCTCACTTTTTACTTTTTACTTTTTACTTTTTACTTTTTTAGAAGTTTTTATAAACCACTCCATTTTTCATCACAAAAGAAACCTTGCCCATCACTTGTACATCTTTTGTAGGATCTCCATCAACAGCAATAATGTCGGCATATTTTCCTTTTTCAATAGATCCTAAAATATCGCTCACGCCAAGTAAATCTGCTGCATTAACTGTGGCAGATTGAATACATTCTAAGATGGGCATTCCTGCTTCTGTCATATACACAAACTCTAACCAGTTCTTACCATGTGCATACACCCCGGCATCTGTACCGAATGCAATCTTCACTCCTGCTTTATAGGCTTTTGCAAATGTGGCTTGAATAAAAGTTCCAACTACTGCAGCTTTTAGACGAACAATTTCAGGATAGTAACCAGGAATCTTTGCAGAGTCTGCAGATGATTTTCCAGCAATAATAGTTGGCACTAAATAAGTACCATGTTGTTTCATCAGTTCCATCACTTCCTCCGACATATAAGTACCGTGCTCAATTGAACTTACTCCTGCTAAAACAGCACGCTTCATGCCTTCTGCACCATGTGCATGAGCAGCTACTTTAAATCCATAGTCCTTTGCGGTAGTAACAATTGCACGAATTTCTTCTTCCGTAAACTGTGCACCACTTCCATCTTTTGCCATACTTAATACACCACCAGTAGCAGTAATCTTAATTAGATCAGCTCCTGTTTTATAACGCATCCGCACTGCTTTAGCACAGTCTGCCACTCCATTTACAACTCCTTCATCCGGACCAGGGTCGCCCATCAAATCTTCCCGATAATTATTAGTGGGGTCGGCATGACCTCCAGTAGTAGCCAACGATTTGCCAGCAGTATAAATACGTGGCCCAACAACAAGACCTTTATTGATTGCATTTCTCAAAGAAATATTTACGCCACTCCCACCTAGATCACGAAGAGTGGTAAAGCCAGCCATAAAATCTTTTTGTGCCAAGCCCATTGCCACATAAGCCCTGTCTGACTTGTTTTTTGTGAATCCATCGATATATCTCGAAGGGCTTGTTTCTTCTTCCACATGTACGTGCATGTCCATTAATCCGGGCATCACTGTTTTAGATTTCAGGTCGATAATTTTATCAGTAGCATCCGCTTTTGAGTATCCTTTTTGGACATCAGTAATCGAATTTCCAGTAATAATGATCGACATTTCTTTTTGAACTTGTAATGTCTTTACATCAATTAATTGACCACAATAAATGATAGTCTTTTGTGCTTTCCCAATTTGCATTATGAAGAGAAGAATGAACCCCAAAAAAAAATTTTTCATACTATTATTATTTTGAGTAAGATAATATGAAACAGGGTTCTATCAAAAAATAAAAAGCCCCGATTAAAATCGAGGCTAGATATATGTATAAAAAAATTAATTACTTAACAACTAATCTTTATTAGGCTGAGGCGTATATCTTAGGTAAGGTTTTACTATATTCAAACCCTTTGGGAATTTTAAAAGTGCATCTTCAGTTTTAACTGCAGGAACTACAATTACATCTTCCCCATCTTTCCAATCTGCTGGAGTAGCTACACTATAATTAGCAGTTAATTGTAATGAGTCTATAACACGTAATACTTCCACAAAATTTCTACCAGTAGATGCCGGATAAGTAATAAATAGTTTTACTTTCTTATCTGGTCCGATAATAAATAAAGAGCGAACTGTAAATGTTTCAGAAGCATTTGGATGAA
Organism: uncultured Bacteroidota bacterium; assembly: GCA_903927185.1. Taxonomy (GTDB): domain Bacteria; phylum Bacteroidota; class Bacteroidia; order Chitinophagales; family Chitinophagaceae; genus Sediminibacterium. The sequence goes on from CAIYLW010000034.1 coordinate 34,967, forward strand.
TCATATCATAGGCATTTGCAATGGCTTTGTCTTCATCAGCAACAATTGGGAAACCTACATTTACATGCTGCGTTTCATTAATATCAGCAATCCATTTTTTATGACTTTCTGCGCTATCTACGCTCAATGCCAAAACTTTTACATTTCTTTTTTCAAATTCTGCAGCAAGAGAAGCAGTTCTACCTAATTCTGTTGTGCATACTGGAGTAAAATCAGCAGGATGTGAGAATAAAACTCCCCAACTAGTACCTAGGTAATCATGGAAATCAATTAGTCCTAAGGAAGTATTTGCCTGAAAATTTGGTGCGATATCGCCTAAACGTAAGCTCATAGTTGTTTTTTTTATGGATTGCTAAATTATACATTTCCTACTAAAAAAGTAGAGTTTACTTAAAAAATATTTTTATTCCGCTTTTTTTACTGTTCTAGCTTTCTGCAACAAGCTTTTACCGAACTTATCTTTAACATCATCAATAGCTTTATACAGCTTGTTTTTTTTCTCAGCATCGTCGAATAAACTACCCTGGGTTGCTTCGTTAGTAAGTTCACTTAAACGAACGCCTAGTAATCGAACTGGCTCCCCTTTTCGATAAAGTTTATGAAAAAGATCTATCGCCTGAGGAATTAATTCATCATCACGAAATGTATAATCAATAGTGGTTTGTCGGGAAGTGGTTTCAAAATCAGGATACCTGATTTTAACAGCTATACAACCAGCTAGTTTCTCGTCTTTACGTAATTCATAGGCCACTTTTTCTGTCATCCTTACTAATTCACTCAACAAAAAATTCAAGTCCATTTTATTTTCTTCAAAAGTATTTTCAGTGGAAATCGATTTTGCTTCATGATAGGGATGCACTTCTGCATGATGAATTCCTTGCGATTTTCTCCAAAGAGATGCCCCATTTTGTCCCAACTTTTTCTCTAAAATCTCTATCGATGTTTCGCTCAACTGCTGAATGGTAAAAATTCCCATCGCTTTTAATTTTTCGAAAGTATGCTCTCCAACTCCCGAAAATTTATTGACCGATAATGGTGCCAAAAATATTTTTTCCATGCCGGGCTGAACAAAAAGATATCCATTGGGTTTCGCTTCATCCGTGGCTATTTTAGCCACCATTTTATTGGTAGCTAAACCAAAAGAAATAGGCAACCCTGTTTTTTCAATGATCTCATTACGCAGATCAATTGTCCATTGATAAGGGTCGAAGAATTTATCCATGCCTGTTAAATCGATATAAAATTCATCAATCGATGCTTTCTCAAATAGAGGTGCTTTTGCAGTAATAATATCTGTAACCATCCTACTATATTTACTATACTCTCCTCGAGTACCTCGAACGATGATGGCATGGGGACAAAGTTTCATTGCTTGTTTCATAGGCATTGCACTTCTAACGCCAAATTTCCGTGCTTCATAACTGCAGGTAGTTACCACTCCTCTGTCTTTTGAACCACCTACGATAACGGCTTTCCCTTTAAGAGTGGGATCGTTCAAGACTTCCACACTCACAAAAAAGGAGTCGAGGTCAAAATGGGCGATATAGCGTTGCGGAGGCATTGGACTAAGTTAGTAAAATACCCATTGCGACATATAATAAGCATTTTTTAACAAATAAAAAGTGGAGATGACTAAAATAAATTAACCTAAACTACTGAAATTAACACACAATATATATTCTATTCACTAACTTGTAGTACTCTCCGAATTTTTATCAAATATAAAAAATTGTATGAAAAAAATTTCACCTTTTTCATTAGGACTGCTATTATTCCTATGTGGAATGATCGGTTTTAAAACTGGCTATTCTCAATTTGATTTAACCAGTAAGTTGACTGTTGACCCGAATGTTAAAATTGGAAAATTGTCCAATGGGTTAACTTATTACATCAGAAAAAATGTTAAGCCAGAAAAAAAAGTACAACTGCGTTTAGCTATAAATGCTGGTTCAATTTTAGAGGATGCAGATCAGCAAGGTTTGGCGCATATGATGGAGCATATGAATTTTAATGGCTCTACCCATTTCCCAAAAAATGAATTGGTGAGTTATTTACAATCAATTGGTGTACAATTTGGTGCAGACTTAAATGCATATACTGGCTTTGATGAAACAGTTTATATCCTTCCAATTCCAACTGATGATTCGATAAAAGTAGATAAGGGATTTACCATTTTAGAAGATTGGGCAGGAAATGCAACTTTATCAGTTGATGAAATTGATAAAGAAAGAGGTGTGGTATTAGAAGAATCAAGGCTCGGTAAAGGTGCTAATGAGCGGATGCGAAATAAATATTTTCCTTTACTATTAAACGGTTCAAAGTATTCAGAAAGACTACCAATTGGTAAAGACAGTATTTTAAAGAATTTCAAAGCCGAATCCTTAATTCGTTTTTATAAAACATGGTACCGACCAAATTTAATGGCGGTCATTGTTGTGGGCGATATAGATCCTGTATATGCTGAAAAAGAAATTATCAAACATTTTAGTCATCTTAAAAATCCTGCAAATCCAAAACCTCGTCCGAAAGAAATTGCAATCGCAGAAAGAAAAGTGGCGGCGAGTATGGTATTGACTGATAAAGAGCAGCCTAGGAATATTTTACAAGTTTTTAATTATGTTGAAAAAGATAAGACCATTTCTACATGGAATGATTACAGAGAATCAATTATAGAAAATTTATTTAACACTATCATTAGTCAACGTTTTTCTGAAATGACACAACAACCAAATCCGCCATTTATTTTTGGCACGGCTACTTTTGGAGGTTTCATTAGAGGATATCGTTCATTTATGAATATTGCATTATTGAACGACAGGCCAGTTAAAGATGCAATTGATGCATTAATTGCTGGTACTGAATCAGTAAAAAAATTCGGGGTGCTTCCTACTGAATTAGAAAGAGCTAAAAGTAGTTTGTTGAATCAAATAGAAAGTGCTTATAAAGACAAGGATAAAACCGAATCAGCAGAATTGGTTGGTGTTTATTTAAATAATTTTTTAACTAATAGCCCGGCAATTGGCATTTCTGATAAAACAAATTTTATTAAACAAATCCTACCTACTATCACCTTAAATGAAGTAAATGCGCTTACTAAAAGGATGGAAACCACACAAGGAAAGTTTAGTTTATTAATGGCTTCTGATAAAAACAAAAACCCTTTGCCGTCTGATAAAGAATTAAATGCATTGATAGATGCAGCACACTTAATCCCGGTAAAAGCATATGAAGAAAAAGCAGTAGCTAAAGCTTTATTAGAAAAAGCTCCTATAGCTGGAAAAGTTGTCAATGAAACATTGAATAAGGCCCTGGGAACAACCAATTGGGAGCTGAATAATGGTATTACTATCAGCATTAAACAAACAGATTTTTCGAACGACGAAATTAAAATGGATGCATGGAGATGGGGAGGAATCACTAAATACCCTATTGAAGATAAAATGAATGTTACTAATGCAACAACTGCTATTCAAGTAATGGGGATCCGTGATTTATCGCCTACTGAGCTTCGTAAGTTCTTATCAGGCAAAACTGTATCTGCAACCCCTTATGTGAATCCAAATGATGAGGGAATTGAAGGTTCAAGTAGTGTAAAAGATTTCGAAACATTTCTACAATTGGTTCATCTTTATTTTAAACAACCTCGTTTAGATTCTTCTTTATTTAAGGGTTTTATTAGTTCTCAAAAAAGTAGTATTGAAAATATGAAAGCTAATCCGAATTTCTATTTTGCGGATACCTTGAATAAGATTCAGTATAGAGATCATCCCTGGGCACCAAATTTCCCTACTGCAGCAGATTATGATAAAATTAATTTAGCGCGCGCTTTTGCAATTTATAAAGAGATCTATGGTAATGCCTATGGTATGCATTTCACGTTTGTTGGAAATATAGATCCGATAAAAGCAAAACCACTGATAGAATCTTATTTGGGTTCTTTACCAGGAACAGCAAAAGAAATTAAATTTAATGATGTTGGTCTTCGTCCTGTAAAAGGACTAGTTGAAGCCTATGTAAATAAAGGTGCCGCAAAACAAAGTAGAGTAAATATTATATTTTCGGGGGAATCAAAGTATAGCCTTGATGAAAGTTTAAAACTTGATGCTTTAACGGAGGTCTTGAATATTAAAATCATTGAAACTTTAAGAGAACAGATGAGTGGAATTTATGGGGGTGGAATGAGAGGTTCTCTATCTAACAGGCCCTATAATAATTATAATATTACCATTGGTTTCCCTTGCGGACCAGAGAACGTAGATAAGTTAACAATTGCCTTATTTAAGATACTGAATGATGCTATTGAAAAAGGCATAGATCAAAAAGATCTTGACAAAGTAAAAGAAACACTTAAGAAACAAAATCAAGACAGATTAACCAGAAATGAATTTTGGCTAGAAGCATTGTCGAAAGCATTCATTGAAAAAGATGATCCAACCTGGCATCTTGAATATGCTCAAAAAGTTGATGCATTAACAACTGTTGAATTGCAACAAATGGCGAAGAAATATTTTGATATGAAAAACTATATTAAAGCAGTTCTAAATCCAGAAAAATAAACAAGAATAATAAATCCCCTGTCATTTATTTGATCGGGGATTTATTTTAATCAAAAACTGCTTTTATTGTTTCATCAATTCGTCTTGGCCTTCCAGTTTTTTTATCAAGCATTACCCAGCAACTTTTGGCGGTTATCAATCTTTTGTTATCGCTCACACGAATGATTTCATAGTGTCGGTCCCAAGTTACCGCTGTGGCTTCACCAGTATGTGTTTTCAGGAGCAACTCGTCATTTAAAAATGCTGGAGCATGGTAATCAATTTCATGTCTTTTCACAACCCAAACAATTTCTTCATTCAATGCTGGAGAAGAAATACTAAACCAATGTTGCATGGCAATGTCTTGCATAAATTGCACATACATTACATTGTTCACATGGTTCTGATCGTCGAGATGTTCTGTTTGAACAACCATTGTATTTTCAAAGTGATGAGGCATTGAGTGCGTTTTTTTAACCTGTATAAATTTCCAATAATCCATCTGGCAAAATCACATGCACTTGTTTTTTGGCATGATCAATTTTATCGAGACTTTCTTCGTGCAATGGGATTAAAACTTCTTTCCCTTTTAAAGTAATCCTTAATAAAATCTGATGTGGTTGATTGATCACTTCTTCAATTGGAGACAACTCTTCCCCTTCATTAATTAATAAGTATCCTAATAATGCAATAGGTGCAGTTTTTCCAACCAATGATCTAAAATCAGTATCTGTAACCCAGGCATTCTTACTCACTAAACGAGCAGCAGATTCTTTGGTATTTATGCCTTCAAATTTTATATTGGTTTCTTCGTGGTTGGCAGCTTTGGCCGACTCTACAAAATAGGGCAGGTAATTCCCTTTTTGTTCTTCCACAAAAATCACTTCAATTCCTTTGAAGGGCGATTTTTTTCCCAACTCATGTTTTAATATGAGCTCTCCTTTTAAGCCAAAGCTTGCAACCAATTTACCAATATGTATATATTCACTCATATACTTTACAGATTTAAAACAACAAGTCCCGGCAATTGCCAGGACTTAAATTGTTTGCAGAATAACTTCTTTTCAGAACATATCTTACTAAGCTTCAGTCTGGCTTTCAGGAGCTGCTTCTTCAGTGGTCTCTACCTTTTTTGCAACAGGTGTATACACTTTTTTAGCTCTTTCAGCGGTCTTGTGAGCATCATTCCGACGCGTAATTTGTGCTTCATGACTGTTGTGCCATTCCTGGAACTTGGTCATTGCTGCTGCATCATCAAAAAGACCCAATTTAACACCACGTAAAAGGTGTTTCAGGAATAATACGCCTTTGAAAGACAAGATACGACGAACAGTGTCGGTGGGTTGAGCACCTTTGTTCAGCCACTCTAATGCTTTTTGACGATCTAATTGAATAGTTGCAGGAACTGTAAGCGGGTTGTAAGTACCCAATTTTTGGATAAACTTACCATCTCTTGGAGCACGAGCATCGGCCACTACAATAAAGTAGAAAGGACGTTTTTTGCTACCGTGTCTCTGTAGTCTCATTTTTACTGCCATGTTAAATAGAAATTTATAGGCTTTAATAAATTGGTTA
>CAIYLW010000035.1 GCA_903927185.1 uncultured Bacteroidota bacterium
AGTTTGAAATATTGCCAACCTTCTTTATTAAACTCCGCATAAATTGGTTTGATTAATTGATCAAGGGTTGCTTTATTTGCGCCATTCATCACGTAACCCACCCAATTACCCAATGCCACTTCATTGTTCGCATTTTTAATGAATAGTTCTTTATGCTGATAAGCTGCTACTGAATCTGCAAATGAAACATTGGTCCAGATCCCAGGCTGAAATCCTTTCGATGAAATATATTTCGCCAGATTACCCATACCATTAGGAAATTTTTTATTCGCATGGATCCAGGTGTCAGGCATGCCAATAGGTACTTGTTGATAGCCATCATCAATTTGAATATAATCTAATCCGTATTTTTTTAATTTGGTAGACAATACATCCGCTGTGCGATGCATATCGTTTTCAGTTACTTGATCGAAATAAGCAAACCAGCTACACCAACCCACTACCGGTTTTTTCCAGATCTGATATTCCTTTGGTTTGAAATAAGTGAGTCCCCTGTGTTGCTGATAGTACCTGGGTTTGAAGCGAATAATGAGTTCCGATTTGATCACTTGAATTTGATACAAATTATTTTCTTGCGGCTGAATAACAAAAGCTGGGGAGGCTGCATCGAATGATAAAAGCCAATCTTCATTTCTATTGTATACTGCATTATTGAGTAAATTAAAACTTTTACCCACTGTATGTCGCACTATACTTAATCCATCGTTCCACCTATCACTTTCACAGGCTATGGATCCTTCATCTGCAATCACAATAGCTTTGAAAGTGAATCTTTTAAAATCGGATGGCACTAACGATATAGTTTGATAAACTGCATTATTTAAACTACTATGGTGTTCGTGAATTTGCAATTTCGAGCCATTGCCTGACACCACTGCTTTCAAGATCAGTTTGTTCTGTACTGAAAAAAATAGGGAATCTTTTTTTTGAGTTACACGAATAGTTTCTTGAGCCGACAAATTTTGTGCTCCAATTAAAAAAGATAAAAAGCAGGTTAACAAAGCAGTTTTTCGGAGTGGTTGATATTTCATACCTTAAGTTTAGAAAACAGAAAATTAATCATAATAATTAGCAATGAAAAAATCAAATTTGAAATTAGTATTGGGGTTATTTAGCATTACAATATTTTTTTCCATTTCTGCGGAGGGTCAAATTTTGTCGGGCAAACAAATCGACTCATTAGTAGAGCTCACTTTAAAAACCTTTGATGTTCCTGGAATTTCAGTAGGCATTGTAAAAGATGGAAAACTAATTCACGCAAAAGGGTATGGATTAGCCAATTTAAAAACTGGTGAAAAAGTAGATGAGTATACATTATTTGGAATTGCTTCAAACAGTAAATCTTACACTGCAGCGGCATTGGGAATTTTGGTAGATGAGGGCAAGATCAAATGGGATGATAAAGTAACAGACTATATCCCGGAATTTAAAATGTACAACCCTTATGTTACTGAAGAATTTACCATTCGCGATTTGCTTACACATAGAAGTGGATTAGGTTTAGGAGCTGGAGATTTAATGATGTTTCCAGATCAAAGCGATTTTACCAAAAAAGATATCATCCATAATTTAAGATATCTCAAACAGGTATCTAGTTTTAGAACAAAATACGATTACGATAATAATTTATATATCGTTGCAGGAGAACTAGTGGCTAAAGCTTCTGGCATGAGTTGGGAAGATTTTATAGAACAAAGAATTATGAAACCGTTGAGTTTTAAATATAGTGCTGCTTCGGTATCCAGATTAAAAGATAAAAGCAATAGTATTCGTCCACATGCCCCAGTAAACGGGAAAGTAGAAACTATCGATATTGATTGGAGTGAAACAGCTAATGCCGCTGGTGGTATCTGGAGTAATATCATTGACGAAAGTAAATGGGTAATCCTACAAATGAATCATGGCAAATATGGCGATAGTTTACAAAACAAATTATTTAGCGAAGGTGTACATGAAGAAATGTGGAGCCCACAAACCATCATTGAAGCAAGAACAGTAGCTCCTTACAAAACACATTTCGCGGCATATGGTTTAGGATGGTTTTTAAGTGATGTGAAAGGATACAAACAAGTCACACATACAGGTGGATTAGCAGGTATCGTAACACAAGTTGTGATGATTCCAGAAATTAATTTAGGCATTATCGTTTTCACCAATCAGCAGTCTGGTGCGGCTTTCAGTGCCATCAGCAATACAATCAAAGACGGCTATTTGGGTGTAACTGGTTACGATTGGGTAAAGCTCTTTGCAGATCGTGTTGCGAAAGGAGAAGCTGAAGCTAAAAAAATCAATGATGATGTTGCTGCAACTATTGATGCGCAAAGCAAATCCAGCAAAGGCGTATTTAAAGTGGAACCTTATATTGGTAAATATAGCGATCAGTGGTTTGGCGAAGTAGAGATTTCTATAAAAGATGGTAAGCCTTGGTTTGCGTCCAAAAGGTCTCCGAAATTAAGTGGAGAATTGTTTCCGTATAAAGGAAATACATTAATCGCACGTTGGACCGATCGCAGTATGGATGCAGATGCCTTTGTAATGTTTAGTACCGATAAAGATGGTAAACCATCTGGTATAAAAATGAATGCCATATCACCACTCACCGATTTCAGTTTCGATTTTCAGGATCTAGATTTCAAGAAATTAAATTAGTACTATGAAGAAGATAGCCGTATTAGGAGCTGGCATGGTGGGTCGCACCATGGCATTGGAATTAGCAAAGAC
>CAIYLW010000036.1 GCA_903927185.1 uncultured Bacteroidota bacterium
CAATTCAAAGCCTTAGGATGGTTGGCATTACCAGATATCTTATTGTTTAAATATATCATTCCATTGTTTGCCCCATTAGCCGACTTTATGATGTTAATGGGATTATTTACCGGGAATGCTAAAAAATTGGGATTTTATTACTTGATTTTCATGATTGTAGACGCAGCCATAGCTTCATTGGCTTTCTTATTCGAGAAAGAATCTCTTTGGAAACTATTATGGCTACTACCACAAAGGCTTGTGTATCGCTGGTTAATGCTGGTAGTTCTTTTCAGATCTTATAGAAGAGCTATTAAAGGAGAACTGCAGCATTGGGGAGTACTCAAAAGAACCGGTAATGTAAAAGACTTACACGAAGTACCTAAAACTTAATAAAAACTAAGAAGGGCAGTATTACACAATACTGCCCTTCTTTTCTTTACTTTGCAAAGTATTCAATAAATGATCAAGGGATGAAATTATCAGAAATTCAAGTTCAAAATGAGAAAGAAACCCGCGGAGGTTTTGGAGAAGGTATCTACGAAATAGGTAAAGAAAACGAAAACGTGGTTGTATTAACAGCAGATCTTGCAGGTTCATTAAAACTAGGTCCGTTTATAAAAGATTTTCCTAATCGTTTTGTACAAGTTGGAATTGCAGAAGCAAATATGATCGGCATCGCTGCTGGTTTAACTATTGGCGGCAAAATTCCTTATACTACTACTTTTGCCAATTTTAGTACTGGTAGAGTGTACGATCAGATTCGCCAGAGTGTAGCATATAGTAATAAGAATGTTAAAATATGCGCTTCACATGCAGGACTAACCTTAGGTGAAGATGGTGCCACGCACCAGATTTTAGAAGATATTGGATTGATGAAAATGTTACCGGGAATGACGGTAATTGTACCATGCGATTTCAATCAAACTAAAGCCGCTACAAAAGCAATTGCTTCTTACGAAGGCCCTGTTTACTTACGTTTTGGGCGCCCTAAATGCCCAAACTTTACGACTGTTGATGGTTCTGATTTTGTGATAGGCAAAGCACAGAAATTAAGTGACGGAACGGACGTGTCTATTTTTGCTTGCGGACATATGGTTTGGAAAGCCATAGAAGCTGGTAGAATTTTAGAAGAAAAAGGCATTAGTGTTGAAGTCATCAATATCCATACTGTCAAGCCTTTAGATACAGAAGCGGTTTTAGCATCTATCAGCAAAACAAAATGCGCTGTTACAGTTGAAGAACATAATGTGATTGGCGGATTAGGTGATTCTATTGCACAAGTTGCTGCAAAGCATTGCCCTATTCCAATTGAATATATCGGCACCAATGATACTTTTGGAGAAAGTGGAAAGCCCACTGAATTACTTACCAAATATGGTTTAGATACTCCCTTTATTGTTACAGCAGTTGAGAAAGTAATTGCCAGAAAATAATGTGTTTCCTTTTATAAAAAAACCGCGGCAATAGTCGCGGTTTTTTTATGCGCTAACCCAACCTTTTTGTTTTAGCATTTTATTTGCAATTGGTAGCATAGTAATTGAATGTAGTAAGATAGAACCAAAAAGATTTTTATGAAAAACAGCACAACACAAAAAGCAGTTTTGATGGGGATCAGCCTAATACTGTTCTCTGCAACTTATTCATTTGCACAAAGAGGTTGGGGCAATGAACATGAAAGGAATAACCGTAATAATGGGAGAAATGAATACCACGAAAGAAATGAACACGAAGAAAGAAACGAATATCGTGGTAGAGAAGAACATCATATATCTCATGAATATATAGCTCCAAGAGAGAACTATTATGAAAGACCAAGAACTTCAGTAAACATTGGGATTGGCAATGGATATGGCTATGGTGGAGGAGGAAGTTATATTCCTTACGCTTCCCATTATATATCACCAAGATTTACACTTGGTTTCCGTTTCAATTTATTGCCAATGGGATATTTGTCTATGAACTATGGAGGAAATCCATACTACTATTATAACGGTGCATTTATGCGTCCTTATAATAATTACTATGAAATAGTTGAAGCCCCTCTTGGTGCAGAAGTTCCTGCTTTACCAATTGATGCCAGACCCGTTGTGATCAATGATATTAAGTTCTACGAGATTAATGGAAACTTTTTCAAAAAAGTGTATCATTCAAATGGTGAAACCTGGTACAGAGTAGTTGGAAAGAATGGAAGGCTGGAAACTGATCAGTATAATGATGAAAGATAAGAGTGAGGAGTGAGGAGTGAGGAAATAAGAGAATTAAACACTTGACGTTTAATTCTAAAACACCCCTCCTGTTCGCTTGCGAATAGGAGGGGCAAGTCGAGCGGCTTAGCGATGACTGGGGTGGCTTCTCTCCTCAAAACAATCATTCCAATTTGTCATATCAGACTAACCACCCCGGCTGTTCGCTCAGTCGCTACAGCCACCCCTCCTAGCGCAAGCGCCAGTAGGGGTTCTTTAAAAATTAAATAATAACTTTTTAAAAGAATAACAAACTAATCCCAATGGCCGCAATCACAGAAATCAAATCCACTAATAACATAGCAGACAAAGTGTATCGCGTATTTTTTACTTTGATGCTTCCAAAGTAAACAGCAATTACATAAAATGTTGTTTCAGCTGCACATTGGAAAATACAAGCTAATCTACCCGTTAATGAATCAACGCCATAAGTACGCATCGAATCAATCATGAATCCTCTGGAACCTGCTGCATTAAAGGGTCTTAGAATGGCAATCGGTAGCGCGTCTACAATTTCTTTTTTAACCCCCATCAATAAAAACAACTTACCCATATAACCTGATACAATTTCAAACACACCACTATTTCTGAATAACGAAATAGCTACGAGCATTCCTAATATATAAGGGAAGATTCTTTTTCCTGTTGTTAGTCCGGATGCAGCGCCTTCAACAAATGAGCTGAAAATATCTTTATCATTAGATGCAAAATATTTCTCACGATAAAACGCATAAGCAAGGATTGCAAAAATGATCACCAACAAAATCACGTTCGACAAATTCGTTGTGAAGTGATTCTTTCCAATAATATCTAAACGCGTAATATAGAAAAGTAGGCCTGCAATAATTCCCATGATGGCACCGAGCGATAAAATGAGCGATGCACTTTTAAAATTTATTTTTTGCTTGATCCCTACAATAATTAAAGCCGCAACAGTCCCCACAAAAGAAGTGATAATACAGGGTAGCATTACATCTGCAGGGTTTTGCGCATTCTGTGCTGCACGATATCCGATGATGGAAGTAGGTATCAATGTTAATCCTGCAGCATGCAAACTCATGAACATGATTTGCGAATTACTGGCTTTATCTTTTTCAGTATTCAGTTCCTGCAGACTTTCCATCGCCTTTAATCCAAACGGAGTTGCAGCAGAATCTAACCCTAAAAAGTTAGCCGCAAAATTTAAGGTCATGTAAGAAATGGAAGGATGATTCTTTGGGATCTCTGGAAATACTTTCACAAAAACCGGACTTAACAATTTCGCTAATTTTTCACTCGCACCTGAATCAATCAATAATTGTAGAATCCCGCAAAAAAAGGATAGATAGGCAATTAAAGGAAGCAACAGATCAAAAATGGTATTCTTACAAGTAGGTAATATGCCATCAGTAGCTTGTTTGCCCACAGCAATTTTTACTGTGCTATTATCTAAAATATACAGCGAATCATTTTGTGTATATCGATGGTCTTTTGCTTTTTGTAAAGTGTCTTGCAAAAAAGGAGAAACCTGGCTCAGATACATTTCCTTTTTCACCAATGGTTCGTCTTTCTTACCATTCACAACATAATCAATAGAGTAACTAGTTCCACTAAATAATTGGGCAAGGATATACGTAACAGAAACTAGAATGATAATTAACCAAAACCTGCTTAATGCCATAAACGAAAATTGATGTAGCAATATACGAACTAATCTTTTCTACGTTTATGCTTATGATTAAGGAGCCAAACGCTCCAGCTTCCAACCTTCTGGCTTTGCAGAATATCTTAATCTATCGTGCAACCTTGAACTCCTACCCTGCCAAAATTCAATGGCTGTTGGCTTTACGATATAACCACCCCAATGATCGGGACGTGGCACTTCTTGTGCATTAAACTTATTAGTATAAAACGCTACATTCTTATCTAATAAAGACCTATCCGATATTACTGAGCTTTGCGGTGAACACCAAGCACCTATTCTACTTCCAAAGGGACGCGATTGAAAATATTCTTCACTATCTGCAGCACTAATTTTTTCGATATTACCATCAATTCTAACCTGACGCTCTAATTCTTTCCAGAAAAAAAGTAGACAAGCTTGGGGATTAGCAGAAATATCCTGTCCCTTCTGACTATTATAATTTGTAAAAAAAACAAAACCGTTTTTATCATACCCTTTCAATAAAACAATTCTTGCAGAAGGTTTGCCATCAGCTGATGAAGTAGCTAATGTCATAGCATTTACTTCTTCAATTTTGCTTTCAACTGCTTCTAACCACCAATGACCGAACTGCACATAAGGATCCAAAGCTGCATCAGATTCAAGCAATGATTTCAATCGATAGTCTTTCCGTATATCTGCTATGCTGTTGCTCATAATAAAAGTTTAGGAGGCAAAGTTATTGGCTCTGTTGCTAAGAAAACCTAATAATTATCATCAAAAAAAAGTCCTCCAATAAATTAAATTCATTGGAGGACCATTTTATATAATCAGTTAATCATTAATTTCTAACTGTTCTGCTTCATGTTTTCCTGATATATAGGTATATACCGCTGGAATTACAAATAAGGTAAGAATCAAGGAGAATATGATACCGCCTACAATTACAATACCTAAAGGCATTCTACTGGTACTTGCTGCACCAAGGCTCAATGCAATTGGTAAAGCGCCTAAAGCGGTAGCAAGACTGGTCATTAAAATAGGTCTCAAACGTTGAGTAGCTGCTTCAATTACAGCAGAGTTTTTACTAAACCCGTTTTCTCTTTTTTGATTTGCAAATTCTACAATCAGAATACCATTTTTGGTTACCAGTCCTATCAACATAATCATACCAATTTGCGAAAAGATATTAATCGTTTGATGAAAGATCCACAAGCTTAATAATGCTCCGGCAATTGCCAATGGCACTGTAATCATAATCGTAAATGGATCTTTGAAACTTTCAAATTGTGCGGCAAGCACTAAGTAAATAAGTGCTAATGCTAATGCCAATGCGAAACTAGTATTAGAAGAACTTTCCACAAAATCGCGAGAAGGACCGTTCAAATCAGTTTGAAAAGATTCATCAAGTACCCGATTTCCAATTTCTTGCATAGTTTTTACTCCATCTCCAATTGTTTTACCTTCAGCAAGTGAAGCCGACACTGTTGCAGATTTAAAGCGATTAAAGTGGTAAAGCGTTGGCGGGTTACTATTTTCTTCCAAACGCACCACAGACTTCAAAGGAATATTGTCCCCTCGATTATTACGCACATATAATTTTTCAATATCAATTGGCTCATTTCTATCAGCCCTTTCTACTTGATTAATTACTTGATATTGTTTTCCATTCATTATAAAATAAGCAGCTCTTGCACCACTAAATGCAGCTTGAACAACACTCGCCACATCGGTAGTAGTTAATCCCAAATCTTTTGCTTTGATTCGGTCGATACTTAATTGCATTTCAGGCTTATTGAATTTAAGATTCACATCTACATTCTGAAATGTTTTATCTTTTCTTGCTTCTTCCAAAAACTTAGGAATAACCGTTTTTAACTTTTCAAAGTCAAGATTCTGCACAATAAATTGCACAGGTAATGATCCTCTTGATGCTAGACCCACAGAAATGGTTTGTTCTTGCACCGCGAAAATTCGAGCATCGTTAAATCTGGTTAATTTTCTATTTAATTCATTGGCAATTTCATTCTGAGTTCTTTTTCTGGTATCAGGTAATACTAATCCAATTCTTCCACTTGCATTGTTGGCCCCATTTCCTCCAAAACCTGGAGTTGCATTAAAGACAAAATCTTTTTCTGGAACCGAATCCATTAAAAAATCTGTCACTTTATCGGAAATCCCCTGCATCTTATCATAGCTGGTTCCTTCTGGTGCAGTAAGACTCAAACGAATACTACTCTTATCTTCCAGAGGCGCAATTTCGCTTTGAATATTTTTACCAATAAAATAAATGATTCCCACACAAATGCCCACAATCACCCAGGCAAACCAGCGGATTTTTATAAAGCCAGTTAGCAATGCTTTATAGCCACTTTCCATTCCTTTAAAAAAGGGTTCAGTTTTTTCGTAGAATTTTCCGTGACCCATATCTTTTTTATTTAGGAACACATTCAATACAGGCGTGATAGTAAGAGAAACAAATGCAGAAATTAATACAGCACAAGCCACAACAATACCAAATTCACGGAAAAGGCTTCCTACAAATCCCTGTAAGAAAATTACTGGTAAAAATACAACGGCTAGTGTGATGGAGGTAGATAAAACGGCAAAGAAAATCTCTTTACTTCCTTCTAGTGCTGCCTTACGAATAGGCAATCCTTCTTCCAATTTTCGGAATATGTTTTCAGTCACCACAATTCCATCATCTACCACCAAGCCTGTAGCCAATACAATACCCAATAAGGTTAATACATTAATTGAGAAACCTCCTACATACATGATAAAGAAAGTGGCAATTAATGAAATTGGTATATCAATTAAAGGCCTGATAGCAATAAGCCAATTTCGGAAGAAAAAGAAAATTACCATTACTACCAAACACAATGAAATGATCAATGTCTCTTGAACCTCTTTCAGAGATCGGCGAATATTTTTTGTATTATCAATTAAAATATGAAATTCAATATCTGATTTATTGCCTTTTTTAATTTGCTCCAATCTTTTATTAAATTCATCTGAGATACGAATATAGTTTGCACCAGGCTGAGGCGTTATGGAGATACCCACGGCAGGAAGACCATTATATTTCCAACCAAACTCTTCTACTTCCGGACCTAGTTCTACTTTTGCAACATCAGACAAGCGCACAATTCCAGTTGCATCTTCTTTAAGAATTAAATCTGCAAATTGTTTTTCGGTGGTTAATTTTCCAAGCGTTCGAATAATTAACTCCGTATTACTACCATAAATTTTACCAGCAGGTAATTCAACGTTTTCTTTATTAAGGGCAGTTTGTATATCATTGAAAGCAATCCCATAAGCAGATAGTTTATCCGGCTTGATCCAGATACGCATGGAAGGTCTTTTTTGTCCACGGATATCTACTGCACTTACTTCATTAATAGTCTGAAACCTTTGTTGTAAAACGTTTTCAGCATAATCACTTAGCTCCATCAAACCTTTCGATCTACTTTGGATTGCCATAAAAATGATAAAATCGCTATTCGCATCCGATTTAGTAACTACAGGAGGGGCATCAATATCTTGAGGTAAATTTCTGATTGTCTGACTTACTTTATCCCTTACATCATTTGCAGCTGCTTCCAATGAAACACCTAAATTAAATTCTACAGTGATATTACTTGATCCAATAGAACTCGAAGAACTAATACTTCTAATGCCTGGAATACCATTGATTTGTTTTTCTAATGGTTCGGTGATCTGACTTTCAATTACATCAGAATTGGCACCTGTATAGCTGGTACTAACACTGATAGTAGGGGGATCAATTGCCGGATATTCTCTAATAGCTAAAAAACTAAAACCAACAACTCCGAACAACACAATCATGATGTTCATCACTGTTGCAAGTACCGGCCGCTTTAACGATAATTCTGATATATTCATCTTATTCCTTGGATCAAAAATGCATTAATAAAAATGGATGCTAACCATTAGCGAATAATTTCTTCGAGTTTTAAAACTTTACGAACTTTTGCTTTCCCATTAGGCTTTGCGAAAAGAACACCGCTTACAACTACAGAATCGCCTTCATTGATACCTGTTAAAACTTCAACAGCACCAATATTTCTTACCCCTGTAGTTATCTTAACGAGTGAGGATATCCCATTTTTTACAACTACTAATTTTTTAACGCTCGCATCAGGTATTATCGCATTGGCAGGAACCATTATACTATTGCTATTTTCTCCTGCATCAATATATATTTTTACAAACCCGCCTGGATTTGCAGCTCCTTCTAAATAAGCACGAATTTTTAAATTTCTAGAAGTAGCATTAATTAAAGGTTCAGTGGCATAAATGGTAGCTTTTCTTTTGGCCGACTTTCCTGCATCAATATCCACATCAATCGTTTTACCCTTTTTAATAAGAGAACTATAATTTTCAGGAACTGTAAAATCGATTTTTAATTTATTTACTTGTTGTATGGTGGCAACAATTGTAGCAGGTGTAATATAAGCTCCCGGACTAATTTGTCTCAAACCAATTAATCCATCAAATGGTGCTCTAATTACTGTTTTATCAATTAGCGTTTGCGTATATTCTAAATCAGCTTTAAGGCTATTTACCTGATTCAAAGCAATGTCATAATCATTTTGATTAATGCCATTTATATTTAATAATTTTTTATTGCGTTGCTCTGTTAAGGTTGCTAATTCTAAAAGTACTTTTGTTTTGGCAATTTGTGCTTGCAAATCTGCATCATTAATTCTTGCAAGAACGGTTCCTTTGGTAACGGTTTTACCCTCAGGAATATCTAAATAAACCACTCTGCCACTTACCTCTGGATGCAATTCCGCATATTCATTAGCAACAACTGTACCATTGGCTTCCATTATATTAATAATTTTTTGAGGATGGGCAATGATAACATCAACGATTACCGGCGGCTGCACAGTATTTTGTTTGGGTGCCTCTGTCTTTGATTTACAGGCTGCAAAAGATGTTAGGATGATAACTGCTAAATAAATTGGTTTCAAAGGCTGAAGTTTTGGAAATTAAAGATAGAAATATTTTAACTGTTGGCTTTCAACAATGTATGAATGGTTAAACATGCTAAAATATTCGATAAAAGAATAAGAATCGCATTTTAGAACGTAAATTCATAGGCCTAACAAAAACTTGCTATATGTACAAACTCTCCAAAAATTATCCCGAGAAGCGGGCTTTTATTACTGGGGCTGCATCCGGACTCGGAAAAGCATTCTCTATAGAACTTGCTCAGGAAGGATGGACCATTGGAATGGCAGACATTAATATGGAACAACTTGCAGAAGTAGCAGCTGAGGTATCCGCACTTGGCGGAACACCCATTACATTTCATCTAGATGTATCTGACAAAATAGAATACCAATCAGTATCGGCTTCTTTTTTAGAGCAAGTCAATGGAATTGATCTACTATTTAATAATGCCGGCGTTGGCGATGGTGGGGTATTTGAAGAATATGCTTTGGAAAATTACGATTGGATGACGGGGATCAATCAGCTTGGTGTGGTTTATGGTTGCTTTTATTTTATCCCTGCTATGAAAAAACAGAAGTCAGGTCATATTCTCAATACTGCGAGTGCTGCTGCAATTGGATGTGCACCAACAATGGGGGCTTATAATATGACCAAGGCAGCGGTAGTGGCAATCAGCGAAACTTTATATGGAGAATTACTTGACTTTAATATCAAAGTCTCCTGTATTCAACCCACTTATTTTAAAACCAATGTGATACAATATGCACGTGGTGGTGTATGGGTTAAAAAAGCTACACAAGCATTCATTGACAGGTCGGGTTTAGAAGCAAAAGATGTGGCACAAGAAATTCTCACACGTGCAGGAAAAAATGAATTGTACATTATCCTTCCAAAAGCTGCTCATAAAATGTGGCTCTTGAAAAGATTAGCTCCCCTTTGGTTTAGAAAAAAAGTGGCAAAAGATTTTATGGCTGCCATGAAAAGAGTGATGAAAAAAACAATATAAAATATTCAAACAAAGATTATGGATGCAAATCAAATATTTAGTCTCAACAATAAAGTAGCACTAATTACTGGTGCCAGTAAAGGAATTGGCGAAGCCATTGCCCGTTTTTTTGCAGCATGTGGTGCTCGGGTAATTATCAATTCCAGAAAACAAGATGACCTTGATAGGGTATCAGAAAGCATTCGTGAAAATGGAGGCGACTGTGTAGGCTATGCTGCGAATGCCGGCGATGTGGTTGCCTGCAAAGAACTCATTGCAAAAGTAGTATCCAATTATGGAGGCATCGACATACTGGTAAATAATGCAGCAACTAACCCGGTATTCGGACCCGTTAATAATTGTGAAGAATGGGCTTTCGATAAAATCATGAGCGTGAATGTAAAAGCTCCTTTTGAATTAAGTAAACTAGTTCACCCTCTTATGAAAGCAAGAGGTGGCGGATCAATTATCAATATTAGTTCAGTGGCAGGTATGAGACCTGATCCAGGATTGGGTATTTATTCTATTTCAAAAGCTGCCCTGAATATGCTTACCAAAGTAACTGCTAAAGAATATGGGGTGGATAATATTCGGGTGAATTCAATTTGCCCTGGCCTTATTAAAACAAAATTTTCTGAAGCACTTTGGACAAATGAAAAAATGCTCGCGCATTTTGTAAGGCTTACTCCAATCTCCAGAATGGGAACCGTGGAAGAGATTGCCGGACTTGCATTATATCTGGCTTCTGATGCTTCGGCATATACCACTGGAAGCATTTTTACTGCTGATGGTGGTTTAACCATTTAAATAAAAAATGATGGAAACAATATTTCATACCGAAAGATTAACTGAGCTGGAAACGAAGCTTCGGAAATTTGTGATAGAAGAATTAATTCCTTTAGAGAAAGATCACTTAACGCGTCCTTTCAAACAAACAGAAATTATTCTACACGCAAAAAGAGAAGAAGTAAAAGCACTTGGACTCTGGGGATTACATCTGTCTAAAGAAGAAGGCGGACAAGGATTAACACTTTGCGAGTTTGGACAGTTAAGCGAAATCATGTCGCTAGCACCTTACTACGGACAATACACTTTTAACTGTCAGGCACCAGATATTGGCAACTATGAATTAATTAGTCGGTTTGGATCTGATTCAATAAAAGATAAATTTTTGCATCCCTTATTGGAAGGAAAAATTAGAAGTTGCTTTTCGATGACGGAACCTGAGTTCGCGGGATCGAACCCTACAAGGCTTGGCACCACTGCCGTTCGCGATGGTGATGAGTATGTGATTAATGGACATAAATGGTTTACCTCTTCTGCAGATGGTGCTGAGTTTGCTGTAGTGATGGCTGTAACTAATCCTGAAGCTGCTCCTCATGAAAGAGCAAGTATGATTATCGTTCCTACTAATACACCAGGTTTCAACTTGGTTAGAAATATTCCCATCTTCGGTGAAACAGGAGAAGGTTGGGCTAGTCATGCAGAAATAACTTATACCAATTGTCGTGTTCCTATAACTAATTTAATTGGTACCGAAGGAATGGGATTTCGTTTGGCACAAGAACGATTGGGGCCCGGAAGAATACACCATTGTATGCGTTGGATTGGCATAGCAGAAAAAGCATTAGACTTACTTTGCAAAAGAGCCGTGAGCAGAGAGATGGAAGAAGGTGTTATGCTTGGACAAAAACAATTTATTCAGGGGTTCATTGCAGAGAGTCGTGTAGAAATTGATGCCGCTCGTTTATTAGTTTTAAATACTGCCGATTCGATTGATAAGAGAGGTGCAAAAGAAACTAGAGATCAAATCTCAGGAATTAAATTTTATGTAGCTAATATGTTTTTAAAAGTTTTGGATCGTGCCATTCAAGTGCATGGTGGTATGGGCCTTACTGATGAAACGATGTTAGCTAATTTGTATCAGCATGAAAGAGGTGCCAGAATTTGGGATGGTGCCGATGAAGTACATAAACAAAGCATCGCAATTCATATTTTAAAAAAATATGGTCTTGATCTTAAAAAGAAAAAATGATGCAATTAGATAATTCCATTCCTCTAAAAGAAGGAGAATATTTTGATATCGCAAGATTGAATAATTATCTGCTTGAATGTGTCCCCACTATTGGAACAATAACTAATATTACCAGATTCCCAGGGGGCTATTCCAATATTACTTATTGTCTTCAAACAGCGAATAAAGAATGGGTATTACGCATGCCACCCGCGGGTGCTCAAATACAATCTGCGCATGATATGGGGAGAGAATTTCGTGTATTAAATTTTCTAAAATCCTATTTTAGCAAAGTGCCAGAAGTATTGCACTATTGCGAGAATCCTGACATCATTGGCGCCCCATTTTATATTATGGAACGGATAAAAGGTGTGGTACTGAGAGCCGGTAACGCACCAAATATGCAAATTGATTCAACACTCATGCATCAAATCTCCACTGCCTTGGTTGAGAACTTAGTAGAACTTCACGCCATTGATATTGTAAAAACAAACTTAATACAATTAGGGAAACCGGAAGGATATGTAAGCAGGCAAGTTATAGGATGGGTAAAAAGATACTTTGCCGCAGAGACTGATTCCATTGAAAACATGAATAGAATTGCAGATTGGTTGAACAAAAATATTCCCAGAGATCAAGCACCGGCACTTTTGCATAACGATTATAAATACGATAATGTAATACTTGACCCGAATGATCTTTCAAAAATTATTGGCGTTTTAGATTGGGAAATGGCCACAGTGGGCGATCCATTGATGGATGTTGGTGCTAGTCTGGCTTATTGGTTTGAAGCTGGCGAAGAAGCAATATTTAAAACATATAACTTAACCTGGCTACCAGGAAATTTAAGCAGAAGAGAATTGGTAGATCTTTATGCAGATAAAACAAAACGTGATGTTTCTGATATTTTATTCTATTATGTTTTTGGTTTGTTTAAAAATGCGGTAATTGGACAACAGATTTATCAAAGATGGAAGCAAGGTAATAGCAATGATGCAAGATTTGGAGCTTTACTACCCTTGATAAAACTATTATCCATGAAAGCAGTAAATGCCCTAGAGGGAAATACTATCTAATATCTTCTTGGCGCTCCCTTATTATATTTTTTGTTTTTAAATTCTTCGAAGTTTTTTTCAATAAAATAGCCCAATTCAAGTTCATTCATTCTTTGAACCATTTCATAATCTGGTCGATAATCTTTCATGAACTCATCCAGTTCAGGATTATTTAATTTAGTGATCTTCCTCACAAAAGCCTTGCTGAATCGATGATCAATATATTTATCTTCTTCTTGTTGTAATAATCTTTGTTGCAGACTAGCTAAGCTTTTGTTTCTTTTAAAGCGAAACATATTGATGATCTCATCTAAATCGAAGCCTACTGTAAGTCCACCTGGATTATACCCTGGATTTTCGCTCAACCGTAAACCTGGTTTTTTAAAATCGAAAAATTTTGCATAATCCTTTCTATTTTGAATTGAATCTAGTTTGTAATAACTATTTCTAACTTTTACTTCGGGAAGATCGAATGAACGAACATGTATCATAACATCGAAGCTTTCTAAATTAGAAATAGTGTCAACAGGATATTTCAAAGTTGATTTACCAATCATGCTAAACCAAATAGAATCTTTCACCGAAACACGTAGCTCGTATCTACCTAATGAATCAGTAGTTGTACCTTTTCCTGAAGTACTAATAACAGCAACTGCTTCTAAAGGCCTTCTAGCAGAAATATCAAAAACCCTCCCTTTTATATTAATATACTGTGCATTTGAATTCTGAACAAAAAATATAGTACAGATCAACAAACAACAAATAGTAATGTGTAGCCTTTTTCTCAAAAAATAGTATTAAGCTGTAATATTAAAGCAGTAAGCTCAGAGTACAAGAATAGGAAATCGAATTAACTTCGTTTTTGCAGAATCCTACTTAAAACTTGGTATCGATGATATAAGGAAGCATTAATCTCCAAGTTGGCCAGTCATGAACTATATCATGTCCCCATACTTCCAAATCGTACCATATTCCTTTATTATATAATATACCGGCGAACCTTTTTGCAGCTTCAGGATCTTCATGATCACCACTCCCACTAAATATATGTATATGGTGACTAGATTTAATCTTATCTAAATAATAGGGATCTTCCAATGTGGGCAGATAATGTTCTGGGCTATTATAGAAAACCTGATCGTCCCAGAAACCCTTAGTGTATTCTGTTAAATTATATACTCCGCTTAAACTAATTGCTCCATTAATAATGTCAGGACGTTTTAAAAATAAATTCATAGCATGCAATGCACCAAAAGAAGCCCCACAGGTATAAATCATTATCTCTTTACTAGTAGAGTTGCGAATAAAAGGGATTACTTCATTGTACACATATTCATTGAATTGATTATGCCGAATCCCTTTATGTTCAGGAATCATATTATTATTCATCCAACTTTCTTTGTTCATGCTATCGATGCTATAAACACGCAATTTGCCAGCATTAATTTGGGGTGCTAATGCATCTATCAATTGAAATCGATCATATTCTAAATAATCAGCTGCAGCAGTAGGTATCAACAATAATGCAAAGCCATAATGTCCATAAGAAACAATCGGCATTTCTCTATTTAATGCTGGACTATACCAAGAGTTAAAACTTTTTTCCATAGGATTTTTCTTTGGTGTTGAACAATACAGAAAGATGAAATAATTCTTTAGCTAAAACAATTCTTCCTTATTTCTTTCCAAAGGTCGCGATAACATTGAGCAGCATAACTACTGCGGGCAAAGGTTTCTATTGGCGCTTCTTGAATACCCATTTTTTCTACATCACTTAAATAGGGGATATAATTTTTCAAAAAGATTTTATCCTTATAGAATTCCTGCATTACTTCATGGTGCAAATTCTTTCGATGGTCTACCATACTAAAGAAACATTTTATTTTTTTTGTATCAACACCGTTTTCTTTACAATAATCAATCACAGTTTCGTAAGATCTAATAGATAAAGTAGTTGGAATATTTGGCATCAATATCCAATCGGCTGCAACAAAAATTGAATCATGCAATAACGAGAGTCCCGGAGGGCAATCTAGAATTATTACATCAAATTCATTTTTGATGCCAGATAATAAAGAAGCAATTTTTTTCTTCGATTGCTTCATATCATTTAACAATAGATCTGCATGTCTGGCAGAAAGGTCTGCTGGTATAATACTCAATCCTTCATAATTTGTTCCTTGAATGGCTTCAGAAAGTGCTACTTCTCCATTCAATAATTTCTTGGATTCATTTTTGACTGAAGAAGTGGATCCAAAATAAAAGGAGGCTGATCCTTGCGGATCAAGGTCCCAAATGAGTGTCCTATAGCCTTCTTTAGCAGATAAATAAGCTAGATTTACAGCGGATGCAGTTTTCCCAACACCGCCCTTCAGATTGTAGATTGCCAGTGTGATCATACTCTAAGATACAGTAATTTTAAAAAGACTGAAACAACCAGCCCAGTAATATGGAACCTAAAACTATAAATGGAGCAGGGATTTTATGGCTATTTAGTAAGAGAAAAGTGATCACAACAACTCCTAACTCCATAAAGCCAATTGTTTTACCCTCTAAAAGTGGGAACAGAAAATTATCTTTAATTAAATAACAAGTGGCTCCTGCCATAATTCCAACTACGGCTGCATTGATTCCTTCCAAGGATCTAAAAATAACTGCATACTTCTTTAAATTATGCCAAACTGGAAAAAAGAATAAAACCAATAAAGCACTAGGTAAGAAGATGGCTAAAGTTCCAATTACACATCCCAAAAATTGAAGGCCCGGTCCCTGATCGGATAATAGCATTCCTCCTGTAAATGCACCAATTGAAAATACTGGACCAGGAATTGCACGAACTATTCCTGAACCTGTAAGAAAGTCTTTTTTATCCATTCGAAGTACCGTTCGATGCGAGTTCTGCACTTGCTTCGTTTCGGGCCTTGTTACATATTGTTCGTACATCAATGGCATTAATACATCGCCACCGCCAAATACCAAACTGCCATTTCGAAAAGTCATTTCAAATAAGTTGAAGGGCTTTCTATTTGGCCAATTTTGTCTGGTAGCTGTTTCAGAAAGATAACCTGCGATTCCAAACAATGCCAAAAAGATGAGAATATTGCCCCACTTAATTTGCTTTGGCGGTATCCCTTTTTGAGGAATTCTTCGATCGCTAAAATTAGTTGTAATGCCAGCTATTAATATCAATCCGGGGAAAACCCAGGGCGTTTTAAAAGCCAAAAATGTTACTAAAGTTGCTACTGCCATGATTACTTGTGTAATCGTATTGTGTATAGCTACTCCAAAAATTCGGAAAGTAGAATACACGATAAAACCAATTGCCATAGGTTGCACAAAAAGAAATATACCCTGCGGCATGCTTTTGTCATCCATATAATCAATTAGAAAAGATAAGGCCCCCATAATAGTACTCGCGGGTATTATCCAAATAATCAGTGTCCATATAGCTAATGTTAACCCCCCTCTTTTAAAACCAATAAGGGTAAGAGTTTGTGTAGAAGATGCCCCAGGGAGTAATTGACAAAACCCATTATATTCCATTAACTCTTCTTCTGTAACATCTTTTCTTTCCTGCACAAAAGTCTTCATCATCATACCCATATGGCCTTGTGGTCCGCCAAAAGCAGTGATACTATGCAATAGCACGGCACGCAAAAATGGTATGTGACGAAAGAATTTCAACAGCTTTTAATGTTAAAATGATAGACTATGATATTTTCTGTTTGCTTTATCTAAATCTTTTGCTATGTTAAATTATGATTGTTAAAAATACAAAACTAGCAGCAAATGCTTTTGTATGAATAAATGAAGCAAATTGCAAGTACTTTATCAAACTATTATATGAAACAGCTCGTTAACTATTTTTCTATTTTAATTTTATTGGCATCGGTTAGTTGTGCGAAGCCTCCACAAAAATTTGAAGGATTAGCAGCTTACCAAATTAAAACAGTTAATGGAAAACCCAACTATGCAGATTTGCATTTCTGGGCTGCACATCCTTTTAAGCATGACCCCTCTGATAGCATACCTGAACCTTTAAGAAAAAATTATAAAGCAGATTCTACGGTCGACATATTTTTTGTACATCCAACTACTTATACTGCCAATGAAAAAAGTTTTGGTTGGAATGCCAACTTAGAAGATGCTGCATTAAATGGCAAAACCGACTATAGTACTATTCTATATCAAGCTAGTATATTTAATCAAGCCGGAAGAGTTTTTGCTCCAAGGTATCGTCAGGCACATTTGTCGGCTTACTTTCCTAAAAGTTTAGAAGATAGTTTAGAGGCGTTGAAAGCTTTTGAACTAGCCTATCAGGATGTAAAAACTGCTTTCGAATTTTATCTGGCGAATTATAATTGCGGTCGACCAATCGTGATTGCATCCCATAGTCAGGGTAGCACGCATGCCAAAAGATTATTAAAAGAATTCTTTGATAATAAACCATTAAAAAATAAATTGGTGGCTGCCTATATTGTGGGAATGATATTTGAACCAAATTATTTAACTGAAATACCTGGTTGCAAAACCCCTAACCAGACTGGATGCGTATGTGCTTGGCGAACTTATAAGAATGGTTTTATTCCTGCCTTTGTTGAAAACGAACAAATACATTCGATAGTTACTAATCCGCTTACCTGGGATGCAACGATTCCTCAAGTGGATAGGGATTTTAATACTGGGGGCATCCTTTTAAAATTTAATAAACTAATTCCAAGAGTTGCCGATGCAACGGTAATTGATAAAATTCTTTGGTCAGGCAAACCCCATTTTTTTGGAAATATATTTTATACATCCAAGAACTTTCATATTGCGGATATGAACCTGTATTACTTGAGTATTAGAAAGAATGTTGAGACGAGAATTGGTGCTTATTGGAAAAAATAGACCCCATTCCGAAGAATGGGGCCAAACGGTTTTACAATAGGAAATTGGATTTTTTATTGTTTAATAAACCGAATCGATTGTATAAAACGATCTTTAAAAAAAGCATTTAGTACATAAGCACCACTGCTCAGATCACTCATATTTAAGTTAATTTGCTGATTCCCTTCTTCCGTGAGGGTAACCACCGTTTTAGCTATCCTTCCTTCCAAGTCTAGCACTTTTAATACTAACCTACCGGCTTTGCTTTCAAAAACAGTTAAAAAGCTGCTTTCTTCTACCAAAATAGGTTGCAAACTTTTAATGTACATACATGCGCATTTAAAATTGAACAATTTTTGGACTATACACCGGGAGGTTACACTAAAAGACAGAGACAAATATGAATTTGCTGCATTGTTTAAAAAAATATTGTTGATCC
Organism: uncultured Bacteroidota bacterium; assembly: GCA_903927185.1. Classification (GTDB taxonomy): domain Bacteria; phylum Bacteroidota; class Bacteroidia; order Chitinophagales; family Chitinophagaceae; genus Sediminibacterium. The sequence continues at coordinate 18,213 of CAIYLW010000036.1, forward strand.
CGGATTTAGCTTGGTGCAGTATATATGTTAACCAAGCCTTTAGCTAGAAACTAAAATCTGTTAACCCCGGCCTTTAGGCTGGGGAAGATAATTATGGTTTGGAATCGGGCTTTAGCCCTTAAGATGAGGGTCATTAAGGTGATAACGGATATATTTTGGATGAAACACAGCAGTAGGACTAAAGTCCGATATCTACATAATTGCTAAAGCCTAGGGTTAACCTTTTTACTTTTTACTTTTTAATTTTAATTCCCATACACACTCAAAAACTTGATGCGCATGATTTTTAGCTGTTCCCAACTATAATCATTATCGCTTAGTTCTTGGCGGGCAATATCCAATGAGGAAGTTTGGCAGCTCTTAAAATATTCGATGATATCTTCTTGGTCATATTCATCGAGCCATTCGTCAATAGCATAATCCAGGTTTAATCTTGTTCCACTGGCAGCGATGGTTTCCATTTCTTCTAACAATTCATCAAGCTTGAGATTTTTGTTTTTAGCAATGGTTTCCAAAGGAATTTTTTTATCTACATTTTGAATAATATAAATTTTATTATTCCCTTTATTGGCCACACTGCGCATTACAAAATCGTCTGGCTTTTCAATGTCATTCTCTTCTACATATTTTGCAATCATCTCAACGAATGGCTTGCCATACTTGATAGATTTACCTTTACTAACACCCTGACATTTCTCCATTTCCTCTAATGTAGTAGGATATAAAGTAGCCATATCTTGCAAGCTATTTTCCAAGAAAATAACAAATGGTGGCAGGCTTTTTTTCTTCGCTTCTTTTTGGCGAAGATCTTTCAACATTTCAAATAATTTTTCATCCGCTGCTGCACCAGTTTGAGAAGCATTTTCACCTTCATCATCATCAGCATTGGCTTCTTCAAATAAATTATTCAACACAATTTTAAAAGAACTTGGCTTCTTCAAAAATTTCTCACCCTTTTCTGTGATCTTTAAAAGACCATATTCTTCAATATCTTTTTGCAATAAATTTTCTAATAACATCTGACGCACCAAACTACTCCACAAATGATATTCCCTATCTGCACCCGTTCCAAAAACGGGCAATGAGTCATGTCTAAACATGCTAATCTGTGGGGTTAATTTACCCATTACCACATTCACTGCATAATCTGTTACAAAGCGTTCATCCAGTGCTTTTACTGTTTGAAGCATTTTTACCACATCATCTTTGGCTTCAATTTTTTCTTTCGGATTTAAACAGTTGTCGCAATTACCACAATTCTTATTTTCCCAGTCTTCCCCAAAATAATGCAACAAAACTTTTCTTCTACATACAGCCGTTTCCGCATAGGCTACCGTTTCATCTATCAGCTGAGCACCCACTTCACGTTCGCTTAGTGGCTTATCGCGCAAAAAATGCTCCAGTTTTGAAACATCTTTATGAGAATAGTATAAAACACAAATTCCTTCCATGCCATCTCTGCCAGCACGACCTGTTTCTTGATAATAGTTTTCTATTGATTTTGGAATATTAAAATGGATCACAAAACGGATATCGGGTTTGTCGATACCCATCCCAAATGCAATAGTGGCTACTATTACCTGAACATCTTCGTTTAAAAATTGATCCTGGCGATCTGCCCTTAATTTCTGATCCAGACCAGCATGATAAGCAACTGCTTTAATGCTATTTGCAACCAATAATTCTGCCAGTTCTTCTGTAGTTTTCCGATTGAGTGTATAAATAATACCACTCTTGCCTTTATGTCCGCTGATAAATTTTACGATGCTCTTTACAGTTTGATCTTTTTTGATTTTCGGCTGAATCTCGTAATAAAGATTTGCTCTATTAAATGACGAAATATAAATATTTGGATTTCGAAGGCCGAGATTTTTTACAATATCACTCTGCACTTTAGGTGTGGCTGTTGCAGTAAGGGCCACTACGGGAATATCCGGATTGATAATTTCCATCATTTCACGAAGCCTGCGATATTCCGGACGAAAATCATGGCCCCACTCCGAAATACAGTGTGCCTCATCAACTGCGAAAAAGGAAATTTTTAGGTCGCTAAAAAAATCAAGATTTTCTTGTTTTGTGAGTGTTTCAGGTGCCACATATAAAAGCTTTGTCATGCCCGAAAGAAGATCATCCTTTACCGCTTTTATTTGGCCCTTGTTTAAAGATGAGTTTAAAAAATGCGCCACATCATCTTTTTCGCTATAACCACGAACCAAATCCACTTGATTTTTCATGAGGGCGATAAGTGGCGATACTACAATTGCACAACCTTCCATTAACATGGCTGGAAGTTGATAGCATAAACTTTTCCCGCCACCTGTTGGCATTATTACAAATGTGTCTTGGCCGTTTAATAAACTATTAATCGATTTTTCTTGTGTGCCCTTAAATTCTCGGAATCCAAAATATTTCTCCAGACCCTCATGAATATCATATTGATGCACAGTGGTGATAGTAGCACTATTGTCTTTTCTTGGTGTTCTTTTTTTATTAATAGGAGCTTTTGTAGAAGCAGCTTTTTTAGGTGTAGTAGCCATGTATAAATATCTATTTTCATCCCTTTATATGCGGATGGTAACATTTTAATAAAAGTTAAATCTTTTTTCCCGAAACCCCTAGTTAAAAATATAAATCGCTGATAATTAGTGGGTCATACAGTTTAGGCAGGATAATCGCTGCTAATTATGGAAAAAATCCCTAAAATTGGTCAACGAAGTTAATGAACTAAGTTTTGAATAGAAACTCTAAGCTGTTAAAGTTTACATTTGCATCGATGAATTCATCTATCCAACAAACGGCCCTGCACACCATTGATCTGGAAGCACAATCTGTTGCCGGCCTTGCCGCTTTTATCGATGCTGATTTTGAAAAAGCAATAAATGCTATTCATACAGCGAAAGGAAGACTAGTTATTAGTGGCATTGGCAAAAGTGCCATTATTGCCCAAAAAATTGTTGCTACTCTAAATTCAACTGGCACGCCCTCCTTGTTTATGCATGCAGCTGATGCCATACATGGCGATCTAGGCATGGTGCAAGAGGAAGATGTTGTGTTGCTAATTAGTAAAAGTGGAGAAAGCCCCGAAATAAAAGTATTGGTTCCACTTATTCAGAATTTTGGAAATATATTGATAGGCATGGTAGGCAATATGGACAGTTTTCTTGCTCAACAAGCTTCAATTGTTTTAAATACAACTGTAAGCAAAGAAGCCTGCCCAAATAATTTAGCACCTACTAGCAGTACCACAGTTCAAATGGTAATGGGTGATATCATAGCAGTTTGCTTAATGAACTTAAATGGTTTTAGCGGAAAAGATTTTGCAAAATACCATCCTGGAGGAAATTTGGGAAAACGATTATATCTAAGGGTAGAAGATTTGAGCAAACAAAATGCAGTTCCAAAAGTGTTGGCATCTGCTAGCTTAAAAGAAGTAATTGTAGAAATTACTGAAAAACGATTAGGGCTTACTGCAGTGGTAAATGAAAAAAATCAAATTGTTGGAATTATAACTGATGGAGATTTAAGAAGAATGCTAGAAAAAAGTGATCATATAGAACATATTAAAGCATTAGATATTTTAACAAAACATCCCAAAACCATTGAACCTCAAACCCTTGCTGTAGAGGCACTAAATACATTAAGAGAAAATGATATTAGTGCACTATTAGTTGCTGAAAATAATATCTATTTGGGTGTTTTGCATCTTCACGATCTTGTAAAAGAAGGAATTGTATAACAAAAACAATAACTGCTTGTAAAAAATCGTTTAGGAATGCGCACTTGTTTCATTTAATATCTTGACAATTACTCAAACCCCTTTCTCAATATGAACAAACATCACTACGTAGCAATTATGGCTGGTGGAATTGGAAGTCGTTTCTGGCCAAAGAGCAGAACGAGCTATCCTAAACAATTCTTAGATATTTTAAATACTGGTAAGTCTTTGATTCGTTGGACTTATGAACGTTATGCAGCTTTCATTCCTAATGAAAATATTTTTATAGTTACTTCAGATGAGTATGTATCGATTGTTCACGAACAATTACCTGAATTACCTATTGAAAATATATTAGCAGAGCCTAGCAGAAAAAATACAGCTCCTTGTGTGGCTTATATTTCTTATAAATTATTGCAGAAAGATCCTGAAGCTGCTTTAATTGTGGCTCCTAGCGATCATATGATTCTAGATAATGAAGCCTTTAGAAATATTACTTACAAAGCTTTAGATTTTGTTACTCAAATTAAATCGCTAGTTACCCTGGGTATAAAACCCACACATCCAAATACTGGGTATGGTTATATACAACACGAAACTTTGGCTGCGGGTGATGGTATTTATAAAGTAAAAACATTTACTGAGAAACCAAACTTAGAACTTGCTAAGACCTTTTTATCCAGTGGTGATTTCTTATGGAATGCCGGCATATTTGTATGGCAAGTGAAGAATGTGATGGCGGCTTTTGAAAAGTACCAGCCAGAAATGTATGAGCTTTTCGATAATGAAAAAGCTAATTTCAATACAGCAAATGAGAAAGAAGCCATCAATCGAATTTATCCTCTTTGTACAAATGTGTCCATTGATTTTGCCATCATGGAAAAAGCAGATAACGTATTTGTAATTCCATCTTCATTTGGATGGAGCGATTTAGGTACTTGGAATAGCGCTTATGATAATTTGGATAAAGACTACTTAGGAAATGCAGTAACAAGCGAAAATGTAATTATAATCGATGCAACTAAGTGTATGATTTCTGCGCCACATGATAAGCTGGTTTTGATTCAAGGCCTTGACGACTGTATCATTATTGACACTAAAGATGTGTTGATGATTTGTAAAAAAGAAAAGGAACAAGCCATTAAAGAATACGTTGCAGAAGTTAAGCGTAATAAAGGCGATAGATATTTATAAAATGTTTAGATTATTTGGAAAGCGGTTAGTAGTTAGTGCTGATCGCTTTTTTTTGTTTGTATCAGAATATTTTCGTTAGCAGTTTTTGGAATTATGTTTAAATTTGAAAGAATCGGCACTTCTAAAGAAGCAAACCATATAAGCATGCAAGTATCAAGAACAGTTATTACTGGAACCGGTAGTTATATTCCTGCACAAATCAAGACAAATCAAGATTTTACCTCTTCTGAATTTTATGGTGAGGACCACAATCCACTATTAACTCCAGCTGATGAAATAGTTGAGAAGTTTAAAGGAATTACTGGTATTGAAGAACGCAGGTATGCAGATCTTGATGTGAATTCCTCTGACATGGCTTTAATTGCTTCTCGAATAGCTATTGAAGATGCAGGGATTGACCCTGAAACTATTGATCAAATTATTTTCGCTCATAATTTTGGAGACGTTGTAAAAGGTAGCATTCAAACAGATGTTTTACCTGCATTGGCTTCCAGAGTAAAGCACGGACTTGGCATTAGAAACCCATCTTGTGTTGCTTATGATATTTTATTTGGCTGCCCGGGATGGATTCAAGGGGTGATCCAAGGTCATGCATTTATTACTGCAGGTATTGCCAAGAAGTGTTTGGTAATAGGCTCTGAAACTTTGAGTAGGGTTATTGATATTCATGATCGAGATAGTATGATTTTCAGTGATGGTGCTGGTGCTTCCATTATTGAAAGTATGGATGCATCTAAAACCGAAAGCGGTATTCTTGCTACCGCTGTTCAAAGTCATTGTGTAGATGAAGCTTTCTATTTAACAATGGGGAAATCATATTTACCAGATTCAAACCCAAATATTCGTTACATGAAAATGAAAGGTAGAAAGGTTTATGAATACGCCATTAAGCATGTACCCCTGGCAATGAAAGATTGTTTGGATAAATCTGGTCTTCAGATCACTGATGTTAAGAAATTCTTTTTGCACCAGGCTAACGAAAAAATGGATGAAGGTTTTGTAAAAGCCTTGTATAGATTATACGGAATTAAAGAAGTACCCAATCATATTATGCCGATGAGCATCCACAAATTAGGAAACAGTTCTGTGGCTACGATTCCTACATTATATGATTTAGTAAAAAGGAATCTTTTGCATGATCACAGCATTTCAAAAGGCGACGTGGTGATGTTCGCTTCGGTTGGCGCCGGCATGAATATTAATGCATTCTGCTATCGCGTATAATTTTATTAGTACCCTCTAACATCTTTCCCTTCCATATAATTAAGGAAGGCTTTATTTACCACTTTATTTCCACCTGGTGTTGGATAATTTCCTGTAAAGTACCAATCTCCAGTATTCGTAGGGCAACTGTCGTGCAGGTCTTCTATGGTTTGATAAATTACATGCACATCAATATTTACATTTTTAGGTGTAATTAATGCGGCAATTTTATCTGAAATTTCATGCGTTGTAAATGGCTTATAAATAGAGCGAACAACATTCTCAGTATGTAATTGATTATTGCGTTGTAACTCTTTGATTTTTTCTAATGCCTCTGTTAATATATACTCCATGTTCCTATCAGCCAATAAGGCAACAGCAGCTTTAAACGCAATAAAGTCGCCTAGCTTACTCATGTCAATTCCATAACAATCCGGATATCTGATTTGCGGAGCAGAGGAAACTACAATAACTTTTTTAGGACCAAGGCGGGATAACATTCTAATAATACTCTCTTTTAAAGTAGTGCCTCGAACTATACTATCATCAATTACAACCAAAGTATCTTCCCCTTTTCTCACTGTACCATAAGTAATATCGTATACGTGTTGAACCATCTCATTACGATTTGCATCTTCAGTAATGAAAGTGCGAAGTTTCACATCTTTGATGGCAATTTTTTCCTGGCGAATTTTCCTATTCACCATTTCCTCTAATTTCTCAGGAGTAAAATCATTGCCCCAGCTAAGTATTCGTTCAACCTTAATCTTATTTAAATATTCTTCCATTCCTTTTACTAATCCGTAAAAAGCTACTTCAGCAGTATTAGGAATATAAGAAAATATGGTATTCTTTAAATCGTAGTTGATACTTTCTAAAACTGTCTTACTTAAATGGTGACCCAATGCAATCCTTTCACGATAAATTTTTTCATCGCTACCTCTACTAAAATAAATTCTTTCAAAACTACAAGCACGTCTTTCTTTTGGCTCAAGAATTTGTTCTATTACATAATTTCCTTTGTCATCTACAATCAAGGCAGACCCGGGCATAAGTTCCATCACTTCATTTTCACCAACATTAAATGTTGTTCTAATTGCAGCTCTTTCACTTGCAGAAACAATTACCTCATCATCAATATAGTAATAAGCGGGTCGGATACCATGTGCATCTCTCATCACAAAGCTATATCCATTACCTATTAAACTTCCAATGGTATAACCACCATCGAAAAGTGGTGTTGCTTTCTTTAAAACTTTTACAATATCAGCTGCATTCGGATTCAATTCATCTTCCTTAGTAAGAAAATGGTGAACCACTTCTAGCATAGCAGCAAGATCACTTTGCTTTTGAAATTCACCCGGACTCATATTAATCAAATCAAATAATTCGTCGGTATTCACCAGATTAAAATTTCCTGCCAGGGCCAAATTTTTCCCGGGCATTAAATCACGCTTAATAAATGGATGACAAAACTCAACATTATTCTTTCCCTGTGTACCATATCTCAGATGTCCCAACAATAATTCACCCAGAAAAGGCAAATGCCCTTTCATTAAACCTGGATGTTGTTTAATATCTGGTTGATACTTTTCAAGTTCGGCAACTTCCTGGCCAATTTTGAAAAATAAGTCTGCAATTGGCTGGGGAGCATTACTTCTAAGTCGATAAAGAAAAGGGTTGCCTGGTTCAGTATTCAGTTTAACTGAGGCAAACCCGGCTCCATCCTGTCCGCGATTGTGTTGTTTTTCCATTAACAGGTAGAGCTTACTAAGCCCATAAGTTACTGAACCATGCTGTTGCAGGTAATAGGAAAAGGGTTTTCTAAGGCGGATGTAGGCTAGCCCACATTCATGTTTGATATCGTCGCTCATGATGTTTATTAAAAGAAAGTGGCGAAGTTACAACTCCGCCACATTTTATACTAGTTAATTATAAACAGTAATTGACTCTGGTTTTAGCGTTTCTGCTAACCAGAGGAACTCATTCAGAAACAGATCTACCATCTTTTGGAAGCTTTCATCCAATAAATGTCCTTCACTATTGAATTTTTTGTCCACAAAAGGAGTCACCAACATATAAGGTGAAGCAATTCCGAAAAGAGCAGGGACCAACAAAAGTAATTGCTGACTTGCGCGCATACCTCCCATTCCACCCACCGAGGCTGGTGCTACCCCAAACACTTTGTGATTCTGTTTAGGAAAATGATCTAGCAGATTCTGCATTGCTGGAGAATAGCTTCCATTATATTCTGGCGTAACCAAAATAAATGCATCAGCAGAAAACATCTGTTTTGCAAGCTCCTTAAATTCAATTGGGGTCTTTTCTACCGACATAAATACATCCTGTAAAAGTGGCAAATTCCATTCCCGAACATCAATAATATTGATATTATGAGCAGTTTTTTCTACTAATTGATTTTTTAAGAAAACAGCCAACCGATGTGTTACACTTCCTTTTCTCGGGCTTCCAGATATAATCGCAATATTCATAGTCACTAATTTGTAGATAATTTAATCATAACACCCAAATTGATTTTGGGTTCAATTGGCCCACAATCAATTTAAATATTTCTGCAAATTACCTTAATAATTAATTGGTTTATACTAAGGCTAAGCTTGCTTAATCATTTGTACATTTAAATGAAGCTTTACTTCATCGCTTACAACAACACCGCCAGCTTCGGTAATAGCACTCCAAGATAATCCAAAATCAGAGCGATTGAATTTACCAGCAATTTCAAATCCAGATTTTACTTGTCCATAAGGATCAGTTGCAGTTCCACCAAATTCAACTGGGAATGAAACAGATTTGGTTACATCACGGATCGTAAGATCTCCAGTTAATGTATAATCAGAACCTCCTTTATTGCTTAAAGAAGTTGACTTAAAACTAATGGTTGGGTATTTCGCTGCCGAGAAGAAATCATCACCTTTTAAGTGACCATCTCTGTCTGCGCTGTTGGTAGAAATTGAATCTACATTTGCTTCAAAGCTAATTTTTGCATCACTGAAATCAGCTACTTCAGATTCCATTGTAGCATCAAATTTTGCAAAGCTACCAGAAACGTTGGTAATCATTAAGTGCTTCACTTTAAAAGTAATTTCACTGTGTGCTGCATCGATTTTGTAAGTTGACATGTTTTTTGTTTTTAGGTTTAAATATTATAATTTATTGTTTTTAATTTTTTCACTTTCCAATTTCATCGTTACAATTTTCACTCTTCTATTAGAACGCCCATCTTTCCCAACTGATAATCCCTTATTGCTTCCATTATTTCTGTTTGTGTGTTCATTACAAATGGTCCATGTGCAGCAAGTGGTTCATTAAGTGGTTCACCCGTTCCCATGAATAAATGTGTATCTGCAAACGCCTCAATTGCAATACCTGCTCCATCTTGGTTAAAGCTTACCACATATTTTGCATCTACCAAAGAATCTCCTATTATTTGAATTTGACCATCCATTACATAAATAAATGCATTATGTGTAGCAGGAATGGTGAAATAATATTTTGCTCCTTTCAGTATTTTTATTGTGAAAGTGTTTACATCTGATAAAGTATTGATCGGACCTTTAACACCTTCTAACTCACCTGCAATAATTTTAATTTGAGTTAATCCATCTTGCGAAATTATTTCAGGCGTTTCATTGGCATCCAAAGGTTGATAGGAAGGTTTGTCCATTTTATTTTTTGCTGGCGTGTTCACCCATAATTGAATCAATTCTTGCACACCTCCTATTTCATGGATATCGGCAGGAGGTCTTTCACTATGAATCATACCCATCCCAGCATTCATCCATTGCGTACCGCCAGCATACACTACATGATTATTGCCTCTACTATCCCGATGATGTATTCCACCTTTGAAAATAAAACTCACTGGAGAAAATCCACGGTGAGGATGTGGACCTACTCCCGATTGCAAAACAGGTTTATGTGACGGAACTTTTATTTCTGCATGGTGCAATAACAAAAATGGATCTATTTGCTCTGCTTTATGAGAAGGGAATGGTTGCCTAATTGGGAAGCCCCCCATATCCATTGGTGTTGCATATAGAATTGCTTTGATTGTTCTATTAGGAAACATAAAAATAGCTTTGATAGTTACGATAATTCCATGGGTACATCGATCAATAAAATTTCAGCATCGGTTGTAGCAGTTATATGCAATGAATCTGTTTCCCAAATACCAAATCCATCTCTAGTTTCGAGTATTTGATTGTTAACCAAAACATTTCCAGATAATACAAAAATATAAACCCCATTTCCAGATTTTTTAATTGGATAATCTGTTGTGTACTCATTAGAAAAATTTCCTAAAGAAAACCATGCATCTTGATTAATAAAAACTGCATCTTGATTATCAGGTGCAACTACATTTAAAATCTTGTTGATACGGCCTTCTGGCAAAAAAGATTTTTGTTCATAACGTGGAGTGATATTCTTGAGTTTGGGGAAAATCCAGATTTGTAAAAATTTCACCTCCTTGTCTTTATTTGCATTCATCTCACTATGGGCAATGCCACTGCCTGCACTCATGATTTGAACATCGTGCTGACGAATAATTTCGCTTCTGCCAGTTGAATCCTGGTGATGCAAATCACCAGATAAAGGAATGGAAACAATTTCCATATTATCGTGAGGGTGTTTTCCAAAACCCATTCCTGCACTAACAGTATCATCATTTAATACTCTAAGCGCACCAAAGTGTATTCTTTCATTGTTTTGATATTGTCCAAAACTAAAAGTGTGATAACTATTCAGCCATCCGAAATTGGCATGTCCTCTGCTAGCTGCTTTATGTAATATCGTTTTCATGTTATTAATTTATGTGTATATACACGTATTATTTTAAAAAAATCTACTCTTCTGAACTTCTTAATTTTTCCAATAATTTATTTAGTTGAATCGATTCCATTTCCGTGAGTATAGTAACCGTTTCCATGGTACGATCAATTGATTTGGTACTTGCTTCTAACAATAAGATTCCAGCATGAGTTAAAGAAATAACTGTTTCTCTTTTATCTAATTGTGAAGTAGTTCTTTTTACTAATTTTTTAATTTCTAATCTGTCTACAATTCTTGGCACGTTTGAATTTTTCTCAATCATTCTACAAGCTATATCCCTTACACAAATTTGATCAGGATATTTCCCTTTTAAAATTCTAAGCACATTATATTGCTCGTGTGTGATACCAAACTCTTTTAACCCTTTGCTCATATTAGTTTTCAACCACCATGCCGTATACAATACATTCAAAGCTGCCTTCTGCGTTTCGTTTTTGAATTTATTACTTTTTATGGCTTGCTCTAATTTCACAACACAAATGTATGTATGTACATCTAATTTACCAAAATTAATTTATCCTAATATATTCCAGGTCTATAACAATGTTTTATTTCTGATCAAATAATTGATTAAAAAGCATTTTATAGCTGCCATGAGTTTGTGCACGGAAGGTAATCTCAGGGCCATATACATATAGATGACCTTTACCAACCTTTGCTACAAATGCTGCTACACCATCTTGTAAATAAGATTGCCCAAATGCCCAACCACTTCTTAAAGTCTTATCTGAACCATACCATGCGAGTGGTGTTACGTCCCCGTTTGAAATGGCACTAGGTTGCAATTTAAAAACCGGGCTTGTACTAAAATATACATCTGCTTTATTTTCCAGGCCCCAATTTTCTTTTTGCTTATTATCAATTTCAATTTGCATCACAGAACCAGGGATATAAAATTTTTCTCCTGGTAAATTTTTCTCTTTCCCATTAACCATTTCTACCAAAGCATTACGCACAGGCAATTGTAAATGATAAGTAAGGTTTGCACTACTTCCAATTGTTACAATATCACCACCCGCTTCTAAAAATTCTTTCAACGCGGGAATAGATTTAGCAGCAGATATTTTCCCTAGCATTGTCAGAAACTCTGCTGGAGTTTCCTCTTCCTTTGGTTCTTTTTCATCCCATGCATTCGGTGCTTCTGCTTTTAATGAAGGGATGGCTCCACCAACAAAAACAAGTATATCATATTTATTTTTCAATGCAGAAGCATCTATCTCTTTTGCATAAATCAAACTAAATGGAAAATGATATTGTTCAAAAATCCATCTAATCCAACCAGCTGGAATAGAACCACCATATGCATCCCATAATGCAATTCTTTTTGAAGTAACCTGAAAAGTAGCTTGTACAGGATTTTTTTCTTGCGCTGAAATGATCAAACCATTTTCATCACTTGCCTTTTTAAGTAATGGCAAAACTGTAGCAGTTTTTGAAACATAAAACTGATCCGCATTTTTCGCAACTGAAATGCCTGCTTTTAATAAATCATTCAATAAAATATAACTAGCATTGTCTTTTGTTGAAAAAGAATAGTCAACTGCATTCGATGACTCTTGCAATTTTCCTTTTGCCATTTGTACTTGTCCATATGGAATCGTTTCAAAAGGCCCATCAAAAGATTCTACAATTCTATCAAATTGAATGCCCATGGTAAATGCAGGTGTCCAACCAGCAGCATCATAAGGACGCACTGGTGGTCCTCCCGGATACTGAAAATCATTAGGATGATCTTGTGGTTCAAACATATCAATTACATGCGGACGAAATGCTTGGTTTGTTTTTACTATATAAGAACCTGCTTGATATGATTTTCCACCAACAATAAAATCTGCTTTGGCTTGCTCAACTCGTATCCCACTATTTATCAAAATATTAATAAAAGCAATCGCAGTTGTTGGCTGATTTATTGGAACAATATAACCTCTTGCATCTTTTAACGCTGGTTTACGATAAATCTTTTCAAAATAATCAACAGGTAATGAATCGCCCTTCATTTCCTTTTTATCTTCCTTATATAAATCAGTAACTAACTCAACTTTTTTAGGCGATAAAGTCCAATGATCTTTATTCCCTGCTTCAATAGAATGTTTACCCATCGTATAAATATTCATCAATAGCTCATCCTTATATCTTGCTGCATAATTTAACACCGCATAGTTTAATGAAACTGAATAATCGATTGAATTTTGAAATAACCATTGCTTTGGTTCAATTGGAAAAGGTGTAGCACTATTAGGTATTAAACGACTTGGCACAAAAGGAATCTTGCTTGGTGTTGGGTTGCCAATAATTTCAGTAAGTAGTCCTATGATATTGTGATAATAAGCCGTAGTTCTTAACCCTCCGTTCCACCAGGTAGAATACACAGAACCGCTCTTCATAGTATAACCTGGCTTGCCTTCTGCATTTAATCTACTACTCATGGCTGCACCTACAGCATCAATCCCTGTCACCAGTAATGGATCATATACATAATTAAACGGATCGCGATAAGGAGGGCCAGCAACCACTGTACCTGCAGGACCAGTTTGGTGATGATTATATAAAATCTGTGGCATCCATTCTATATATTGTTGTCTACTCATATTTTTTGATTCACTCATATTCATCATATAGAAATCGCGATTATTATCGTGTCCTATATATTTCTGATAGAGTCTTGGCAAATTAGAAGTACTTCGTTTTAGGGTATCGCTATTGCGCATATACCAATTGGATACCAATTCTTGTCCGTCTGGATTTGCATGAACAAATAGTATTATAGTTGATTGCAAGATTCTTTTTGTCTCTTCATCTGTTCTGGTAATGAGTTGATATACTGATTCTATCCATTGGTGAATGCCTACTACTTCTGTTGCATGCAAACCTCCATCAATCCATACTACTGCTTTTCCTTCTGCTGCCAATGTTTTAGCATCGGCATCAGTAAGTCCTTCTGCCCTAGCCATTCTTTGAGAGATTGATTGATACTTATCTAGCTTTGCAAGATTGTTAGGATCAGATACAATTACCATGTATTGATTTCTACCTTCTTCTGTTTTCCCAATAGTAACCAGTTTTATTTTTTTTGAAACTGCTGCTAGTTTCTTTAAATACAATTCTGTTTGAGTAAAAGTGGCTAACTTATAATTATCTCCAATTGAGAATCCAAAATGTGATTTTGGGGAAGGTATATTTTGAGCTGCCACTAAAAAATTCAAAAACATTACATTATAAAATACCAATAAGAATTTGTGCATAACAGACTTTTAAGTAGGTTTCAATTTAGTGCAAGAAATTGAATTGATTTTATATTTTACACAAAACAAAACGGGTGAACAAATGTCCACCCGTTTTGATTGGTTACTCTCAATGTGTAACTGCTAATTTAGTCCAAGCTTTTTCATCTTTTTAATTTGTCCAATTAAGTATATTAATACTCCCCAAACAGCTATCACAATTGAATAGGCCAATAACTCCAACCAAATTGGAGACTTCCCTCTTTTAGCAAATAATGTTCGTTTATCGAATTCAGTATAATATTTAATTGATTTCCCCCATGGAACGATTTTTTCGGAGGAAAGATTTCCGTAGCTATCGTTGTCTTCTACTTTAGCAATTAATGTAAGATTACCTTTAGAATCTCCCGGCAAACTATCTCTTTTAAAATCTGCGCTAGCAACTCCTAATGAATCAGTAGCATAAGTAGGTGTTTCTGCCACATTCAAATCTGCATCCAATCTTTTAATTGCAAACTTTACATCAACCGCTTTTACAGGAGTCCATACAGTATCTTTTAATTCCAATAAAGTAGCCGTAATTTTTTTGTCTGCTAAAGTATCAATTTGAATTTTAGCTTTTGTAATATCTACATTACCCTTTGCCTCATCAAACTCTTTTGTCTTTTGAGATACTATCACAAAACTAACTTTTGAAGATTTCTTCCACTCTTCTTTTGCATTTGGCGGGATAAATATTAAGGCGTCTCCTTTATCATTTGTTACAGCTTTACCCAGCAAATTCGCAGCATCTTCGGTACCAATATAAAAACTCAGATTAATATTGGGAATCATTTTAAACTTTCCATCAATCTTAGATTTAGCATGGGCAACCAGATATTGAATATGGTTATTGCTATTAAAATAACTGATACTCAAAGAAAGATTATTCTTTTCAGCCTGCGAAAATGCAGTAATCGCTAATAATTGTAATAGTATAGCGGTAAAAAATATTTTGCTATGCTTTTTCATGTATCTATAATTTTATTTTGGTTACATGTAATTCGCTAATAAACATTTCGTTTGAATTAAACATTTTTATGGCTCATTTCATGTCCTTCCATTTCGGTGATAGTTTCCTGTATTGGAATAATCGGGAATATTCTTGCAAAAAAAGTAACTACTAATAAAGCTCCAGCCAATGAACCCATGGCGATTGCCCATTCTTGCCATGTTGGAAAATAGTGTTTGTATGATTCCGGTACATCATGCATGGGTAAAAACGGATGCAATAATGTTGGCGTTACAATTAAGTATCTTTTAAACCATGATCCAATTACTACTAATAAACCAGCAATGAATGCGGGCAATGGTTTTCTTCCCTTTTTCTGAATCAGAATAAAAATCGGAATAAGCATTGCTGTAGAAATTGCAAACCAGAAAACATAAGCAAATTCGCCAGTAAACAAACCCATTAAATGTTCTTCTTCAGATTTTTTCATTTTAAATGCTGGCACTAGGAATTCGTTCACATTAAAATATAAATACAATAACGCTAATAGAACCAACACTTTACCCATTTTATCGAAATGGTCATCTTTAATATAGTTTTCAAGATGATAGGCTTTTCTAAAAACAAACATTGCTACAACTACTGCTCCAGCTCCTACTAAAAACGCACCAGAAATAAAGTAGGCTCCAAAGTTGGTGCTATCCCAACCTGGGCGATAAGTAGTGGCAAAAAGCCAGGAAGTAACAGTGTGAATCGCAAATGCAACTGGAATAATGGTAATCGATAAAATATTGATTGCTTTCTCACTAATATGAATTTGCGCAGCAGTATTTTTCCAGAATTTTCCCAAATAAGCATACAACTTATTTAACCATAACATACCAGTTTGATCTTTACGTTGCATCATGATTGCCATATCAGGCAATAAAGGAAAATACAGTAATAAAATACTTACAAAGAAATAAGTGGTAATTACAATCACATCCCAAACAATGGGAGATTGTAATCGACCATGTATAAACAAATTATAAAAACGATCAGGACGTCCCATATCTACAACGATAATGATAGAAGCAAATGTGATAGCCGATACTGCTATAATTTCTGCAATTCTAGTAAGTGGAGTACTCCATTTTGCCTGAGTTAATCTCAATACCGCGGTAATCAAAGAGCCCACCAGACTGATGGCTACAAAGAATACAAAGTTTGAGATATAGATACCCCATGACACATAATCGCGCATGGCAGTAACTACTAATCCATTTTTTAGTTGCAAAATGTATGCAATAACACCAAGCGTACAAAATGCTAATAATATACCCACCCAAATCTTACCTGCCTTGCCAAATTTTTGTGGTAGCAGGTCTTTAATTATTTGTTCTTTTGCTAAACTTTCCACGATCTATGATTTAGGGTTAACTTTTTTTGGTTTCCTCTTTCTCTTCTTTATTTTCAAATGGGAAATTTCTATTTACAGGTGGCAAATAATACACACTTGGTTTAGTTCCCAGATCTTCCATTAAGCGATATCCTGCTTTATCTCTAACTAAGTCGCTGAAGCGGAATGTTTCAGATCCATTCGTTACAACATCTTCATTCATATCACCAAACATGAATACCCCATTTGGACATGCAGAAACGCAATGTGGCAATTCTCCTTTTCTGGCCATATCCGGACAGAAGTCGCATTTACCAACTGTTCCTTTTTTCTGTGGAACACTTGTCTCACATGAATAAGGTTTATCTGCAATTTCTTTTGGCAGGTCTAAGTCTTCCCAATTAAATACACGAGTTGAATAAGGACAGGCAGCCATACAAAATCTACAACCGATACAACGATCGCTGTCGATTAATACGATACCGTCTTGTCTTTTAAATGTGGCATCTACCGGGCAAACTTTTACACATGGAGGCTCATCGCAATGCATACAAGTTGTAGGCTGCCAATATGGAGCAGTATGTTCTGCTTCGTGTTGAGGATATACTTTAATCCAGTTTTGTCCTGGATGTATACTATGCATATGGTTACATGCTGATTGACATTTCTTCAAACTTTTACATCTGGATAAATCAATCACCATTACAAATTTCTTTCCTGGAATTCCTTGCCTAGCCAATTCATTAGATACTTGGGGTAAAGATGGTACTGGCTTTAAAAAAGCCTTATCGACTTCTATTACTTCTCCGTCAACAGAAAGCAGCTTGATCATTTCGCCCGAAGGCTTCACTGTTTCTATTGTTGCTGCATCTGGTTCGAAAGGATTTTTTCCTGAAGAACAACCAGTAACAGCTAGTCCAGCTAACAATGTAGCTGAAATAAATTCTCTTCTGGAGGTATCGTTGGTTTTCATTGAAACAATTTAAATGTGATTTACCTTTTTACCCATTGTTGCATTTCCTGATTAGAGGCTTTCTCTTTTAAGGAATTGATTTTTGAAATATCAACTTCTACTAGCTGACCATCCTGGGTTAAAAATTTCATGGTCTTTTTTTCGTCTGGTGTGGGAGCGCAGGCTATAATATTCTTTTTCTTAGAAAAAAAACCCATGGTTAGAAAACTAAAGACCGACAAGATGCCAATGCCCATAAGCACTGACCTTCTAGTATTTTGTTCTTTCGAAACAGTTTCTTGTTCTTGCATGATCTGAACTTGAGAGAGGTGATAAAATAATGAAAAATGAAGTAAATTAAAAGGCAGTAATGAAACTGCCTTTTAATTTTTCCTAATTAGGATATGCGATTATTTTTTCAAAGTGCGCATATAGTTAACAAGGTTCCAGATATCTTCTGCATCTGGAATTTTCTTCTTGAAAGATGGCATATCATCTCTGCCTTCCGAAACTTTATAAAATAAAGCTCCATCGGATTGAGATTGAACTGCTGCTTTCGACATGTCTTCTGGCTGAGTTTTTAATTGTGCCGCTTTTGTACCATCACCTAAACCAGCTTTGCCATGACAAGAAGAACAGTGCTGACCCCATAAAGCTTTACCCGCAGAAACAGATGCAGCATCAGTTTTAACTGGGTTAGCCTTTTTTGCATCTTTATCAGGAACTGGCCATGGTTTGTTTGGCATAAAAGTGAAACTTGCAGCAATTACGAATACTGCCAGAAGAGAAAGTGTGATTACATGTTTCATTTGTTTGCTATTTTGTTTACTAAAAGATACTGATTTTTCCTGCCTCTTTTCTAAAAATTCCAAAGTCTAGAAATATTAAAGCCAATTACATATTGTCCCTTCGCAAAGTCGTTCTGACTATACTCTGAATTAAATTGTGGGATTGTATTTCCATAGTTTCCAAAGAATACTTGGAAATCATGACCACTTGATTTCATGTCTAATCCAAAACTGATATTCGGATATACATTATTCAAAGGATGTTGTGTTAATGGCTGCTCATAATTAGCAATAATGGAAGTCTTTGGTGAAATTTTTAAACGACCACCTACTGACACAGAATAATGATCATTCAACATACCAGTTTGAGCGATATGGTTCACGTCATAATATCCGGGCACATTATTAAAATGTGTATAATTTAAAGATACTTGCGCAGAAAACGCTTCTGAAAATTTCCTGGCAATTAATAGCTGATTAAAGAAACTAAAACGATCTGAAGAAGACACTATCGGTAATGCATCACTTTTAGCTCTTGTATCCATCGCTGCATTTCCAAAATAAGTTACTGATAAAGGTGTCCTACCATCTTTAGTTTGTTTCACCACAGCATATTTGAGACTCCAGTCAACAATCATATTATAATTGTTAGCTCCGAATCCAACTTGCAAATCCTTGATAGGAGTATAGCTAAATCCTAATCGCATATTGGCACTGGAGAACAAACCAAACAAATCTTTGAATTGATTATTAATTGTTCCGAAACGGTGACTGATATCAAATTCGAAAGTTCCTTTAATTGGAACCATCACGGTTTGATTATCGATTAAGAAGTTTCCTTCAAAAGTGTTTTTAACATAGGATCTCTTTTTTGCCACTGGCGCAGCAGTAGAATCCTGTGCATTCAATTCTGTTCCAGTAATAACAGTAGCTACCAAAATAAGCAACAGTAGTCTTAGCTGGAAAGAAGGGAAATGAATGATATATTTTTTCATTGTATTTTATTTAATTGTTTTTTGCACCTTGTTTAATCCAAGCATAAACTTTTCCATTGATAGCCTGATCTGGACCAGCACCCATTGGCATTGCTGGAGATTTTTTTCCACTTAACCACTGATACAACACACTGTTATCTGGATCTCCTGCTTTTAAATAACCTCCGCCAGTCAATGATTTATATGAGTTGTCTTTTGTTAAGTCGGGAGCCTTCCCGCCTGCAACATGGCAACCGCTTAGTGCGCAACTTTTCGTAAAAATCGGTGTGATATCATTTGTATAACTCATTTCAGTAGTGATACTAGCACCTGGGTTTATAACCAATGTGGTAGTTTTATAACATCCTGAAAAAATGAGCAACATCGAAGTAACCCCGACCGATAGAAGCGCTGTTTTTTTCTTTAACATGATAATTGTTTTTAGTAAAACAGAGGGTTACTTATTTCTGAAATTTCAACAACAAGTTTGGTTGAATACCGTGTTGATAGTTTGATGAGTTAAATATGGCCATTCCAAATGGTTGATCAACTAAACTACTAAAATCGATATCTTGTTTCAATACATCTGGAGTTTTCAATAAACGCTTGAATTCTAAAATCCAGCCTGATCCTGTATAAGTTCCCTGTGCAGAAATATCAGCACGACCCATTGTTAAAGGAGCTG
This sequence comes from uncultured Bacteroidota bacterium, assembly GCA_903927185.1. Classification (GTDB taxonomy): domain Bacteria; phylum Bacteroidota; class Bacteroidia; order Chitinophagales; family Chitinophagaceae; genus Sediminibacterium. The sequence goes on from CAIYLW010000036.1 coordinate 38,165, forward strand.
AGATAAAAGCAGGAATACATTTTGAACCAACTGCAACGCCTGTTGTAGGATCATCTAAATAAGCTGCATTTCCAGTAGGATCCAATGTACCACCAACATATGTTAATACGCCCTTACTGCTAACACCAGTTACTTTCAATGCTTTTCCTCCAGCTAAAGTATCAGTAGCTAAATAATATTTAGCACCAACTGCATCAGGAACAATCCATTTTGGAACTGTAACAGCAGCACCTGTGCCATCTAATTTCAAACTTTGTGAATTATTGAAAGCACCATTACTTGTATTGGTATTGTTGTTAACATAAGTTGTAGAGAACGGAGATGGAGGTGTAAGATCATCAGCATGACGACCGTTTCCGGATCCGCCTACTGTATCTGTAACTGCAGGTCCGCCAGCCCAATCTTGATATTGGTCATCCATTTGTCCGGTAACTAAATCCTTATTTAAATGACACCACCACATATCAATTTTTTCATTGGCACCATTGGTATAGTGGTTTGCACTTGCATTCGGAACCATTACTCCAGCATAATTTCTGTAAGGAGTAAATAAGTGACAGCTAGCATAACAAGTTTGTGTTACAAATTTAGGAGTTGACCCATCGATGTTCCATAACATGGCTAATTGGTCTTGTCCCATACCATCTTTAATTAAATTACCATTCGCATCAAAGGTTTTACCATTTCCTCTTTGCGCCCAACGACTAGTTGTTGGATTAAAATACCAAGGTTGTACTTGATAATTAGAAGGATCTTTCCATTCTGCAAGGAAGTAGATATATTGACCATCATACATCGAGCGAATGGTTGCAGGATATTGAGTTCCTTGATAACCAGCAAATAAGCCATTTCCTGGATCTGGAACTGTGGGTGTTACTTGCAGCTTGGTTGCTTTATCCCAAATAGCATCAACGATACCGTCAATTGTTGGCGCTGTTGTTGTTTTGTAAGAAAGTAATTCATTTGTGCTAGAAGTTGTTGGAGCAACAATCTGTGCAGTTTTTGTGCAATACACAAAAAATACAGTAACTGCAATAAAGAAAGAGAGAACAAAAGTGGTTTTCATATATGTCTGTTTATAGTTAAAATTTAAAGACAAACAAATGTTCAAACTTTAAGAGCTGATTGCAAATGATTGTTATCAGACAGTTTTATGACATAAGTCATATTTATATACCGTCATTCACACATTTAATTTTAAAGGGGGGGGGAGAATAAGCTGAAACATACGTAAACATTGAATAAATGTTTGAACATTTAAATTTAAGACTAAAATTCTTTAAAAAAATAAATCTGTTTAGATAAAAAATAAATAAAATCTAAAAAAAAGCCCCAGAGAACTGGGGCCTATCTTTAAATATAAAACACAAATGAAATTAATGGGTCTGTACAACTTTTTTTATTCCGTAGCTTCTATTTAAATTAAATCCGAGAGAAAAATTACCAAGCTTCATTTGATTTAAATTAGTACTCAACTGACCAATATTGGATGCAGATGATGCACTTGAAATAAAGAATTGAAAAATGTGACCGCCAGTATCCCAATCATAGCCAAGTGATAAAACATCTGGTACATAATTTACTGCTGACGCAGTTTCATCAAGCAAATCTTTATATCCATTCAATTGATGCGTATATTCAAATGTGATAGCAGTTTTATGAGACAGTTTCATTCTACCTCCTATACCCAGAGAAAAAATATTATTCGTATTGTTTATTCCATAAGGGGAATAATTATAATGGATATAAGAAGGCATCAATTGTAAAGAGAAGTTTTCACTGAATTTTCTGGCAATTAAAATCTGATGCATGAATGACAATCTGTTCCAGGCAAGATCATCAGGACTTGGCCCTTCGGAAGCATCCCAGTGCATTAAAGAAAACCAGGAAATAGTTATCGGAATATTTTTCTTTCCGCTTTGTTGCTTCACTAATTTGAATTTTGCCCATGTTTCGAACTGCGCATTTCCTGTTGCAGCAAAACCTGTATTCATCCAATCGGTATATGAATAATCAAACGACATATACGTATTTGCAAAACCAGAATTCATACCAAATAATTGCGCAACATTTGTCATTCCCTTTCCAGTCTTCCATAAATAGCCGAAACGGTGGCTAATCATAAATTGAAGATTTCCTTTGCCTGTCATCTCAACACTTTGTAAATTAATAATTCGTGTTGATTTAAAAGTGGCAGTTGCAATATTGTGCTTCACTGTTGAGGAATCTTCTTTTATTAAATCTCCCAACAAGTCGCTCTGGGCACTTGCTTTTAAGAAAAAGCAACATGCAAGCATAAAATATAATAATGTTTTTTTCATGTGTCTGTAGATTTATTTTGGTTACATGTAATTCGCAAATAATTAATTCATCTTGTATTGAATTTTTCATTGCTCATTTCATGTGATAGTTTTTATCCTGACTCAATTAGTTTAACTGAAATACAATGGTAGCATCGATTGGAGTAAAATCTGCTAGTTTAGGTTTTACCAATCCAGGAATATCAATTGCATAATCTTCCGCTTTAATTTTAAATGAACAATCGAATGTTACTGCTTTGCCTTTTACAGTCATTTTAACTGGCGCTTTAAAATCCTTTGTAACACCATGTAAAGTAACCTGACCTTCAGATGACATATTATAAACACCATCTTTAGTTAATTGATCTTTATTAAAGCCAGTTAATTTCCCTTTAAATGTTGCATTAGGATATTTATTGGTATGCAAATAATTCTCATTAAAATGCTCTTCTAATAAAGCGTTATTAAAATGGAATGTTTTCATAGGAACTAATAAAGCCACTTCACTAGTTTCCACTTTCAATACAGCAGTGCCTTCTTTACTTTGTGATGCATAATCCTTATGACTTAAATCTTTATTAGGATTGAAATAAATATTAGCATCTCTTGTTTTATAAGTTTGCGCATTAATCAGGTTTACAATCAGTATAAAGAAGAATGCGAGTAGTGTTAATTTTTTCATTGTAATGAGTTTTAAATATTAATGGATTCTAATTTTAAAGTGGTTGACCTTGTGTTATCCAAGCTAAAAATGTAGCAGTTGTTGTTCCGTCTAAACTCATGGTTCCACCTTTATGACCATTAGCTCCTGCGCTTCCCATTATTTGAGAAAGCATATCTTTATCTGCAGTCATTTTTGCATAATCTAAATTTGGACCTAACCCGCCATGACAGGCACTTCCCTTACATACTTGTTTGTAGATAGGAACGATATTAATGGTATAAGTTACTGGGCCAGTAATAGCTGGAGGAACATAATTATCTTTTGCCCCTTGTGCTATCCATGTTTGAATAATTGCAGCTTGTGCAGGTGTAAAGTAGATACCTCCTTCACCAGGATGTTCTCCACCTTTAGCCATACTTTCGAATACAGAAGACCTGGACTGGATAGTAGAAAAATAGATGGTGTCTTTAATCGCAAAAGGTACTGCATTAGAAACTTTTCCATTGATGTGGCAACCACATGCACCAGAAGTAACAATTGGTACTATGTCGTCGCGAAATGAAATGTTGTCAAGTCCTGTAGCCGTTGGTTTGGTAATATCCTTATTGTTATTGTAACAAGAGAAGAAAAGCAGCACTCCGCCTATCACTCCCAGATATACTAATAATTTATTCATAAAATGTTTTTTCTGGTTATTATTATTTTACAATTATTTTTCCTGAATAAGTGTATTTGAAAATGCCTGCACCATCGGTGCCATACTTCCATACATCAGGAATATTTGGATCAGTGAAATACCATGCTTTGATAATGGCAACATCAGAAGGTCTTAATCCGCCATCACTCCAAGCCATATCACCCTGGTTTTTAGTTGCCCAAATTTTAGTGCGTGGATTTGCTAATACTAAAGTGGTATCAACTCTTGATAATAATGTACTACCTGCGTTTAAATTATCTCCTTTTACATAAAACTTTTTCCCTGTTCCATCGATAAATACAACAGCACTGTTAGATCGTACACTTTTGGGAACTATGATATCCAGCAACTGATCATCATAAGTATTTAATGGCCCACGACCACTGATAGCAGAAACAGGTGTTCCGAAAGTTGCATATGGCCTGAAACTAGCATTAGTTAAAGTATCCGTATAAAATTTACGAACACTGTCTTTATAGCTTTTCCAAACTGAACTAAGCTTTGGCTCTTTCAATTGAGGATAAGTTGTAATGGCACCCGTTGTTTGATTTTGAAAAAAGAATGTAGCTGAATCGGCTGTAGATAGTGTTCCCAATAAACCTTTTCTAGCCCAACCACCTGTGGCAGTAGCTTCATTATGACAGTTGCCAGATGAACATCCAATTCCTATTAATGCAACTGCAGCAGGACGAAAATCAACCAGTGTTGGATAGTCTTTTGCGCCATTTTTAATCCAATTGTAAATGATTGATTTCTCAGTTACAGTTAAATCAACCCCATAGTTAACCGGGGGCATCGCCTTATTTAAATCGCTTGTGGTAACCATTTGAAATAATTGGCTTGCTTCAGGATTTCCTGCAACTACCATACTCTTAACATTTTCATAAGTATCAAGCGTTGGCTTTACACCTCCAGCACCATGGCATCCTGCAGAAACACAATTATTTTTTATAATGCTTCTCACACTTTTAGTTACTATAATATCATTGATGCCTGGCTTAATGTCTGCGAAGGCAACAACAGTACTATCATAATAAGGTGAAAAAATAGTGGAATCTGGTCGATTCACTAATGATCTTGAAACTGTACTTGCATTTGTCCCGTCTTTTTTACACTGCACCAATAACAGTGAGATTAAAACCATACTAATAAGGCACAAGATGCCCTTTTGGTTGTAAACCGTTTTTTTCATACACTTAATTTTAGTTTAATGATCGGTAGGAGTAGTGAATAGGTTTTTCAATTTTGCTCCAATAATAACTTAGGTGGGATCTAAATTTCGAATCCAAAATTATAAGTGTATTAATTACATTTAAATGATAATAGGCACCAATTTTTATGATATTTATCAGCATTTTTTGTGCTCATTATCATTCTTTGAGGATTTTGTTAGTGTCAACTTTACATTTATTAAAGTTTCTATCACAGTTTCAAAAGAAAAAATGAAAAAGAAAATTATTATTGGAATCGCTGCTATTATAGTAATAGCAGGCATTTGGGGTGCGTTGAATAAAGAAAAAGCAACGCAAATGATTGTTGATCTGGGAATGGCAATGACTTCATCGGTTAAACATCGAAATCCGTCTACTGAAAAAGCTAAATTTGAAATAACTGCAGAAGCATTTTCAAAAGCTTTTAAAGACAATGCAGCTGAAGCAAATAAACAATATATTAATCAGGCAGTTTTAATTGAAGGAGATATTACCACAATAGCAGGTGTAACCCTTACGCTTAATAATATTGCATGTAATATCGATTCATCAGAAGTTGGTAAACTAAAAGATTTGAAAGTTGGAGCAAAAGTAAAAGTACAAGGATTAGTTGTCGGCTATAACGACCTCATGGAAGAAATAGCATTAGCTCAGTGTACTATTAAATAGGAATTAATAAGTGCTTGTTACAACCTGACCTTCCAAACAAAATGGAAACTTTGTTTAGGAATAGTCAGTTTTTGTGCTGTACATCCATATATAACTAATCGAATTAACAATTGTTTTTAGCATTAATAATTTCTATTAAGTACATTGGCAGCTATCTTCAGTACAAATAAGATTCGTTGCATTATGAAAAAAAACATTGTTTACCTGTTTATAGGTTTTATCATATCCTTACATTCCATAGCTCAGGATGGGGTTTCTGAATCAAAATGGCAAACTAAACAGCTTTTAATCGATGGAGATGACAATGAATGGACAAAACCATTATCATTTTTTGATACTCAAAGTGCCATCATGTTTTCAGTTTCAAACGATAACAAGTATTTATATCTATGTTTCTCGAATAACGACAGAATGAAAACCGGGAAAATGATGAAAGCTGGCTGGAGTATTGAATTATATGCATCAGAAAAGAAAAGAAAATTTGACGCCAGTATCATTTTTCCAAATTCAATTGACCCTGGAATAAATATGCAAACTGATTTTAATGCAGCGGTGAAAATTTATAAATCAGAAATTCAAATTGTAAAAACAAAAGGATTCCTCTTAACTAAAACAGAAATCAATTTATCGAATAACTCCGGAATAAATATTGCTGTAGGCGCAGATTCTACTGAGAAAATAGTTTACGAATTAAAAATTCCATTGCAAGAATTAATGGCAGAAAGTTTGATTCAACTCAATGAGGTTATCACGCTTGATTTGACCGTTAACTCTATCGAAAAACCAAAGGGCGCAAATAGTATGTCAAGCACAAGATCAAGTTTTAGTACTAGTGGTGGTGGCCATGGTGGTGGACGTGGCGGAGGCGGTTATAACAAAAAAAACTCAGGGGTTTATGATCAATCCGGGTTATATGAAAAAGTAAGCTTTAAACAAAAAATCAAGTTGGTTAAACAATAGTTTTATCCAACTTGATTTTTTCTTGTATAATAGTAAAAGTATTAAACTTTAATACCCATTTGCATTTAAAATTGCTTTCTGCCATGGTAGCCATTGCTGAGAAGCAATATAGGTACTGATTTCTTTTTTGTGCTGATCCTGTCCATAGAAAAACTTGAGTAAATCATTAGCAGGCCCACTCAATCTAACATTCGCACTCATTAATCCATCTATTAAATTCGGAGTTAGGCTCTCATTAAAATAATCCATTCTCTTAAGGGCAGCAAAAGCATTGCCTCTTGTTCTAAATTCGTAAGAACTACTTGTAAGATTTACTAAATCTTCTGCATATTGCTTTTTACCAGTATACAAATAGGATATTTCAAGCCAACGAACTTTTATATGTTTACCTAAATTACCATCTACATTTTTGGTAAGATTTAGATAGCTTGCTGTTTTAATTGAATTAAGTGAGGTTAACTTTTGAAGTGCTGCTTCCACAATATCATAAGAAGAATCCGTCAGTAACTTTTCAAACTCAATAACTAATCCCGAATTCATTGGATTAACATTTCGTAAAACTGCTTTTCGCACTGCCACGTCTTTATCTACCAATGCTTCTTTGATCAATGAAATACTTTGTGAATCATTCGCTAACTGATTAATAACTTCAGCTTTAACAGCATAGAATTTTTCGTTTTGAAAGGCTTTTTCTAAAACGTTTCTCTTTTTTCCTACTTCTATTCCCCTCATAGCAGAAATCGCATCGTATCGATCAAGCATATTTACAGAATGAATAGCCTGCAATTCTAGCATTTCAAAGGGCTTGTCAAAACTAACAGACTTCATTATTTCATTACCTGGATCAAAGAGTATATAATCGACCATTTTTGAATCAGGATTTTGAATATTAAGAATTTCTGTTTGTTCTTGAATAGTATACTGTTTTTTGAAACTAGTTCCATCTTTATAAAACACTTCAACCCAAATAGGCATTTTAAATAACCCATTTTTATATCCTGTAACATCAGTTAATGCTTGCACTTGTTTGATAATTAGTGTTATATTATTTCCTGTTGCAGAATAGCTGATATTATAATTAGGTTCCCCTCCTCTATTTAGCCATTCTGTCCAAAACCAATCTAATTGCATACCGGTAGTTTCTTCAAATGCAATCAGTAAATCATGTGTATCAACATTTTGATAAGCATGTTTTTCCAAATAATGCTTAATCGCTTTATTATACATTTCTCTTCCACCAACTACTAGTTTCAACATGTTCAAAACAAATGCGCCCTTACCGTAAACACGGTTTCCACCACCCTCACTGTGTGCAACTGCAAATTTGTTTTTTAAAGACTCATCAATAGACGCATTTTGTGCGCCTCTTCGCGACCAATTAAAATAATCTTCTCCAAATACTTCTCTTTCAAACATCTGATTATAATAAGTTGCAAAGCTCTCCTGAAGCCATTGATGCGCATCGCTTAAAGCAGTAACACAATCTCCGAACCATTGATGGGCTAACTCATGAGCATTAACTGCTACATAATTTCTATCAACCAATCCTCTGCTATCAACTGCATAAAAATCTCCATAAATAGTAGCAGTTGTATTTTCCATTGCCCCGAACATATAGTCTTGTACCGGAATTTGCGAATACGATTCCCAGGGATATTTAAAGCCAATTTCTTTTTCAAAAAAATCAACCATTTCTTCACTATGCTGATAAATAGGCTCTACACGTTCTTTCCACTCGGGATAATAATATAAATGCATTGGAACACCTGAGCCAGAATGTGTTTCTTTAATATCGTATTTACCAATACCCAACATTATTAAATACGGCGATTGAGGATGACTCATCGCATAGTTCCAGGTAAGGGTTCCATCAGCATTTTCCTTCTTGTCTACTAATTTGCCATTCGATAAAACTTTATAATCTTTATCAAAGGTTACACTCATTTCAGTGAGTAATTTATCATTTCGTTCATCATACATCGGGATCCAATTTCTATTATCTATCTGTTCACCCTGACTCCAAATTTGTTTTCTACTTAAATTGTTTTTATCGTTCCATCCAATAAAATATAAACCCACTCTTGGTTTTGCTTCATATGATACGGTCATCTCATATAAAGCATTCCAAACCAAGGGTTCACTTGGGATGACCGTGATACCAGCACTATCAGTTTTGTATTGTATAGTTTGTCCGTTCAGTGTGATTTCCTTCACTTGCATTTTTATTCCATCTAGAAAAAAGGATGTAACCGTTGGTCTGAGAGAATTAAACTGATAGTTAACTTTCCCAATAACGATTCCTTTTGGAGCATCAAAAGACAAGGCTACTTTTATTTTAGTAAAATCAAGCTGATGATCTCTAGGAACTGAAGCATTATCTTCTATAAAATTGGTTGTTCTTAATTGTGCACGCAGGTTAAAAAAAGAAACAGCAAAAAATGCAAAAATTAATATTATTCTCATATTACTTTTTTTGGAAAGACCTAAGGTACGCATTATAGATTTTTTCGAAGTTTGAAAATGATACGTTACCTATTTCTAATAATTGGATGTATGTTTGAAATAGAAATTTTGATATGAGTACAATTAAATTAGAAGTACCAAATAATTTGGTGAGTTGGGGCATTATTGGATGTGGTAATGTAACTGAATTTAAAAGTGGTCCGGCTTTTAATAAAGTTGCTAATTCATCATTAGTAGGAGTCATGCGCAGAGATTTAGAAAAAGCAAAGGATTATGCTCAAAGACATCAAGTTCCTAAATGGACTAACCAGGCAATGGATCTCATAAACGATCCTTCTATTTCTGCCATTTATATTGCCACCCCTCCAAAATATCACGAAGAATATGCCATCGCGGCAATGCAAGCTGGTAAACCAGTTTACGTAGAAAAACCAATGGCTTTAGATGTTGCATCCTGTTATAGAATGAGGGATTACGCAGAACAGTCTGGAATTAAATTATCAATAGCGCATTATAGAAGAGCATTACCCATGTTTCTAAAAGTTAAAAAGCTGATTGATGAACATGCAATAGGAGATATTAAAATGGTGAATATTCGAATGATGCAGCCCGATCAATCTGTTATGCTCGCTAAAACAACGGAGAATTGGAGAGTAGACCCTAGCATATCTGGAGGTGGAATATTTTTTGATCTTGCCCCGCACCAATTAGATCTTGTCCATTATTTTTTTGGGAAAGCCAAATCATGCTGCGGATTAGCCACCAATCAAGCTGGATTATACAAGGCAGAAGATATTGTAAGTGGTAGTATGTTACTTGAAAACAATATTATTTTTAATGGTATCTGGTGCTTTACAGTTCCTGCAAATTTTGAAGAGGACCTTTTTGAAATAATAGGTTCAAATGGAAAAATTAGTTTCCCGGTTTTCGGTAATACCATTGAAATAGAAATCGCTGGTCATAAAGAACAAATCAGTTTCGCGAAAGAACCTCATATTCAACAACACATGATAGAAAAAGTTGTTCAGTATTTTTTAGGCAATCAAAATAATCCCTGCTCAGCATCTGATGCCATTCAATCAATGGAATTGATGGAGAAATTTGTGTATGGGAAATAAACCAATATCTTGCACGAAACAGAAAATAAAATATGGCAGCTAAAATAACTGTAAGGAATAACGGCTCTCTTAAGATTGAAGGAGATTTCGAAATTGTAGATAAAGAAGGAAAGACCTACAACTTAGCCGGGAGGGATGTTATAGGTCTTTGCCGTTGTGGTTTGAGTAAAAACAAACCTTTTTGCGATGGTGCTCATAATGGTCATTTCGAACATGATGCCATTGCATTTGATTTGCCACCCAAAAAAACAGTATAAGATTTATACTAATTCAACTTTAGTCATTACATCACCGCCTTTAATTTCATCGATGATTTCAACTCCATCGATTACTTTTCCAAAACAAGTATGTACTCCGTCTAAATGGCGAGTACCTGCTCTGTTATGGCAAATAAAGAATTGAGACCCCCCAGTATTCTTTCCACGATGTGCCATTGACAAAACACCTCTGTCGTGGGTTTGCTTTGCGCCGTCAGTCTCACATTGAATAGAATAACCCGGACCACCTGCACCTGTTCCATCAGGGCAACCAGCTTGGACCATGAAATTTGGAATTACACGGTGAAAAGTTAGTCCGTTATAAAAGCCTTCATTAATTAATTTTTTGAAATTTGCCACAGCTATCGGGGCTGCATCATCATATAATTCAAAAGTCATTACCCCTTTGGCTGTATGAATTTTGCCTTGTGTTAGTTTTTCTTCGCTCATGATAATTTTTTTGCGAAACTACAGTTTTATCTGCTATCCTTAGCTTTGCATAACAGTCAAACAATAAAACCCTGAAGAAGAAAATAGAAATAGTTCGATTTAATGATAGGGATATTCATTTATGGATCCCCGATCAAAAAAATATTCAATTGATCTATGAACAAAACGAAAACAAATCAGCTTTCCCTTATTGGGCAAAAATTTGGCCCGCTGCTTTTGTATTAACCGAATTCATAGCGGAAAATCCATATTGGGTTAGCAATAAAAAAATATTAGAACTGGCTGCAGGTATAGGTTTGCCCTCATTATATTCTTCCCACTTTGCATCCTCCGTAATTTGTAGCGATTACAACGAAGAGGCCGTACTATTTATTAAAGAAAATATTTCCTTGAATAAAATTTGCAATATGTCTTCGGCAATCATTGATTGGAACCAAATGCCAGTTGAACTAGAATGGGAAGTATTATTGATGAGTGATATTAATTATAATCCAAATGACTTTGAAGTATTATTAGAATTAATGCATAGTTGTTTAACTATGGGGAAAACCATTTTATTAAGTACTCCTCAAAGATTGGCAGGAAGGTCATTTATTGAAGCGCTAATACCTTACTGTCATTTGAATGAAGAAAGAAAGTTCAAAAAAGAAACCATCAATGTATTGGTTTTAAAAAAATAATGATTCATTTGTATTTTCACATAATTTTAAATAGGTTTCTATGGAAGGGGTAAAAAATATCATTTTTGATCTGGGTGGGGTTTTGTTAAATATCGATTTTTCGATAACAGAAAAAGCTTTTAAAGAACTGGGGGTTACCCAGTTTTCAAATATGTTTACGCAACATCATTCTAATGATTTATTTGTTCAATTAGAAACGGGAGAGATAAGTCCAGAAGAGTTTTACGAAGCCTTTAGAAAAGGCACAGGCACTAACCTAAGTGATGAATCCATCAAAAAAGCATGGAATGCACTATTGCTGGATTTTAGAGTGCCAACGCTTAGCTGGCTAGAGACTATCAGATCTAAATACCGAATTTTCTTATTTTCTAATACCAATCAAATTCACCACGATGCTTTTATTGAGTCATACCAACAATTAACTGGGAATGTTGAATTTGATACAATATTTGAAAAAGCCTACTACTCTCAAAATATGGGGATGCGGAAACCTAACCCAGAGCCCTTTTTCTATATATTAAAAGAGAACAATCTTGAGGCTAATGAGACCTTATTTATAGATGACACCATTAAAAACATAGAAACGGCCCATGCATTGGGTTTAAAAACAATTCATCTCCAGTGGCCTCAAACATTGCCAGAATTGGGTTTATAAGAGGAATCTTGGTTAAGGTTTTACTTCTTCATATTCAATATACTCCTTATCAGATGCAGGTCTGACAGGTTTTTGAGGTTCAGCAGCCTGTTTGGATTGTTGCTGCTGAAATTTCTGCTGTTGCTGTTGCATTTGTCGCACTTTCTCACTCATTTGAGTGGTGGCTTTGCTAACCGGTATAATAAGTTCAAATACCAGTTTATAAATCAGGTATACAACTAGCCCGTAAAAAATCAACTTGATCATAGGTGGCAAAGATAATCATCCAGAACATTGAATATGGCTAAAGTGAGGAAAATCGGCATAGATTCCTATTTAGTGGTAGGGTATAATGATATGCGGCGAAAACCAGATTTGGAAATATTCGGTCAATTACATTACATTTGCATTGGAAATAATCAACAGAAGGGAACGGCTACCGTTCCCTTCTCCTTTTTACATACCTGAAGGAATTATCAATTCTAGGGGTTCGTAGTAAACCTGCGAAAATTTTGAAAATGGAAGAAAGAATACAACAAATTGAAGCACTAATTCATCAGTTACTAGTTGATGAGCCTTCTTATTTTTTAGTTAGTGTACGCATCAAGCCTACTAATAATATCAAAATATTTTTTGATGGCGATGAAGGAATATCTATTGAGAAGTGTGTGAAGTTTAATCGTGGATTGTACAAATTGATTGAAGAAAGAGCCTGGTATCCAGAAGGCGATTTTTCATTGGAAATTTCTTCTCCGGGTATTGAAGAGCCCCTATTATTACAGCGTCAATATTTTAGAAATGTAGGAAGAGATTTAGAAATTATTTTTACGGATGATTCTACAAAAATTGGCACGTTAGTGGCAGTTACTGCTGAAGATATTCTAATCCAAATTACAGAAGGGAAAGGGAAAAAAGCGGTAACGCAACAATTGCTTGTTCCATTTAATAATATAAAATCAACAACGGTTCAAATTAAATTTTAATCAGTTGCAGAAAATCTGCAGAGCGAAAAAAAAATTAAGTTATGGCTAGTATCAACCTGATTGAGGCATTCCAGGAATTCAAAGACGCTGAGAATATTGATCGTCCTACTATGATGAAAGTGGTAGAAGACGTTTTCAAAACACTTTTGCGCAAAAAATTTGGAAGTGATGATAACTTCGACGTAATCGTAAATGCCGAGAAAGGCGATTTGGAAATTATTCGTCGTCGTATGATTGTAGACGACGGGGAAGTGCTGGATCCCTTGGCAGAAGTGGCTTACACAGATGCTGTTAAAATCGAACCCGACTTTGAAGTTGGAGAAGAACTGTACGAAGAAATTGATATTCTTGACTTTGGTCGCCGTGCTATTCTTGCTGCCAAACAAACTTTAGCCAGTCGTATCAGCGATTTAAAAAAGAATGTTTTGATTCAAAAATACGGTGCTCGTGTTGGTGACATTATCAGTGCGGAAGTTTACCAGGTTTGGAAAAAAGAAGTTTTATTATTGGATGAAGAAAGTAATGAATTAATCCTTCCTAAATCTGAACAAATTCCACAGGATTATTTCAAGAAGGGTGAAAATATCCGAGCTGTTGTTGCAAGAGTTGATCTTAAAAATAACAATCCGGTAATCATTCTTTCAAGAACTAGTCCGCTATTCCTTTCTAAATTACTTGAAATTGAAGTACCCGAAATTTTTGATGGTTTAATCGCTATTAAAAAGATTGTTCGTGATCCAGGTGAAAGAGCAAAAGTGGCTGTTGAAAGTTACGATGATCGTATCGATCCAGTTGGTGCTTGTGTGGGAATGAAAGGTAGCCGTATACACGGTATTGTGCGCGAATTGAAAAATGAAAATATTGATGTCATCAATTTTACTACTAATATTCAGTTGTTAATTCAAAGATCTTTAACCCCTGCTAAGATTAGTTATATCGAACTTGATAACGACAAAAAACACGCGGAGGTTTATTTAAAGGCCGATCAGGTTTCTTTGGCAATTGGTCGACGTGGGGTAAATATCAAATTGGCTTGTGAATTAACAGGATATGAAATTGATGTATTTCGTGAGGACGAAGAGGTTGTTGATGAATTTGATATCGATTTGGAAGAATTCAGTGATGAGATCGAAACTTGGATTATTGATGAATTCAAACGTATCGGTTGCGACACAGCTAGAAGTGTGTTAAAATTATCAGCTGAAGAGTTGGAAAGAAGAACCGATTTAGAAAAAGAAACTATTGCCGAAGTTCGTAAAGTATTGGAAGATGAATTCAATACAGAAGAATAAGCAGCTTAATAGCAACTATCTTTGTCTGAATCTAAATATATATTAGGTTCAGGGGGATAGAACAAGCGATATATAAAAACTGGGTTAAGCCTTGTTTTGTTGACTAAAAAAAACTGAATGTCAGATTTGAAATTACCAAGACTGTTAGCAGCCGCCAAAGAATTCAATATTGGTCAGGATACCCTGATCGAGTTCTTGGTGAAGAAAGGATTTAGCCGCGACGACCTGAAGCCTACGGCAAAGCTTACAGAAGACCATTACTATGCTTTGCAAGCAGAGTTCCTACAGGATAAACAGGCCAAAAACAAGGCTGATCTGGTAGAGATACCAAAAGGTGCTCAAGCTGAGGCAAGAAAGAAAAAAGACGAAGAAGATCTTTCTTTTACCAAAAAAGAAGATAAGTCAGTACGTTCAGAACCAGCTAAAGTTGTGGAAATTCCTGTTCCTGCTGCTCCAGTTGCACCTATTACTCCCGCTGTGACTGTTATTCCAGAACCTATTGTGGTTATAGAAGCTCCTGAACCAGTGGTTGAAAAAGTAATTGAGCCTGTAATCGCACCAAAAGTGATAGATGTTCCAAAGTCTATACCTGAAGTTGTAGAGCCCTCAGTTACTAAGATTGATGCCCCTGAATTAGAGGGACCTAAAGTGTTAAATAAAATTGATCTTTCTGCAATTGATTCTTCTACAAGACCTAAAAAATCTCCAAAGAAAACAGAAGTGCCTGCGCCGAAAGCTGCTGAGCCAAAAACTCCTAAGCCTGCTGTTAAGGCTGAACCTGTTGTTCCAAAGCCTGCTGTAATTGTTCCAACTGAACCTGATCCAATTTCTGAAGCTGGACCATTGATAGAAAATATCAGAGCAGAAAAACTGGAAGGACCTAAAATATTAGGGAAGATTAATTTGCCGATTAATAGCGATACTCGTCCTAAACCAATGGGTAGAGACGAAAAACGCAAACGCAAACGTATTCCAATTGATAAAAAACCAGATAATCCCCATCCGGGAGCTGCTGGAAATAATCAACAACAAGGAACAGGCGCAGCTAGCGTAAGTGCTCCTTCTCGTCCATCCGGCCCTAATCGTCCAATTGTTCCTGCTAATAATAGAGGTGGTAATAATAGTCAAAGTGGCGGTGGATTTAATCGTGGTGCAGGTGGCGGAAATCGAGGCGGAAATCAAAGCAGAGACCGTAATGCACCACCTCGCAGAGATGACAATAAAGAAATCGATCAAAAAGCAATTCAAGAAAAGATACGTGAAACTCAGGCAAAATTGTCTGGAACTGGTGGTCGTGGAAAGAGCCTAAAAGCCAAGTATCGTCGCGCAAAACGTGATGAAGCAGCTGAACATATGGGCGAAATGACGGAAGATAACAGACTGCAGGTTACAGAGTTTGTTACCGTTAGTGAATTATCCAATTTAATGGACGTAAGCTTCGCTGATGTAATTGGAAAATGTATGGGATTAGGTATTATGGTATCTATTAACCAACGTTTGGATGCAGAAGTTATTGAATTGGTTGCAAGTGAATTTGGATTTGAAGTGGAGTTCATAGGATTAGAAGATGACGAAGAAATGGAAGACGATGATGATGATGAAGATGATATCGAAGCCGTTGAAAGAGCTCCTATCGTTACCATCATGGGACACGTCGATCATGGTAAAACTTCTTTATTGGATTATATCCGAAACGCTAATGTAGTTGCAGGTGAGGCCGGCGGTATCACACAACATATCGGTGCCTATGAGGTAACACTTCCAAATGGCAAAGCGATTACTTTCTTGGATACTCCTGGTCACGAAGCCTTTACTGCAATGCGTGCTCGTGGTGCCAAAGTAACCGATATCGCGATTATTGTTGTAGCTGCCGATGATGCAGTAATGCCTCAAACTAAAGAGGCCATCAGTCACGCACAAGCTGCTGGTGTTCCAATGATTTTTGCTGTAAACAAGATTGATAAAGACGGATCAAATCCGCAAAAGATATACGAGCAGCTTTCAAATATGAATATCCTGGTTGAAGCCTGGGGTGGTAAATTCCAAAACCAGGAATTGTCTGCCAAACAAGGATTGAATGTGGATTTGTTATTGGAAAAAGTGCTGCTAGAATCAGAAATATTAGACCTGAAAGCAAATCCTGAAAGAGAAGCAACAGGTTCTATTATTGAAGCATCTTTAGATAAAGGTCGAGGATATGTGGCAACTATTCTTGTACAAAATGGCACGTTACGCCAAGGTGATTTGATCGTTTCTGGTCAACACTACGGTCGTGTAAAAGCCATGTTTAACGAGCGTAATCAACGCATCGAAATTGCGCCCCCATCAACTCCTGTAGTTATTTTAGGATTAAATGGTGCACCTCAAGCTGGTGAGAAATTTAAAGTATTTGAAGACGAGTCTGATGCTAAAGAAGTAGCTACTAAAAGAGCTCAGATCATGCGTGAGCAAGGCTTAAGAGCTAGAAAACACATTACATTAGATGAGATTGGCCGTCGTTTAGCATTGGGTAACTTTAAAGAATTGAATATCATCATCAAAGGTGATGTGGATGGATCGGTAGAGGCATTGAGCGATTCATTGCAGAAATTATCTACTGAAGAAATTGCGGTAAGAGTGGTACATAAGGCAGTAGGTCAGATTTCAGAATCAGACGTATTGTTGGCAACAGCTTCCGATGCGATTGTGATTGGCTTTAACGTTCGTCCTTCTATGCAGGCAGCTAAATTAGCTGATACTGAAGGTGTTGAAATTAAATTGTATTCTATTATCTATCAGGCAATCGACGAAGTGAAGAGCGCCATGGAAGGTATGTTGGAACCTAAGTTCCAAGAGAAGATTACTGCCAACGTAGAAGTTAGAGAAGTATACAAATTCGATAAAGCTACTGTTGCAGGATGTTTTGTACTGGAAGGTAAAATCGCACGGAATAGTAAGATTAGAATTATCCGTGATGGTATCGTGGAATATCCAAGAGGTGAAGGTCAGGCAGCTGAATTAGGTAGCTTGAAACGTTTCAAGGATGATGTGAAAGATGTTGCCTCTAATACTGAGTGTGGATTGACCATTAAGAACTTTTCTGATCTACGTGTAGGAGATATAGTAGAAGCTTTCGAAGAAGAAGAAGTAAAACGTACTTTATAAGTTTGTTAAAAGCAGTTACAAATCAGGCCGTCCGCGGCCTGATTTGCTATTTTTGAATGATATTGCAATCTATGAAGCAGGTATTAATAGTTATTTTATTGGTAAGTGGATTCCTGAGTACTCAAGCCCAATCAAAAAGAATTGTGGCAGATAGGATTATTGCACAAGTTGGAGATAAAATCATCCTAAGCTCAGATGTCAACAATGCCCTTTCAGATATAAGAAGGCAGGCACAGGGGCAAGACAATGTAGTTCTACCCACCGAATGCCAAATTCTGGAAGGTCAATTAATACAAAAGGCCCTTGTGCTTCAGGCACAGAAAGATTCTTTAACAGTAAGTGAAGATGAGATTGAAAATGAAATGGAGAATCGTATACGCAAATACATCTCTTCTTATGGGTCTAAAGAAGTATTAGAAGAAATTGCAGGTAAATCGGTTTACCAAATGAAAGAGGATTTTAAGGATGCCATGAAAGAGCAGAATTTGGCAGACCAGATGCGCAAGAAAATTGTGGACAATATTAAAATGACTCCCACGGAAGTAAAAGCATTCTATGGCAAAACCCCAAAAGACAGTTTGCCATTCTATGAAAGTGAAATGGAAATTAGTCAACTCGTAATACAACCTAAATCGAATAAAGACGTAGAGGAATATGTTTCAAAACAATTATACGACTATAAGAAACAGGTTGAGTCTGGATCTAAAAAGTTTGAGCAGTTAGTAAAATTCTATTCAGAAGATCCGGGTAAATCAGAAAATGGTGGACAATACAATTTGAATCGTAATGATAAAAATATGTGGGATCCTGCTTTCCTTTCAGGGGCATTCCGTTTGAAAGAAGGGCAAATCTCTGGAGTAATTAAATCAAAATTTGGTTTGCATATCATTCAAATGGTAAGTCGTGCAGGTGATGATGCAGTAGTTCGTCATATTCTTAGAATACCTCCTGTTGCTGAAGAAGAAATCAATGAAGCCAAAACAAAGCTCGATTCCATTCGTCTGAAAGTGATTGATGGTAGTATGAGTTTTGGAGCTGCAGTGAGTAAGTACAGTGAAGATGAAGGCAGTAAATTCAGTGCTGGTGCTGTTACAAACAGAGATGGAAGCTCTTTTATTACTTTAGATCAGGTTGATAAGGATATGGTTATTGCATTAAAGGACATGAAACCGGGCAATTATTCTAAACCACAATTATTTACCGATGAGAGGGGTAGCAAAAAAGTTAGAATCATTTACTTGAAAACCAGAACTGAACCTCACCGTGAAAATTTAAAAGAAGATTATAACCGTATTGCATCGAGGGCACTAGAAGGAAAGAAAAGTCAAATTTTAGAAAAATGGTTCAAAGAACATATTCCTACCTATTATATTTCTATCGACAAACAGTTTTCGGATTGTAAAAGTCTGGATGATTGGAGAAAAGCGGCAATTGAAGATAAAAACTAAAAAATCAACATAAAAAAATCCCTTTCAAATTTGAAAGGGATTTTTTTATGTCTCTTCAGGTATTAACTGCCTTGTTTTCTTACATATTTAGTAAGAATTACAATGGTCTGACCTTCAATTTTCCCCTCGATCTGTTCTGTATTTTCATCTACTAAACGGATGTTTTTTACAATAGTTCCCATTTTGGCATTTAAGGCAGTTCCCTTCACATCAAGTGATTTAGTGAGCACGATGCTATCTCCCTGTAGTAAAATAGTACCATTCGAATCCCTATGCAAATCAACAGCAGCATCATTCTCGTGGTCTCCAGTTGCTTTTGCCCAAGCTAAATTATCATCATCCAAGTATAGCATATCTATTTGATCAGATGCCCAACTTTCTGTTTTCAACCGGTTTAACATCCGCCAGGCCACTACTTGTACCCCAGCAATTTCACTCCACATAGAAGTGGTTAAACACTTCCAATGTTCTTGATCAAGTTCTGCTTTTTTATCAATCTGATTTTGACAAACCAAGCAAACTGCGATACAGTTTGTTTCACTTGTTTTATCTTGAGGAGGCACTTCGTATACTTTAACTAACTGATCTGACCCGCAGAGTTCGCATTTATGCTCACTTCTTTTGAGTATAATTTCTTCAAATTTCATTTTTCTGATTGAAGGTGAAAGGTAAATAAAGAATTCATTAAAATAAAAATGAGTGGATTACGTTAACTTTAATAGGCAATTTTTATTAATATATATTTTAAGATATGTTTCTTTTTATCAGCTTAAAATGCACCTACCTATTTGGTGGAAGTTTCTATTTACTTAACATTATTCAACAGTTTATGAGTAAGTTGATTAATGTAAATACTTTATCATTTGCCATTAAAGTCATGATAGTTATGATCATCTTACTGATTATAGCTATTTATGCATTCCTGAACGATAAAAAGAAAAAGTATTTCAAATTAGTACTGATAAGAACTAAACTTGAGCCCCTTATTTCACAATTCATTATTGATGAATCACAGGCAACTGAAGAACAATTAGAAGAGTTAAGAGTAATTATAGATACCAGTTTGGCCAGGCAATATATGATTGAAGAACTTATTAGAAGTAAGCAAAACCATACTGGGGAAGTTGCAGATCGCATCATTACTATATACTTAGGGCTTGATTTGAAAAAATATTCTTTACAAAAAATCAACCAAAAAAATGAATGGTATGTGATAGCTAGGGGTATACAAGAATTGTACATGATGGAGCAGCATGATACCTTTGAAGAAATCAATAATTTTACAAATGCCTCCAATGAATATGTCAGAAATGAAGCACAAATTGGAATGATTCATTTAACAGGGTTTAGAGGATTAGATTTTCTTGAAACAGTTTCTTACCCAATTACAGACTGGCAACAATTGAAATTATTAGAACAGTTAAAACGTTTCCCTAAAAAAGAAGATTTTAGCTATAATATACCAAAATGGATGAGTTCTGAAAATAACTCGGTAGTTGTATTTACCTTGAAAATTTGCTATGAGTATCAATTAATACAATTGATAGACGAGATTACTAATTGTCTGAATCATGATTCGGAGACTGTTAAAACTCAAACTTTAGAAACTTTAGTTCGTTTGGAAAATGATCAAACATCTAAAATCCTGTTACGATATTTTAATCAAGCCTCCAGATCAGACCAAATACTGATACTCGATTCATTAAGCAATTTGGCTACTGAAGAGGATGCCCATGAATTGATTAAAATATTAGATCATGAAGATAATTTAATCAAATTAAAAGCCGCCATCGCTTTAAATAAATGTTCAAGTTCAGGTATGCAGATTGTGTCCGAAAAAAGTCATTCAAATCCTGAGCCCTATCAACGAATTGTAAACCATATTCTTTCTACAACATGATCTGGAATATATTCTTCAACATCATTTACTATACACTTACTTACGGAATATTTCTGTACAGTGTGTTATTGTCAATTTCTTTTATTTTCCTTGGATTATATTCTATTGGAGAAACAAAAGATTATTTGCACAAAAATCAATTTACCGACTATCGGTTATTAGCCAGTTCTGAACATGTGCCTTCAGTTAGTATCCTTGCTCCTGCATATAACGAAGGAAAAACAATTGTTGAGAATGTAAAATCCTTGCTAGCCATATTTTATACAAACCTGGAAATTATAGTTATCAATGATGGCAGTAAAGACGATAGCCTTAAAAAACTGATTAAAGAATATGATCTTGTATTAACAGACATATTTGTGGATTCTATTATTCCTACAAAAGAAATAAAAGGAATTTATAAAAGTCGAAAAAAGATATTTAAAAAGCTTATTGTCATTGATAAGGAAAATGGAGGTAAGGCAGATGCACTTAATGCAGGGATTAATATTTCATCAAAAAAATATTTTATCTGTATAGACGTAGATTCTATACTTGAACAAGATGCACTGCTAAAGATGGTGAAACCATTTATGGAGCAAACCAATAAGCGTGTAATTGCCACCGGTGGCGTAATACGAGTAGCTAATTCATGCGAGGTACAACAAGGAAAGATTTTGAAAGTTCACTTAGCAAAAGATTACTTACCAAGAATGCAAATATTAGAGTATATACGTGCATTTATATTGGGGAGAATGGCCTGGAGTAGATTAAATGGTTTATTAATTATATCGGGAGCATTTGGAGCATTTGACAAAGAAATAGCCATCGCAGTTGGTGGTTATAATACTAAAACTGTTGGAGAAGATATGGAATTGGTAGTACATATGCGCAGGTATATGGAAGAACAAAAATTAGATTACATCATAAGATATATTCCGGATCCATTGTGTTGGACAGAAGTTCCAAATAACTATGCCATCCTTGAACGTCAGCGTAATAGATGGTTCAGAGGTACTTTCCAAACACTCAATATTCATAGAATCATGTTTTTTAATCCTAAATATCGAATATTAGGATTAGTAAGCTATCCTTACTGGTTTATTTTTGAATTATGTGCTCCTATTATTGAATTCTTTGGATTCTTCGCTTTTATTTGTTTTGCTGTTACTGGCTATATTGATTGGAGTTTCTTCTTTGTGTTTTTCTTTTTCATCATTTGTTTTGCCTACCTCTATTCGCTATTTGCCATTTTAATGGAGGTATATTCTTTCAATCAATATAAAAGACGAGTTGATATATTTCGTTTACTATTAACTGCTCTTAGTGAACCTTTTTATTTCCATCCTTTCATCGTGTGGAGTGGAATTAGAGGACTAGTAAAATTAATCATAAAAGAAAATAACTGGGGTGAAATGACTCGGCAGGGATTTAGTAAAGGAACTAAAAAAACTAAGCCTTCTCTTAAATTGGCTCTTGCAAAAATATCTCCCAATCAGCTAATAAGGGTACCTGTTAGAAAAAGAGAAATAGACAAAACGGAATGGTTTTTTGCAGCAAAAGTATTACCCACTATAAATAAAACAATTTCCTTTATTTCAGGAATACTAATATCCTATTTGCCTTTGGCATTAGTTTTTGGATTACTAATATTAGTAGCGCGCTCCTTTGAATTTATTGCTGATTATTTTAAACATGGTGCAATTGCATCATTTCCTTCCGTTTTATTAATTGCAATTTCTAAAGATTTTATTTATTGGTTAATAGCCATTGCAATTGCATTTCCAGTTTATTTATTGATTTACT
Organism: uncultured Bacteroidota bacterium; assembly: GCA_903927185.1. Taxonomy (GTDB): domain Bacteria; phylum Bacteroidota; class Bacteroidia; order Chitinophagales; family Chitinophagaceae; genus Sediminibacterium. The sequence goes on from CAIYLW010000036.1 coordinate 60,820, forward strand.
TGTTTCATAAAAAAACTGCTCAAATATTATTTATTATTCTATCGATTTCATTATTGTTATTACAAGTTTCACTCTCACAATACTTCCTTACTACACTTGTTCCCTTAGGATCTGATTTATGGGGTTATAGTTTAACTGATATTAAACAAACCGTAGGTGCTGCTGGAGGTATTCCTATACTTTTAATTATAACTACTCTTTTTTTGATATTAATTTCAGTTGGTTTATTTATTCGGCTTCCCAAAAAAATGCATCTAAATGAGATAGCTATTTTTGTTTTTATTTTTATTTTAGGAACCATATTTATTACTCCAATTTCTACATCCATTTCTAAATGGATGCCCGGTCAGGAATATGCTAATAATCTTACCCTCAATAAATCATTTTATTTTCTTAACGCTAGCATTGATCATTTTCTTCCTTCAGTTAACGAAACAGATATTTATGCTGATAACTATTTGGGAGGATTTAAGAAGGCTGACTTAGCTGAACAAAAAATAGAAGATTTCTCCTATGCAGACGAGAAGAATTTCCCTTTCCTGCATGCAATAGATAGTACAAAAGATGTTTTATCTCCATTTTTTAATAAAACTAGCAAAGCGCCAAATATTGTAATCATTCTGGTCGAAGGTTTAGGTAGGGCATTTACAAATAGTGGCGCCTACCTAGGCAACTTTACACCGAATGTAGACTCACTGTCCTTAAAAAGTTTGTACTGGGAGAATTTCCTTAGTGAAGGAGGTAGAACATTTGCGGCACTACCTTCTATTCTTTCTTCCATAACTTTTGCAAAAAATGGTTTCAATGAATTAGGAGAGAATATGCCCAAACATTTTTCATTAATAAACTTGTTACAAAAAAATGGTTATCAAACTTCATTTTATTATGGAGGTGATTCACATTTCGATAACATGAATATTTTCCTAAATAAAAATGGCATAAATGCTATTAATGATGGTTCTAGCTTCCCTGCTGGTGTTATGAAAATGCCTGAATCATCAAGTGGTTTTAGTTGGGGCTATGGCGATAAGCAATTGTTTGATCATTATTTAAATACAAATAATGAATCTTCTAAACCTAGTATGAGTCTTATTCTTACCGTATCAACTCATAGTCCATTTAAAATTAATGATCAAGATAAGTATCTCAAAAGATTTGAAGAAAGGATGAATGAACTTCATTTCAATGATGCTTTAAAGAAAGAATACCGAAACTACAGTTATCAGTATGCAAGTATTCTTTATACTGATGAAATGATTGGAGAATTTATTAAATCATATCAAAAAAGGCCTGATTTTAAAAATACTGTTTTCCTGATTACCGGAGACCATCGAATGCCTGAGATTCCAATGAGTACCAAAATTGACCGATACCATGTTCCATTATTAATATACTCCCCTCTTTTAAAACGTACAGCTAAGTTTTCGTCCATATCAACACATTTTGATATTACGCCAAGTTTATTGGCCTGGTTGAAACATAGCTATCATATGCAGGTTCCAAATATGGCTAGTTGGATGGGAGGTGGACTAGATACAAGTAGGAGTTTCAGAAATACACATGCATATCCACTAATGCAAACTAAAACCGAAATTATTGATTACGTTCAAGGGGATTGGCTTATTAATTCAAATATACTTTATCATATTGGCAATAAAATGGAACTGACTCAAGAAAACAACCCAACAAAGGCAAATGAATTAAGAGCCAACTTTGATCGATACAAATCGAAAAATAATATGTTTATCAATAATTTAAAGATACTTCCCGATAGCTTATTGATGCGCTATTTACCTAAACGACCTTGATTGATTTCTGTATGATAGTCATTTAAAATTGTTGTTACCATGGGTTGATAAACCTCCCAGAATGTAGCTTTACGATCCATTGGGTCGCGTCTATTGTACATGAACTTTCTTAAGTAAGGTATAAATTTCAGATAAGCAGTATTCAATTCAATTGGATTATCAGAAAAATCAGCAGAGAAATAAAAAAATTTATAATCCTGATTTTTGTGCAAAGAAATTGCGGGGAAGCTATTTGGAATACCATTCTTTGCTAACAATTGAGTTCCCTGATTATTGGTATTAATCACAAAGTTGGCAATTGTGTGATTAACATCATTATTAGATTCTATTATATCAAACCAAAAAGTATAATAAAAACTTTGTGGGAGGTGGTATTTTTTTTGTCCTTCTTCATTTGTTTGAATCTCTGGAAATTCCTCAATTAAATCATGGTCTTTTTCTAAAATAACTATTCTGTCATCTGAATGCACAAATACTATCCCACCTTTTGTAAAAGGCCACTTTCCTTGGTTCTGGGATTTATAATTCCTAACAACCCATTTCGGTATTTCTTTATTTATAGTTGTATCAAAAGAATCGAAATATCTACCTATCCAACCTGTCCAACCAATACCAAATAATTCCTGAAATTTCGAACTTACTAATTTTGAAGTTGGAGAGCCTAAACAATTGAATTCGCTTATAACAAGCTTATGTTTATTTTTCATCATCCCAAGAAAATCAATATCCTGTTCAGACATTCCTCCATAAATAATCCCAGAACGTTCTTTTTCATCGCCCTTCTCGTACCATTCGTTTCTATAAATCCCGTAGGTATCTGTAAAATATGCTAGATCAGCATCATCACTTAACTTATCTAATTGTTGATTTGAAAACCTTTCCAGGCCTTTTATCTCAAAACTCTTATTTGTCTCAGGGAAAAAACCAAAATAATCCTGAGAGTGATTATATAAATCCTTTTGAGTTTTACTATACTTTTCTTGTAACAGTACCCAATTTAGTGAAACGTGTTCTTGCCCTGCTGTGGTTAAAACAGTTTTATCAACTACTGCTACCACCATTTTATTTTTCGGGAAAAAGATCCAAATAAAAAAAAGCCATACGGGCATTAAAAATAAAAATAACAGGATAGTACCAAGAATATTTATGTTTTTATGATAAGTATCTGTAGCAGGCATGTATAAATTGTTTGATGAGAAATTGAATCGAAAATTAACTAGCTCTATTCAATAAGCGTTTAACCCTGATTACAAGTTCATTCAGACTGAATGGCTTAGTGATATAATCATCGGCACCTAAATCAAAGGCATTTAATATCACTTCTTCTTGCTCCATGGCAGATAAGATAATAATTGGAGTCTTCCATTTCAGTTGCTGGCGAACCATACTAATTACTTCTAACCCTGAAGAATAAGGCATCATTACATCAGTGATTATCATATCAGGACGTAGCCTTATAATTTCTTTCATCGTTTCTCTTCCATCAGGTGTAGTAAATACCTCATACCCTTCTTTAATAAGTTTTAATTCAATTGTCTTTAACAACATTACATTATCTTCTGCAACAAGTATTTTCATAGCCTTATTCTAAATTTAAGATTGAAAATCTTTAATAACTATCTTTTATTTGTTTTATTTGAAGTAAAAGCTGAGCATCTAATAGTTGTAATTTCGCTTTTAGCAAGTCAAATAATTCTTGCAATTTATCAAAATTTAATTCTTTAGTAGCAGCTTCTAACTGATTTAATAAAGATACTAATAATTCTGCTTTTAGCATCCCCAATGAACTTTTCAGTTTATGGGCCTTATTTATAATGCCTGGCATGTCTTTTTCGAACATTAATCTTTCAAAATCAAGAAGGTATTTTGGGGAGTCCTCCAAATAAAATTCTAATACTTTTACAGTACTTTTCTTGCTGCCAATCTCATCTAACAGAACAGTATTGAATAAAATCTCTTCCCTCATATAGCTAATTTGCAGAAATTAGATGTATAGGTACAAGATACTTATTTATATTAAATAATTTAGGGAAGCTGATTCGCTAGGAGTTGCTTATACCATTTACCAGAGCTTTTTATAATTCTTTTCTGTGTGGCAAAATCAACATGTATTAGTCCAAATCTTGGGTGAAAACCTTCTGCCCATTCAAAATTATCCATCAATGTCCAAACAAAATAGCCCTTTACATTTACCCCTTCTTTTTTAGCTTGAAGTACCTGTGCTATATGATCTTGGAGGTATTGAAGTCGTTCCTTGTCATCCACTTCATTATCAACTACTTGGTCGGCAAATGCCGCACCATTTTCAGTAACTAAGATCTCTTTAATGGAAGAATATGTATTTAATCTTTTTAATGCCTTATAAATACTCGGAGGATAAACTTCCCAATTCATAAGTGTATGTTCAACCTTTCGCTTATTTGCCTTTACAATTTTTGCCTGAATGAAGGGCATCAAAGGAGCATAACACACTTTCTCTCTGGTATAATTTTGAAGCCCTATAAAGTCCATCTCAAATGCTAGTTTTTGCTCATCCCCATCTAACATAAAGCGTTCAATTTTTTGTAGAATCTTTAAATCTTTGGCAGGGTAACCCATTCCCAATAAAGGTTCTAAGAATAGTCTGTTAAGAAGTGCATCCATTTTTATTGCAGCCTTCCTATCTTTTTCATGATTTTCTCGAAGTGGATCAATATCGGAATATGAAAAAGTAGTACCTATTCTATAATCCGATTGAAAAGATCGTAAGATCCTACCTCCTTCAGCCTGACACATTGCAGCATGGTGAGCTGCGGCAAGAAAACTACTTAACCCTAGTTTCCCAGGCGCATGTACTCCCAGAAAATAACCTGCGCCAGTAAATACCATTGGTTCATTTAAAACCATCCAATGCCTTACCCTATCTCCAAAATACTTGATACAACAGTGTACATATTCACTAAACCAATTAATCACCTGCCTATTTGCCCATCCACCTTTTTTTTGTAAGGCGTCGGGCAAATCCCAATGGTAGAGAGTTATCCAAGGCTCTATACCTAACTCTAAACAAAAGTCGATTACTTTATTATAAAAGTCAATCCCTTTAAAATTAATTGCACCAGTTCCATTTGGAAGAATGCGGCTCCAAGAAATGGAGAATCGATAGTTGGGTATATTTAATTCATTAATAAGTGCAATATCATTAGAGTAATGCTCATAAAAATCGCATGCTGTATTGCCATTATGCCCGTTTGTGATTTTTCTTTTTTTTTGAGAAAAACTATCCCAAATAGATGGACCCTTTCCATCTTTATCATGAGCACCTTCAATTTGATATGCAGCAGTAGAAACCCCCCATTTAAAATCAGTACCAAAATCTTCTTTAGAAAAATGCATATTTTAATCAGCAAGTTGTGTGAGAATTTTGCCAAATGTTTTGGCTTTCAATTTTTTTATAGTAGGAATACCATCACCCAATTGAACATTTTTATTTGATGTTTCAGTGCCATGCACTTTTATGATATTACTGACTATTTTTTGAGTATTATCAGGATAGTTAACTTTGATTTCCTGACTATTCTTAAGCCATTCTTGAATAGTAGGAATATTTTTTTTCTTTAAACTTTTAATAACAGGCACACCCATTTTTTTTAAAGCAGCGGCATTACACTGTTGTTCATACTGACCCTTCATGGGTATCACCAATAATTTCTTTTTTAAAAATAACGCTTCCGCAGGGGTTTCAAAACCTGCTCCAGAAAGGATGCCGGTACAATTAATAAAGCTATTTATGAATGCATCATTATTGATAGGTTTAATAAGTACATTTTTAATCCGGTAAGTTTTTTTACTGTGTTTACTAAATACCTCCCATTCGATTTGGTTGCATACACTCAAAGTTTTGATGATTTTTTCATCGCTATATGCAGGGAGATAAACCGTATAATGAGGTTGAATCTGTGGCTTTGCATCACGAATTTGTTGCCTAATAACTGGAGTGAAAATTTGATCGTCATATTGCTCAAAATGAAACCCATAAGATGCAGTAACAGGAGCATAGTTTCGTAAAACTGCACTTCCAACCAAATCAGACTTCTTTGGTTTCGGTGATTTTTGATTAATCACTGCTGATTGGTGACTCAACCCAATACAAGGTTTATGCTTTTTCTTACAAGCCCAAGAACTTACAGGCTCGAAATCACTAATCACTAAATCATATTCATCAACTGGTAAACTATTAATCTCTTTAAACAGTTGTTTTAAATTAGCTTTCTGATAAGTAGCTAACAAATCAATCCCCCCCTTTTTACCGAAAATAAAACTCAATCCCTTGAATCGATATTTGATTGGATAAGGAAGTTCAACATCAGCCTGAATGCCACTAATTAAAATATCGAGTTCCCCTTTTTTTTGTAGGATAGGAATAATATCTCTGGCTCTACTCAGGTGACCATTTCCAGTTCCCTGAATGGCGTATAAGATTTTCATGGCTGTTTCATTAAATTGAATTCTTCCAAAAGGTTATCGAAGATCTCATGATCATTTAAATCATCTTCCTCTTTAACATTCGATTCTACCATTTCAGATGGATCAAATCGATAAATCTTCCATTCGCCATTATTATATTCTAGAGAAGTTAGATTTTCAATCCAATCACCACTATTAAGGTACATAATCTTACCATCTTCATTAGCTATTTCGCGCATTTCAGGGTGATGGATATGCCCACAAACCACATATTGATAATTATTGCTAATCCCTATATCGGCAGCTGTATTTTCGAAACTATTGATAAATTTAACAGCCGACTTAACACTATTTTTAATCTTTTTCGACAAGGAGATTTTACCCTTATTGAATATTTTTTCAGAGATAAAATTTACAACACGATTAATAAGAATTAATGTGTCATATCCCACTGCTCCTAACTTTGCCAACCATTTACTATGTTGCATAGTTACATCAAACACATCACCATGGAAAAACCAGGCTTTTTCATCATTATCTAATTCCACCACAACTTTATTTACAATTCGGAGACTTCCCAATTTCCAGCCTGCAAATTTTCGCAACATTTCATCATGATTGCCAGGAATATAATAAATCTTAATTCCCTTACTCATCCAACCCATTAAATGTTTTACCACTTTCATATGACTCTTAGGCCAGTACCTTTTACTGAACTGCCAGATATCAATAATATCACCATTTAATATAACGGTCTTCGGTTTTACTGATTTTAAATATTGTAAAAGTTCTTTGGCGTGACAACCATAAGTTCCTAAATGAATATCAGAAAGTACAAGAATGTCTAATTTACGTTTTGGCGCCTTATCCATTAATGGATTTTATGAAATTTAAGAGCTGGATAAAAAGTGCTCAGGATTGGTAATAAGATCCTTACAGATAGCTCAAGAAAAAAGTATTTTACGTCTTTCATGTTGTAGGAGATTAATTCAATACAAAATAATTGAAAGAGTATAACCAAATCATTAAGTAATTGTTACCAGAATGTTACCGATTCTTTTATTGATACACCTATTTTAAAATACAGTTCTTATAATCACATACTCTAGATGCCAGCAGTTAAAGTATCCCCCTAGAAGGAAATGCATTTATACCATAGAAGGATTGGTGATTGATAAAGATTTTATCATCGTGAATGTTAATTCTTGCAGGTATTCTATTTAAATAAACGGCTTCATGTAAAATAAGGTCAATTACCTGTTTTTATTAACTATTGAATTACTTTATTCATGCTAATATTGAACAAAATGCCGATTTAATTATACTTTATAAATAATAAAAGGCAATTTTATTACTCGTTTTATTTCTATTACTACCTTTAAAAGTAGAATTTTTCACCCCTCCCCCGAAACTTGATGTATGGAACTTACAAAATTCGCATCACCCCATAGGGCATCTAATGAGCAATTAGAGGCCGATTATGCGCTAATAAAAAGTTCTGAATGGATAAGTAGCTTTATAAATACAATGCCTGAGGTGGTGGCAATTTTAAATGAAGAACGTCAGATCATTTTTGGGAATGACGAACTATTGAAACTACTTAATATTACAGATTTGAAATTTCTATTGGGTTTTAGACCCGGTGAAGTTTTGAACTGTATTAATTCTACATTAATGGATGCAGGATGTGGCACTTGTGAAAATTGCCGTTACTGTGGTGCTGTTTTATCCATACTTGAAAGTCAAGCTAAATTAAAAAAAGTAACCAAGGATTGCAGAATTACTACAGAACAAAATGGTGTTCACGAGTACCTTGATCTAAAAGTAACTACAGCTCCTTTTATTTTTCAAGGAAATAACTATTCAATTCTTTCCATAGAAGATATCAGTGATAAGAATAGAAGAGCAATGCTAGAGCGTTTGTTTTTTCATGATATTCTGAATATAGTTGGAAGTTTAAAAGGGATTAGTGATCTATTAATACGAACTCGAAACGATGAAGAGACTAGTGGTAAATATATAGGCTTAGTAAATAATTTAAGTAAAGAATTACTTGAAGAAATTCTGTCGCAACGAGTAATGATATATGCAGAAGAGGGAGATTTAGTACCAGAGAGTTTTGAAGTAAATACTTTAGATATTTTGAATGAACCTATTTCCTATCTTTTACATCATCAATTAGCTACTAATAAGCATATTATTTTTGATGATGAGGCTTATTCAGGATCAATACTTGTTGATCCAATGCTGTTAAAAAGAGTCATCATTAATATGCTAAAAAATGCATTGGAAGCTACTCAAAAAGGAGGGCAGATAAAATTGAATTGTAGAAAAGAATCCAACTTTTTAACATTCACAGTCCAAAATCCGGGATTTATGCCTAAGAATATTCAAGCACAGGTTTTTCAGCGCTCATTCACAACAAAAGGAAAAGGAAGAGGTTTAGGTACCTATTCAATTAAACTACTTACTGAACGTTATCTTAATGGAACAGTTGGATTTTCAACATCAGAAGAAAAGGGAACTGAGTTTTTTGTAAAAATCCCCTGTTCCCTTAAAACTTTGTAGCCTTTTTAGATTAAATATAGATTTACTATTCCAAATTATTGCTGAACCCTAATTAAGACCGAAATATCTTAAAGTTAAATATGATAAATAAGTTTTTTTGTACTTTGATTCTTTAAATGCTGCTGCTATGAATTTTAAAATACTATAACAGATTTTATCATTGATTAGCTAAAAAACCACCATCTACAATAATTGTTTCTCCAGTGATATAGGAAGATTTATTCATAGCTAAAAAAGCTACCGCATTTGCTATTTCTTCAGGTTGAGCAATTTTTTTCAAAGGAGTATTCTTAATTACAAAGTTTTCAAGTTCTTCGTTCTTCAAAAGTTGATTGATCCGATCTGTTCCTGTAAACCAGGGTGCTACTCCATTTACTCTGATGCCATATTCAGCCCATTCTACAGCCAAGCTTTTGGTTAATTGAATTAATGAGGCTTTACATATTGCATACATACTGCCTGTTCCAACATCTTCAAATCCAGCAACTGAACTAATATTCACAACACAAGAATTTTGAGAAGCTTTTAATTTATGGAATAGCAATTGTGTGAAACGTATATTGCTTATTATATTAAGATTAAAAACTTGATCTATTTCCTTAGGGGAAAAATCAATGAATTTTTTTGGCAAATTCCCCCCTAGATTATTGATTAAAATATCAATCTTTTCTTCATCGATTTTTTGCAATAAAGAAGGATAATTATCAAAATCAGTTAAGTCTCCAACAATACCTTTTACCTGATATCCTTTCTCATTCCAAGCTAATAAACAATCAATCAACTGATCTCCATTTCTTGCAATAACAATAAGTGAGGCTCCGAGTGAAAGAAATTCATTGGCAATAGCAAGACCTATTCCCTTGGTCCCGCCAGTTACAACAGCTACTTTATTTTTTAAATCCCAATTCACTATTTCCAATTTGAAATGATATAATCAGCAATCTTTAAAGCAACCTCTTTTTTAGAAGCGGTATTAAAATGAATAATATTTTCATTTGACTCGATAAAGCTCACCTTATTAAAATCATTATTAAAAACATCATTATCACTATTCAGCATATTCAAAACAATTAAATCAGCATGCTTGTTTTTTAATTTGCTAATTGCATTTTCCTCACCATTATTAGTCTCCAACGCGAACCCGATGATTTTTTGATCCTTGCGTTTCAATTCGCCCATTGAGCCAAGAATGTCTTTAGTTTTCGACAACGATATATTTAAATTTTCGTCCTTCTTTTTAATTTTCTCGTTTTCAGGATGTGAGATAGTATAATCTGCCACAGCCGCTGAAAAAATTCCAATATCAAATTTTTCTTGCTCTTCTCTACAAATTTCAAACATGTCTTTCGCAGTTTGCACTTCAATGATTTGAATTCCCTTATATTTTGTTTCAATAGATACTGGACCTGAAACCAACTTTACATTTGCCCCTAATAAATACAATACTTCCGCAATAGCAAAACCCATTTTGCCAGATGATCGGTTTGTAATAAACCTCACAGGATCAATTAGCTCTTCAGTTGGACCTGCAGTGATCAATATATTTTTACCAGCTAACTCATTACTTCTGCAATAACTTTCTTCCAAAATAGTAACTAATTCTTCAGGTTCAGGCAGTCTACCTTTGCCAATTAATCCGCTTGCTAAAAGACCTTCTCTTGGTTCAATAACATCATTGCCGTAGGATGCTAAAGTTTTAATATTATTTTGTGTACTAGGATGCAGCCACATTTCTTCATCCATTGCCGGAACAATCACTGTTTTACAGGTAGCACTTAGATAAGTTGCCATTAAAAAATTATCACATAAACCGGTAGCCATTTTTGAAATAGTATTGCAACTAGCTGGAGCAATTAAAAACAAATCAGCCCATCTTCCAAGAATTACATGATTTTCCCAAATATCATTTTCAACAAATTCTTGATACACTTTATGATTTGAAAATGTAGAAAGAACCATGGGCGATACAAAATCCTTTGCAGCAGGAGTAATGACTATTCTTACATCTGCTCCTTTTTTAACTAAAAGGCGAATCAAAGTAATAGTTTTGTAAGCTGAAATGCTTCCTGTGATACCTATTAGGATTTTTTTTCCTGAAATCATGAATCAAAAATACCCTTTTAGCCAAATAGTTTTATAAAAACAGATAGTTTTACAAAAAAAGTTGAAAGTTATTTATACAAATGAGGCTTTAGCTCTTAGTTTGAGTAATATAAAGGGTGATTTGGGGTTTGTACCAACAATGGGAGCATTGCATGATGGACATATAAGTTTGATTGAAAGATCTGTATCTGAAAATAAGTTTACAATATGTAGCATATTTGTTAATCAAAAGCAGTTTAATAATGCCGAAGATTTTGAAAAATACCCAAAAACAATCGACACCGATTTAGCTAAATTAGAACAAGCTAAATGTGATATTGTTTTTGTACCTACTAATGAACAGATTTATCCAACTAATTTTAAAGCTTCTTACTTTGAGCTCGGCAATATTGAAAATGTATTGGAAGGTTTTTATAGGCCCGGGCATTTTCAGGGTGTATGTATAGTTGTGAATAGGTTCTTGGATCTAATAAAACCCAACAAACTGTATTTAGGTCGTAAAGATTTTCAGCAATGCATAGTAATTCAAAAAATGTTAGCATTGCAAAAATTAGATGCTAAAATCGAACTTTGCATAGTAAACACAAAAAGAAATCGGTATGGATTGGCCTTAAGTAGTAGAAATTTAAGATTAAGTGAAGAAGCAAAAAGAAAATCTTTAATTCTAATAACTTGTCTTGAAAATGCAAAAGCAACTTTAATAACTAATACAACTACTGATATTCTAAAAATTCAAAAAGAATCGATTAAAGAAATCAAGCAGGCAGGTTTTGAATCGGTGGATTATTTTGATTTTATAAATGAAGATTTTGAAGTGATTAAAAAAAATACTGAATCAAAAAGAATAATTGCAATTCTAACTGCTGCTACCATTGATGCTGTTAGATTAATAGATAATATTGAAATATAAATTCATGAGTACACAAAATAGAAATACGATCAAATCAATTTTAAAATTGAAGCAGGATGGCATACCCATTTCTATGCTAACTGCGTATGATTATACATTTGCTTCAATTATTGATGCATCTGAAATTGATATCATTTTAGTTGGAGATAGTGTTTCCAATGTTTTTTCAGGCAATGAAACAACGATCCCTGTTACGCTTAACGAAATGATTTATCATGCAAAGGCCGTGATGAAAGCTGTACAAAACGCATTGGTAGTTGTAGACATGCCATTTGGTTCGTATCAAATAAGTATAGAGAAAGCATTAGAAAATGCTATAGAACTTTTTAAAACAACAGGAGTACAAGCCATAAAATTAGAAGGTGGTAAAGAAATAGCAGAAACCATAAAAAAAATTGTTGATGCAGGTATTCCCGTAATGGGTCACTTGGGTTTAACACCACAAAGTATTCATCAGCTAGGATCATATGAGATACAAGCTAAATCAGCCGAAGCGCAACAACAACTTTTAGAAAATGCCATTTGTCTGCAAGATGCTGGTTGTTTTTCATTAGTCTTAGAAAAAGTTCCAGCAACTATTTCTAGAAAGATTGCTGAAAAACTAAGTATCCCTGTTCTAGGGATTGGTGCAGGAAATGGATGTGATGGTCAGGTTTTAGTTATGCATGATTTGCTAGGGTTAAACCCAGATTTTAATCCAAAATTTGTTAGAAAATACGTCAACTTAAATTCAATAGTTTCAGAAGCAGTTAAAAAATATAATGAGGATGTAAAATCAAAAGATTTTCCGAATGACAAGGAATCTTATTAAATTTTTATAGATCAATACAAGGTGATTCATCCCAGAGCATCATTGCATTTATAAATTTTATTTTTTCGAATTTTTCAAGTTGGTGAATATAAATATCTTGTTCTTTTATCTTTTTTTCGTTTAAAAGAAATGCACGTTTTGTTCCTGGCAATAATGGTGTTTTGGGAGTAACCCAGTTAACACCATCATACAGAACAATGTTAGCATAGCTTGCATCTTTCACTAATCCATTTTCTATAAAAATAACCTCATCAGTTGTTGCTTCAGATACTGCTTTATTAATCCAATCTCTATCCACATACTTAAAATCGTATTTATTTAACCCGATATCCAGGAATGAAAATGTTTTAATTATCCTAATTCTGTAGGGTTCAAAATGTATAGAATAGTTTCCATCTAAATCATAACTAAGTTTACATTTATAAACTTCGTTTCGATTTATTTGATATTCAGCTGCTTTTGAATTAAAGCTTATCTCTTCAAGGTTTAATCTGCAAATGGAGCCATAATGTAGAAATGTTTTTTCCATTCTTTGTTGATGAAAAAATAAATTTTCAATTCCTGTATTATAATATCTTATCGTTTCAAAAAATTGGAACATACACTTTATCTATCATTTCTTTATATTCATTATTCAAGTCACTCATAAAAGTAATGCCGCCGCCGCTCCTGTAATTATAATTTTGTTCAATGTATCTGATCAATACACAACTATCAAGATTTTCACCATCAAAATAACCAGCTATACCAGTATAATAACCTCTATCTATTCCTTCTACTTTTTTTATAATTTCTATAGTTTTTTGTTTTGGAGCACCGGATATAGAGCCGGCTGGCAAAAGTTTAAAAATTATATCGCCAATTTGTTCATGATAATTATTAGGCAATGTTCCAGAAATTTCTGAACTGATCTGACCAATAATTCCATCTTGTGTTTGTATTTCTTCATAAAACCTAAACTTTGATACTTCAACGTTGTCAGACACTAGACTCAAATCATTTCTAATTAAGTCAACAATTGTTGCATGCTCTGCAATTTCTTTACTATCATTTAAAAGTATATTTTTTGCATCATATATTGTAGCATCAATAGTTCCTTTCATTGGATAAGAAAAAATAGCTCCGTCTTTAATAGTGATGAAAGTTTCTGGAGAGAAACAGACAAATTCGTTTTCAAGCCAGCAACTATACTTTGCATGTACATTATAAAATATTTCTTCCAGGCTTAACTCTAAATCAATGGGTGTTGAAGTAGTAAGATTAACAAGGAAACTATTACCATAAAGTAAATTATTTTTAACTTCTTCAAATTTTAATTGATATTCTCCAATACTAATCGGATATTTCTTAAAAGTAATACTTGAATTTTTAGAGTCATGTTGCTCTTTTTTGTAATTTTTAACCCCTTGAAAATTAATTTTAAAAGGAGATTTCTGATTATCTAGTTTCCAACATAAAGGTTTATTAGATTCGAAGTCTATCAAAAAAATAAAAGGGACCCTTTCCCTTCCCCATTCATTTAAAATTTCTTTCATTTTGTTATGTTCTTTCAAAAACTAATATGAAAATACAATTTGATAAGCCTTTTCTATTAATGCTTTAAAATAAAGTTAACAAGTATTTCATTGGTACCATGTCTTTACATCTTAACCAAAAATAGCTGTATCAATTATACAGTAATAAATGAGATAAAATGGTAAATTACAATTACTAATTAATTCAAACAATGAATAAGAAGGAAATAAATACCAGAAGAAATTTCATCAGTGCCATGGCCATGGGTGTTACTGCGAGTAGTTTATCTATTTTAACTAACCCAATTTACGCGAATGATTCAAGGTTTTTCCCAGACCAATTAGATGATGCTGATGATTGGTTTAAAAATATCAAGGGCAAGCATCGCATTGTATATGATGGCGCAATGCCAAATAATGGATTTCCTGTAATTTGGAACTGGGCCTATTACGAAACAAATAACCAAACTGGAAGCACAGACAAAGATATTACTGCAGTAACTGTTTTCAGACACGGAGCAAGTGGTTTAGGATATGACGATGTAATTTGGGACAAATATCAACTAGGCAGTGTATTAAAAGTCACCGACTCTCAAACTCAAAAGCCAAGTGTAAGGAATTTATATTATGATCCAAAACCCGGGGATTTCCCATTACCAGACATTCAGGGTATGAAAAAATTACAAGAAAGAGGAGCCCTGTTTTGTGTATGTGACCTTGCTACAAAAAAGCTCACAAAAACGATTGCAGAAAAAATGAATTTAACTCCTGTAGATGTTTATTCAGAATGGATCAAGCATTTGCTTCCAGGTGTACAATTAGTCCCTTCAGGTGTCTGGGCTTTAGGAAGAGCGCAAGAGCATGGTTGCGGTTACATATATGCAGGATAACAACAGAATGAAAATCATCATAAATCACAATTATATTTGATGCATGGAAAAAACAAAGAGCCCTGATCCTTTGCATGGGAAAACACTAGAAATGGTTGTAACTTTCTTAGTAAATCAATATGGTTGGGAGGAATTAGGGAAACGTATACGCATCAATTGTTTTCTTGACAATCCAAGTATACAATCAAGCCTAAAATTTTTACGTAAAACCGCCTGGGCCAGAACCAAAGTGGAAGAACTATATATTGAAAGCTATACTAATATAACTAAGATCTAATATTGCATTTAAAGTCTGAAAATATCCAAATGAGAAAATTATCAATACCAAATAATATCACAGCATGATGAAAAAATTATTGGCATTAAAATTCTTTCTGCTTTTTATTTTTATAGCTAGCGGATTTATTGGCAATGCCCAAAAGAGGAACCCGAAAACAAAAAAAATGTCGGTCATTTTTGATACCGATGCAAATAATGAATTGGATGACCAACATGCTATGGCTTATCTATTTTTCAATAGCAAATTATTTGATACAAAAGCTGTAACAGTAAATGCTACTGAAAACGGTGGAAACATAAATGAGCAATTTGCAGAAGCGGAACGAGTTATGAAACTTTGCAAAGTAGCAGATAAAATACCTTTATTAAGGGGTGCCAATGGTTCATTTACTGAAATTGGAAAAGACCTTTCAAATCCTGAATTTGACGGATTTAAAGGGGTAAATTTTATTATTAGTGAAGCTAAGAAACACAAGAAAGATAAGTTAATTGTGATAGCTGTTGGGAAACTTACTAATATCGCTTTAGCATTAAAAAAAGATTCAACTATTGCTACACATATTCGTTTAGTGTGGTTAGGAGGGAATTATCCAGAGCCAGGGGAATATAATTTATTGAACGATATCCCATCTATGAATTATGTCTTAAAAACAAATATAGATTTTGAAATGGTTACTGTACGATATGGAAAATCTTCTGGTACAGATGCTGTAAGCATAACCAAAAATCAAGCTTTAGAAAATATGAAAGAAGCAGGGCCCAAAATCACTTCTCCAGTTCAGGGCAGACATGGTGGCAATTTTTTTAGGTTTGGAGATTACTCAATTGACCTTTTTGAGCATGTTGAATATTATGGCACCCCTCCTTCAAGAGCTTTATTTGATATGGCGGCAGTTGCAATTGTTAAGAATCCAACTTGGGCTAAATCATCCCTGATACCTTGCCCTATTATGATCGATAAAAACTGGGTTGAGCAACCTGAAGTTGTTCGAAAAATTACTATTTGGGAAAATTTTGATAAAGAGAAAATCATTCAAGACTTCTTCCAATCAATGATCCATTATTAAAGAATTCAATAAAGTACCTTTTGATGAAACAAAATAAATTAAACAGTTTTTTATTAGTTACAACTATAATATCATTACCTTTTTTTTTATTCGCTCAAAAAAAACAAATAAAGAAAACAAAAAATACTCCAACTACTATATCAGTGTCTCCTGCCTCCACTATTCAGGCTCCAATGAAATTATGGTACGAAAGTCCTGCAAATTATTTTGAGGAAACATTAGTACTAGGTAATGGCACACAAGGTGCCACTGTATTTGGAGGAATCTCAACGGATAAAATCTACCTGAATGATCTAACACTATGGTCTGGGGAACCAGTAAATGCAAATATGAATCCAACAGCTTATAAACATTTACCAGATGTACGTAAGGCTTTACTGGAGAAAAATTATAAAAAAGCAGAACAACTCATTAAAAAAATTCAGGGAAAATTTTCAGAATCTTATGCACCCTTAGGAACGATGTTGATTAAAATGAATGATGACCCCTACATCAATGATTATTATCGTGAGCTGGACCTGGATCAGGCTATTGCAAAAGTAAAAACAACATCTAACAGCAATGTGATAGAAAGAGAATATTTAGTATCAAACCCAGATAAAATCTTTGCAATACATTTTACTAGTAAAACACCTGGAGCATTAGGATTTACGATTGGATTTGAATCATTATTGAAATTTCAGAGATCAACCTCTAACAATATGATCACTATTCAGGGGGCAGCGCCTGTAAAAGCAGATCCTAGTTATGTTAAAAAAGCAAAAGATGCTGTTTCCTTTGATCCAAAGAAAGGGACAAGATTTTCTGCAGATATTAAAATTCAAAGCAATACTGGCAAAATAACAAAGACAGATTCTACCATCAGTTTATCTGAAGGAACTGAAGCAACCGTTTATGTATCTATGGCCACAAGTTTTAACGGATTTGATAAAGATCCTGTTACAAAAGGTTTGGACAATGTAGCTATAGCGGCTGCAGAACTTAACAAAGCCTATCAAACAGGATGGAATGAGATCAAAAAAAGTCATATCAAAGATTATCAAACATTTTTCAATCGCGTTCAATTAAAGCTTGCCAATAAAGACACCGTTAATCTACCGACTGATAAACGTTTAAAAAGATATGCAACAGGTGCAGCTGATCCATATTTAGAGACCTTGTATTTTCAATATGGACGTTATTTATTAATTAGCAGTTCCAGAACAAATGCAGTACCAGCAAATTTGCAGGGCTTATGGAATCCCTATATTCAACCACCATGGTCCAGTAACTATACCATGAATATTAATGCTGAAGAAAATTATTGGTTGGCGGAGAATACCAATCTTTCTGAAATGCATCAACCTTTTTTACAATTTATTGGCAATCTTGCTAAGACCGGAAGGATCACAGCTAAAACTTTTTATAATATGCCAGGTTGGGCAGTACATCATAATTCGGATATCTGGGCGATGTCTAATCCAGTAGGAAATTTTGGAAATGGTGATCCTAGCTGGGCAAACTGGGCAATGGGGGGAACATGGGCGTCAGCTCATTTATGGGAGCATTATTTATTTACTCAGGACAAACAATTTTTAGAACAAAAAGCTTATCCGCTGATGCAGGGTGCTGCAGAGTTTTGTTTGGCATGGTTGGTGAAAGATAGCAGTGGGCAATATATAACTTCACCATCCACTTCACCAGAAAACACTTTCAAAACACCAAATGGTTATGTAGGATCAACCATGTTTGGTGGCACAGCAGATCTTGCAATGATCAGAGAATTATTTTTAGACATAGTTGCTGCGCAACAGGTATTAAAAACCGACAACGAATTTGCAGCTAAGGTAAATACCGCTTTGAATAATCTTCATCCCTATCAAGTAGGTAAAAAAGGAAACCTTCAGGAGTGGTATTACGATTGGGAAGATTCAGATCCGAAGCATCGGCATCAAAGTCATTTATATGGCTTGTTTCCTGGCACACACGTTACCATAGAAAAGACACCGATCATAGCTGCAGCTGCAAAAAGAACCCTCGAAATTAAGGGGGATGAAACAACTGGCTGGTCGAAGGGTTGGCGGATTAATTTATGGGCGCGTTTAAAGGATGGTGATCATGCCTATAAAATGTATCGGGAATTATTAAAGTATGTAGCTCCAGATGAGATCAGAGAAAATTACTCCAATGGTGGAGGAACTTATCCTAATTTGTTTGATGCACATCCGCCATTTCAGATTGATGGAAATTTTGGTGGAGCAGCAGCAGTTGCTGAAATGCTAGTTCAATCCAACGCAGAATATATAGAATTAATACCAGCACTTCCCAAAGCTTGGCCAACAGGTGAAGTAAGGGGTTTAAAAGCCAGAGGTAATTATGAAATTGATCTAAGCTGGGTTGATGGGAAAGTGAAAACAGTTAAAATAAAATCAGCTACACAATCCTCTGCTAAAGTGTTGATGAATGGAAAGTTTGAAATGATGAAGACAAGCAAATAAACTAATTTATATAAATGTATTATATATATTA